>CALVAA010000013.1 GCA_944325315.1 Candidatus Gastranaerophilales bacterium
GTAGAGCTATATCATATATCGATAAAATATTGTATAAGGAACAGATTCTTAATTTTTGATCAGTTCCGTTTGGTTCCGCAAAAAGTTCCGTTAAGGTTCCGTTTTGTAACAGAAAAATATTTTTTCTGGAACCCGTGTTACTTTTTGAATACCAAAAGTCCTATGTTAGTCCATCGACATTCCCTTACAGAAATAAGGCTTTGTGGTGTGTTGCTCTATAAATTTAGACTTTTACGGGACATAATAATGACGCAAATCGGACATAATGGACTTTTCTGCAACCCTAAAATGTTCTTGAATTTCTTTATATTCTAGGGCTTTGAGGCAAGTTCCCCTTTTCTGTATTGTCCTGTTTCTTTACATTTGCCCGAAATAATCACACCATCTGCACCGAGTAGAAAAAGAGTAAAAAGAGTAATTACGGTTCACATGGTTTGATTATTTCCCGCCCCTGAAATCCGCTACACAAGCCAATTACCCAAAATAATCGCACCATCTGCCCTACGCAAAACACTCACTTCAATACACTTATATAGTTTTAACAATGGAGTATTGTATAAATATACACAATAAAACAACAACGAATTTAATTCATTGCAGTTATTTATTATTCAACTAAATAGAATTCAATTTAAAATTAAAATTAGTCATAGATTAGACATATATATAAAAATAGCTGGGGAGAGATTCGAACTCTCGGCCTTACGGGTATGAGCCGTACGCTCTCACCAACTGAGCTACCCAGCCATTTAATAAATTCTATTTAATTGTCAATTTTGGCTTTAGGTCTACTCGGGTATGAGCCGTGCGCTCTCACGAAATTTTATCTTGTTCGCAAGCTCACAAGAGGAGCTACCTTGCCATATAGTTTTGTAAAACAATTTTTACACAAAAATTTCTAAAATTCAAGTAATTTTTAACACAAAAGCGGGGCAGTCACCCCGCTTTAATTAATCTTGTTCAGGAGCTTCAGGAAGCTTTTTTTCTATATGCTTTTTCATTTCTTTAAAGTGTTTTTTCATCATTTTCTTATGGCAAGGACAATTACAGTGCTGCGGGCCGTAAAATCCACCCTGCATCATAAATGGCTGATGGCCCATAAACGGCTGCGGCGGCATCATTGGCGGTTTATGAAGAGCTGCAAATAAACTTATTGCACAAAAACCTCCAACAAAAGTGCCTGCTGTTACGATTAAAAACTTTCTAAAACCTTTGCTTTTGCAAAAACATTCATTATTGTTCATTTCTTTAGTTTCTTCTTGCATAAAATTCTCCTTTATATATTACGGACTTTAAAACGACATAAATAATTAAATGTTCATTTTAAATTAATCATATATTAAGAAAAACTACAATAGCCCTTTTGTGGAAGGTATTTTATCGCCCTGTATTTTAATTGCATCTTGAAAACATTTTGCAAAAGCCTTAAAAACTGCCTCAATAATATGATGCGCATCAAACCCTTCAAGCATTTTAATATGCAGACAAATTCCCAAACTATAACTTAAACTTTGAAAAAAATGATACAACAAGCCAACTTCAAAATCTTCTATTTTATCTTCTTTTATTCTCACATCCATTTTAAAATATGGCCTTTGGCATATATCCAAAGCACACAAAATAAGAGCATCGTCCATTGGAAGAATTACGCTTGAATATCTTTTTATTCCCTTTTTGTCTTTCAATGCCTCATTTACTGCGCTTCCAATCGTAATTGCACAGTCTTCTATCAAATGATGAAAATTATTATCCAAAGATTTTGCACAAACATCCAAATCAACACCGCTATGGGCGCTGAATTGTTCCAACATGTGTTTAAAAAAATTGCAAGGCAGATCAATATTATACATTGCGCTGCCGTCTAAATTAATTTTTATTTTAATATCTGTTTCTTTTGTTGTTCTTATTTTCTCAACTTTCCTTGACATAATTTTTCCCAATCTCATCCAAAAAGGATTCTATATTTTTAACATCATCCAACATATACTTTGCACCCAAATGTCTGAAGTTATTCTTCATTATATTATAATCAGCGCCAGGAGAAACAATGCCTATGGTTTCCACATTTGCACTGTTCCCTGCTATAATATCATCTACACTGTCTCCTAAATATTTAATTGATAAATGAGGGCAGTGCTTTAAAATATTTAAAACACCCTTAGGGTGAGGCTTTAACATATTTTTAGATAAATCATCGCTTGTAACAAAATAATAAAAATATTTATCAATTCCAAATTTCTCTAAAGAATACCTAACTTCATCCTTTAGCCTTCCTGAAAAAATAACAAGATCGTACTTGTATGAAAGTCTTTCAAACACTTCTTTCGGGATTAAAAGTTTTTCCTTGTCTATTAAATAATTTTCTTTTTTTACTTTTGGATTATAAAAAAGATTTTGAAAAACTGCAATAACATCTTCAAGGCTAATATTATATCCGTATTTTTCAAGAAGATATTTTGTTGCATCCCAATCACAATTCATTCCGCCAAGGTTTTTGACTTCAAAAATTTCTTCTTTTGATATTTCTTGTTTAGAAAAATATTTAAAAGTTTCAGCTATAGCGCTGATATATGAATCTCTGACATCAAACACAACTCCATCCAAATCAAAAATAAGCATGTCTTTTTTATTTAACAATTCTAATATATACTTAACGCCTCCGGGTTTTGGAACTGTTATTCTAAGACAAGTTGAAATTGAAGAATCTTTTGAAAATTTTCTTGTAATAACCCCGTTTTTTCTTAATTTTTCATAATAAAATTCACTTGATTCAAAAAAATCACAAAGTATAAAATTCCCTTCGGAAGGATATGGCTTAAAACCCTTTTCCTGTAATCCTTTATACAAAAGTTCCCGTGCGGTTTCATTCGAACATTTAATTTCTTCAAGCGTTTTATTGTCATTCAAAGCTGTAATTGCACAACTTAGCGCAACAGAATTTACATTATAAGGAGAAGCTATTTTTTTGATATTAGATATCACTTCACTGTGACCGGAGGCAAACCCTATTCTTAAGCCGGCAAGAGCATAGTCTTTTGAAAAAGACTTAACTGCAATAACATTATAATTATTTTTTATTAAATCAAGATAGTCTTCAAAAGCACTGTTATAAGAAAAATTAATATAAGTACAATCAATAATAAAAAGAGTATCCTTAAAATCTTTTACCAAAAGCTCAATCAAAGATGCCCGTACAATTTCTCCTGTCGGATTATTTGGTGTTGCTATGTATACAATTTTTGTTTTATCTGTAATATTTATTGCAATTTTATCTTTATCAAAAACAAATTTTTCATCATAGTCAATCTGCTTAACTTCAGCTCCTGCTATCTGCGCATATAAGGCAGGCATTGAAAAAGAGGGATTATAAGACAAAAATTCATCCCCTTTTTCTATGTAAGTATTTATTATAATATTTAAAGCTTCATCGCAACCGTTAGTAAGTATAATATTGTCTTCGTTTAAACCATAAAGTCTGCAAAGCTTATCACAAAGTTTACCGTAACAAGGATACAGGCAAATATCTTCAGGATTAATATTTTTAACAGTGTTTAAAACTGCATTACTTGCCCCATATATGTTTTCGTTAGAGTCAAGTTTTAGCCGCCACTGTTTCCTATATAAATCCGTAGGATAAGCGGATAGTTTTTCAATGCCCTTTTTTGGTTTAATCATATAAAAATTATACTATAGTTTTATAATTATTAAAACATATTTTAATTTCCGGCATAATAACTTTTATCCTTTACTTCCACTCTAATGTTGGCAAGCTCGATATCATCATAGTCCGTATAGTTTTTCTGAAACAAATTTCTTCCGGTTTTAATAACTAATTCATTGTCGTCTGTAAGAATACTCCTTGGCACAAAAATTTCTATATTGTCACCGTTAAGCTCGAGTGTTCCGATTTTATGTCCGTTTACAATAACTTCTGCCGGACTCGAATACACTCTTGCAATTCTGTTTTGCCCTCTTTCTTTTGCTTTTTTTGTATCAAGTCCTATAACAGTACCTATTCTTATTACCACATCTTGATTTTGAGCTGATTTTGGTCTTTTAAATCTTTTAGAAAAAAAATGCCCGTTTGCGCTCAGCCTAAATTCCCCGCTGTTTGCAGAAGTATCTGAAAACATATTGTCGCCAAGATGTATAACACCTTGCGATATTTGCATATCAAACGGACTACTTTGTTCAATTCCTAATTTCAAAGGGCTATTTAATACGCTGTTATCTATTGTCAAAGAAAAAACTTTGTACCCTTCTTTTTCGACAAACAAGACAGTTTTATCCGTAACATCCGCATTAAGCTGAAACTGTCCGTTTTTATCGCTATATGTTGTATAATGAAGTTCAGGGATGGTAATTTTTGCATTACTTAATGCTTGTTGCGTTTTTGAATCGACAACTTTATTTGAATAATTTATATCATCATGATTAATCTGTCCGGATATAACTTCTGCTTTTAGCGGCAGAACATTTAATATAATACATAAAAATACAATTGTTAAAACTTTTTTCATAATTACCTCTTTTATAAGGTTTTAAACGATTTTAAAGCTATTAACAATATATAAAAATATAATATTTAATTATACTAACAGACAACAAAAAAGCGCTTTTAAAAGCGCTTTTTATGTTCCTTTTTTATCTATCTTTCTTGCGAAACCGGAACTATTAGCTCTTGTCCGATTCTTATTGCGGCAGGATTTACAATATTGTTTACCCTCTGCAATTCAAGAATTTTCGCTTCGTCATATTTTCCATAAAAACGGTATGCAATTCCGTTTAATGTATCGCCTTTTTTAACAACATATTTTTCTTGCACAACGACAGGTTCATTTGCGCTTTCACCCGGAGAATCATCTCCAATAAGAGCAACATTTGCTTTAGCATCATTTTGTTGTTGAATTGCCCTTGGCGTCATTGAAGAAATTGAAACTATAAGCGTTATACAGCTCATAAATAAAACACCTGCAATGAAACCTATAATTAAATATACAGCAGGAGATTTTTGCTGAGTTCCTTTTGCAACACTATGAACTTTTTGAATCCCCTTTTGAACACCACCCCAAAGCAAATCAAGCTCTTGAGCTTTTGCTGTCCTGTAATACTGATTCAATTGAGCTCTTGTTGTTTGTTTCTTATTTTCGCTTTGACTGAGTCCTGCCAAAATACCCATTTTTTCACGGGTAAGACCTGATCTGTGTAATGTTGAACCCTTCATGTTTCACCTTATTAATAATAGTCTTTTTGAACATGTTATAAGGAGTTCAACATAAAGTCAATAGTCGTTATACTTGTGTAAAGTTTTATTAATTCTTTGGAATTATATTTTTATGTGCACAATCAAACATTGCATCAATTAAACTTCTATTTTTTTCAATATTAAACCCGCCTTCAGTCAAGTATTCTATCATTCTCGATTTCCACATTAAAAATAATTCTTCATCATTCATATTGAGAGCATTTGCAATTTTTTTAAGTTCACTGAAGTCTATCTGGATTGGTTTAGCCCCCCTTAAAATATCAACCAACTCAAGTCTTTTTTTTCTTTCAAACATTTTTAAAAATTCAAGAGTAGTTAAATTGTTTTGTTTTATCAAGTCTTTTAACATCAAGAGATTTTCACTAAAACCGATAACTTCCTGGGGAATTTGATATTCAATAAATTCTTCAGGATTAATATCCATTACTGTTGCAATTCTTTCAAGTGTTATAGTTCTACTTGAAAACGGAACATTATCGTCAATCAGATTATAAACATAAGAAAGCGTAACACCTATCATTTGAGCAAAGTCTTTTTTATGAAGCTTTGTTTTTTCTAAAAAATCAGACACAATCTTTGAACTTTCGCTTTTTGCAATATTGTTTTTCATTTAAGTTGATTTTACTCCGTCTTGTATGCTATCTTACAAATAACCTTTTTTATTTATTTTTAAATTACCGATAAAGATAAATTGCAGTGTTTAATTCAAATAATATTTAAAAAAAGAAAGTAAAAATGAAAGCTATAATAGGACTTGGAAACCCTGAAGAAAAATATAAAACAACAAGACACAACACCGGTTTTTTAATGGTGGATAAAATTCTTGAAAAAGAAAATATTATTTTAAAAGACAAATTTCAATCGTTCTTTGCAAAAAAGGGAGATGTTCTATATCTTTTACCTAAAACATATATGAATTTATCCGGAAAAGCAGTAATTGAAATGATGAATTTTTATAAACTTTCAAACAGAGACATTCTTGTAATATATGATGATGCCACAATTGAATTTGGAACATTCAGATTCAAAAAAAACGGTTCTTTTGGCGGACATAACGGGATTAAATCTATAATAAATTCTATCGGAACTGACGATTTTGACAGGTTAAAAGTTGGAATAGGTTTAGTACCTAAAAATATAGCTATTGATAATTTTGTTTTATCAAACTTTACAAAAGAAGAATTAAAACAAATTGAAACTATGGGAAAAATCTGTACGAAAGCGGTTTCTTGCTGGATAAGTAACGGAATTGATGCCGCTCAAAACAATTTTAATAAAAAAGTAATATAAACAGGGCAATTTTTTTATTCATTGTTTTTTATTGAACTATAGTTTTGGAAAGTTTAATAAATGAATATTGATTGCATTCCGGCGAGCCATAAAATATCTTCTATTAAAAAAACAAATAGTTTAAATGAAAATCCAATAAAAAACGTGGATTTTAATTTAAAAAATGAAAACATTGAATTAATTGACAATACCTCCAGCGTGAAGCCTTTTATCAACAGGGTTTCTATTTCAGAATACATTGATGCAAAAATTCAAGGAGAAAAAAGGCAGAAGTTATCTGATGATGTATTTTTTATAAGACTAAAACATTATAAAAAAAATGAAGTTTGGGCACAAAAAATGAAACTTCTTGTTTACCTTGCATCTAAAATGTTTAGAGAAAATCAAGATTTCGATAAAATATTATCAACAATCGAAAAAGAAATAGCAAATATTAATTCGTCATCAGATTTGCCTTTTTGTCAAAAAAGAAAAGGACCTCTTTGCTTTTTTGTTTTTGAAGACAAAAGAGGAGAAGAATATTTTAAAAAGTATAAAAACAAAGCAAAAGACAAATGTTATCTTCCACATACAAATCAAGAATTTCAAAATGCAAAAACCTGTTATTTAAATTATATAAATTCTTTCTTATGCCTGGGAGAAACAGTTGCTATCATTTATCCTGATTCATACGATGAGAATATGGAATATGTAAAACAAATTTATAAAAATTTAAAATCCAAACAAAGCCCCACAGAAGATGAAATCAATGAAGCCTGTGCCAAAATTCAATGGTTGATTGCGCAATCAAACCCATATTTAAGGGGTGATGATTCAATTGCAAGCACTTTAACAAAAGCAATATATCACAGTTATGATATGAAAATCACACCGGTTAAACAAGGAATTGGACTAGATTTTGAAGCCTTTTATAGTAATTTAAATGATTATATTAAAAAATATCCTGATTTTTTTGAAAAAACACCCGTGAAAATTGTCCATTAAGATAATAAATCACTATATGAAGCTTTAATTTTTAAATTTAGATATCTAATACCCCAAAAAACAGCGCAATTGAGGTAAACAGACTTGTTGATACATAAAAAAGAGAATAGAGTGTCTTTTCTTCTTTTATAGGACACATAGTTTCCAAACTAAAAGTTGAAAATGTCATAAGAGCACCCAAAAAACCGGTTGTAAAAAATTTTCATCTGCTCGCTTGTTTTTAAATTATCACACAAACCAAAAAACAGCCCCATCAAAAAACACCCTGATATATTAAACAAACAACGTAGCCAAAATAGTCTCGGAGAAATACTTTAACGCAAGCATAGTAAATAAGTATCTGGCAACAGCACCAATACCACCACCTATAAATACGACTAAAACGTTATTCATTTTTAAATTTCTTTAGCATCAATTTTGTCGTATTCGGCTTTTGCTATCTTTTGAATAGCTTTACCTTTTTGATAATTTTCTTCCGCCTTCAATTTAAAGTCTTTAGACAGACTCTTAGAAAGCAAACCGTTAACACCAATGCAACCCAGTACTGTTGCAACAGGAGAAACAGCACCAAAAGCGGCAAAACCTTTTTCGTGTTTTTTCAAGAAAGGATTAACCTTATTTTCAAAAAATTGTCCTGCTTTTGAGTTGTTTATTTCATTTGCAAGTTGGTTTGATTCTTTTTTAACAAATTTACTAATTTTACTATCTCCTTTTAAAACAGAGGATAATATTCCGACTCCTCCCAACAAAACTGCACTTCCAAGAGCAAATTTACCTGCAAATTCCATTCCGATTTTAGAAGCTTCATTGGTCTTATTTTCTTCTTTTTGATATTTTTTATTCATGTTTTGTGCTGTTTTTTGAGCTACAAAATCAAACCCTTTTAAAAGGGACAAAAAAACCAACCCTTTTGCAGCCTTTGCTGATAATTTCCCGGGTTGGGCCAATGCTATATTTCCTCCTAGTAAAACCGCACCTATTGCGGGCATTGCTTTAAAAAGCTTCATTTTCGGACTGTTTTCAACATCTCTGTGGGCGTCCACAATGCTTTTGAGCGTTAAAACACTATCATCCATCTGCTCATAATGCTTGTATCGCGGCTTTTTATCTTGCGCACTATCTCCTTTTTTTGAAGTGAAGTTGTTAAAACATCGTGGATTAGAGCGATTTATCGAATTAGTAATATACATTTTTCCTCACAAAAAAGATAACTGCCTCATTATATGTTATCTATATATTAATTTTAGTATAATCTATAAATAATGCAACCCTTTGTAAAGAAAAATTCATATATTAATTATAATAAAAAATTATAATACTATTAATGATATAATTATTTTAAAAGCATTTGGGTGAAACATGAACTATATAAAATTTGTAGATGTGACAAACAGGGACGGAGTCCAAACTTCAAGATTAGGGCTTGCAAAACTGCAAAAAACAATAATAAATTTAATGTTAAATGAAATGGGTATAAACCAGTCTGAATTCGGTTTTCCCACAACAAAACACGAGATAAACTATCTAAACGGTAATCTTGAACTTGTTGAGAGGGGCGTTATAAACAAAACAATGCTTTCAGGCTGGATGAGAGCAATAAAAGACGATGTCAGGGAATCATTTAAAAATGTTCCCAAGCTTCAATACATAAATCTTTCCCAATCAACATCTCCTCAGATGATTAAAGGCAAATATCAAGGTAAAAAAAACCAAAAAGATATTTTAAATGATACTCTTGAAGCAATTAATGAAGCAATAAATCAAAATGCCAAAGTAATAGGCGTAAATGCCGAGGATGCTTCAAGATCCGATCTTGAATATTTAATTGAATATGCAAAACAATGCAAAAAATATGGAGCTCAAAGATTCAGATACTGTGACACTTTAGGATATGATGATCCGATGAGCGCTTATAATCGCATTTATCAAATTGCAAAAGAAACCCAAATGGATATCGAACTCCATTTCCATAACGATTTAGGAATGGCTGTTGCTTGTTCTGTTATGGGAGCACGTGCCGCAATTGATGCCGGTGTTGACGCTTGGATTAATACCGCAATAAATGGCATGGGAGAAAGAGCGGGAAATGCTGATTTGGTTTCTTGCCTTTTGGCTATTAAAAAATCAAGCGGTTTTAAGGAAAAATACTTTGTTGACCCTCAAATAGATTTATCAAAAGCATGGAAACTTGCAAAATACACTGCTTATGCTTTTGATGTTCCTATCCCGATTAATCAGGTGGCAGTCGGGGCAAACGCTTTTGCACATGAATCCGGAATCCATGCTGATGGCGCTTTAAAAGACAGGAGAAACTATGAACTTTATGATTATGAGGAATTAGGAAGAGGTGAACCTGAAGTTATCGAAACCGGAAGAATGATTACAGTTGGTGAGTATGGCGGTATCAAAGGCTTTAGAAACGTTTTTCATAATTTAGAATTAGAATTCCATGATGAAAATGAAGCAAGAAATATCCTGGAACTTGCCCGTTATGCAAACGTTCACACCCAAAAACCATTGACAGACAGCGAATTAAGATTTATTTATTTTTACCCTAATATTGCGGCAAAAATCATGACGGTTGATCCGTATTACAATCCTTCGGGAGCTTTAAAAGAAAGAATGGAGCGTTTAGAAGCCATTTCAGGTTCAAAGATTATCTAGGAAAACAACAATGAAAAAGATATATATAGACACTCTTGGCTGTCAGATGAATAAATCAGATACAGAGAGAATTTTAGGTATGTTGTCCCATTTTAATTGGGAAAGATGCGAAAATGAAGATGAGGCAGATTTATTTTTAGTAAACACCTGCGCAATACGCCAGCTCTCTGTTGATAAAGCATACTCTCGCTTGGGAAATTGGGGAAGAATAAAAAAAGAAAAAAAACAGCAGGGAAAAACTGTAAAAATTGGAATATGCGGTTGTGTTGCACAACTTGAAAAGGAGAAAATTTTTAAAAAATTTCCATACGTTGATTTAATTTTCGGGACAAGGAATATATTTGAATTACCAAAACTATTAGAAAAAATCGACAATGAAAGAGTTTGCGAAATAAACGATATGCCTTTAGAGGAAAATGATTATCAAATTATAAGAGATAAATCGACAAATGCCTGGCTTCCCATAATGGAAGGATGCGATAATTTTTGCTCGTACTGTGTTGTTCCGTATACAAGAGGAAGGGAACGCTCCAGAGAAATAAAAGATATTATAAAAGAAGCAAAAGAAATTATTGCTCAAGGCTATAGAGAAATTACCCTTTTGGGTCAAAACGTTGACAGTTACGGCAAAAACCTTGAAGGAAACCAAAATTTTGCAAGGCTGTTAAAAGAATTAGACAACCTTGAAGGCAATTTTAGAATCCGTTTTACTTCGTCATACCCTACTGATATTACTGATGAAGTTATTGATGTTGTTAAAAATTCCAAAAAAATATGTGAATGCTTTCATATTCCGATGCAATCAGGAAACGATAGAATTTTAAAAGCAATGAACAGACGCTATAGTGTTAGCGAATATAAAAACATAGTTCAAAAAATCAGAAATAACATTAAAGACGTTACCATAACATCTGACTTTATTGCAGGATTTCCATCTGAAACAGAAGAAGAATTTTATGACACAATAAAAGCAATTGATGAATTGGAGCTGGATTATTCAAACACGGCAAGTTATTCTCCAAGACCGATTACAAAAGCAGGGAAGATGGAAAATCAATTTATAGATGAAGATGAAAAAAAAAGAAGGTTACAGATATTAAACGAAAAAGTAAAAAATGCAAGTTTAAAATCTAACGAAAAATATATTGGAAAAACTCTTGAAGTATTAATAGACGGCATAAACAAGGGGGTTTATCAAGGAAGAACAAGAAATAACAAAGTAGTCCATATTTTAGATGATAACAAATACAATATTGGTGATTTTGTTTTTGTTACAATCGAAAAAGTTTCAACTTGGTGTATGTTTGCAAAAAAGCTAAATAACTAATATAAGGGGGATTTATGACAAACAAATATAATAGGGTTTATAATTTTTCAGCCGGCCCTGCGGTTTTACCGGTCGAGGTTTTGGAAATTGCCCGTGATGAAATGCTCAACTATCACAATTCCGGAATGAGCGTTATGGAAATGTCTCATCGCTCAAAAGTCTATGATGATATTATAAAAACCGCAGAACATGACCTAAGGGATTTATTAGATATTCCTGATAACTATAAAGTTTTGTTTTTACAAGGCGGAGCGCATCTTCAATTTTCAATGGTTCCCATTAACTTATTGAAAAATGGGGTTGCAGACTATATTGTAACCGGGCAATGGGCAAAAAAAGCATATAATGAAGCTTTAAAATACGGAAAAATAAATAAAGTTGCATCAAGCGAAGATAAATGTTTTTCTTATATCCCTGATTGCTCTAATCTTGAAATTTCTCCAGAAGCGGATTATGTTTATATTTGCGAAAACAATACAATTTATGGTACAAAATTTCATACACTTCCAAACACAAAAGGCAAAGACTTAGTTTCCGATATGTCATCTTGCTTTTTGTCTGAACCCGTAGATGTTTCAAAGTATGGCCTGATATTTGCCGGTGCACAAAAAAATGTCGGCCCTGCGGGTGTTCAAATAGTTATAATAAGAGAGGACTTAATCAGAGAAGATTTACCTCAATGGTGTCCTGAAATGTTAAAATACAAAATCCACGCAGATAACAACAGTCTCTATAATACTCCTCCGACATACGGCATTTACATCTGTTCTTTAGTATTTAAATGGCTTAAAAAAATCGGCGGTCTTGAAGCAATGAAAGAATACAACGAAAAAAAAGCAAAATTGTTATACGACTATCTTGACTCATCAAAACTATTTAAAGGCACTGTTGAAAAGTCTTCTCGTTCTTTAATGAATATTCCTTTTGTTACAGGGTCAAGCGAGTTAGATAAAAAATTCATTGAAGAAGCCAAAAACAAAGGTTTAACCCAATTAAAAGGCCACAGAACAGTTGGCGGCATGAGAGCTTCTGTTTATAACGCAATGCCCATTGAAGGAGTCTGTGCTTTAGTAGAATTTATGGAAGAATTTGAAAAAGAAAATATATAAAAAGGAGAGCTCTAGCTCTCCTTTTTATTAAGATAAGTTTTGTAATTCTTTTTGATATCAACATATAAATCATTGAGAGCGTCTTCAACTTTTTTTCTTGTTTTCTCAATATCTTCTTCGTTAGGATCTTTTGGCAGATATATGGGATCTCCAAAAAGCATTACAAGCTTTGTTCCGACAAGAGGAAATCTAAAATTATCCCAAGAATTAAACTTTAAAAATGTTTTTTGAGGACTCCACCAAACAGCAGGCACTATTGGAATATCTGCCATTTTTGCAATTTCTATAATTCCTTTTTTTACAATTCTGTTTGGTCCTTTAGGTCCGTCTATCGTAAGAGCACCATTTATATCTTCTTCTTTTATTCTTCTGATAAGTTCTAAGCTTGCTTTAGCTCCGCCTCTTGTTTTTGAACCCCTTACTGTCTCAACACCCATAGCATTTGCAGCCCTGGAGATAATTTCACCGTCTTGCGAGCTTGAGACCATAATACAGGTTTTTCTGTTCAGATTACACGAAAAAACTCCGCATTGATGAGCATGCCAGAGGGCAAATATACATTTTTCTTTTGGATAATTTATACACTTACATCTATAGAAAAAACGAATTATATGAAAAAGAATAATTGTAAGATAGCACAATAATTCAGTTCCCTTTGTTTTTCTGTATCTTTTTATTTTTTCTTTTATATTCTTTATTTTCAAATTTCTCTCCTTAAATCACTCGCAAGTTTATGGGCAAACAAGCCTTCTTTTTGCGCAAGATAAGATGCAACTTTTGAAAGTTTTTTCGAATACGAATCAGACAGCTTTTGATAAGTTTGTATTTTAATATAATCAAACACACTCAATCCGCCCGTATATCGTGCACATGTATTTGTAGGCAAAACATGGTTTGTTCCGGAGCAGTAATCACCAAAAACTTCGGCACAGTTTTTTCCGATAAAAAGAGAGCCGTAATTTGTAAATTTATCTTTTATTTTATCGACATTTTTTATCAATAGCTCCAAATGTTCAGGCGCTCTTTTGTTTGATATTTCTATTGCCTGATTAATATCATCAACAACAACACAGACAGACTTTTCAAATGCAGCCGATGCAACGGATGAAGTTTTTAAAGTTTTTAAAAAGTCCAAAGCTTCTTTTTGGACACTGTTTGCCAGATTAATGTTATTTGTTATCAAATAACTTCTTGCATCTTTGTCATGTTCTGCCTGAGCAAGCATGTCAGCAGCTATAATCTTTGCATCATTAATATCATCAGCTACAATTAAAACCTCTGAAGGCCCTGCCAGAAAATCAATATCGCATTGCCCAAAAAGCGCTTTTTTTGCAGCCGTAACATATTTGTTTCCGGGGCCTGTTATTTTATCAACCGCCTTAATTGTCTCTGTTCCAAAGCCAAAAGCAGAAATTGCCTGAACTCCTCCGATTTTATATATTTTATCAGCCCCGGAAAGGTGTGCCGACAAAATAACTTCCGGGGTAATTTTTGGGCTTGTAAGACAAATCTCTTTTACTCCGGCAACTTTAGCAGGAACTATTGTCATATAACATGAACTTATAAGCGGATAATTCCCGTTTGGACAGTAACACAAAACTTTCTCAAGCGGAACAATTTTATGAGCAATAATAGAGTCTTCTTTTTTTAGTTCAATATTTTTAACAGAATCAAGCTGAGCTTTTGAGAATTCCTCAACATTTTTAATTGCAAATTTCAATGCGTCAATAAGCTCTTTTGAACTATTTGAATACGCACTTTCAATTTCGGAATCACTTACAAGAAAATCAGCTCCGGAGCTAAAGTTTCCGTCACCAAATCTCTTACTGTATTCAATTACTGCCCTATCGCCTTTGATTCTAACTTCTTTTATAATTTCATCTACATCATTTAAAAGTTCAAAGTCTATTTTTTTGTAAAATTCTTCGTTTATTTCTTTATAATTTATAATTTTCATTATTCTTTTGCTCTTGATTTCAAGTTGTTTCTTATATCCTCAATTGTTATATTATTTTTTGCCATAAATACAAATAAGTGATATATTAAATCACTCGCTTCCCAACCTAAGCCGTCACCATATTCAAAATTAATAGTTTCAAAAGCTTCTTCCATGATTTTTCTTTTAAGAAGAAATTCATCATTGAATAACTTTGTTGTGTAGCTTTGAATAGGCATTTTTTCTTTTCTGTCTTGTATTAATTCATACAAACCTTCAAAAGTAAAATCCTTATCGGAAAAACAGCTGAATCTTCCAAGATGACAAGCTTTGCCTTTTTGGTTTACCGTAAAAAGAATTGTGTCTTTATCGCAATCAAATTTAGCATTTAACAATTCCTGGGTATTGCCGCTTGTTTCGCCTTTTGTCCAAAGTCGATTTTTGGAGCGTGAATAATAAGTTGCAAAACCTTCTTTAAAAGATTTTTTTAATGATTCGGGGTTTGAATAAGCAAGCATCAATACTTGTCTTGTTCTTTTATCCTGCACAATAGTAGGGATTAATCCGCCTTGTTTTTCAAAATCTAAACAAGCACAAAAAGCATCTTCAAGACTCACTTTTCCGGTATAAATACACATCCCCAATTGACAATTAATATTATTTTTTTCAAGCTCCACTATTTCTTCTATAGAAGAAATTCCGCCTGCTGCTGTTATTGGCTTTCTTGTAGATGAAGCAATTTGTTTTATAAGTTCAATATTTGTTCCTTGCATCATACCTTCCCTTTCAACAATAGTAAAAAGAAAGCCTGAGCAATAGTTTTCAAATCTTCTGACATAATCCATTGTTGAAAACTGGCTCACTTCACGCCAGCCTTTTGTTGTAATTTTTCCGTCACGGGAATCAATGGCAACCAAGACTCTTGATTTTGGAAGTTTAGAAAGAAAGTCTTCGCTTGCTGCTGTTCCTATTATTATTTTTTTAGCACCCCAAGACAGAACGTTTTTAGCTTTTTCAACGGTTCTTATTCCTCCGCCTACTCTACAAGGAGCAATTTTGCATATTTTTTTTATCAATTCCTCGTTATTCTTTCCGGTGTTTAAGGCACTGTCTAAATCAATTACAGCAACTTCACCGAATCTTGCATAGTATTTTGCAAGTTCTAAAACATCATCTCTTTCTAATACCTTGTTTTTGCCCTGTTGGAGTTGTACTGCTTTTCCATCCATTAAATCTATACTTGCTACTAACATAAATTTCTCCTATTTTTTTAAAATATTATCTATACATTCCCATCTAAATGGCCTGTATGGATGGACTTCGTTTATTTTATTATTGAAAAATTCATCTATTTTTTTTTCAAAATCACTTTGTTTATAATCATAAATATCAATGTAGGGAATATTTATTTCATCACAAAGAGTTTTTATTTTTTCATCATAGCTTAAAGCAAAACACTTAGTTTTTAGAGCACTTGCAGCTATCAAGCCATGGAGTCTTGTTGATATTACATATTTTGCCTCGTTTAGTAAAGTGATTATTTTCTCTATATCATAAAAGTCGATATACTCTGCTTTAATTCCCAAATTTTCAAGTTTTTGAACAAAATTTTGGCAAATTTCTTCATCAAGCTCCTTATGCAAAGACAAAACGGTGATTTTTCCCTGATAGAATTTTTTAATAAATTCTGATAAATCATCCAAAAGCTTTTTAGAGTCTTTAAAAGTTTTTCTTAATTGAATGATTAAACCGTTTTTATTTTTACATATTTCCATATTCTCAACAAGGCTGTAAAAAGGGTCAGACAATACCACGGAAGAAATTTTCCACTTGTTTAGAAGATTAGCGCTTTTTTCATCTCTTACCGATACAAAATCAACAAATTTGAGAATTGTCTTTGTTATAAATATTTGAATTTTACCCTCAATAGGTTCAATTCCCTGAGCAAATATTATTACTTTTTTAAAAAATATTTTAGCTAAAAATATAATAAAAAGATAATAAAAAAGGCTAAAATTGCTTGTTTTATTCTGTAGAAGACTCCCCCCGCCCGAAATTAAAACATCACAATTTATTATTGCTTTTAGAATCTGTAAAAGATTTTTGTAATTATAGGCTTTTATTCCGTATCTTTTTTTAATATCATTCTTGTTGTTTGAAAGTACGCTAACAAAACAGCCTAAACTTTTTAAATGATTTTTTAGAGCATAAAAAATTGCTTCATCACCAAAGTTATTAAAGCCAATATAGCCCGATACAAGAACTCTTTTCATACACTTACTATATCATAAAATACAATTGTTTAAAACTTTTCTTTGTATATTTTTTTATTTGAAATAAAATATATTTTATGGATAAGACTATTTTAATAATCGGTTCTAATTCAGAGCTTGCTAAAAGAACCATCGAGGAATTAAAGAACAAAAACTACACAATACACGCTACAACAAGGCAAGTGGATTTAATTTGCGATAAAATTCATCAATATAATCTTGATGTTACAAAAGAATACGATTTTATTCATTTAAAAGAAAAGTTTTATAATATTAAGTTTGATACAATTATAAATTTTGCAGGCATAGCAATAGCAGGTGCAGTTGAAGAATTAAATGAAGTTGAACTAAAAAAACAACTGGATGTTAATTTATTTGGTCTTTTGAGAATAATAAAATATTTTACTCCATACTTATCAGACAATGGAAAATTAATAAATATAAGTTCTATGGCATCCTATGGAATATTTCCGTTTTTAAGCCCTTATTCAATATCAAAAGCCGCAAGCGATATTTTATTGAATACATATTCAATTGAGTCAAATATAAAAGTTGTATCAATAAGACCCGGTGCAGTTGCAACAAAATTTTGGGAAAGTTCAATCGAACAAAACCAAAATACCTTTGATTCAACAAAATTTCAGAAAGAAAAAAATTTTCTAATTGAAAACGCCCAAAAAAATTCCCTTCACAGCAATAATCCGATATATGTAGCAAAAAAAATCGCTCATATTGTCGGATTAAAAAATCCAAAGTCGGTTTATAATATAGGGACAGATTCTAAAATTGCAAAATTAACAAGATTTTTACCTCAAGATTTTGTTAATTCCACAGTTAAACTTGTATTTAAAAAAAGGGTAGAAAAAAATTGCACAAAAATCTAGAAGAAAAACAAAAAATTTTTTTCATATACCCGCCTTCTCCTATTATGAACAGAGAAGACAGATGTCAACAGCCAACCGGAGACACGGTAATAATTCCGCCTCTGCCTCCTGTTGATATGATGAGCTTATCTCAAATAGCTAAAAAAAGAGGATATGAAACAAAATTCAAAGATTACAGCCTTAAAGATGAAAATATTTATGATTTTTTAAGGGATTTAAGGGTTTATAAACCGGATTTTTTAGTTATAAATGTTGCTTCAACCACCATTGAAAAAGATCTTTCAATTTTAACACAAGCTAAAGATCTTCTTGAAGATACGGTAGTAATTGCAAAAGGAGCAATTTTTAATTTTAGTCCCTATTCTATTCTTCAACAGTATCCTGAAATTGATGTTGCACTTAGGGGGGAAATTGAAGAAGCATTTGATGAAATTATTCAATACAAAGATTTTAAAGAAATTAAAGGAATTACATATCAAATAAACAATAAAATTGTATCCACCACAGAAAGACCGCTAAAGGCAAATCTTAATCATCTTCCTTTTTTAGACAGAGATTTAATTGATAATAATTTTTATATTCGACCAGACACGAAAAAACCACAAACAATTATAAGAGTTTCAAAGGGTTGTCCCAATCATTGCTTTTTTTGCCTTGCAACCCCCTTAAACGGATATAATGTTCGTTATCGTGATTGCGATCTTGTAATGGATGAAATCAAAGAATGCATTGAAAAATACAATATCAGAGATTTTATCTTCTGGTCAGACATATTCAATGCTGATAATGCCTGGGTAAACAGACTTTGTCGTCTAATTATAGAATCAGGATTAAAAATTAATTTTTCAGCCAACACAAGAGCAGACACCTTAAATGAACAAACATTAAAGCTTATGAAAAAAGCCGGATGTTCGTTAATTTCAATGGGTGTTGAGAGTGGTTCACAAGAAGTCTTGGATAAAATAGGGAAAAAAATTACTCTGGAACAAATCAAAAAAGCAACTCTTATGATAAACAAAGCCGGAATTCAGCTATATGCATACTATGTTATAGGTCTTCCCTGGGACACAAAAGAGACGCTTGAAGCCACTTTTAAATTCGCAAAAGAACTTAACAGCCAATTTGCAAGCTTTTATACTGCAACAGCGCTTATGGGAACAAGATTTTATGATTATGTTCAAAAACACAGGCTGGGCGATATAAGCTATGAAAAGCCTTATGTTTTTCCGAGTGTTAAAAGTTATGCTTTAAGCAGCAATGAAATATACGAATACAATAAAAAATTTAATAAAGAATATTATCTAAGACCAAAATACTTTTTAAAAATGGTAAAAGAAATTAATTCTTTAACAAAATTCAAATCTTATTATGATGCTTTTATTAAGCTTGCAAAGAAAAATTAATCATTTAATAACCGTTAAAGCAATACCCATAATCAAAAGCCCGAACACAACTCCGCTTATAGAATAATGGCCTGTGTCGTAGTCTTTTGACAAAGGTAAAAGCGTGTCCAGAGAAATATATGTCATAATTCCCGAAACAAGAGCAAATAAAAACCCTATACAAAGATTCGGGAAAAAAGTTTTTATCACAACAAATCCAACCACGCCGCCAACAGGTTCTGCCATACCCGACAAAAAAGAATACCAAAAAGCTTTTCTTTTGGAATGAGTTGCCTGATAAACAGGAATAGAAATTGCCATTCCCTCGGGAATATTATGGATTGCAATAGCAAAAACAATGCTCAAACCAAGCATTACATCCTGTGCTGTTAAAAAAAATGTTGCAAGACCCTCAGGAAGATTATGTATTGCAACAACAACAGCAGTTAAAATTCCTGCTTTTTTTATTTTCCCAATTGAAATCGGGGCGTTCTCGTTATGAGTACAGTTGGTGCTATCTGTGTTAGTTTCATTTGCACCCAGCTGCCTTGTAAGCATTTGGGTTTGGATATGATCGGGAATAAAATAGTCTATCAGAACTGCCGTCAATATGCCCAGCGCAAAAAACAAAATTGCAAGCCAGGTATAATTATCACCCAATTGCCTGCTTATAAATTCACCCGCTTCGGGGTATAAATCAACCAGGGATATAAAAAGCATAACACCAGCCGATAAACCAAGTCCAAAAGAGAGAAATTTAAGGGAATTTTCCTTAATAAAAAAGGTAACAAACCCGCCAAGAACCGTAGAAAGTCCTGCAATTGCCGACATAATTAACGCTATTAAATAAGATTCGCTCATATTTTTATTATACAACTAAAAAATTAAATCAAATAAAAAGTGGAATTATTCTAATATCATTTGACCATTAACTCGGGTATCGCTAAAATATTAATTGAGGAAAATTTTTATCGGAGTTAGTATGAACAACAAATTTATAATATTTTTAATGGCATTATTTACAATTTCACAAGCTGCATTTGCTTCGGACAGTGTTTTTGATTCAATGGACAAAGCAACTGAAGTAAAACTTGCGCCTGCAATCAACACAAAAACAACAACTTCAACAACAAATGTAAATTCTACCTACAGATCAACATCTCTTAAAGAACAAAAATTCAATAACGCATTGGTTAACCTTGACGATGCTCAAGTTGAATTAAGACAAGAACTTGCAACCCTTACATCAAGATACAACGAAGCACTAAATGAAAAAAACAAAGCAAATGCAAACTGTAAAGCATTAAAAAAAGAAATTAAAGAAATAAACAAAAAAATGAAAAACGTTGATAAATCCAAAAAAATGATTAATAAAAACTTGCAAACCGCACAATAAAACGTCATCATGCATTTAGATGATGACACAAAGCTGCTGTTTTTAGAAAATAACTAATATACGAACACTTTGGGGAAAACAAGAAAACAAAATGAGTCAGATAGCAGACATTGATTCATATAAAAAAATAGTAAGACTTTCAGACGAAGAACTTAAAAAACTTTGGGAACTGTATTTAGAAAATAGAGAAGATAAAGGGGTTAGAGATAAGTTAATAGTACAATATATCTATCTTGCAAGATATGTTGTAGGCAGAATTAAAGTTAATTTACCGCCGACTTTTTCTTTTGAAGATATTGTTTCATTTGGAATCGAGGGCTTAATAGATGCAATTGAAAAATATCACCCCAACAAAGGCGCTAAGTTTGAATCATACGCTCTTATGAGAATAAGAGGGTCTATTATAGATAAAATTCGTTCTTCTGACTGGCTTCCAAGAACACTAAGAAGAAAAATTAAAGAAGTAAAAATAGCAACAGAAAGACTCAAGCAGCAGATTGGAAGAATACCTACAACCAAAGAAATAGCAGCAGTAATGGGTCTTAGCGAAGCTAAAGTATTGGAGATAATGTCAGGCGATGTCAGCATAAATTCAATATACGATAAAAAGGGTACAGGAGAAGACAGCGTTGAAATTATTGACACTATTGAAGACGAATCATCGGCCCGCCCGGAAGAAGAAATTGAAAAAACAGACGCAAAAAAAGAATTGGAGCAGGCTTTGAAAAAACTTCCCGAAAGAGAAAGAACTCTTTTAGTATTTTATTACCATGAAAATATGACTTTAAAAGAAATCGGCGAAGCAATAAATGTTTCAGAATCAAGGGTATGTCAGCTTCATGCCCAAGCAATTATGAAATTAAGAAATATATTAAGTTTGAATCGCAGCGAAAGATTAAACAAAAGCATAATTTAAATCCATTAGTTTTGTTCATGCTACAATAATTTCGTTAGCATATTAATATAAAGGAGTTAAATTATGGCAAGAAAACCCATTATTGCAGGCAATTGGAAAATGAATAACAATAAAGCTGCTGCTAAAGAATTAATTGACGGTATTATGTATGGAATCAGCAAACTCGATAAAGAAAATATGCCGGAAGTTATTGTTGCGCCTACTTATACTGCCTTATGGCAAGTTTGGGATTTAATTAAAAACGAGCCAAAAATATCTCTTGCTGCCCAAAATGTTA
Source organism: Candidatus Gastranaerophilales bacterium (assembly GCA_944325315.1). GTDB lineage: Bacteria > Cyanobacteriota > Vampirovibrionia > Gastranaerophilales > Gastranaerophilaceae > RUG14156. The sequence continues at coordinate 21,705 of CALVAA010000013.1, forward strand.
ATCCAAATCCATCCGGAGCATATACAGGTGAAATTTCTCTTGAAATGTTGGAAGATTTTAATGTTAAATATGTTATTATCGGACACAGCGAAAGAAGGCAAATGTTTTTTGAAAGCGATGAGTTTATTAACCAAAAAGCAATTGCAATTTTAAAAAAAGGCCTAATTCCTATTATTTGCTGCGGCGAAACTCTTGAACAAAGAGAACAAGGTGTAACCGATAAGCACTTAGAAAATCAAATTACTAAAGCATTCAAAGGAATAACGACATCAGATGCTGAAAAATGCGTTATAGCATATGAACCCATTTGGGCAATCGGAACAGGTAAATCATGTGATGCAATTGAAGCAAACAGAACAATTGGCGAAATAAGAAAAGTTATTGCCAAATTATATTCGCAAGACACTGCTGATAAAATCAGAATCTTATACGGCGGTTCTGTTAAACCTTCAACAATAGTGGAACAAATGGCGCAAAGCGAAATAGATGGCGGCTTAATAGGAGGAGCAAGCTTAAAAGCCGATAGTTTTGTTGAATTAATAAAAGGCGCTATGTAAATACGGATATCTTTAATAAAATAGACCGAACTTTTCGGTCTATTTTATTATTATAAACAGATAAAATAAAATTCAATATTGAAAAATAAAGTTTTTTAAACTATTCTATATTTATTCCTGCGCCGATATAGCTCAGCAGGTAGAGCAGTCGATTCGTAATCGACAGGTCAGGAGTTCGAATCTCCTTATCGGCAAAGTTTTATTTATTTTTTAAAAATCTTTTACAAATATCAAATTTTCGCTATATGTAAACTTATAAAAATTATCAAACGAAATTTTGTGCTATAATGCACATATGGCCAAAACAAAATCAAAATGGGTATGTCAATCTTGCGGATATCAAAATGCATCGTATCTTGGCAGATGTCCTGAATGCGGTCAATTTGGAACTTTTGTCGAAGAAACTGTTAGTGTAAAAATTGAATCATCAAAACCATCAAATATAATTTCGCAATGCAAAATTTCAAAGATTAAAGAAATAGAGCTTGATGAAAAAATCCGTTTTAAAACAAGTATTAATGAATTAAACAGAGTACTTGGAGGTGGTTTTGTTCAGGGTTCTTTAATTTTACTTGCGGGAGATCCCGGTATCGGAAAGTCTACGCTTGTGCTTCAGACTACAAAAAGTGTATGCGAACAAAAGCTGGATGACAAAAACCTAAAAGTTTTATATATTTGCGCAGAAGAAAGTCCGCTCCAAGTGAAACTAAGAGCCAAAAGGCTGGATGTTGAACCCGACAGCTTATATTTAACCAACCAAACCTGTATTGATGAAGTTATAACTCAAATTGAATCCATAAAACCGGATTTTTTAATTGTAGACAGTATTCAGAGTGTTTTTTGTGCAAATATCGCCTCTTCGGCCGGAAGTGTCTCTCAAATTAGAGAATGTACAAATGTTTTAATGAGAATTGCAAAACAAAAAAACATCACAACAATAATTATAGGCCATGTTACAAAAGAGGGAAACATCGCAGGGCCAAAAGTGCTTGAGCATATGGTAGATTGCGTTATTAATTTTGAAGGCGATAAATATAAACACTATAGAATATTAAGATGCATAAAAAACCGCTTTGGTACAATATCTGAAGTTGGGGTTTTTAAAATGGAAGATGACGGATTAATTGAAATAGCATCCCCTGCCCAAATGTTATTAGACGAACCCCAAAACGCTCCGGGTAGCGCTATAACTGCTACAATGGAAGGAAGCAGAGTTTTGTTGCATGAAATCCAGGCACTTGTAGGCTCAACAAACTATACAAACCCAAGGCGAGTTGCTGTAGGTCTTGAATACAACCGATTATTGCAAGTATTAGCGGTTTTAGAAAAAAAAGTAGGTCTTAATTTATCCAAACAAGATGTTTATGTTAATGTCGTAGGCGGGATTGATATAATTGAACCCAGTTACGACCTTGCTCTTGCGCTTGCAATTATAAGCTCCATAAGAGACATCCCAATATCAAACAAAACAATTATTATAGGAGAAGTTGGTTTATTGGGAGAAATTCGTTATGTGGATAATATTGAGCGCAGATTAAAAGAAGCTCAAAAACTGGGTTTTAAAAAAGCAATTATTCCAAAAGTCAGCGACAAAATCAGCAAAAAAATTTCAGATATTAATCTTGAAATAAAACAGGTTTCAAAACTAACAGATGCCATAATCCAAGGACTAAAGCAAGACTAAAGCACAAGACAGGCTTTTAGATAACCTATAGTTTGAACTTTGGCATTATAAAGATAGCGGACAAAATTTAGATATTCACTTTGTCTGCTTGAAAGTGTAATATTTATTTCAAAACCATCAGAACAAAACGGCTCATAGTCATATATAACATAGTTGTTATATTTACTTTTCCACTCTTTTTTTTCGATTTTACATCTATATTCCCATGCCAAATTTTCAAGCCATGGAAGCATTTCTTTTGAAACATTTTTAAATTCTACGCAATAATACTGTTTATCTTGGTCATATTGTTTATCTATCAGCATAAAAACTCCAATAAAATATTTTTCAATATCTTTATCTACTCTAAAATATTTAATGTCGTTTTTAAATAGGCTATAGTACTAATATGGCTAGCCTTTTAAGCTAAATCTTCTTTAGTTGTGATTTTTTTATTATTTTTATTTGAATAGACACAATAAACCTCGATGCCGTAAGCTTCAGCCATTGAAGCATCGTCTGTAAAAGAATTAATGTTTTTAAATTTTTCATGGATTTTTAAAATTAAATCATATTCAAAAGCTTGCGGAGTTTGGGCAATAAAGATTCTATTTCTGTCTAAAGTTTTTACAACTTTTCCGTCTTGAACTTCTTTGACTGTATCAACTGACATATAACCTGCAACTGCTGCTTTTTTTTCAACAGCTTTTTTGATCGAGTCAAGTATTACCTGTTTTTCTACAAAAGGTCTTGCGCCATCGTGGATTAAAACAACTCCCTTTTTTTCAACATTTTTTAATCCGCTATATACGCTTTGTTGGCGTGTAAGCCCGGGAGGAGCAAATTTTATTTTGTTGTTACAGACGGAAGATTTTTCAACAAAATCTCTAACTTCTTTTTGAGCGGGAATAACAATTTCATCTACTAAATCAATAAACTTTAAAATTGTATTTTCAATCACTGTGTACTCGTTTAGCTTTTCTAACAGCTTATTTGAACCAAAGCGGGTAGAATTTCCGCCCGAAGTAATAATAGCCGAAATTAAAGTTTTACTCAAAATGCTCAAAGCCTCCATACTTCAATTCTTTTCCGTCCAAAAAAACTCCTTTTTTATCAATACATTTTCCTATTTCAATTAACCCTTTTATTTTTTTAAAATCATTTCTGTGAAGGCAAACTACAAGAGAATAATCCTCACCGCCAAATAAGACAAAATCTTTATTTAAAGTTTTTTTAGGAATTTTATCGTATTCAATCTCAATTCCAATGTTACTTCTTTTAGAAATTCTATACAAACAATCGCACAGTCCGTCTGAAGAATCCATCATAGCATAGCCAAATTCGGTTTTTTTAGAAACATCCCGTGCAATTTTTTCTTGTAGTTTCGGGGTTTTATGAAGCAGTGTAAAATAGTTTTCCTTTATTCCGTTTTTTAAATCATAAAACCCTTGAGCACTCGAACCGAATTCCCCTGCAACAGCAACAACATAGTCAATTTTAGCATTTTTTCTTGATGAAATTTTTCTATTTCTGCAATCTCCAACTATTGTTATGGAAATTGTTATTTTATCGGCTCTGAATAAGTCTCCGCCTATGATTTTAATATTATACCGTTGTGAAATTTCATTTAAACCTTTATAGAATTCTTTTACAAAATTTTCATCCAATTTTCCGCCAAGACCAATAAGAGCATACTTTGGCTTTGCCCCAAAACACAAAATATCTGAAACGTTAGCCAAAAGTGCTTTCTTTCCGACCTCAAAAGGACTCATTAAACAATTAAAATGTACATCTTCAACAAGACAATCCTTAGAAAGCGCAAGGTCATATTCTTTTAAATAAGCGCAATCGTCTCCAAGGTAAGCAGAATCTGCAAGCGTATTTGATATAATATTTAAAAACTCAATTTCCTTATTCATTTTATTTTGATTCAAAAAGCCCTAAAAGCGCAAGTTTATAACCTATTTTTGAAAAGCCCGTAATTGTACCTATACAGTTTGAGGAAATATATGATACTTTTCTAAAATCTTCTCTGGCATTTATATTAGATAAATGCACCTCAACAGTTTTAACTTTTACTGCTTTAATAGCGTCTGCTATTGCAACGCTTGTATGTGTATAAGCGGCAGGGTTTATTATAATGCCGTCAAAATCTTTTGCGCTTTGAATTTTATCAACAATACATCCTTCATGGTTTGATTGAAAAAATTCTAATTTGATATTTTGGTTCAAATTCCGTGCAAACTCTAAAAGCTCATCTTCTATTGTTTTTAAAGTATCCGAACCATATATTTCCGGCTCTCTTGAGCCTAAAAGATTTAAATTTGGGCCATTTATAACAAGTATTTTCATATTTTCCCCTTATTTTCTAATTTTACCATTAATTAAAAAATTATCGTCTATTTTTCTGATGTAAATATCATCCAGTTCAATTGCATCATCTATTTTAGATATTTCAATATTTTGAACAAAGTTTATTCCCGAGCCAAAAATTTTAGGAGCAACAAACTGATTAATTTCATCGACCAGCTTATTCTTCAAAAGCATGGAATTAAATCCGACACCGGCTTCAACCATAATTGAATAAATGCCCCTTTTATATAAATCTTTAAAAAGAAGAGTATAATTCCCGCTAAATTTAATTTGTTCCACATTATTCATGCAAGGAATTTTAGAATTGTTAATTAAAATTATTCTTACACTATCATTTTTAAAAACATTACAGCTAAAAGGAATTTTATTATTAGGATCAAAAATTATTCTGATTGGAGATTTTTTATTTTTTATTCTGACATCCAATCTCGGATTATCAGCTAATACAGTACCCGAAGCAGTCATTATTGCCTGATATTCACTTCTTAATTTCTGAACGGCTTGTCTTGCTTTTTCATTTGTAATCCACTTTGATTTACCGTTTTCTAAAGCAATTTTTGAATCCAGCGTTGTTGCCGTTTTCAACATAATATATGGAAGATTTGTTGAAAAATTTTTATTAAAAACTTTATTTAATTCTCTTGCTTCTTTTTCTAAAACGCCTGAAATTACTTCAATTCCGGCGTCTGTAAGCTTTTTAACACCTTTTTTATTAACGCTTGGGTTAGGGTCAACTTGCGCTATAACAACTTTTTTAATACCGGATTCAATAATTAAATCCGCACAAGGGGGGGTCTTTCCCCAGTGAGAACAAGGCTCAAGATTAACTATTAAAGTTTTATTTTTTGTATTTCCTTTAGCATTATTTATTGCATTAACTTCAGCATGATTTGAACCAAACTTTTGATGATAGCCGCACGATATAATACTGTCACTGTCTTCATCATAAACAACAGCGCCAACATATGGGTTTGGTTCAACTTTGCCTTTAGCTTTTTTAGCAAGGCTAATGCATTTTTGCATTAACTTTTCATACTTGTTCGCTATTGTCTTCATTATTTTTATTTTCACCAAAGTCAGCTTTATATTGCTTTATAATCTCTTCCTGCACTTGTTCCAGCTTATTTTCCACTTCTTCTTTTTTTAATTGGTCTGCATCATTTTTTGCAGGAAGGTCCTTTTTGAACTTTTTCAAAATATCAATATTATTTTTTTTACCATATCTGTTTAAAATATCATCACTTGGTTTGACAGGATAGGTGTGTTTATATGATTCATCAAAAATATTATCTCCGATAGGCAGAGAATTCATTTTAATTTCTTCAAAAAATCCGGGCACTATTGAATTGGATTTATGTTCATCGAAATCGTTTAAATAAAAAATATCTTCTGTTTGAATTCCTTCTGCTTCTTTTTTAATTTGACTTATTGAAGCAATTTTTCTTTTTGAAATTTCATTATTTTTAACAAAAATTACAATATCAAAAACCTGTTTTATAAGTTCTTGTGCATGGTTTTTCTCAATATTTTTTTCTTTGGATAAAATATCCGCTATCTTGTCAAATGCACTATTGATACTTGAAGCACTATATGTCATTATAGCTCCTTTATAGCTTAAAAATTTTGACAAAACAAAAGATAAATCATTATCATCAATATCATTTATAAATATTTTATCCTGATGAGATGAAAAAATAGATTCATAAAGCTCTTTTTTTTCATTTGTATCAATTAGTGAAAAATCAAAATTTAAAATATTATCATTTTCAATTTTTAACTCACTTGAATTATCAACCAAAACAACTGTGTTGTTTATCGGAACTTTTTTTGCCAAAGAAGATAACAGTGTTGTTTTTAGAGTATTTCTGTCCCCTATAATCAAAATATTTATTTTTATTGCACAAAGCGCCTCTAATACAAGTGCAATTTCTTTAGAGACTGCTTTTTCATCTTGCAAAACCGCAAGAGAAGCAAATTTTTCCCTGTAGCATTTTACAAAAATGCAAGGATTGTCAGACAACGGAGGTAATGTGGCTTTAATATTTACTCCCAATTCATGGTTAAACGATATTATCGGTTTTTTTTCGTCAATTTCAAAGGCGATATTTTGAGCATACTTTTTAATCAAATTTTCAATCTGAACGGAATCTCTAAAAGTTGAAGTGCTTTTGTGGATTCTGTTATTTTTATTTATATATATATTTTTTGCCCCGTTAACAAATATTGAGTTAATATTTTCATCTTCAAGCAAACTGTCAAGGATACCCAAAGAAGCAAATTGTTTTGAAATTTCGCTTGTAGGATAATATTTAGGTTCTTGTTTTTGCTTTTCTTCAACTTTTAACATTGAATTTTGTGCATTTAATCTATCTTTTAAGGACAAAATTATTCCCCCATTCTCCTTAACAAATTATATATTCCATGGTTATATTTTATTTTTGGCAAACCGGAAAAATCTATATTTAATATTTTGACTGCAATATCTCTATATGCTTTTGCAATATTTGAATTTGGATTTACTTCTCCTACAGGATGACCTAAATTAATGGCATCTATAAGAGTAAGGTAGTTATTAGGAATCATTGAAAAAACTTTTTTTGAAACAGTTTTTTCAATATCATCAACTGTTATTTGAGAATTTTTAGTATATCTGCTTATTATAAGTTTTATTTTATCATCATCATAGCCTATATTGTCAAATAGTTCATAACATTTTTGACAATTTCTTATTGAAGACATGTTCTCGAGCGCCAAAAGCAAAATTAAATCCGAATTATTCAAAATATTTATGCTGTTTTCATCAACAATTCCCGAAGTGTCAATTATAATATATGAAAACAAATTTTTTAAAAAAGTGATAATTTTATTTACGGTTTTAATATTATACTTACTTGGAATTATATCCTCGTTTAATGTGGGGAATAAATATAAATTTGTATTTTGATATCTGTCTAAAAAAGATAACAAAAGTTCCTTATCAGATTCATCCGTTTTTGATAAAATATATTCACTGTTTGTTTTCGGTTTAATGTTTAAAAACACGCATGCGTCTTCTTTATTTGAACTCAAATCCAAAAGACAAACTTTCTCATTTGAATTTTTTACAATTTCATAAGCCAAATTTACAGCCAAAGATGTTTTTCCAACACCACCTTTGTTTGAAAAAACAGATATTATATTTGCAAAATTTGTTTTATTTTCTTTCAAAGTTCTTATTTTTTCAATCGAAGCAACGAGTATAGGTTTAATTACCGGTTTTAAGATAAAATCCGATACATTGTTTTTTAAAGCCAAACTGACAAGCTCGGAATTAATTTCATAAGAAGTTGCAATAAAATAAGTATTTTTAATATTTTTAACTTTATTTAAAAGTTTTTCCGATTCTTTTGAATTAATATCAAAAATCACCAAATCAATTTCTTCTGTGTTTTTTAGAGAATCAAAATCTTCATAACAAAAAACAAGATTAATTCCGCCTATTTCATTCAACAAAGACGAGATAGAATCTCTTGAATTTTTATTTTTATCGATAATTACCGCTCTAATCATTAGTATTCCGCCCCTTTTTATTATATTAAACAAGGAAAAATATGAATATACTTAATTAAGAGTATTTTTAAGAAAATTTAAAAATTCATAAAGCGCTTGTTCTACCATATCTTTTTTTATTTCATAACGATTGTTTGTATTTGATTTTTTTGAAATATATTCTACAATCTTAATTTTATCTATACACCCTAAACCGATATACACAAGACCTATAGGCTTTTCTTTGCTGCCGCCTGTAGGCCCTAAAATTCCGGTTGTTATAATAGCACAGTTTCCATACCTTAAAAGTCCCAAAACCATTTCATTTGCAGTTTGTCTGCTTACTGCACCAAATTTATCAAGGGTATCTTTATTTACATTTAAATATTTTTGTTTTGCTTCATTAGAGTATGTAACAAAATTTTGAAAAATATATTCACTTGCTCCGCTTATATCAGTTAAATAAGAACTGATAAGGCCGCCGGTGCAACTTTCTGCGGTTGAGAGTGTCAATTTATTTTTTAATAAAATATCTTTAATTTGATTTAATAGATTATATTTTTCCATAATTAAGAAGGTATATCCAAAGTTGACAAAAGTATTATATCAAATTTTACACCTTTTTTAATGATAATTTCATCACCATGCCTGAATAAATCCGCAACGGTATTATATACACTTGAACCTACACAAGCAACAACTCCGCCAACGGCAGCAACCGGAACAAAAAGGATTTTTGCGCCTTTAAATAAATCATCTCCTGCACTTGCGCCCCACTTGACCGTTCTTGGAACAATTTGTCCTGCTTTTTTAACATCTCTTGCAACAGCCTTAAAATAATTTCCGTTTGTAGTCAAAGCACCGTCAGGCTTTAAGACATATTCAAAATGGCTTGCGATACCTGAATTTATAGGAAGCTGAACGCCGGTTTTTGTAACCAAATGGTCAAGAGTTAAGTACAACATTGCAGGGCGTGAAAAACATTTTGAATAAACAACCTTTGAAACCCTGCCTCTGAATATTGTCATCGAAGGTAGTATTAATTTATTGTTTACATATATATCTTTTGTAAGATATGCTTGGAACATATCCCCTTGAGAAATAAGTTTTGTTGTAACATCCTGTGCCATTGAAAGTTCTAATTTTGTACCGTAAGGTATGCTTATGCCGTCTATATCTGCATAGAGTTGATGTGCGGCTTCAGCTTTGGCAAAAGTTAACAACAGACACAAACACAATAATAATGTTTTTAAAAATTTCATTTTTCTATCCTTTTATAAATTTTTAATATCATTTACACTGGTTGCACCAAATTTAGCGCTCAAATCATCAATATGATGAATTATATAATAAAAAGGTTCTAAGTCCCTTTCGCCTAAATCTATCATTGCTCCCCATTCACTTCTTCCATGGTGAGCTGCAATCATTTTTGCTATATTAAAAAACCCGGCATTCATACACATACTATATGCAAATTGAGAATGAGAAATCCAATCTTTTCTAAATTTTTCATTGTATTCAATTAAACCGGATTCAAGGTTAATATCATATTCGAAAATTTTACCGATATCATGCAATATTAAAGCAGCTAAAACCTCGTCTTTATCTAAAGGTTTTTTGATTGCAGAAAGAATTGAATTTGCAATTTCAATACATTCTTTTGTATGAACAATAAGCCCTCCGATATAGTTATGGTGCATTTGCTTGGCAGCCGGAGCAACAATAAAAAGATTTTTATTTTCTTCAATAAAGTTCAATACAAAGTTTTTAAGTTTTTCGTTTTTAAAAGTTTTTATTGTATCGACAATAAAGTTATAGTGTTCTATGCGCCTATCTTCATCAACACCCAAAACTGCCTGTTCAATAACTTCAAGGTTATTTATAAGACAATTGTTGAACTTTTCATTATAACTTCCGGTAATTATCCTTATAATATTTCCCACCCTTGTTGCAATATCCGGAGTTCTGTTGAGTGTTTCTTCCCATAAAACACAGTTTAGAATCGAATTGTTTTCAAGGTTTTTAATTTGCATTTTTCCCATTTTTGTGCCGGCTTTTGTATCTCCGACAGAAAAGGAAAGAATTTCATATTTACTATTTAAATCTAACATAAGATTATTTTACTACAACACAAAATAAGACGCCAGTATTTATTATAAGGCGTCTTATTTTTATATTTATAATTGATAAATTATAGACAAGTGCCTAGTTTATCGATTGCTTCTTCTAAACGAACTTTAATACGACCGTCAACTGCTATGCCTTCACCGGTTTTTTCACTTATTAAAAGCGGATTGATATCCAACTCGTCAATAAACGGATAATCAGTCACCAATTGCGATAATCTTAATAAAGTTTCTTGGATTTGTGCTATTTGAGCAGGCTTTGTTCCTCTTGCACCTTCCAAAAGTTTGTATGCTTTAACTGATTTTATCATCTCCATAGCATCAATATCGGTTAAAGGAGCAATTCTAAAGGTTACGTCTTTCATTACTTCAATAAACACGCCGCCCAAACCAAACATCATCATAGGACCATATTGAGGATCGGTTGCAATACCTGCCACCATTTCTCGGTTACCTTTAACCATTTCTTGAATTATTACACCTTCAAGCCCTTCTAAAAGATTTCTTTCTTTTAATTTTGAAATTAAATCTTCATATTCATTTCTCAATTGTTCTTCGGATTGAATATTAATTCTAACACCTCCGACATCTGTTTTATGAGATGTTGTTTTAGATGTCATTTTCATAACCACGGGATAACCGATTTCATTACCTATACTAACCGCTTCTTCAATGTTTTTAGCAAAACCGGATTTACAAACTCTTATTCCGTAAGCATCTAAAACATCTATTGATTCTCTGGTTGTCAGTTGAGCTCTTCCTTCCGAGATTGATTGTTTTATAATTTGTTCTGCTTTTTTTCTATCAACGTCATAACAAGGAATATTTCCCTGGGGTCTTTCCATCCATTTTCTTTGCTGATTTAATCTGTTGAAGCCGTCAGCTGCTTCTTCGGCGTACATAAAAAACGGCATATTTACATTTAAATCAGAAAGTTTTGTAAAGAATTCCGATTTTGTCATAAACACGCCAATGATTGGCTTAGCAGGATTTTTAGCCTTAATTTCCATTACGGCTTTAGCTACGTCAATATCTTTTAGTCCTAAAAATGGAAGATATATAACCATTATCATATCAACATTATTATCGGCTATAACCGTTTCAAGGGTTTGTTTGTAGTGTTCAATCGGAGCAGATGCTATCATATCTATAGGGTTTTTAACCGAAGCGGCAGAAGGTAGAAAGCTTCTTAGTTTTTCTTTTGTTTCATCTGATATTTTTGCCATCTGCATTCCGTATTCACAAACAGCATCTGTTGCCATGATTCCGGGGCCACCTGAATTTGTAATAATTGCAACTCTGTCGCCTTTAGGTATAGGACAATTTGTAAATACTTTAGCTGTTGCAAAAAGATTTTTAAGAGAATACTCTCTTATAACGCCGGATTGATTCAAAAGAGCGTTTGCAGCTTTATCAGCACCCGCTAAAGAGCCTGTGTGGCTGGATGCTGCTGATGCGCCTGCTGCTGAACGGCCTGCCTTGAGAGCAAGAATAGGTTTCTTTTTTGAAATTCTTGAAGCAAGTTTTCTAAAATTAGAAGGATTTTGAATTGATTCCATATAAAGTAAAATTTGTTTTACATCATCCTCGTTTTCCCAGTATTCTAAAGCAGTTTCAGCATTAACATCCGCTTGGTTTCCAATTGATATAAATTGAGCAAAACCAAGATTTAAGTCTTTTAATATATTTAAAATTCCGCCTCCCAATGCTCCTGATTGAGAAACAAAACCGATGTTTCCTCTTTCAGGTAATGATTCAGCAAAACAAGCGTCCATTCTAATTTCAGGATAAGTATTAACAACACCCAAACAGTTTGGACCAACGCATCTCATGCCATATTCTTTTACTTTTTCAAGTAGTTGTTTTTCTAATTCAGCCCCTTCTTTTCCTGTTTCTTTAAAGCCTGCTGTTATAATGCAAAGACCTTTAATGCCTTTTTTATTGCAATCATCGATTGCATTTAAAACAAATTTAGCATTTACAACAATTAAGGCTAAATCAACATCACCCGGGATTTCATTAACATTTGTATAAGCTTGCAAACCTTCAATTATACCGCCTTTTGGATTAACAGGATAAATTTTACCATTAAATTTATATTCTTGTAATCTTTTCATAATATCAGAACCAATAGTGTGTTCTTTGGTTGAAGCACCAATGACAGCAATTGATTTTGGTTTCATAATTTTGCTTAACATTTTATTGTCCTTTCTTATTTTGATTTTTATTAATATCCATTTGGAATAAAATCTCTTGAGCGAAATTTAGCGCCTAAAGATTTTGCAATAACACAGCAGCGCTCAACATCTACGGGAAAATTAGGAACATTTTCAACAATTGAAGCTGTTGTGTTTATTTTTGCTTCGACACAAGCTCTTATAAATCTTTTGGTTTCTTCGTAAGCATTTTCTATTTTAGGATTTGATATTTTATTGTAAACTTCTTCATTTTCACCGTTTAAACTTACTGAAATACTGTCAATATAAGGCGCAAGCTCTTGTGCTACATTTCTTTTATGAATCGCATTAGCATGACCATTTGTATTTATCCTTATTTTTAAATTTGGATAATTTTCTTTTAAATATTTTGCAATTTCAATAACTTCATTTACTCTAATTAACGGTTCACCATAGCCGCAAAAAACAATTTCTTTATTTTTTAATATTTTTTCTTTATTGCTTTCAATTTGCACTATAACGTCATCTGCGCTTGTATTATCTTCATCCAGCCAAAGCTTTGCACCTTGTACATCTTCCTTTTGGTTTCTTACGCAAAAAACACATGCATTTGTGCATGCGTTTGTCATATTTATATATGGCTTATCATCCAGGAAATATAAAAGATTTTCATTACTTTCTGTCATAACTTCATTTTAACTCAACAAAAAACTAAAACAAGAAATAAATTAAACTTTATTAATTAGTTTTATCTAAATTTTTAAGCGCATATTCACAGTACTGTATAATCAAATTGTTGAGTGACACATTTTTATTTTGGGCTACCGTTTGCAATTCTTGTACTAATTCCAAAGGCAGTCTAAAAGTTTTATTTACCATTTCTGTTTTTTTAATTTTAAACATACATAGTCTCTTTAATTAATATTAAATGCAAATTATATATTTATACACCTATTTTATACACCTGTTTTTTTAGTGCAAATAGCACTTAATTATGTTATATTGTTAATAGTAATTTTTTTTGATTAATATAAAAGGAAATAATAAATGGCATTTTTGAAAAAACTTTTATCTTTATCAAGTTTAGGACTCGATAAAGATAAACCATATTTATTTGTAGGTGCAATGAAAAGAAACCATAAAAATAAAAACCTTATGGAAGATTCCGGTTTTAATATTGGAAACTATGTTGTAGGGCATTATGGCGCCGATACTATAAAACACAGTCAATATTTTCAAACAGGTCTTGGTAGTATAAACCCAAAATATATCAATAAAAATTATTCTAAACTAATTATTATTGCAACAAACTGGTTTGCAAAATATATGGAAAATTTATACGATTACAATTATTTAATAAAAAAATATAAAAAAATTAAAATTCCTATTGTATTAATGGGGCTCGGTACAGATATGTCCTTAAATGAAAATAGTAAAGATTTTGTTAGAAACTTATCAAAACCAATGAAAAAATTCTACAGAACACTTGCTGATATGACACCTTCAATTTCAGTTAGAGGATATTTTACGCAAGAAATTTTAAATTTAGCAGGCATTAAAAATACTGTTGCTACCGGGTGTCCATCTTATTATGTAAACGGTACATCAAATCCGGAAATAATTAAAAAACAGTATAGGGATGATTTTAAAATAAACTTTAATACAAATCATTCGTACAATGAAATATTTAAAAAATTTGTTAATAATGGAAATGCATATTTTACTATTCAAACTGAAACCATGCTAATGGAGCTTGCAGATTATCAAAACGAAATTCCAAAAAATATCTTACAGGCTATAGCAAAAGAATACGGTATAAATGAAGAAAATTTGTCAAAGGACAATAAAAGATATGTTTATTTTGATGATATAGAAAATTGGGAAAATTATATCAAACAAATTGATTTTTCAATTGGTACAAGAATCCATGGTGCAATTATTGCACTTAAAAACGGAATACCCGCAGTTATGATTCCAAATGATACAAGAACAAAAGAGATGGCGGATTTGTTTAATATCCCGCAGGTTGCATTCAATACTTTTACAGATGAAAAGGTTTCAATAAGAAAAATATATGAGCAAGCCGATTATAGTAAGATGAATGAAGCTTATCCTAAACTTTTAACTAATTATATTTCATTTTTAAATACACACAATCTGGTTTTTGAAGGAAGAATATTTAACAAAGAAACTAAAAAACAGGAAGCATCATTGTGTCGTTAAATTTGGTCGTATAATCAAGAGCTCTTTGATGATTTATTTGTCTTGTATCAAGTTTTATTTTTCTTTTTTGGTTTTGATTTAACTCGTTTTGAACTCTTTTAATATCTTTTGATTTTTTCATATTATCCGTATTAATTAAAGTTGAATCATCTTCTATATATTCAATAGAATTTATCGGTGTATCTAATAAAAGCGGGGTTTCTTCTCTGGCATAAGAATAAGAAAGCAGCATAAGAAATAAAACAAAAACAATTTTTTTCATAATTTAATTACCCCTTTTCTTAACACCTTATACTTTTCATTTTCGCACAATATCACCGTCGAGGGCAAGTTTAGATTTTCTATGTCTGTTATTGGTTTTATAATGGTAGCTTTGGTGGAAAATTTTTCTTTTGCCTCATTGTAATTTAAAACCGGAGGTTCAGATGAAATATTGCAAGACGTTGTAGCTAAAACATTTCCTTCAATTTTATCTGCAAGCAAGCAAAAATCAGGGCTGTTTGGAACTCTAACGCCAATAGAATCAAGGTTAGATGTAATTTTATCAGAACATAATAAAGATTTCTTGAATATCAAAGTAAGAGCTCCGGGAAGATATTTATCAATAAGTTTATAAGCATAAGGAGGAATGTATTCAATATATTTTTTTAAATTTTTAAAATCATTACTCATTAAAATAAGAGGTTTTTTAAGGTCTCTTTTTTTTATTTCATATATTTTATCAATTGCGATATTATCATCCGGATGCGCCCCAAAACCCCATACGGTATCTGTTTTAAAAGCCAACACTTCGCCGGGTTTAAGTTTATACATTTTTTTCCCTTTTTAAAAACTTATTTTCCAATTTTTCTTTAACGTCTTCAAGATATTCGACCTTTAAAATATGCGATAAAGCTATATACACCCCTAAAGAAAATGCAAATATCAAACATACGCTTACAATTTTATAAACAAATGTATAAACAAAAAATTTAGCAAGAATTATATGCAATAAACTGCCGGCCAAAAAAGCAATTGAGGCACAGAGTAAAATTTTTAACAGTTGCTTAAAAAAAGCATGGTATCCTATTGAAATTTTTTTTCTTATTAAAATTGCAAGCAAAAAACTGTTTATTGTTGTAATTATTGTAGTAGAAAGAGCAATACCATTAATCCCCAGCGGTTTTGTAAGTATTGAATTAAATATAATTTTCATTAATATTGAACCTATTGCGATATAAAAAGGTGTTTTTGAATCATTAAAAGAATAGTAAAGTCTAGTAATTGAGTCTCTGAACATATACGGTATTATTGATAATGATATAAAAAACAATACCGATGAAACCATCAATGTAGCATTATGGGAAAAAGCACCCCTTTCAAGTGCAATCGAAATTAAATCAGTACCGCATATAAAAATAAATATCATTACAAAAGTACCGACAAAAATCAAAGAACCAACGCCCTTGTTAAAATAATACCTCACTTCATCAAATTTTTTTTGAGCAACCAGCTTTGAAAACAAAGGAAATAAAGGAACTAAAAGCGCCGATAACATAAGTCCTACCGGAAATTGAAAAATTCTGTTTGCATAACCATAAGCAGTCCACTGTCCTTCAGCAAGACCCGAAGCAAAGAATATATCAACATAAATTCCTATCTGGCCTATAGTAGATGATAAAAAAGCAGGCATTAAAAGTTCTAAAATTTCGTTAAAATTTTTATTATGAAAAAAGTCAAAACAAGGTTTAAAAGTATACCCGAGCTTAATTACTACAGGCGACTGTAAAAGAAGCTGCAAAAAAGCGCCGATTGTTGTTCCCAGCGCAAGATAAATACCCTCTTTGTCACCGTTAGAAAAAAATAAAGTTAAAATTATACCGAAAGAAAGCATTGAAGGAGCTATATTTGGCAATAAAAATTTGTTATATGTAACTAAAATTCCGTAATAAAGCCCTAAAAGCGCCCCTACTACAATTACCGGCGACATAATTCTTAAATGACTTGCCGCCATATGAGATAACTCCGGACTTGCTTGAGAAATTATTATCTTCATTACACCTTCAGGAAAAAAGAAACAAATTAGAGCAATTAATCCAAAAATTAAAATGGAAAATGTTTCGTAAGTATTAAAAAGTTTTTTAATTTCCAAAGTCGGTTTTATTGAAAAATCTTTTACTAATTTTGAAAAAACACTAACTGTGGCGCTATGAAAAGGACCGCCCATGCCGCCTAAGATAACAATTGCAAGGGAAGGAATTTGATATGCATAAAAATAAGCATCCGATACAATACTTGCTCCGTAATAATTTGCAACAACAATATCTCTTAAAAAACCGGCAATTTTTGATAATAAAATAACAATTACAATAAGTCCCGCACTTTTCAAAAGACCGGCTGAAGCGGTTTTTTTAATGTTACTATTTTGCGCTTCCATTATTGAAATTCCACCCTGTATTTAACATATTTTCCCCGATTTTCACGAGTTAAAGGAGCAAAAACTATAGTGTTTTTTCCTTCTTTTAAATATTGAGTAATATTTATTTTAATAACTTTATTTTTTGAAATTTCTTTTGTGGATAAAAATTCATATTCATTTATCTTAAAGGGGAATTCATTTACGCCTTTTTGGTTATTTATAAATAAATATGCTTCTTTATATGCTTTTTTGTCAAAATAAAATTCTGTTTTATAAAAAATATTATATTCGTTATATAAAACCGTTTTTGGAATAGTCGAAAGTTTAATATCAGTGTAATAATGCTTTAAAATTTCAGAATACTTTTCGCCCTTCTTTGCAAGATTATATGCGCCGTATTGGCTCATTCCCACACTGTGTCCAAAACCGCCTCCCGTAAATTTAAATACCGTTGGGTAGTTTTCATCGTCTTCAAAACTGAAAAAGTCTATAAGGCTATGGTCTTTTGTTCCATCTTCCAATTTTTCAAGCTTCTCTTTGCCTTCAGCAACAACAAAAAAGTTTGCGCTGGGCAAAATTGAAGAACCTTTTTTAAAAACCCTTCTTATGCCCAATTCTTTTTTTATTCTGTACTCACCTGTTTTTGCTACTATTTCAAGTTCTGTAATTTTTCCGGATTGTGTTCTTTTTATAGGTTTAATTTCTTTTAATCCTTCAAGTTTAATATCTCCGTCATAATTTGGAGTAACTAAACCCGCTTTTGATTGAGCTTGTAGAGTATTATGTAATATTTCTTCCAATTCTTTTCTTTCAAATTCAATATTCCATCTGTATTTTGGAGAATTTAAATCAATTCCGCCTTTAGTATCCGAATAAAATTTCTTAACATCTTCTTCGCTTTTTAGCGGTTTTTGGTTTTCGTCGTCATAACGTGCTTTCAGGTAAGGATGTTTATTTGATTCAGTACCGTCTCCAAAAACATCGTCCCAATCATCCGTAATTCCCGGGGAAGTAGAAAAATAAAGAGCACTTATAGGTTCTTCATTATAAATAGCATAAATTCCTTCTGTTTCACTTACCGCTCTGTCTGAAATATCCCTGTGGGAATTTATACCGTAGTACACCTGAGAAGCAGTAGAATCAACTACATCGTAATTAGGATTAATATTTGCATTCAAAGCATAATTTCTTGCCGCAACCGCTTGAGCTTTAAGTGCTTCAAGGCCGAATGAAACAGGCATCTCGTTTGGAACAACGCCTCTTAGATAATTTTGCATATCAATAATATTTATAACATTAAACCTGGTGTTGTTTCTTGAAGCCCTTAACTCAATCAAACCGTAATATCTGGCCGGAGCACCTTTTCTGTTTAAATCCAATATTTGGATTTCTTTATTTGAACTCAAAGTTAGCGGTCCTTGAAGATTTTTGTATTCCAAAGAATCATTAACATATATATTAAAACCGTCTTCAAAAACAATTTCAATTGGCTTATTCGGTTCAATATCATTGAGTTTTTCACTTTTTGACATGTCTATAATTTTAATAGTGTCTTCACTTTGAAATTTAATTTTTTGATAGTCCCAACTCGAAAAAGACTGGTTTGAAATTGCAACTTTTACAATAGTTTTTTCATTTGCCGCAAAAGCCGGTATCATAAAAAATAAAGTAAAAATAATTGCCGCTAAAAACTTAATTCTCATATTTTAATTTTACAATTAAAATATATTAATGTAAAATTAAAATATAATATATTATATTTACGGAGGTAAGGATGTCTTGTGAGGACAATTTAAGAAAATTTAGCTCACTTCAGTTATTGAATTTTTGTATAGGTTTTTTTGGTTTACAATTTGCTTGGCAAATGAGGATAATTTTATCAGGGCCTTTAACCGAATCTTTAGGCGCAAGTCCTTTATTATATGGACTTATATGGCTCGCCGGTCCTGTGACGGGAATTGTTGTTCAACCAATAATAGGAGCATTATCCGATAATACATTTACAAAATTCGGAAGAAGAATACCTTACTTGTTTTTAGGCGCTTTATTCGGCGCAATAGGGCTAATTTTACTTCCCAAAAGCGGGCTTTTAAGTTCCTTATTTCCGCAAAACAGACCCGATTGGCTTGCACTTTTTATTGCATCAATTTTTATATGGATAATTGATGCTTGTGTTAATGCTGCACAAGGTCCGTATAGAGCGCTTATTCCAGATAATATTCAAAAAAGTCAACATGCAATTGCTAATTCATATCTTAGCTTTGCCATAGGATTAGGTTCGGTTGTAGCAGCAGGAACAGCACCGGCTCTAAAGTGGGCGTTCGGTTACCAAATGTCTGTTGATGCACAATTCACAATGGCAGGCTTAGCATTTATTTTAGGCATGCTCTGGACTTGCATGACTTTTAGGGAATCTGTTCCAAATAAAGAAGCGATGATTGAAATGAAACTTGAAGCAAAAAAAAGCGCTTCGAAATCATTTTTTCAAAATGTTAAAGAATTTCTATCAACAGATCCTGAAATCGGCAAAATTTGCATGATTCAATTTTTTACCTGGATAGGGCTAATGAGTCTTTTAATTTTCTTTACACAATACGTTGTGCATATTCTCTACCAAATTCCAAACACGGCAGATTTAGCTCCGAATATTGTTGATACTTTTCAGGCAAAACAAATTGAAGCACAAAATTTTTCGTCTATTTGTTTTGCATTTTTTAACCTGGTTTGTTTTATTGTTGCAATTCCCATTGCAAAAATGGCAGAAATCAACGGCAACAAAAGAGTTCATGCTATTTCTTTATTATTGATGGCCCTATCCTACCTTTTGATTGCTTGTTTACCAAACAAAGTAACGGTTTTTGCATCAATGGGGCTTGCAGGAATAGGTTGGGCGTCTACTCTTGCTTTGCCTTTTGCAATGCTTTCAAAATATATAAAAGAAGGAACTGAAGGCTCAGCTATGGGAATATTTAATATATTTATTTCAGCTCCACAAGTGCTTGTTTGCACCCTTTTGGCCTGGTTTATCAATACATCTGTATTTAAAATGGGAGAATATACAAACAACCACTGGGATTATGCGTTCTTGTTCGGAGCTTTTATGTTGATTGTTTCTGCATTTATCACAATAAGCATAAAAGAAAAAGAAGAAAACTAAATTAAAATGTAAATAAAGAAAAGCAAATAAATTAAAACCACAAACAAAAGCAATGTGGTTTTAATTTTTTTAAATACAATAAGTGATAACATAAAAATTATAGCGCAAATTAAAGATAGTGAAGCATTAAAATATAAAATTTTACTCAAAATCCATGGGCTGAAAACCAATCCAATCGAAGTCGGAATCATTGACTGAAAAACAATGCCGCCCAAAACATTTGAAAAAGCAAGGTCATCTTTTTCTTCTTTTATCCAAATAATGCTGTTTATACACTCCGGAAGCTCGGTTGCAAATGGCGTGATAAAAAGACTTAAAACCACTGAATTTATATTTAAAATTTTTGAAAAATATTCAATTTCACAAACAAAAAAATGGGAAAAAACGGTAAGAAAAGCTATTGAAACTAAAAATTGGATAACTACATATGTTATTTTGTCTTTAGCTTTAAATTTAAAAAGTCTGCACAAAAACAGTTCGCCTTCAGTATTTTCGCAAGAATTTTTTGTTGATTTTAATATTGTCCTTGATACAAATACCAAATATAAAATTAAAAGAAAAACTGCAATTAAAACTTTAAAAATTTTACAAGGAATAAAAGAAGCAAAAAGAGCAATACCAAAAGCAAAAATAAAATATTTATATTCTCTTTTGGCACTATTTACATCAATATTAAGTTGTTGATTTTTTCTTTTGGTAATCAGTAAACTAACTCCCATAAAAAAGGATGCTAAAGTTAAAAGCATAAACGGAGAAGCAAATATAGCACCTAATGCAATATTTTGCCCTTGAACAATATCTTTTTTAAACAAAACAGAACCAAATATTGCAACCAAAGGAACAATTGTTTCCGGAAGGCTTGTGCCGATAACAGCAAGAACCGAACCTACAGCATTGTTTGATAATTTTAATTTTTGCCCTAAATGCTCTGTTGACTGCGAAAAAAACAAACAAGAGCATATTATTGCAACAAGACAAAAAATTGTAACAATAAGATGTATTAAAACTACAGATAAAACCATTATATTTTCCTTTGTTTTTATGTTATCCTAAACATAATGGAAAGAGAAATTTTAAATTCAATAAATAATGCTTCTAAAATTTTAATTGTAACCCACGTTAACCCGGATGGTGATACTTTAGGCAGCGCAAGCGCACTTAAAAGCTACATTGGCTCTAAAGCAGACATTTTAGTCCAGATTAATGATAACTTTAACTTTCCTTATACCTATAGCTTTTTACCGCATATAAATTCCGCAAAAAATCTGTCAAATATTCAAAACGAATACGATTTGATAATTGCACTGGACATTGCTTCTATAGACAGAATAATAGATAATGCAAGAAAAATATTTGATACCGCCAACAACACAATAGCAATAGACCACCACAAAACAAATAAGGGTTTTGCAAAAATCAACTACATTAAAGGCGGAATATCATCAACCGGTGAAGTTTTATTTGATTTATTTAAAAGTTTAAATATAAAAATTACAAAAGAAATGGCAATTGGACTTTTTAGTGCGATTTTAACCGACACAGGATGTTTTAAATACGAAAGCACAACACCTCATACATTCAAGATTGCTTCAGAATTGTCCGAATGCAAGATTAACACTTCGGAAATTGCAGACTTATGTTACAATAATAAACCAAAAAACCTGATTCTTTTTCAAAACACTCTTATCACAAATGCTGTTTTTTGTCTAAATGATAAAATAGCTTACACTTTAATTACAAAAGAAATTATAGAAAAATTCAGTGCAAAAGATGAATACACGGAAGGCATCTGTGAAACTTTAAGGTCAATATCAGGAGTTGAAATTGCTTTTGTATTAAAGGAAACACAAAACGGAATAAAAGTTTCAATAAGAACAAAATCAATTGATGCTACAAAAATTACTGAAAAATTTAAAGGCGGAGGTCATAAAAGAGCGGCAGGATGCACTGTTAAAGGCAGTATTAATCAAGCATTGGAGCAGCTTTTAGACGAAGCAAAACTCTTAATTTAACTATGAAAAAAATATTTTTAATATTAAAAGAATATATTCAAAGTTTAATTAAAAGCATAATCAGAGATGATTTTGCCAATGCTGCAGGTGAAATGGCATATATGACAGCTCTTGGCATGTTTCCTTTTATGCTTTTATCTATGGCTGTTTTTGGCTGGCTCGGAAAAACGTTTTTTATAAATAAAATTATATTCGGATTGTCTCTAATTGCTCCTCAGGGAGTAATTGATTTGATTAATGATGTATTAGCTGAGGTTGTAATTTTTAAAAGCGGCAAACTAATGGCAATAGGCGGCTTTTTTGTTACTGTTTTTCTTGCATCTAACGCTATAGCAGTGATTATAAAAGGATTAAACCGGGCAAACAATGTAGCTGAAAACAGAAGTTTTATAAAAGTCAGATTTCTTGCTATTCTTATGGTTTTTGTAAACACATTTTTTCTTTTTATCAGTATAAACTTAATTGTCTTAGGAAAAGTAATTCTGAATTTCATAGGAGCTTATCTGTCAATTCCGACACACATTATAGACACAATTCTTATAGTACGTTGGCCTATTGCATTTTTAATGCTTTTTTTACTTGCTTCAATCAATTACTATGTACTTCCGGCAAGAGATTTCAGCGCAAAAAGAAAAAGTGTTATTCCGGGAGCATTGTTTTTTTGCATTTTTTGGTTGTTAGGCTCTTGGGCTTTTTCTCTTTATGTTAATGCCTTGGGCACATATAACAAGGTTTATGGCACTATCGGTATTTTTGCAATTTTAATGGTGTGGTTGTATTATTCTTCAATTATTCTTTTAATTGGAGGACAAGTTAATAATCAAACTTTAAGAAAACTCATTATACTTGAAAAAAAGAAGCAAAAATTGGAGAATAAATGAAAAAAGTCCTATTTATATTACTTTTTTTGGCAATGTTTTGTCCTGATATAAAAGCAAATAATTTGGACTCTAAAATTGCCCAAATGATTATTGTCGGTTTCGAAGGAGACAGCATACATTCCCCCGGATTCAAAAAAATATTAAACCAGATTGAAAACAATGAAATATCCGGTGTTATAATTTTTACAAAAAATATCAAGTCAAAAAAAGATTTAATTGAAATGAATAAAAAAATATTGTCTAAAGCAAAAATAACGCCCTTTATTGCTATAGATAATGAAGGCGGATATGTTCAAAGGTACGATTTTATAGACTCTAAAAGCGCAAAAGAAGTTTCAAAACTGGATATAGATTCAATAAAACAAGAGTATTCCAAAATGGCACAATTAGAAAAAGAACTTAAAATAAACTTTAATTTTGCACCCTGCGTTGATTTGGAACTTGAAAAAAATTCAATAATATCTAAAAGCGAAAGAAGTTACGGGAATGAACCGGAAAAAGTAGTAGAAATTGCTAAAATTTTTATTTCTGAACACAACAAAAGAAAAATAATAACATCAATAAAACACTTTCCCGGCCACGGTTCAACAAAAGGCGATACTCACAAAGGCTTTGTTGATGCGACAAATACTTTTTCCGATAAAGAACTTATACCTTACTTTAAACTTTCAAAATCGGATAAATTAAACACTGTTATGGTTTCGCATATATTTAATTCTGATTTCGATAAAAATTACCCTGCAAGTCTTTCTAAAAGCACAATCGATTTTTTAAAAAACCGGATTAATTATCAAGGTTTGATAGTTTCGGATGATTATGACATGGGGGCAATAAGAAAAAATTACACTCTAAGACAGATTGTTGTAAATTCAATTAATTCAGGTGTTAATATTATGCTTTTTTCTAATAATATTGACAAAAAAGACAAAAACCTTGCTTTAAAAATAAGGAAAATTATAAAAGAAGAAATCAAAAAAGGAACAATTAAAGAAGAAGCCATTGAGGATTCTTATAAAAAAATTATTGAATTAAAAAAGAACCTTGAATAAAAAAAAGGGGTTAAACAAATGTTTAACCCACTTGTATTGCCATCACCAGTTAGATTCTTGTATACTATATTAAACTTAGTGCGATGCTTGGTGCTTGATTTGCTTGTGTCAAAAGTGAAGTTGACACTTGTTGAAGTATCTGCTGTTGGGTAAAGCTTGATGCCTCAGAAGCAATATCAGCATCTGTAATAATAGATTTAGCACTTGATAAATTTTCATACTGAATTTCAAGAGTATCCAATGCTGAATCAAGACGGTTTTGTGCTGAACCAATCAATGACTTTCTTGAAGTAATGTTATCAAGACCTTCGTCTAATTTTTCGATTGCATCTGCCATACCGGCTTTATCAAGCCCTGTAAGACTGAAGTTTTGCAAAGTTGTTAAAGTTGAAAATTTAACACTTTCGAAAATTTCTTTACCTGCAGCAATTGTGTTATCTTCCGTTGAGTTAGCTCCAACCTGGAATGTAACACCTTCAGCTTGCAAAGTAGCATCTTCAAACAAGCTCAATTGAGAATATTTAGAAGAATCCGAAACACGGTTAATTTCTTCTAAACGTTCACCAACTTCATCTTGCATTGCTTGAATTTCTTCTGCGGAATAAGTACCGTTTTTTGCTTGCAGAGTCAAATCACGGATTCTTGATAAGTTTTCTTGTACAACATCCAAGTTACCTTCAGCTGTAGCAAGCATAGCATTACCGTTTTGTACGTTGTTTTGGGCAATTTTGTTACCGTTTAACTGCACCTGCATACGAGCCGAAATTACAGTACCTGCCGCATCGTCTTTAGCTGAATTTACTTTCAAACCTGAAGACATGCGCTCCATGGCTTGGGAAATTCCGCTTGTTGCATTAGACAAAAGACCTTGGATTTTAATAGAATCCACATTAGTGTTAATAACTACTGACATTTTTAATACTCCTTTATTATCTTGACTGCAAATTCAGGCAAAACACTTGCCTTAATTGTCATCCATGCAGTCTATATCCTTAACACTGCTAATATATAATTTTTTCAGTAGTCTTAGAATTAAAAGAAAGTAGAAACTATGTCATACTTTTGTATAAAAAACCCTTGAAAATATTCAAGGGTTTTACATTTCAACAACCGGTTTCATTTTGTTTTTAAATTTAGTAGTAGCACCAAAAAACAGCAAATCTATACTTCCTACAGGGCCGTTACGTTGTTTTGCTATAATTATGGAGGCTTTATTTTTTAACTCCGGATTTTCTTTATCGTAATATTCTTCTCTATGCACAAACATTACAACATCTGCATCTTGTTCAATTGCACCCGATTCCCTTAAATCTGAAAGCATTGGGCGTTTGTCGGTTCTATCTTCAACTTTACGGGATAATTGAGAAAGAGCAATGACAGGAACATTAAGCTCTCTTGCAAGAGACTTTAGCCCTCTTGAAATTCCTGATATAGCCTGATTTCTATCCATAGTTGCTTTGTCTTCAATCAACTGGAGATAATCTATTATAATTAATCCCAAATCCGGATACTTTGTCTTGATTCTTCTGGCTTTTGCTCTTATATCGGATAATGTTACTCCGGATGAATCATCTATTAAAATTGGAGCTTCGTGGAGTTTGTTCATAACGTCAGCTATTTTTTCCCACTCATTTGCATTCAATTCTCCGGTTCTTGCTCTTTGAGCATCAATTTCGGCTTCTGAGCATAAAATACGTTGCGTTAATTGCGTAGCCGACATTTCAAGAGAAAAAATCATGACGGGAACTTTTTGTTCTATTCCTATATTTTGGGCAATATTCAGCGCAAAAGCGGTTTTCCCCATAGAAGGACGTGCTGCAAGTATAATTAAATCAGACTTTTGAAACCCTGCAAGCATAGCATCCAAGTCATAAAAACCACTGGGAACACCGGTATATGAACCCTTATTGTTATATCTGAATTCCAATTGTTCAACGGTTTCCATCAACAAATTTGTTATAAGCTGAACATCTTGCGATGTTTTTTGTTGGGCAATTTCAAAAATTGTCTTCTCTGCTATTTCCAATGAAACATTTGCTTCAGGATTTTTAAAAACTTCTTCTATTATAACAGAACCTGCGTTAATAAGTTTTCTTTTTAGAGCATTTTCTTTAATTATTTCAGCATAGTATTCAATATTTGATGACAAAACCGTATCCAGACCTAATTCACCTAAGTATTCCACACCCCCTATATCATCAAGCTTGTTTCTCGATTTAAAATACTCAGCCAAAGAAAGCCCGTCCGTAGGCTTATTTTGATTATAGAGAGTAAAGATAGCTTCATAAATAAGTTTATTTTTAGGAGAATAGAAAAAATCCGCATCTAAAATTTCGACTACCTTGTTCATACTTTCAGGGTTGATTAAAATTGAACCTAAAACAGCAGCCTCTGCTTCAAGATTGTGAGGAGGAACGTGTTTTATCGGAGTTGTTGTTTTTGCCGGAGCTTTAAAAGCCATTTTCTGTTTCCTTACGTTAAATATTATCTTATCACAAACACTATACTTTGGTTAGACAAATTACAGACTTTTTTATAATTCTTTAAACAGCCAAAAAATATTAATATAACAGTATCAAAAGGGTTAAGCCAAACCCAAAAGCACAAGGTTAGATAAGATATTGCCATTTATTATTTAACCACCGGATAGAAGAGGCATTTAAGGATAAATGCAAAAAAGTAAAGGAGTATTGTCATGGCTGTAGTTATCAACACAAATGTAGATTCAATTAAAATTCAACACAATTTAACAAATGCAACAAGCAAACTGTCAACTGCTATGGAGCGTATGTCAACAGGCTTAAAGGTTCTAACCGCAAAAGATGACGCAGCGGGAACTGTAATTGCGGCACGTATGCAGGTTCAACTAGACGGTAATAAAATCGCCCAAAACAACGTACAAAACGGTAATGCTATGCTTGCAACAGCAGAAGGACATCTTGATGTTGTACAAGAAAACTTATCAAGAATCCGTGATTTGACTCTGCAAGCAAAAAACGGTACTTATTCCGCAGAAGAAATTCAAGCAATGCAAGATGAAGTTGGTGAACGTTTAGAAGAAATTAACCGTGTTTCGGATTCTTCTAAATATTCTCAATTGAGCTTGTTTGAAGATGCTACTTTGCAAGCTGAAGGTGTTACATTCCAGGTTGGAGCTAACTCAACGGAAGATAACACAATTGCTGCAGGTAAAGAAATTTTCGAAAGTGTTAAATTTTCAACTTTAACAACTTTGCAAAACTTCAGTCTTACAGGGCTTGATAAAGCCGGTATGGCAGATGCAATCGAAAAATTAGACGAAGGTCTTGATAACATTACTTCAAGAAAGTCATTGATTGGTTCAGCACAAAACCGTCTTGATTCAGCATTGGATACTCTTGAAATTCAGTATGAAAATTTATCAAGTGCTAAATCTATTATTACAGATGCTGATATTGCTTCTGAGGCATCAAGCTTTACCCAACAGCAGATACTTCAACAAGTGTCAACTTCACTTTTGACACAAGCAAACCAAGCACCAAGCATCGCACTAAGTTTAATATAATAGGCAAGAAAAAATATCTAACTGGTGATGGCAATACAGTGGGTCGATTATATCGACCCTTTTTTTTATATTCAAACATAGAAAAATGGAGTATAAATACTCCATAGACACAAAAACATAATCAAACTTTTATTTGCAAACACATTTATCGACATCCAGCGTTTTTCCTGCCGGACAGCCAAGATCACACACAATACATCTTCTTCCTGTTTCACACATTAAACAGTGAACATTATATTCTGCAGTACAATCCGTTTTTACGGTTTTAAGATTTTGATCTGCAAAAGAAGTATATTCTTCACTCATTAATCTTCTTGTAAAGATTGGTGCAAAGGCAGCAAGAACACAGCTTACAATAACAAGTAAAAACATAAGCTCCAATAAAGAAAAACCTGATTTTAAATTTCTTTTCATTTTTTATAGTCTTCGTTTTTTGTGTTCTGATTAATTTTTTAGCCTATATTATTTTAATTCCCAAATAATTACAATAAAAACGCTTAATAAAATAATATAATTATATAAAATAAAAATCAACAGTATTCATCTACACTATATGGTGTATTTAGACAATAACCGTTCTGTTTTAGATTCAAACATTTGTGTATAATTAAGCTATGGATACTTTAAAAAAAATAAAAAACAATATAATAATTTCACTGCAAGCAATGGAAAATGAGCCTTTATATAATGAAAATTGCATTGTTTTAATTGCAAAAAGCCTTATAGAATTAGGCGGAATAAATGCCTTAAGACTTGCAGGAAAAAGAGACATTTTAAATATCAAAAAACTTTTTCCGAATGTTACGGTAATTGGAATCACAAAACCAAAAGTAATCCCTTCAAATTATAAAGAAGTGGTTTATATTACTCCGACTGTTAAAGACTGCAAAGAAATAATAGAAGCAGGAGCAGATATTGTTGCTTTTGACGGAACATTAAGAAAAAGACCAAACAGTGAAAAGCTTGAAGACCTGATAAATTTTGTTAAATCCAACAACAAACTTGCCATGGCCGATATTTCAAACTTTGAAGAAGCAAAAAACGCAGTAAAACTCGGGTGTGATATAGTCTCAACAACTCTTTCAGGCTACACAACAGAAACACAACAAAAACCGGACACTCCGGATTTCGAACTTGTCGAGGAAATAAAAACCAATTTAGACATCTTTACTATTCTTGAAGGAAAAATATGGGAAAAAGCGGAAGCTTCTTTTGCTTTTAAAAAAGGGGCTGATGCCATTGTTATAGGCTCAGCTGTTACAAGACCGCAGTTAATTGCAAAAAGATTCCTGGAAGTTTTAAAGGAGATATAATGAACAGAGCTTTTGGAATAGATATCGGGGGAACAAAAATATCTTGCGCTTTGATAGATAATAACGGAAATATAAAAAGCGAAGTTGAAAAAATTCAAACCCCTAAAACAAAAGAAGAAATAGTTGAGGCACTCAAAGGGTTAATATTAAAATACGAAAATGAAGTTGAATTTATTGCAATTGCAACAGCGGGCGCAGTGAACAATCAAAACAATGCGGTTATTGGCTCAACCGCAAATCTCCCAAAAGGTTATAAAGATATTAATTTTCAGTCATTGAGCACAAAAAAGGTCTTTATTGAAAACGATGCCAACTGTTCGGCTTGGGCAGAATATAGAATAGGGTCTTCTAAAGGCTATAAAAATTCTATAATGCTAACTTTAGGAACAGGTGTAGGCGGAGGAATAATAATCGACGGTAAACTTTTAAAAGGAAAAAGCGGCGCAGCAGGAGAAATGCATTTTGCTATGATGCGTAACAAAAAAAGAAGTTGCACCTGCGGAAGTTTTGATTGTTTTGAAGCTTATGCGAGCGGAAATGGGCTAAAAAGAACAGCGGCGGAAATATTAAAAGATAATAGCATAACTACATATAATATAATTGAATTAGCATCAAAACAAAACAAAGACGCTATTTTAGCGCTTGAAACCTGGCAAAACGATATTGCGCTCGGAATATTAGGTCTTTCTAACTTGTTTGACCCTGATTGTTTTGTGTTATCGGGTTCAATGGGAAAATTTGTTGATGCGTATAAAATTGAACAGTTTGTAAATTCTAAAACAGTAGCTATGCCAACCAAAATATTCCATGCAATTACCGATAATTATAGCGGAATGATTGGTGCTGTTTTATTAGGAAACGAAACACTTTAATTCACATTGTATACCATAACACCAAAGACTTTTCAACCCCTAAAAGTCTTAACATTTTGCATAAAATGTTAAACAGAATTTGAATTATTTGTGCTTATATTACTTATTGTTATAGTACCACAAAT
>CALVAA010000014.1 GCA_944325315.1 Candidatus Gastranaerophilales bacterium
TCTCGAAAAATGCTCAATGGTTCGCATTTTTCTTCGGCAGAGTGCCATATCGACAAAACTATTCAATTTTCAAATTTATTTCCCTGTGATATGGCGGAGCAACCGCTTCGCTTATGCCCTCTCGAAAAATGCTCAATGGTTCGCATTTTTCTTCGGCAGAGTGCCATATCGACAAAACTATTCAATTTTCAAATTTCTTGAACAAAATTGAAGCATTTTGACCGCCGAAACCAAATGAATTAGTCAAAGCATACTTAACATCTGCCTCAACAGCTTTATTTGGAACATAATTCAAATTTGCAACTTCAGGGTCTTGGTTTTCAAGATTTATTGTAGGAGGAATTATTCCTTTCGTCAATACCTTAGCGCAAACTATAGATTCAGCAGCACCCGTAGCGCCTATCATATGTCCATGCATAGATTTTGTGGATGAAACCTTTAATTCTTTATTTGTTTCCAAATCTCCAAAAACTCTTGCAATAGCTTGGGATTCAGCTATATCACCAAGATGCGTGGACGTACCGTGTGCATTAATATAACCTACCTCGCTTGGTTTTATACCTGCGTCTTTAAGTGCAAGCTCCATTGCCTTGCCGGCTCCAGCACCAGTTGGGTCAGGCGCTACCATATCATAAGCATCCGAAGTTTGCCCATAACCCACAACTTCAGCATAAATTTTAGCTTTGCGATTTATGGCATGATTCAATTCTTCTAAAATCAGACAAGCGCCGCCTTCCCCCATAATAAAACCATCTCTTTCAATATCATATGGACGGCTTGCACGTTCAGGTTCATCATTTCTTCTGGATAAAGTTCTTGCCGTAGTAAAAGCACCTATACCAATATGAGTTATAACAGCTTCTGCGCCACCTGCAATAATGACATCTGCATCATTATATTGAATTGCACGAAAAGCATCACCAATACAATGAGCACTTGTTGCACATGCGGTAACTATTGCTTTCGAAACGCCTTTAGCCCCATGGCGCATTGAAACCCTACCTGCTGCCATATTACAAATCAACATAGGAACAGTAAAAGGAGAACACTTTGTAGGACCTCTGTCTATAATCGCATGGTGCTGTTTTTCAAATGTATCAAAACCGCCTGCACCCGAACCCACTATAACGCCAACTCTGTATGGATCTTCTTTTGAAATATCAAGACCTGAATCTTTAACAGCCTCATCTGAAGCAACTACTGCAAATTGGGTGAACCTGTCCATACGCTTCATTTCTTTTGGTTCTAAAAGGCCTTTTTCTTTAACCTCATCTTCAAAATTTGATACTTCAGCACCGATTGTAACTAAATGCCCTTCGTGCGAAATTCTCGTAAGAGTTTTTACGCCGGATTTACCTTCAATTAAAGAAGACCAAAATTTTTCAACACCACACCCGAAAGAACTGACAATTCCTAAGCCGGTAACGACTACACGCCTTTTTTCCATATTTCTCCTCAATCAAATTTTTTAATGGTATTTTTTAAAAAGGCTGCAATACAAGTACTTTGCAGCCCTAAATTTCTATATCAATAAATAAGCTTTATCATTAAAATAAAAGCAAATCATTTGTGCGCTTTTAAAGATTATTGGTGAGCTTCGATATAATTAACTGCATCTTGAACTGTGGCAATTTTTTCAGCGTCTTCGTCAGGAATTTCGCAACCAAAAGCTTCTTCAAAAGCCATAACCAATTCTACAGTATCAAGAGAATCAGCACCAAGGTCAGCAGTAAAAGATGCTGTTGGTGTAACCAGGCTTTCATCAACGCTTAATTGATCTATTACAACTTTTTTAACTTTTTCTAGGATTTCTGTACTCATTTTTACCTCAAATTAATAATACTAAACTTTACATGCTCAATTATATAAGGCTAAATGTAATTTTGCAAATTTATTTCTTTGCTTTTATTCCGAACAAGCTAAGTTTCAATATTCAAGGCAAAATATTATGTAGTTTTGTAAATTAAAAATTAAAAATCCAAAAGAAAAAACCCTTCCATTTCTGAAAGGGAGATTTTAATTTGTTTTGCTAAAAATCCTCGGTTTTAAATTTTACTTCTCTTTTATATATAAGAAGTATATATATTATATAAAATTGCTAAATAACAACCGTATAGTAACATTTCTTAACAATTATAGCTAAAAAACAGCTATAATTGAATTTTAATATATTAAGATATATTAAATAAAAGAGCTATCCATTAATTATTTCTTAATATCTCTTAATAATAGTCTTGAAATACATGATTAACAATGATATATTAAATATATCAAGTTTATATCACAATAATCTCTCTCCCCGTTAGTATATATTTTTGTGTTGTAGAAGGGTATTTATTATGAAAAATTTTAAAAAAAACGAGCTTCAAGAAAACGAATTAATTTTAAAAGCAAAAAACGGTGATATTTATTCGAGAAATAAATTAATTGAAAACAGTATTCCCCTAATTAAAAAAATAGCTCAAAAAACCATTCAAACAACAACACTAAGCGAAAATGATCTTATAAACGAAGGGATTTTTGCGCTTGTTGTTGCTTTAGAAAAATTTAACCCTGACTATGGCTACAAATTTTCAACTTATGCTGCCTGGTGGATAAAACAAGCAATGTTTAAAGCAATTTCAGAACAATCATATGCATACAACATCCCTGTTTATATTCAAGAAACTGTTTCCAGATACAATAAAACAAAACAAGAAATGGAACAGAATGCAGCCGGTGGTGTTTCAAAAAAAGATGTTGCAAAAAAACTCAAATTGTCTGAAGAAAAAATTGATACTTTTTTAGGAGTTTTTACAAAAACTCTTTCAATCGAATCAGGTATTACAATGAGTGAAAACAAAGAGCTTACTTTAGCTGAAGTTATAGAAGACGAAAAACAAAACATTGAACGTGAAGTTTTAGACAAACAACTAAAAAAAGATATCGAAAAAGCACTCGACAGACTTGTTGAAAAAGAAAGAAATGTTATTGTTTTAAGGTTCGGGCTTGAAGACAAACAAAAGCAGACTCTTGAACAAATAGGTAATTCTTTTGGCGTTACAAAAGAATGCATACGACAAATCGAAAAAAGAGCATTAAATAAAATTGCAAACTTCGATTTTACGCACAACAATACTTTAAAATCTTATATAAGTTAAAGCCCTTTATTGTCTAAAAGTTTTTCAACCACGCCTTTAAGAGCAATTTTAACATGAAAATAGCTCAATCCTCCCTGCATATAAATTGCCCAAGGGTCTCTTGTCGGCCCATCTGCCGATAGTTCAATGGTAGATCCTTCAATAAAGCTTCCGCCTGCCATAAGTAAATTGCAGTCATAGCCCGGTACAGTATCAGGAATAGGAGTAAGGTAGCTTTCAACAGGAGAATGCTTTTGAATCATAGCGCAAAACGATTGCTGTTCTTTTTCATTGTTGAGTTTAATTGTTTGAATCAAATCTGTTCTTTTAATGTTTGAACTTGGGAAAGTATCAAAACCCATATCTTCAAAAACTTTTGCCGCTAAAATTGCACCTTTATGGGCATTAGATGTAATTGAAGGGGCTATAAAAAAGCCTTGTAAAATTACTCTTGTTTGATTATGCATAGCACCGCCTTCAGCGCCAATTCCTGGAGCAGTAAGCCTTCTTGCGGCTTTATCTACGTATTCTTTTTTACCTAAAATATATCCGCCGGCTTCTACTATTCCGCCTCCGGGGTTTTTTATCAAGCTTCCTGCTATTAAATCAGCACCAACTTCAATTGGTTCTTTTTTTTCAACAAATTCCCCGTAACAGTTATCTACAAAGCAACAAATATTTGGATTTTTAGCCTTTACAATTTTCACTATGCGCTCAATATCGTCTGTATTCAAAGGATTTCTCAAAGAATATCCTCTTGAGCGTTGAATTAAAACCATTTTTGTATCAGGAAGAAGATATTTATCAATATTTTCAAAATCTACATATAATCCGTCTTTTAAAGGAATTTCGCTATACTTTACGCCATTTCCTATTAAACTTGTCTCAAAATCATCACAGTCTTTTCTTGAGCCTATAATTTGCTGCATTGTATCATACGGTTCACCTGCAATTGAAACTAATCTGTCATTATATTTTAAATTTCCAAATAAAGCACACGCTATCGTATGAGAACCTGAAACAAAGTGCGGCCTTACAATTGCGCATTCAGCTTTAAATGTATCAGCATAGACCCTATCCAATGCTTCACGCCCGATATCATCATGACCGTATCCGGTTACAGTATAAAAATGTTCTTCTCCAATTTTATTATTATAAAAAGCGTCTAGTACTTTTTTTTGATTGTATTCAGTAATTTTATCAATATTATCAAAAATATCTCTTAAAGATTCTTGCGCTTTTTCTACAATTTCTTCTGCTTTAGCTTTATTTAATTCCATTATTTTTTCCTTTTTTTCGCAAAAATAATTTTACCACCAACAAAGTCTTTATTGTATAATTATTAAATGCAGTTAATTAAAGCAAAAAACTACGATAAAATTAAAAAATTATACGAAGAATCTTTTCCAAAAGAAGAAAAAAAGCCTTTTGATTTGATTTTACAAAAACAAAAAGAAAATTTGGTTGAAATTCTATCAATAGAATCTAATAATGTTTTTTTAGGCCTTATTATTTGCGCTAAATACAAAGATAGTGTACTTTTGGATTATTTTGCTCTTGATAGAAATAACCAATCAAAAGGTTTTGGCTCACAAGCTCTTTTAAAATTAATTGAAAAATATCAAGATAAAAAACTTTTTATTGAAATTGAAGATACTCTTAAAGACTCTACAAACAAAGAACAGAGAATAAGAAGAAAAAACTTTTATCTTAAAAACAATCTTATTTTACTTGATTTTAAAGTAAACTTATTGGGTGTTGAAATGGAAATTCTATCCAACAAAAAAGATGCAAATTTTAGTGAATACATTGAAATTTATCACAAAGTATACGGCGAAAACTTTAGCCGGGATATATTTCTTTGTGGCTAATGCTTTTTATTTTTCTTATCCCAATAACTGTAAACAGGCAGTCCAAAAAGGGTTATCAACAATCCCGGAATAGTATAGCAGGGCTTAAATATCGTAAGAGAAATTATTATTATTGAAGCTAAAATTACAAATGCTATAGGGATAAAATCAGGAACTTTATAGCCGTCTTTAGGACTCGGAAACATTTTTCTCATTTTAAAAATACCGAAAATAGTTATTGCATAAAAAATTAAAGACGAATATATAACATAATCCAAAAGCTGTGCGTAATTTCCCCACATTATTAAAACGCAAATCCAAAAACACTGAAGCCAAAGAGAATTTGTCGGAACTTTTGTTTTTCTGTTTATATATGCAAGGCTTCTAAAAAAAATTCTGTCTCTTGCCATTTTATAATAAACCCTGGAGCCTGTAAGAATCATGCCATTTGCGCAACCAAAGGCTGAAATTGAAAGAATTATTGCAATAAGATAAAGCGCTTTAGGGCCAAAAATTGTTCTCATTAATTGTGCAACAACAATATCTTCGGGAGACGTTTTTATTAAATCCAAAGGAAGGCTTGACAGATATATCATATTTAAAAGAAAATAAAGCAATATTACAAGCATTGTACCGATAAAAAGAGCTTTTTTAATATTTTTAACCGGATTTTTTATTTCCGCACTTATAAAAGTAACATTATTCCAGGTTATAGAAGCAAATAGAGCGCCCACAATGCTAGTTGATATAAGCTTTAGAATATGCAAATTAAATGCAATATCGGAATTTTGTATTGAAAAATTTTCAAACAAAATATTAAATTTAGATCCGAAAAACAACCCTGCAAATATAATCAGCACCATAGATACAATTTTTGCAACAGTAAATATATTCTGTACAATAACCCCGGCTTTTATTCCTCTTGAGTTGATAAATGTAATAGTCAGAACTGAAACAACAGCAAAAAACGCTTGTGCGGAAAAACTATAATTTCCTATTTTTAAAAGAATATTCTCAGCCGACAATACAGGAAAGATTAGTCCTAAAAATTTAACAAGAGCAATATTTACGGCTGCAAGAGTTCCTGTTTGAATGACTAAAAAAAGTGTCCAGCCATAAATAAAAGCGAGTTTTTTTGAAAAAATCTTTTTTAAATAAACATACTGCCCGCCTTCATCCGGCATAACAGAAGACAATTCACCATAGCTTAAAGCACCGAAAATTGTTATAGTGCCGGCTAAAAACCATATTAAAATTAACAATAAACCTGAATTAACATCCCTTGCTATATGGGATGAAACAATAAAAATTCCGCTTCCAATCATTGAGCCTGCAACAATTGAAACAGCATCTTTTAAAGATAGCGTTCTTTTGAGTTCAGACATACAAAAATCATAACATAAAACTTTTTATGATTAAAAAAGTATATTATACACTCTTATAAACAAAAGATAGTAAAAAATAGAAAAAACAATATTTAAAATTTGATATTTATAATACTTTGGGCAAAAAAGGTAAAAAACAGCGCAAACCATTAACAAAAAGAACTCAAGCTGGGAATATATATATTCTTTTATTCCTAAATTAATTTTATACAACCTTAACAAACAAGGGATAAACGTTATACATAATAATCCCAATACCAAAAACAAAGTACCGAGTATAAAATATTTAGTTTGTCTTTTCAATTTCATAATACTATATTATCGTGAATTTTATCAATATTATCAAGGGTTTTTGAAATCATTTTTTGAAATTCTTTAGCATCTGTTTTTGGAAAAATAATTTTACATAATACGTCATATCTTAAAAGTCTTTTAAACAACATTGTTTTATCCTCCGCGCTACTTGCAACGACAATTCTATCGGCAAAACTGTCGACTATACGCTCGTTTTCCTTAAGCAAGTATGACCTTGCCAATCTTCCATAGAGTTCAAATATTGTTTCTTTTCTTTCAAGCAATGTATCTTCTTGTTCTTTTTCAACAACTTTTACAACTTTCCCCAGAGAAATTTTTTTGTTCTTCCCTGTTTTAATATCTAAATATTCCAAAGCCATTTGTTTATTGTGCCAGCATAGACGTTTCGGAAGAGAATGTATCTCTCTTTTTGTATTTATAATTATTTTTGCTTCTTGTTTTTTCAAAATAAATTTATTTATTACAAATATTTTTTCTTTATAAAAATCTAAAACAGCATCATTTTTTAAAGATTCATATTGTTTATTTAAACTTAAATATTGATTTTTATCGGACAAGAAAAATATTCTCTCAAGCGCTTTTTCAAACTTGACTGTTTTATAATCAGGCAAAAAAATGTATGCAAGAAGCGATAAATATGCAAATAAACATAATTCATAAGAAGAAAAATCCAACTCGGAATAAAACCTTATCAGTTCATAAAGCTTATTTTCTTTTCTTATTGTAAAGCCGGCTTTTTTCAAAATATTCAAATTTTTATAAAAAGCAGATATTTTTATTCCCAAATTTTCCATCAAACAATCTCTTGAACAAGGGTTATGCTCAAGTATATTTATTATTTGAAATGGATTTTTTTTATCATTCATCGGGTGTGTTGTCATAATTTGCTTTTAATGTTTCCAACTTTTCTTTTAATAAATCTTTTACTTTCCCTTCAGACACATAATAAAGATCCGGGCAGAAATATAATAATCGTTGAACAAGATAAAAAATATCATCTGCAGGCCTTTGAAGCGTAACGTATTTAGAATCTGTTTTAAGAACCTTTTCTTTAGAATCAAGCTCTATTTCTTTAAACAAATCTTTTGAAATTGTATATTTAACACAATTTACATACATATTAAAACAAACACTTTTTCTTATGACTTTTTTAACCATAAAAATCCTGTCTACGGGCAGTTGAGAAAATTCTTCTCCTCCTTCAAACACACCCCATAAATAGATTCTGTTAGACCATTCTCCTATTCTCACACTATCAGTGTGTATATTTATATATCTATTCGTGCCGTTTGGCAGAATATAGTCTATCATTATAATATTTTTTTCCCTGCAATGTTTTTCCAATTGCAAAACAAGACCCCAATTAATTGTTGAATAATAACCGAAATTAATAAAAGTTAATTGTTGTTCTTTGTCTTTAATGTACTTTGCGATTCTGTAAAAAAGTCTCATCATTTTTCTGATGCGAATATAGTTTTTCTGCGCAATCATTAGCTTTTTTACATCTTCAATTGCTTTCAATTCTTTATCGCTAAAATTTACGGTCGGATTTTTTTGTTTTATGGAATATACTTTTTCTTTTTTATTAAACTCAACATTAATTTCAATATTGTTTTCTTCGAGTTGTTTAATATAATGTGTTATTGAAACTTTATTTAGGTTAATATTTTCTTTTTTAAATTCAGAAATAATCTGTTTTTTGGTGGCTTTTTTATTATGTAAAATATTCAACAAAAGCAACAGCTTGTATACATTCGAAATGCGCATTTTAGCTTCCATAAAAAAATTATATCCAAAAAAAATTTTCGTACAAATGTAGTAAAATTTTTATCGATTTATTCTTGATTTTTGAAAAAATAGTATAATTATAAAAAAATAAACTACGATTTACAAGAGGATTTTATGCTTAGCGATAAAGAATTTATGGAGCTTATTGAAAAATATGATTACGCTTTCAAGCCGGGAGATATAATAAAAGGAACAGTGACAGGCTATGAAGGCAAATATGTTTTTGTTGATATAAATGCAAAAGCCTGTGCAATTTGCCCTGTAAATGAAGTTTTATTGTCTGACAGTCAAAGTGTTAATGATGTTTTAAAACAAGGAGAAAGTTATGATTTTATCATAACCTCAAAAGAAAATGAAGATGATGTATTCTTTTTATCTCATAAAAAAGTTGCTCTTTATAATAACATTAAAATTCTTGAAGAAAAATTTAAAAATGATGAAATATTTACCGCAACTATTACAAATATCGTCAAAGGCGGCATTGTTGTAAATGTTTTGGGAATAAAAGGATTTGTGCCGCAGAGCCAAATAAAAGTAGAAAACTACGACATTAACGACAATATTGAAGTTAAAATTTTATCTTTAGATATGTCAAAAAACAATTTTATACTATCAAACAAAAAAGTTTACAGTGAACAATTAGAAGCCTCCAAAAAAGAGGTTTTTGATAAAATAAAAACCAATATGGTAGTAAAAGGAAAAGTGGTAAGACTTACAGACTTTGGTGCTTTTGTTGATATCGGAGGAGTAGACGGATTATTACCGCTATCGCAAATTTCCTGGAGCTGGATTGATAGCCCATCTGATGTTTTAAAATTCGATGACATTATTGATGTTGAAATAATATCAATTGATTATGAAAAACAAAGAGTGTCTTTAAGTCTTAAAAGTCTTGAAGAAAATCCATGGAAAAAAGCAAGTGAAGTAATTGAAGATAAAAAAATTGTCAAAGGAAAAGTAACAAGGATTAAACCTTTTGGAGCATTTGTTGAAGTTTATCCTAAAGTTGAAGGACTTTTAAACAAAGCTCAAATTGAACAATACAATGAAAAATATCAAAAGCAACTGGAAGAAAACGATGAAATTGAAGTTTTAATTAAAAGGTTTGATGAAGAAAACCAAAAAATTAATCTTGAAGTTGTTTAATTCTTTTTAATTTTGACAAACTCAATAAACTTGAATTTAAAACTTCCAGATTCCGATTTTTAATAATTTCTTCGTTTGAAAGATTCAAATTTCTATCTTTATAAGTTATAGCGCTTTTTGTATTTAACTGTTCAAGTTCAAATTCATCAAGCTTATTTACAATTAAATCAGGGTTATATGAGGCAATCGTTCCCGCAATTCTGTTATCTTTAACTGTTTTTCCTATACAAATTCCCGTGTCTAAAAGTGCTTTTAAAACAGGTTTTGAATGGTTATACGTACAATAAATTGAATCTTTTTTCATTAAACTTACAATCTTTTTAATAAAATCTTCGCTCCACAATACACTTTGTTTATGGGGCGCGAACCCATCATGGAAAATAATATCGTATTTGTTTTGAAGTTTTTTTATTGTATTTCTTGCATCACCAATATAAAAATATATAAATTCAGGTTTTTTAATATTTTTTTCTATAATAGAATTTATTTTTTTACTAAATTCAAATTTATAAGAATTAAAAACCAATTCTTCGTTTGTTTCAAGACAATCAATTCTTGAAATAAAAGGGAAATATTCAAGCGCTGTTTTTGTGTTGTATCCTATGCCGTAACAAATATCTAAAATCATAAGCGGCTTATTTAAGTCAAGCACAAAACAGGGTTCAATAAATTTTTCAAATGCTTCTTTTTTTGCACCGAATTTTGAATGATATATTTCATCTAATTCTTTATTATACAAACCAATTGAGCCGTCTTGGGTTTTGAAGATTTCAATATTTTTAAATTTCATAAGCATTATGCAAGAGAGAAGATTTCATAAATTTCATCATCAGATAGTTCTGTAATCGTCTTTTCTCCTTCAAATACGGCAGCATTTGCAAGTTCACGTTTATCTTTTATAATTTTATCTATTTTCTCTTCAAAAGTAGATAAAGTAATAAATCTATGAATCATAACATTTTTATCTTGTCCGATTCTATATGTCCTATCCGTTGCTTGGTCCTCAACAGCCGGATTCCACCACAGGTCATAATGGATAACATTTGACGCACTTGTTAAGTTTAATCCTAAGCCGCCTGCTTTTAAGGATAAAATCATTATTTTTTCGTTTATATCCTCCTGGAATTTTTTAATTATATCTTCCCTTTGTTTAACATTTAAACTACCATGGAAAAACAAGGGAATATGATTAAATTCATCAGCAATTATACTTTCTAAAATTGAGCCCATTTCTTTATATTGAGTAAAAACAAGAACTTTTTCATTGTTGTCTATAATATTATTTAAAATATCAATAAGCTTTTGCGTTTTGCCTGAAGCATTAGCAGACATATCCCCGTGTTTTAAATAATGATACGGATGATTACATACCTGTTTTAAATTAGTTATAAGTTTAAATATTGCACCACGTCTATTCATTTTAGATTCGGATTTTGCAATATTGTCCATTGATTCTTTTAAAATTCTTTCATAAAGAGCAACTTGGGCTTTAGTTAAATAACAGTAATCATCTAAAACAACTTTTTCAGGCAAATCAGATATTATTGTTTTATCTGTTTTTAATCGTCTCAGCATAAAAGGACTTATTGCTTTTTTTAATTTTTGGGCTCTTGTAAGTTCTTTGAATCTTTCAATAGGAATAGAATAATTCTTACTAAAATCAACAAGACTTCCAAGATAGCCCTTATTTATAAAATCAAAAATAGACCACAATTCCGAAAGCCTGTTTTCAACAGGCGTACCCGTCATGGCTACTTTCATATCTGCTTTTATTGCTTTAATTGCCTGAGTTTGGTTTGTTGAAGGATTTTTAATATTTTGCGCTTCATCTATTATAATTAAATCCCAATTTG
Organism: Candidatus Gastranaerophilales bacterium; assembly: GCA_944325315.1. Lineage (GTDB taxonomy): Bacteria > Cyanobacteriota > Vampirovibrionia > Gastranaerophilales > Gastranaerophilaceae > RUG14156. The sequence continues at coordinate 11,457 of CALVAA010000014.1, forward strand.
TTTTTTGGAATTTTTCTAAATCTATTCTTAAAATTGCATAGGTAGTTAAAATTACATCGCATTCGAGTGAAAATTCTCTATTAAAGCCATGGTAAATTAAAATTTTAAGATTCGGAGAAAAGGTATTTAATTCTCTTTTCCAATTGCCCATAAGTGTTGTAGGACAAACAACAAGAACAGGTTTTTTTAGTTTCTTTTCTTCTTTTAATTTTAAAATTAAACTTATAACCTGTATTGTTTTACCAAGACCCATATCATCTGCAATACAGCATCCAAAACCCTTAGAGATATTTGTATAAAGCCATCTAAAGCCTATTTGCTGATATGTTCTGAGTGTTCCGTTTAAATCTTTAGGTAAAGTTATATCCTCAATTTTTGTAAAATCTGATATAACTCTTGCAAAAGCCTCATCATAGTCAAAGTCATAATCGTCAATTTTGCCTGATAAAGCGTTATGCAATAATTGCATTTTATTTACCGTTAAGTTAGGTGCTTTCTCAAGCTTTTGAAGAAGTTTTTCGGTTTCTTCCTTATCGATTAAAATGTACCTGTCTTTATATTTAATTAAACCTTGAGAATTTTTTGCAAGTTCCCTAAATTCTTCTGCTGAAATTTTTTCATTATCGCCAAGTGCAATTTCAACTTTGAAGTTCATTATTTCTTCAAGAGAAATGGTAGAACCTGTAGGATTTTTAAGTAATTCTTTCAAATCATCCAATCTTTTTGCTTTAATTTTTGCATTGATTGAAGCTCTTGGAATTATAACATTATCTAATCCTTCAGGAAGATTAACTTCCATGCCTGCTTGGGACAAATAGAACGTTATTTGGGTAATTAATTTGTAAACACCTGATAAATCAAGCTCCATTGTAACATCTTCAAGATCTTCAATGTATTTTGTTGCCCAATTTATTTGTTTTTCAATTAATATTTTTTCTTCGTCATCTAAATCTTCAAGATTTATTATTTGATTTTTAGTTTTATCTTTTGCAAGGATTCTAAGCAGGAATTTTTCATCCGACAGTTTTTCAATATTAAAAACAGGAATGATATCATAGCTACCAAGACTCATTTCATCAAACCAGTTTTGAATATCAACTGCAAGGTCATTTCCTTTTAATATTCTTTTTTGATAAGCATTTTTAACTAAATAGCTTGCTGCTTTAAGGTCTTTAAAGCGATAGTGTTTAACATTCAAGAAAGTAAAAATGAGATAGTTTAAATATCTTTCTACAAGTTTTTTTGTTGTATTAGGGTCTAGTATATCGTTTTCAATAATTGCGCTATAGGCTTTTAGAAAGTCTTTATTTTGAAAATAAGGTTCATAATAAATTGAAAAAGTGTCTTTTTTAAAATTTACAACAGGGACGAAGTGAAGTTTTTCAACCGCTTTTTTAGTAAATTGAACAAGATTAAAATAAAATATATATCTTTTAGAGCAATCCGATAAATCAAGATTTTCATCAACCCCTGTAAAGTATTCAAAAAACATATCAAGATTTATTCTATAGCCGTATTCTTCGCCTCTGTATTGAGGACGAAGACGATAGAGCGAGCCTTTTTGTTTTAAATAGTAGTCAAAGTTATATGGAGGGGTAATAAAAAAAGAAGCGTCCGTATTGTTGTCAAAATATATTTCGCTTTGTCTTAATATAGGATTTTTTGTATCAAAGGTATCGGCAAATTCTTCTTCAATTAATTCATAAATTAAAGAAAGAGTGTATCTGAAATCTTTATTCTTTTGAGAATAAGGATTCTGGTCTAAATTTAATAAAAGTTTTTCTATATTGTTTTTCTTAAAACTGAGGCTATAATTTTTATCCATTTGAATATTTTATTATAAAGGATTTTAATTTAAAAGAGGTTTCTTGTTGAATTTAGTTTAAACATAGTAATTTAATTTGTAATTGGGGCACTTTAGGATATAATAAAGACTATGAAGTTTGCAATAAGAATAATTAAAAACCAGTTTCACCCTCTAAAAGTTAATGATAATGCTAACTTAAAAGAAGGACAGCTTGTTTTGGTTAAAACAGACAAAGGCGAAGAGGTTTTTAGGGTTTTTCTTGTAAATACGGAAATTCAAAAAATTTGGGAAAAACACAAACCAGAACCGTTGTCTGTCGTAAGAATCATGACAGAAGACGATTTAAAAACATACGAAGAACAAAAAAAACTTGAAGTCGAAGCTTTTTATAAATGTCGTGATTTAGCACAAAAAAGGAATCTTGTTATGAAATTCACCCAAGCAAGATATACTTTTGACAGAAAAAAAATCACATTTTACTATACTGCCCCTGAAAGAGTAGATTTTAGAGAACTTTTAAAAGATTTAACCCGGGAATTTAAAAGAGTAAGAATAGATTTACGCCATATCGGAGTAAGGGATGAAACTTCCATTCTTCAAGGACAAGGCATTTGCGGACAAGACTATTGCTGCTGCCGCTTTTTAAAAAAATTTGAACCTGTTAATACAAAACTCGCTAAAGACCAGGGAATTCCAATTACTCCCGGAAAAATTACAGGTGCTTGCGGAAGGTTATTGTGCTGTCTAAATTACGAATATAAAAACTATCTTGATGTAGCCAAAACCCTTCCTCCTGTTGGTTCAGGGGTTATGACACCCGATGGAGTCGGAAAAGTCTTTATGGTAAATTTCCTAAAAAAATCAGTAAATGTTAAACTCGAAGACGGAAAAATAAAAGAATATAAAAAATGCGAAATAGAAATGATAGACGGAGAAGTTAATATCGATATAGATATTAGTAACAATCTTAACTATCAGGAAGAAGAAATCGTCGATATTAAATCTTTGGAAGATGAAAAAAATTCATCCACGGGGAATATATAATTTCAAAGGAATATTATGGAAAACACTTTAGATAGCGAAAAGTTTGCCTCAGTTATAGCAAGAATTTTAGACGATAACAAAGCAAAAGATATTGTCATTTTAAATGTTGCAAATGTCTGTTCTCTGTCAGACTATTTTATAATTGCTTCAGGAACTTCATCTGCCCAAGTCAAAGGTTTAAGTGAAACATTAAGAAAAAAAATAAAAGACATTTTTAAAAGAATTCCAATAGGGGATGAAACCGAAAAGCAAAACCGCTGGAATCTTTTAGACTACGGAGAAGTCGTGGTTCATATTATGCATAGTATTGAAAGAGAAAACTATAAAATTGAAAAATTCTGGTCACATGCTCTTAGGCTTGACAGAAAAGTTTGGGAAGAACAATCAAAAGAATATTCGATTTATGAATAAATATACTTAAATTAAATGAAAAACTTATCAAAATTTATAATATAATTAAAAAAAAGGGATAAAAAATGTACGGTATAAATGAATATAAAATTATAGACTATATTCCGACTGTAATTGAAGCTTCAAGCAGAGGAGAAAGGTCTTTTGATATTTTTTCAAGACTGTTAAGAGAAAGAATTGTTTTTTTGGGTTCTGAAATTGATGATGATGTTGCAAATTCAATTGTAGCTCAACTTTTGCTTTTGGATAGCGAAAACCCCGAAAAAGATATAATGCTCTATATAAATTCCCCCGGCGGAGTAATTACTGCAGGCATGGCAATTTATGACACAATGAAACTTATAAAAGCGGATGTTTCAACAATTTGTCTTGGCGATGCCGCTTCTATGGGTGCTTTTTTATTATCCGGCGGAACTAAAGGAAAACGCCTTGCACTTCCAAACTCAAGAATAATGATACACCAGCCGTTAGGTGGAGCTAAAGGTCAGGCAACAGATATTGAAATTGAAGCAAAAGAAATTTTAAGAATGAAATCAATGTTAAACGGACTTTTAGCTGAACACACCGGGCAAAAAATTGAAACAATAAAAAAAGACACTGAAAGAGATAATTTTATGAGTGCTAAAGAAGCCCTTGAATACGGTTTGATTGATAAAATTATTACAAATGAATAATAAAAAGCCCTCAAGTTTGAGGGCTTTTTATTCAGATATTTCTTGATTTTTTGTACTATCTTCACCCGGTAAAATTATATTTTTATTTATTTGTTCACCGGAATCCGTTTCAATTAATGTATTTTGTTCCTGAGTTTCATCTGGCTTTATAGTGTCTTCTGTTGTTTCATCAGATAAAATTTCTTCTGTTCCTTTAGACTCTTCAATTTGTTGTTTTTCATTTTTTTTATCTTCCTTAACGGATTTTACAACCAGATAAAAAATATCTCCTTTTTTAATTTCAACTTCATGGCCGTATTCAACATATGATAATATTGAATCTTTATAAACCTGTTTTGCACCGGATTTTAGTCTGTTATCTTCTTTGTTTTGACTGAACCCGTCAACAAAAGAAACACAATAAGAAAAACCCTTGACAAAAAGTCCGCCGACGAATCCTGCGGCTGATTTAACTATTTTTTTAGGAGGAGTTTTTTTAATTTCTTCTTTGTTTAGAACCGTTTTAGCATACTTTGCTATCAATGGCTCATTCAGTTTATGTATGCCTTTATTGTCTTCATAGCTTTCAACAATTAAAAATATTTTAGCGTCTCTTTTTGCTCTGGTTGGGTCTGTTATTTTTTTAAGAACACAATTTATTATATCCCCTTTTATCATAAAAATATCGTTCATTTTAGCATCATCTACAAGTTTCACACTAAAAGTTTCGCTTGGATTCAATGTTGAAAAATCATCCATTGCTTCAACATGAAGCTTATCTGCCGCAAAAGCACAAGTCGAAAGTAAAAATAAAAGTGTAAGTATAAATTTCTTCATAAAAGCCATCCATAATACTTTTAATAGTAAGTTTATAATATTTTTATATTGATAGCAAATTTTAATACAAGAAATTTTTTAAACGGTCTTTGGAGTTAAATAATGTTTTTAACTCTATTTTGTCGCTCTAAAGTTGCTGGGGTTTAAGGAAATAAATACGGGCTAAATTCGTCTGTATTTAACTAAACTCTGTCACCCTGAATTTATTTCAGGGTCTTAGGAGTGTAGGATTGAATAATTCCGTTTCATACACATTGATGAATTTTGAAATTAAATTCTTGGAATTATCATTGCTCGGATGCTGAAACAAGTTCAGCATGACAGTATATGGCTTCATTCTTCCAACTGCACTTAGTAAGATACTAAATTTATTTCAGTATGACAATTTTTTAGTTTTATTCTATCAATTATCATTGCTAAAATTTCAAAATAAATTCAAAAATGACAAAGAATAGTTCTTATTTTCAATAATAAATGTTAATACCGGAAATTATTTTAATTATAATTTTTATGTTTTCAATTTAAAAATTTTATGTTTTTGTTATGATTAATATATGCGCAACATTATTAATTTTAATGAGCTCAATTCAACGAACGGATATGCAAAAAAGCATATGGATGAGTTAAACGACTTTGATATAATATCTTGCAATTTTCAAACGCAAGGACACGGACAATTTGACCGCAGTTGGTATTCAACGGATGAAAACGGAGGAAATATTTATATATCAATTGTCTTAAAGCCGGAAAATATTACTCATTTAAATGAACTTACACGATACAGTGCATTAATTGTTAAAAAAACTCTTGAAAAGTACTCTCTGAAACCGACTTTTAAATATCCCAATGATGTTATGGTTAACAACAAAAAAATTTCAGGCATCTTGGCTGAATCTCAATTCCAGGGTTCAAATTTTAAAGGTGTTGTTGTTGGTTTAGGAATTAATTTAAACCTTGAAAAAAAAGACTTGGATAAAATTGACCAAAGTGCAACTTCAATATTTTACGAAACAAATAAAAGAGTTGATAAAGAAAAATTTTTAAACGAATTTTTAAACGAATTTGAAAGTGAATACAGTAGTTTTTTAATTAACGGAATAAAAGGAGAAATACTATGTTAAATCCTGAATTATGGATTGAAGGAGGAACTACCATGGTTGTTGGCATGGGTGTAGTTTTTTCTTTTCTTGTGGTTTTGGTTTTTGCAATTATGGTTGCAGCAAAAGTTGTTATGTTTTTAAACAAAATTTGTCCTGTTGTTGTTGAAGAAATTAAAGCAACAAAAAAAATCCAACAAAATGATGACGGCGCAATTGCTCTTGCAATTGCTATAGCTTGCAATAAAGGATGTTAGTAAAACAGTAAAATAAAAGAGGATAAAAAAATGACAAAAAAACAAATTAAAGTTATGGACACCTCATTCCGTGACGGTTTTCAATCTGTATATGGAGCAAGAGTACTTGTAGATGACTTTTTACCTGCCCTAAAATCAGCAGTAGAAGCGGGGATTAAACACTTTGAAGTGGCAGGCGGAGCTCGCTTCCAATCTCCGATTTTCTATTGCAGAGAAAATGCTTTTGAAACAATGGACAAAATCAGAGAAGCCGTAGGTCCTGATATCAATCTTCAATCTTTAGCAAGAGGAGTTAATGTTGTTGGACTTGATTCTCAACCAAGAGATATGATCAACTTGCACGCTAAAATGTTTAAAAAACATGGTATTACAACAATTAGAAACTTTGATGCTCTAAATGATGTTAACAATCTTATATATTCAGGTCAATGTATTGTAGATAACGGCTTAAACCACGAAGTTACAATTACAATGATGGAGCTTCCCATAGGATGTACAGGGGCTCATGATGTTGCTTTTTATGAAAGAGTTCTACGTTCTATTTTAGACGCCGGTATTCCGTTTACTTCACTTGCTTTTAAAGATGCATCCGGAACTTCAGCTCCAAGAAAAGTATACGAAACAATTAAAAGAACAAGAGAAATTTTAGGTTCTGAAGCTCATATCCGCTTCCATTCACACGAAACAGCAGGAACAGGTCTGGCTGCTTACCTTGCTGCACTGGATGGCGGAGCAGATGGTATAGATCTTGCTATGAAACCGGTTTCAGGAGGAACTGCCCAGCCTGATATCGTTTCAATGTGGCATGCGCTTAAAGATAGCGAATATGATTTAGGAATTGATATTAACAAAATTTTAGAAACCGAAGAAATCTTTAAAGAATGCATGAAAGACTACTTCTTACCTCCTGAAGCTTTAGCAGTTAATCCTATGATTATTCAATCCCCGCTTCCGGGCGGAGCGCTAACAGCAAATACTCAAATGCTTCGTGACAATAACTTAATGGATAAATATCCTCTAATTGTTGCAGCAATGAAAGAAGTGGTTGAAAGAGGCGGTTTTGCAACTTCAGTTACTCCTGTATCACAATTCTATTTCCAACAAGCATTCAATAATGTTATCCATGGCGATTGGAAAAAAATTGCAGAAGGATATGGAAAAATGGTTCTTGGATACTTTGGAAAAACTCCTTGTGAACCGGATAAAGAAATCGTTAAAATCGCTCAGGAACAACTTGGTTTAGAACCTACAGTTGAACATGTTGTTGATTTAAATGATAAAGATGAAACAAAAGGTATTAAAGCAGCTACTAAAATGCTTGAGGATGCAGGCTTAGAAGTAAATGATGAAAATATCTTTATTGCAGGTGCTTGCAAAGAAAAAGGCATTTTATTCCTTCAAGGAAAAGGAACTTTGGGAATTAGAAAAAATGAAGCCAAAGCAAACGCTAATACTACGGAAGGAAGCTCTAAAGACGGTTATACCGTAACTGTTAACGGCAAAAAATATTCTGTTAAACTTGATGGTTCTAAAGCAACAGTTAACGGAAAAAGCTATGATGTTCAAGTAAAAGAAGGTGTTGAAGAAACTAAATCAACACAAAGCGGCGAAGGGCAAGAAGTTAAAGCGGCTCTTCCGGGTAATGTTATTAGAATTGAAGTATCTGAAGGTGATGAAATCACTGAAGGAGATGTATTATTAGTTGTTGAAGCAATGAAAATGGAGACTGAAATTAAATCTCCTGCTTCAGGTAAAATTCTATCAATTGAAGTTTCAGCAGGCGACCAGGTTAAAACAGGTCAAACTTTGGTTACTATAGGTTAGTTGGAAGGAGATAAATTATGAATATAGGTGAAATTTTCCAACAATTATGGCAGACAACCGGAATATACAATTTTGTACAGCCGGCTGACCCTACAATTGAATCAGCCTTTGAGCAATTTTTGCATCAATATGGTTCTCCTATAATGCTTGTAATTTGTTTATTTTTAATGTGGCTAGGCATTAAAAAGCAATATGAACCTTTGCTTTTAGTTCCTATTGCTTTTGGCGGATTTTTATCCAACATTCCTCTGGCCGGAATGACTGACCCTGGCGGATTTTTAAATATTGTTTATGAAGCAGGTATTCACCAAGGCTTGTTCCCGTTAATTATATTTATGGGTGTAGGCGCTATGACAGATTTTGGTCCATTAATTGCAAACCCGAAAACTGCTTTATTGGGTGGTGCTGCTCAATTCGGAATTTTTGGAGCATTATTGCTTGCTCTATGCTGTTTTGGGTTCACCCTTCCTCAGTCAGGAGCAATTGGTATTATAGGCGGAGCAGATGGTCCTACCTCTATTTATGTAACTTCTAAACTTGCTCCTGAACTGCTTGGAGCTATAGCAGTTGCAGCATATTCTTATATGGCATTAGTTCCTGTTATTCAACCTCCGATTATGAAACTTTTAACAACGAAAAAAGAAAGACAAATCGAAATGAGACAATTAAGAGAAGTTTCAAAACGTGAAAAAATCGTTTTCCCTCTTTTAGTTCTATCTCTTTGCATTCTTTTCCTACCCAGTGCTTGTCCTTTGGTTGGCGCTTTTTCATTCGGTAATTTATGTAAAGAATGCGGCGTTGTTGAAAGACTTTCAAATACAATGCAAAATGCTTTAATTAATATAGTAACAATATTTTTAGGTTTATCAGTAGGTTCAAAATTGTCAGCTGACCAATTCTTAACTGTTCAAACTTTGTTTATATTAATTTTAGGTATTATTGCTTTTTCACTTGCAACAGCAGGCGGAGTTATAATGGCAAAGATTATGAATATCTTTTCAAGTAAAGATAATAAAATCAATCCTTTAATCGGTTCAGCAGGTGTTAGCGCTGTTCCTATGGCAGCACGTGTATCTAATAAAGTAGGTTTAGAATACAATCCTAATAACTACTTATTAATGCATGCTATGGGCCCGAACGTTGCAGGTGTAATAGGCTCTGCAGTTGCAGCGGGTATATTACTTACTGTTTGCGTACAATAATAATTAAAGACAAATAAAAAAAGACCGTTAGTAAACGGTCTTTTTTTATATTTCATTATCTAAATCATTGTCACTTAATTCTTGTTGAATATCTATATTTATTTGCTCAACTTTCCTACAACCGTCTTTTTCATATGTTGAAACCATGTTTTTACCATTATGTTTTGAATAATAAAGAGCAGTATCTGCTGCATTAATTAATTCTTTAGCCTCACTTCCGTCTGTTGAAAACTGGGCAACTCCCATTGAAACAGTAGGAGAAAGGTCTTGTGTTTCATTAACTTTAACAACAATTTTTGCTATACTCTTTCTTATTCTTTCTGCTATTACACAAGCGTCTTTTTTGTCTGTTTCAGGCAATATTACAACAAACTCTTCACCTCCGTATCTTGCAGGAATATCAATTTTTCTTACCGATTCTTGTAGTACGGAAGCCAATCTTTTTAATATCATATCGCCTGTTAAATGTCCGTATGTATCATTAATTCTTTTAAAATTATCAATATCCATCATAATTAATGACATATTTCTTTTATATCTTTGACAGCGTCTTATTTCATTTTCAAGCAAAGTATAAAAATGACGATAAATATAAAGTTTTGTCATACCGTCTTTTGTTGCAAGCTCATATAATTTTGCATTATCTATTGCAATAGCTGCTTGATTTGCAAGCGAAGTTATAAATTCTAAATCTCTTTGATTAAAAAGTTTATCATGCTTTTTATTTGTAATATTTATAACTCCGATTACTTCACCTTTTGCTATCAAAGGAACACAAAGCAAAGATTTTGTGTTGGATAAAACTTCTTTTACAATAAACCTGGGGTCAGCTGAACCTAAATTAGTGATTATTGGTTTGCGCTCCAAAAAAACAGTACCTGCAATTCCTTCACCTATTGCAATTTTAGCACATTGAACAGCTCCGTTATTAATTGCTTCTTCAAGTTTTTTATCCTGCAAACCGGATACAATTCTTACCTGCAAAGCATTAAGTGAATAATCATAAAGCATTAAAGAGCCTTTTTCGGCATCAAGCGTTATTAATGCTTTTTGAATAATTACTTGAAGCAATCTTTTCAAATCATCAATAAAATTAACTGCTTGAGATATATTATATAGAATTGAAATATTGTGCAGTGATTTTTGAAGTTGCAAAATTTCTTCATCTTTTTTTATTTTTTTATGGTATTTGGCAATTATAGGTTCAATATAATCAAAAGCACAGTTTAAATTGTTAAAAATTTCGCTGTTTATTTTATTGTCTTTGTTTTCTTTTATAAAACAAAAGCAAATAGGTACACCATTATTGAAAAATACCCTTACATGACTTGGATCAAGCACTAAAAGATTATTTCTTTCTAAAAAAGATTTAAATAAATGTGACCCTTCAGAATTTTTCATCACTGTTAATTTTGCTTTATTAACCGCATCCCAAAAAGGATTGTTGCCTTCTTCACATTCAAAAAATTCATTATTTCGTGTTTTTTCATTTGTGCAAATGCACTTAAAGTGTTGATTTTCAAGAAGATACATTGTAATATCTTCAGAATTTATCATTTTAGCGCAATAATTTTTTATTTTTTTTAAAAGTTCATATACATCATCTGTTTGATTGGCAATTGTACTAACCTCAAACATCATGCTAAGATACTTAATATTATTTTCCAAAGATAAATTATTATTATTTGTCATGGTAATAAAATTTCACTATACACAATCATTATAATTGTATAAACCTTAAAAATCACTTTATGAATATTTAAATACAACTTTTGGAGGAATAATGACTGGTGTTTGCAAAAATTGGTCAACCTGGCTTAAAAAAACAAGATTCTCATATATGACGCAAGAGCAAGTACAACAAACTATTAACTGGTTAAATAGTATAAAGGATGCTGTTATTAATATTGCAGACATTAAAGACGGACAAAAAATAGCAGATTTTGGATGCGGTTCAGGGCTTTTAGGGTTTGGTGTTTTAGAAAAATTTGAAGATAGAGTAGAAATAATTTTTTCCGACAAGTTTGAAGACTGTCTTGATGAATGCAAAAAAATTTTAAATGAATTAAAAATTAAAAGCAATGTTAAATTTTTACAAAGCGATATTACAAAAATTAATTTAAAAAAAGAATATTTAGATACTGCTATGACAAGGTCTGTTTTAGTCCATGTTCCTGATAAACAAAAAGCATTTTCAGAACTTTTCAGGATTTTAAAAAAAGGCGGGTGTTACTGTGCTTTTGAACCTATAATATCTCAAAATACAAGATATTATGAACTTTTAGCACCGGATAGTGTGAGCGATTATTTTGAATTTAAAAAAGCAGAAAAAGAATTTATGGAAAATCCTCTTGACCCTTTAGTTAATTTCAGTGCTCAAAGTTTAGATGATAATTTGTATGAAGCAGGATTTTATGACGTAACCGTTAATATTAATAAAGTTACTTCAAAATATTCACCAAATAAAGATGCAATTAAAAACTGGTTTACGCTTCCTCCTGCACCGGGACAAAAAACAGTGAAAGAAAGATTTTTAGACTATTTTGAAGAAAAAAAAGTTGATAATTTTATTGCTGAAGTTCAAAATGCACTAAGCGATAAAGAAGTAACGATAAGTTCAGATACAGCATTAATTAAAGCGATAAAATAATGAAAAAAATTAAAACTATAGCACTGATTGCTCCAAGCGGAAACATTAAAAATTTTAGTGAAATTAATGAAAAAATTAATATTTTAGAAAAAAAATTTAAAATAAAAAAGTATTATAGTGAAAATATATCCAACGGCTATCTTTCAGATACAGATGAAAACAGAATAATGTTTTTCGAAAAAGCTTTTTCAGACAAAGAAGTTGACCTTGTTATATCAATTAGAGGCGGATTTGGAGCAATCAGAATTGTTGATAAAATCAATTATAACAAATTTAAAGACTGCAATAAAATGTATTTAGGCAGTTCCGATGCTACAATTTTTCTTGCAGCTTTAAACAAAAACACAAATATAAAATGTTTCCATGGGTTAATGATTACAAACGGGTTTGTTGAAAATTTAGAAAATAATATTAAAATAATTGAAAACAATCTTTTTAAAATTAATATTAAACCTTTTTATTTAAAAGATAAAGTTCAAGGTCTTTTATGGGGAGGAAATTTATCAAGCATTGTAAGTTTATTATCAGATGAAATTTATCTTCCCAATAAAGATATTATTCTTTTTTTGGAAGATATAAACGAACCTTTGTATAAAATTGATAAAATGCTTTTTGAAATATACAGAAATAAACAAATAAAAGAAAAAATTAAAGGAATAATTTTTGGAGATTTTTATTTTGAAAAAGAGATTAATGACTTATTAAAAAATTATTCAATCATGTTTAATATTCCTACTTTTTTAAGCTCAGATATTACCCACAAACCAAATAATATTACTATTCCTTTTGGAATAAATATATCCTTAAATTAGTTATTGCCCGGCGCTTTTCCTGAAATCTTAACACCTGCAACACTATATGAAGCCTGATTTTTAGATAACAATTTATTATTTTCATCATATGTTTCAACAACAAAATTATCAGTTCCGGTAAAATTATTTCCCAAAAGGGTAAACTTAACGGTTTCTTTGTAAACTGTTTTTGCGCCGTTTTTACTAACGGTTTTTTGCCTTTCAAATTCAAGAGTTCTATTATCTTTTGTTTTGTCTTTTATTTTAATTTCACTATGAGCCCCGCTTTGAAGATTTTCTAAAATTAAAGTATCACTATAACCCGAAAGCGTCCAAATATCCCTGCTTTCATAGTTAAACATTGTAGGATTATTTGAACTGTTTAATTTTGAAATTACACCCCAAGAACCAAAAAAACCTTTAGGAATATATTCTTCACTGACATTACCTTTAAGCAAACCTTGAGCATTTGCAGCCAAAAAAACAAAAGAAAAAACAATTAATACAATTTTTTTCATATCTTGATTTTAATTAATTTTAAAAAAAATTCAACCCTAAGATTGAGGTATTTTGAATAATATATTGTAAGATTACATTAAAGAGGAGTTATTTTGAAACAAACATTGTCTGTATTAATACCTTTAATGCTTATAATAGCTTTGGTTTTAAATCAAGCGCTTCCGGCTGATGCCGCTAAAAAAAACGTCAAAAAGAAAGGTATTGCTCAGGAAACTTTAAATGAAATCACCGTAAAAGTTGATGATTTGACAAAAAAAATCTATGAAAGAGAACTATACACACCCGAAGATTCAAAGTCTTTAATTTCCTTAAAACTCCAATTGGATGAACAAATGGATATTTTGCCCGAAACTTCTTTTGCTCCGATTTATTTTAAAATAGGGAATATATTCAGATTAAGAGGCAATGAAAAAGACGCAATCGTATGCTATCAAACAATACTGGAAAACTTTTCAGATACTGCATACGGACCTAAAGCAAGAGATTTATTAACCGAAATGGGAGTTGAAATTAAAATTCCGATTGAAGATGAATCTGAAGAAAATTTTAGTGATGAAATATAATTTTATTGTATAATTGAAATATAAAAACATACAGGAAATAGGGGTGTAAATCCCCAACCGGGCCGCGGCCGTGAAAGTCGGAATACTGAAAAGAGTGTTTTTACGTGATTCTAAAACCTCTTAAAAGATTTTTTGCGAGCGTGCCCAAGGAGAAAACATTGGTAGCACCTTTCACGCAAGTAACACAAGGCAATAAATGCCCGCACGGGCTTCCTGTTGGAGCATGCCCGATTTGTTCAGGCATGGGAGGCGGAGGAGCAAGAAAAAACAAAGATGTACCCAGAAACCCCGGAGAGATGACCTACAGCGAATGTATGGCAGCATGGATAAAAATCCAGGCTGCAAAAGACGCTAAAATTCAAGCAAGAATTGACAAGCTAGAACAAGCACAAGCTCAACAACTATTAAACAGGGTGATGTCCGGGGTTGATAAAATTCAAAAGTCATTTAATGAATTTATGCAAAAGCTTGAAAATTTGCCTACATTAATAAAAACACCAATTCAAACAATAGCAAAAGTAATTATAGCTCCTGTTTTAAATTTAATCTCAAAATTACCCGTTGCAATAAATAATATTCAGATGTTTTTTTCTAATATCACCAAAATGATAATTTCAGTCAGTGAAAAAATAGCTATGGTTTTAGGAGAGATTAAAAATTTTATAAACGCAAAAGTTTCAGATAATATCAAAAAAACACTGAAAACCATTCTTACTCTTTTTAGTCAAAGCGAGGAAGAAGAAAAAGAAGACGAAGAAACACAAAAAATTAAAGCAAGAGAAATTAAAAAAGTCCTAAAAGGACTGTTTAGAATAAGAAGAAAAGAAGAAGAAAAAGAAGAAGATGAGTATCAATCCGCTTGAGTTAAAAAAATCGTCAATACCATACAAAAAAAGCCAATCACAACAGTATGATACAATTAAAGCAAATCAGAAAAATATTAATCATAACACAATTCAAGGTGTTTTATTAAATAACTATATTAAAAAACAAAACACATCAAATGATATTGCAAACTTTGACAGAATAGCCTCATCACTTATGATTCCTGATGAGATAAAACCAAACACAAATTTATCTGATAAAAAACAAGAAAACTTTAATTATAAAAAAGTACTAAAACCGATATTATTAGCAGCTATTGCATCAATTGGTTCAATTGGCGCTATTAGTATGTGTTTAAATAAATATTCAAAAGTAATGGTAAAACAAGCAGATCTGGTAAGACCAGAGGATTTAGCAAGAAACTTTAATATTGTTGAAGAACCTCATTTTGCAATGTATAGAGCATTAAGAGAGCCAAATGCAAAAAATATTGCAGGTTTGATAGGTGTAGGCTTAATGAGCGGAATTACCCTGAGCGCTAAAAATCTTGTTGAAGGAATCAGAGAGGTTTGGGTAAAAAAACAAAATTGCGATATTGAACATGATTTGCAAGAAAATTTAATTCAGGTTGAAACAGATGTTTTCTCAGGCAAGTTAAATGTTGTAAATACTTTGCTGACCGATACTACAAACTATTTTAAAAATGTTTTTACAAACAATAACACAAACTTTAAAAGTTTTTTAAATTTTAAAGGAAATGAAAAAAAAGATGATGATGACAAAAACAAAAAACCATCGTCTAAAAAAATATGGCTGATTGCCGCATTAGGAGCTGTTTCAATAAGCGGAATTATGCTTGCTTTAATTAAAAATTATCATAAAACACTTAAAAATCTTGATTCTTTTGTTGAAAAGTATCAAGACAGTGAAATTAAAGCAAAAATTATAGAAGCTGTTAATTGCAAAGATAAACAAAAAGCAATAAAAAATTTAACCGACATTTTAAAAGTAATAAATGCAAAAGATGAAACTATATCTTCAAATCTTAAAAAAATTGAAGGTATAACAGAAAAAGAAATTTTAAATGCAACAAAAAGTATCAAAGATGCTCAAATATATGCAAAAGCGCCGGAAGCACTGGGTGGTGTCAGTGAAAAAATTCAATATTATTGTTACATAAACGAAGAAAGAGGACATCTTTATAATTGGATTTTAAACCCTGAAAACAAATTTAATAAATATTTGTTTTTATCTTTTTGTGCTATAAGTTCTATTGGCTTTATTGCAAAAGAAGCAGCAGGTGCAATCAAAGAAGTTGTTGTCGGAAGAGAAAATTCCAAATGCGAATTAAATTTAAGAAAAAATCTTGTAGATGTTGAAATCAGAAATTTTAAAGCAAAAAAAATGAGTGCAATAAATCCTATGATAGATAATTTTATCTATCAACTTGAAAAAGGTAAACCAAAAGAGGAATTAAAAGAGTTAGCAGAAAATATTTTAGTTGAAATTAAAAACGGTCCTCCTTATGTATATTCATAAAAACATAATTCAACTATAATGTTTATATGAAAAGAATTATATTATCCATTATATTAATACTGTCCCAGTCTGCGATTTATGCTGTTGAAAAATTAGAAAATGTAGGCATAGCAAAATATGCTGTTTTGGAAACAATTAATGATAATGTTCCTTTGAGACAAAAAGATAATGAAAATGCAAAAAGAATAACTCATCTTTTTAAAGACACTGTTTTATTTGCAGACAAACAAAATAAAAATTACTACAGGGTTGAATTAAAAGAAAACAACTATGTATGGGTAAACAAAAAATTCGTGGAAGTTCAAGCAATCATACCTGAAAAAAGATTTGATAATATTAAAAAAATAGAATTTAAAGACAAAAAAAAGAACTATAATATAGAAATCAAAACAGATTCAAACAGTGCTTTTGTTTTAAAAGAAAACGGAAACAATCTGGATTTTACACTTTTTGATAACAGATACGATCCGATTGAAACAAAAATTTTAAATAAACCTGAAAATTTTATAGTAAAAGAAACAATTGAAAACGAGTTTGATTTAAAATTTTTAAATAATTCACCTCTTTTTGGATATGACATTGAAAAAACCAAAAAAGGATATTTGATAAATATTAAAAAAGCACCGAAAATTAATTCAAAAAAACCTCTTAAA
Organism: Candidatus Gastranaerophilales bacterium; assembly: GCA_944325315.1. Lineage (GTDB taxonomy): Bacteria > Cyanobacteriota > Vampirovibrionia > Gastranaerophilales > Gastranaerophilaceae > RUG14156. The sequence continues at coordinate 28,129 of CALVAA010000014.1, forward strand.
AATATCACGATTGTTATTGACCCTGGCCATGGGGGAGATGAGTTCGGCGCAAGAGCATTTAATTTGGATGAAAAAACAATCAATCTCCAAATTTCAAAAAGATTAAAAAAAGAATTTAAAAAAAGAGGGGCAAAAACATACCTGACAAGAAAAAAAGACAAAAAAATTGATTTATATAAAAGAATTGATTTTGCAAAAGAAAAAAACGCAGATATTTTATTAAGCATACACCAAAATTCTCTCGCTAATCCAAAAGACATAGATAAAAAACACGGAGTCGGAACATATTATTACAATAACCAATCTAAATTTCTGGCACAAAAAATTCAGGAAAACCTGCTTAATCAAACAAAATTTAAAGATGATAAGGTAAATTATGCTTCTTTTGCACTAACACGCCCCACCAATCAAATAAGCGTATTGATTGAATGCGGATATCTAATCAGAAAAGAAGAAGCAGATAAACTTAAAGATAAAAAATTCCAAAAAATTATTTCAAAAGCAATTACAAAAGGCTGTGAAGATTATTTAAAAGAGAGTTTTTTAACAAAAAATAATAGTTTGTAGATAATAAAAAAGTTTTATAATAATATTTAACATCATGGTTTTTAGGTTAAAATCAATATTTACAAGTCTTATAGATGCATTTTTAGATTTAATTTACAATCAAAAGTGTCTTGTTTGTAACTGTTCAAAAGCCAACACTTTATTGTGCAAAACCTGTGCAAAAGATGTTCATTATTTATCAGTTTATGCACACAGAATATACAAAGGTGTCGGTATATATTCAATGGCAATTTACCGGGGGAGCGTTAAAAAATTAATCCAACTTTTAAAGTTTTCACACAGAAAAAAGGCTGCAAAAGTATTGGCTGAGCTTCTTTTTGAATATTTTAAGAAATTAGACCTAAAAGAAGATTTTATTATTATATACCCGCCGAGTTTTTATCTAAAAACAATGTCCAGAGGATATAACCATATGTTTTTAATAGTAAAAGAATTCTCAAAATTGTCCGGATTAAAATATAATTCAAATATAATTAAAAAAATAAAATACACAAAACCTCAATACCGGGCAAGAAATAGAAAGAAAAACATCGAAGGAAGTTTTGAAATATTATCAAAAGAAATTTTAATAAATAATCTTCAAAATAAACCATTCTTAATTATTGACGATATTACAACTTCCGGCGCAACTATTGAAGAAATCATTAATTGTTTAATTTTAAATAAGATAACAAATATAAAAGTACTAACAATTGCAAAAGTTTAGATGTTTAAAAACTGTGAAAAAAATTAACAAGTTTTGAACATACAATATTACTGTAATAATGCACTTTTTAGATAGTTTTACACAAATATTTTGTATTTATTAACTATGATTATATTTATATATAAATATATGTTTATATAATATATTATTCCAAAATTTTAAAACACTTTTAGAAAAGTTGTAAGTTTTATTTTTTATACTATAATTTTAGAAGGCATAATAAGGAGAATTTGCTTGTGGAAATAATTTTAAACAGAGAAGATTTTTCAAACGGAATTAAAATTGTTGAAAAAATTACGTCACAAAAGGCAATACAGCCTATATTATCAAATATTTTAATTGAAGGAATTTCAAATGACAGAATAAAAATTTCAGCAACAGATTTAAATCTTGCAATTAATTATAAAACTAAAGCTCAAGTAATTAAGGAAGGTTCAACAACGATTTCTGCAAGAAAAATATCTGAAATTGTATCAAAATTATCCTCTGTTGATATAACAATTAAAGCACAAGAAGACTCTGATAATATAAAAATCAAAAGCGGTAAAACGGAATTTGATTTAATAGGCCTAAATGCAAGAGAATTTCCTAAAATTATTGACGAAAACACTCAAGAAGATTTTAAAACAATAATTATTAATAAAAATGAATTTTCAAAAGCAATTAAACAGGTAATATTTGCTGTTTCAACTCAAGAAACCCAAGCTGTTTTAACAGGCGTTTGTTTTACTGCTCAAGGAAATATGCTTGAGCTTGCAGCGACGGATGGTAACAGATTAACAAGAGTTCAAAAAGAAATTCAAACAACAATTGATGAAACAATTAATTTTATTATACCTGCTAAAACATTATCTGAAATTCAAAGAATATCATCTATTGTTGAAGATGAAAATATTATATTAAAAATTCAAAAAAACAAAATTATTTTTGAATTTGAAAATTTGACTTTTCAATCAAGGCTAATTGATGGCATTTATCCTAAATATCAACAATTAATACCAAATGAAGGCGAAAAAAAGATTATAATAGACAGGTGCGAATTAATAAATGCAATTGAAAGAGTATCTATTATGGTTAACGACAGAACAAATGTTGTAAAATTTAATTTCACACAAGGACAATTAGAAATCATGGCAGATACATCAGAAGCAGGTAAATCGAAAGATTATATAGATATAGAGTATAATTTTGATGATATGTTGACTGCTTTTAATTATAAATATGTGCTTGATGGTTTAAAAACAATGGATTCTAAAAACGTTGAAATAGAAATCTCTGATGTTTTGGCAGCATCTATCTTTAAGCCTCAAGACAGTAAAGATAATTACATTTGTTTAATTATGCCGGTTAAAGTTCAATAGGAAAAACTATGAAAGTAAGTGTTAAAACTCCAGCAACAATAGCAAACCTTGGTCCGGGATTTGATTCTTTTGGTTTAGCTTTACCTTTATATAATATTGTATCTGTTGAAGAAACGGTTTTACCGGGTTCAGGCATTGAAATAAATATAATTAATGAAAAAAATAATGAAGAAAATAATATCGCTGATGTTCCGACAGATAAAAACAATATTGTATATAAAGCAATTGAGCTTTTGCATAATTTTATAGGACAAAGCCCTAATGAACTTAAAATTACAATCAAAACACAAATACCGATATCAAGGGGGTTGGGTTCTTCGGCTTCTGTTATAGTTGGCGGCTTAATTGCTGCAAATGAACTTTTAGGACGCCCTGCGGATGAAAAAGTTTTAATGTCTATAGCAACTGAAATTGAAGGGCATCCGGATAATATTACTCCTGCCTTTGTTGGTGGAATGACTATGGCTTCTTGGGAAGAAGACGGCTCTATTTTTTATAGAAAATTACCTTGGCACGACGATTGGAAATTAATGGTATGTATCCCTGATTATGAGTTAAATACGGAAATTTCAAGATCAGTGTTACCTAAAGAAGTTGCACTAAAAGATGCCGTATTTAATTTAAAAAGAAGCGCAATGTTTATTGATGCACTTTACAACCAGGATGATGAACTTTTAAAACTGGCTCTAAAGGATAAATTACACCAACCTTATCGTGAAAAATTAGTTCCGGGGCTTTCAGATATAATTAAGAATTTAAAACATACAAACGGTGTCTTAGGAGCTGTTTTATGCGGAGCAGGTCCTTCTGTTCTTGTTATATATAATGGAGTCGGAGCAAGCGAGATAAAAGAAACTGTAACAGAAACTTGGAACTATTTTAATGTGAAATCTACGTTTTTAAATTTGCCGATAGAAAAGCAAGGCGCACAAATTCTATAAGGAGTAAATGAAATGAAAAAGACAATTTTGTTATCTACACTTGCACTATTATTTGCAAATAATATAGTATTTGCTGGTGGTGTCGGATATGTTGATTATGTTTATTTGTCTAAAAATATTGCAATTGCAAAAGAATACGATGCAAAATTAAAAGCAAAAACTAACCAAATAAATAATTATAATAAAGGCATAAATACAGAGCTAAAAGCTAAAAAAACCAAACAAGAAAAACAACAGGTCTTAGCTCAAAAAAAACCGGGATATGATAAATTAAGAAAAGAATTTTATGATATTCTTAACAAAAAAGACGATGCAGTTAAAGCAAAAATTAAAGCCGCAAGCGATATTGTGTTGACCCAAAAAAAATTAGATGTAATTACGGATAAAAGACTGGTCGTATCAGGGGGAATTGATTGCACTCAGGATGTTTTAAAGGCAATTAAATGATAAAATGCACCCAGCTGCAATTTGACTGTATAGTAGTCGGAGCGGGTCATGCCGGTATTGAAGCATCAATTGCAGCATCAAGATTAGGTCTTAAAACGCTGTTAACAACACTAAATATAGAAAACATAGGGTTAATGCCATGTAACCCAGCTATTGGCGGACCTGCAAAGTCTAACCTTGTAAGGGAAATTGATGCTCTTGGCGGTGTTATGGGTGAACTTTCAGATGCTACTTATCTGCAACTCAAAACCCTAAATTCTTCAAAAGGACCGGCAGTTAGAGCGCTGAGGGCTCAGTCTGATAAAAAAGAATATAAATATTTAGCAAGAAATTATATTGAATCTGAAAGAAATTTAACCCTGAAACAAATCCAAATTGTTGATTTGATTGTAGAAGAAAATTCTATCAAAGGTGTTGTTGATGAATTAGGTATAGAATACCATTCTCAGGTTGTTATTCTTACAACAGGGACAAGTCTTGAAGGTAAAATTTTTATAGGGTTGAAATCTTTTAGTGCCGGAAGATTAGGAGAAAGAAGTGCAAACGGTTTATCTGAAAAGCTTAGAAAACTAGGGTTTGATGTTAGAAGACTAAAAACCGGAACGCCTGCAAGAATTGATTCAAGAACAATTGATTATTCAAAACTTGAACTTCATCCCGGAGATGAAATAATAGACAATATGCCGAGGTTTTTCAGTTATAAATCAAACAGACCTATAAGAAAACAATACCCTTGCTATTTAACTAAAACAAACGAAAGAACCCATCAAATTATAAGAGAAAATTTAAAATACTCTCCGCTTTATCAAGGCTTAATTAAAGGTATAGGACCGAGGTATTGTCCAAGTATTGAAGATAAAATTGTAAGGTTTGCCCATAATTCATCTCATCATATTTTTATAGAACCTGAAGGAAAAGATACTTATGAAACTTATATTCAGGGCTTTTCGACAAGTCTTCCTATAGAAGTTCAGTTTGAAATGATTCATTCGCTTCCGGGTCTTGAGAATGCTTCAATAATAAAACCGGCTTATGCTGTTGAATATGATAGTGTATGCGCTTTAGAATTAGATTATGGTCTAATGACAAAAAAAATTAAAGGTTTATTTTTGGCAGGTCAAATAAACGGAACTTCGGGATATGAAGAAGCAGCAGCACAAGGATTGGTTGCCGGAATTAATGCTAAAAATTACCTTAATAATAAAAATTACATCCCTCTTAATCGTTCAAATTCATATATAGGTACTCTTATAGATGATTTAATTACTAAAGATATAGATGAACCTTACAGAATGCTTACTTCAAGAAGTGAATACCGCCTTATTTTAAGGCAGGATAATGCTGATTTAAGATTGAGTGAAATCGGATACAAGGAAGGATTAGTAAAAGAAGAAGATATACTAAAAAAACGTTTTAAAGAAAAAGAGATTGAAATACAAATTGAAAAACTCAAAAATTTTAAAATTAAAGCAAATGATGAAAATAAAAGTATTTTATCAAAATATAATGAATCGCTTGAATTGGGCTCGAGTGCTTTTGGTCTTTTAAAGCGCCCCGGTGTGGATTTTAAAGTTTTAAAAGAACTCGGATATGATTCAAAAATAAATACTGAAGATAAATATCTGATAAGAGATATTGAAGAGCAGAGTGAAGTCTTAATAAAATATGAAGGATATATTAAAAGACAAATTGAAATAATTTCAAATCAGTCAAAAACCGACAATATTAAAATTCCGGATGATATTGATTATAATTCAATTAAACAAATTTCAACCGAATCTAAAGAAAAACTTATTAAAATAAAACCAAAAACAATAGGACAAGCCCTTAGGATAGGCGGAGTTAAACCTGCCGATATTTCAGTTTTGATGGTTTTAATTGAGCAACATAAAATTAAAAAAGAATATGTTAAATAATTAAAGCGCTTTTAAGCGCTTTAATTACAAATTATTTTTTTCTGAATTCCTCAGGGGCATCTTCTCTATCTTGATTCCATCTATCAAGACCCATTTGCTTTCTAACTAAACCAATCCCCACATGAACTCTCCATTCATCCATTTTTAACTGTGCTGCAAGGATTTTATGGCATCCTATTGGAGGTAATGGTAATAATGGTTCATATAAATTTTTAATTGCCATCATTTGATCGGGTGTAATTGCTAATTTTCTTTTAGGGAACTGAACCTTAGGAAGCATCATTTTTTGCCTAACAAGATTAATTCCAAAAAACACTTTTTTAGGTTCAAGATTAATTGCTTGTGCAATTACTTCATGAGCATCAGGATTAGGCAAAGGTAACATTTTTTTATACATTTCTTCGATAACAGCAAGCTGTTCTTTGTTTATTAAAAGAGTTTTAGGCTTATTTGGTTTTTGCGTTCGTCTGTTGTTAAAGTTTTTGCCGCCTTGAGCTTTTGAACGTTTAAAGTTGTTATTTTTTTGAAAAGACTTTTTATTGTATCCTTGGTTATTTGGGCGGTTATTATATCTTCTCGTGTATCCTTCGGGGTTTCCTGAGCCTGCACTGTAACCTCTTGAAAAATCTTGAACAACACCGTTTTCATCTGTTGTATCAACAGATGCCGAAGTTATTCTTTCGGGGTATAAACACTCAGGACAGATGACTCTTTTTGGGTTTTTAGTTTCAAATTCTTTGCCGCATTTAATGCACTTATTCGTATACATTAGGATAATCTTTCTATTGTTTTATTATTCCCATCACTTAATGAAATTAACAGGCAATATTTAAATTTTTTACTCTTTCTCACAAATGAAATATGAATATATGAATATTTTATATAAAAATATTAAATTACACAAGTTTTTTATTTATTTTAAGAAAAATTTGATTTTTTATAAAAAATTGATAAAATTTATAATATGGCAAAAGATGGACTAATAAATTGCAAAAAGTGCGGAACTTTGTTTTTTAAAAATTCAGGCAGAGAAGTCTGTGAAGAATGTTTTAAAAAGGAGTTGGAATTAATTGATGATATAAGAAATTGTGTTAATTCCATAAAAAAAGATAAAGTAACCCTGGAAGATATTGAACAGGCTTTAAATATTCAAAGAGCGGAACTTGAAGATTTAATTACAAGAGGGAGATTATTTGTTGTTTTGCCCAAAATTTCCATTAAATGCCGTTTTTGCGGTGTGGAATTAGAAGATGACGAAAAAACCGGATTTACTTGTAAAAAGTGTCTGTTGAGATTTTCTCCCAAAGTAAATCAATTAGAAAAAAAAGGCTTAAATGTGCTCAAGTATGAAGAAGAAGCACGAAAAATTAATCGTCGACTAAGAGGCGGAATGAATACAACTGCGGACAATAACACAAGGTATGGATTCATTCAAAACTATGATTTATAATTACATAACAAAGTTATTTCCGTATTTAAGCGAACCTGTAAGATAACACTCTTTTATTGTTGATTTTAAGTTTTTATAAACTTTAACATTATTTTTAGAGCTTTCTTCTATATTTGCTTTTGAGATAAAATACTGGCTTGCAATTAACTTTGAATTTGTATTTAAATCTAAATTTAACAATATTGAACTTGTTCTGCTGTCCATTTTTATATATCCTTTAAATATTGTTTATATATAAATAAAAACAAAACAAATAAAAATATATCATAAGTATATAATTTTGTTACATTTGTTTACAATTATACTAAAACAGTTCAAAATCATTTAAGTTAACGGTTTTTATAGTGTGTCTTAAGTTATTATTGTCATCTTTTATATACAATTTTATATAGTTTTTTGTAATTGCGCTGTAAAGACCTGTTTTTTCTGATTTTTTTTCTATTAAAATTTGTGCTTTTGTATTTTTATTTTGGTTTAAAAATTCTTTATGTAATTCTTTTGATAAATTTAAAATCAAATTTACACGCTTTGTTTTTATGGAATTTTGAATCTGATTGTTTTTATAAAAAGCGCTTGTACCTTCTCTTTTTGAATAAGGAAAACAGTGGATAGAAGATAATTTTAATTTTTTTAAGTTTTTAAATGTAATATTAAAATCTTCATCTGTTTCGCCGGGAAATCCTACTATAATATCGCATCCTAAAAAAGGAAGGTGGAAATTCTTTTTTAATTTTTCAACAATTTGAAAAACATCTTCTGTATTATAATTTCTGTTCATCTCCTTTAAAGTTTTATCACACAGAGATTGGACAGAAAGATGAAAATGAGGACAAAATTTATCGGATTCAGACAAAAAACTTATAAGTTCATCATCAATTTCATTAACATATAATGAACCTAAGCGATACCTTTGAATATCTGTTTTTTCAATTTCTTTTAATAAATCAATAAGTTTTTTATTAAATTCCAAACCCCACTGACCAATATGTATTCCTGTTAATACAACTTCCTTTATGCCACTGTCAACAATAATTTTAATTTGTTTTAATATATTTTTGATACTGTTTGAACGTGAATTTCCTCTTGCAAAAGGAATAATGCAATATGAACATCTATTATTACACCCGTCTTGAATTTTTACACTAACTCTTGTAGTATCGGGGTTTTTTAAGAACTTAAAATTAAATTCTTTTTGTTTGAAAATATCATCAACAAAAAAACCGCCATCATAAAAAAGTTTATCTATATACTTTTCAATATTTATTTTTTCAATATTACCCAGTACTAAATCAATGTTTTTGTAATTAAAATCTTTGTGTTTTTCGTAAGTTTGAGCTAAACAGCCAACCAGAACTGTTTTAATATTTGGATTTTTTCGTTTAACACAGCCTAAAAGATATTTTGCCTGAGAATCACTATGGGATGTAACAGAACAGGAATTTAGAATATAAATATCTGCTTTTGATATGGTTTTAACTTCAATATACCCTGCTTTTTTTAATTCAGAGCTGATTATTTGGCCTTCCAACTGATTTTGTTTACAGCCTTGTGATTTAATAAAAAAGGTTTTCATTTTAATTTATATTCTTTATTTTTTCTTCCTTTTAATTAAAGGATCATGGTTTGTATATTTTTTCTTTTTTGGATTTTTTACGGCAGGTTCTGGCATATCAATATTTCTGTCTGTTTTTTCAACATCCGGCAAATTTTGATTTTCTATGCCGTTTTTTAGCATTTCATTTGCATAATTTGGGTCAGAGTATATTTTTTCAAGTTTCTTTTTAGTTTCCTGGAATAAAAATTCTTCTTGGGATTTATCAAAATTATATTTTTGTATTGTTTGAAGAATTTCTTCATCAGTAGGCATTGTGCCCAAGTTTAAATTTTGTTCATTGTTATTCATCTGTTGTGCAATTGCGGAATTATTTACAAAAAATATTAAGCCCAATAATATTAAAAATTTTTTCATAATTTCTCCTTTTAAAGATATTATTACATAAAACCAAATTAAAATTTAATTTGTTTTTATAATAAAATATTTTTATGGATTTTGTAAATGAATTAAAAAAAATTTTTGGAAATAATCTTCTATATAAAAAAGAAGATTTATTTGTCTATGCTTATGACACATCACAAAATCCGGATGATATAATATTACCTTTAGCTGTTGTTTTTCCAAAAAATACTAAAGAAGTCAGTAAAATTGTAAAAATTGCTTTCAAAAACAATATTACAATAATACCGAGAGCACAAGGAACAAATCATTGCGGCGCAACAAGGCCGACAAAAGATTCAATTGTGGTTCATTTTTCAAAGATGAATAAAATTATAAAAATAGATAAGGAAAATTTAATTGCAATTGTAGAACCCAATGTTGTAATTGGAGATTTAAATAAAGAATTAGATAAATTAAACCTCTTTTTTCCTCCTGACCCTTCTAATCTTGCCGTTTCAACAATAGGAGGTGCTATAGGACTTTGTGCGGGAGGACCGAGGACTTTTAAATACGGAAATACAAAAGATTATATAATAAATCTCGAAGCAGTTTTAGCAGACGGCACAATTATTGTAACATCTAAAAATTTGAATAAAAATGTCACCGGATATAATATAACAAGTCTTTTAACAGGTTCTGAAGGTACGCTTGCAATCATAACAAAGGCCACTTTAAGACTTATTCCAAAACCCGAGACCAGGCTTTTAACTCTAGCATATTTTAATTCTTTAACAGAAGCAGCCAGAGCGTCTAATAAAATTATTAATTCAGGTTTCATTCCTTCGGTTTTGGATTTAATTGATAAAAATACAATTCAAACAATAGAAAAATTTAATCCGTGCGGGCTTTTAACAGATAAAGAAGCGGCTTTATTAATAGAATTAGATGGTTTTAGCGAGTGCGTTAAGTATGAACTTGAAATATTGAAGGAAATTTTAATAAAATCTTCATGCTCTAAGATTATTCAGGCAAAAAGCAATGAGGAAAACGAAAATATTTGGCGGGCAAGAAGAAGTGCTTTTTCTGCCCTTGCAAGGTTAAAACCGAACATAATAACAGAAGATATAGTTGTTCCGAGAACAAAAATTGTTGATTTTATAAATAAAATAGAAGAATTATCTAAAAAATATAATATTATAGCTGCAACAATGGGCCATATCGGCGATGGCAATATTCATCCTAATTTTGCGCTTGATTTAGAAGATAGCATTCAAAAAGAAAACTTTAAAAAATTAAAAGATGAACTTTTCTACTATGCTCTATCAATCGGAGGAACGTTATCAGGGGAACATGGCATAGGCACGCAAAAACAAAAGTATATTCAAGATGCAATAGATAAAAATGCATACCTGTTAATGAAAAAAATTAAAAATTTATTTGACGAAAAAAATATTTTAAATAAAGGTAAGACGTTATAAAATGAACAGGATAAAAAAATATAAAGAGATAATTTTAAGTTTAATTAAATTATCCCTGCCAATTTTAGGCGGTAATATTTCACAAGTTTTGGTAGGACTTGCAGATACTATTGTTGCAGGCAGATATTCAACAGTTGCGCTTGGCGCAATAAGTGTTGCAAGTGCAATTATAATGACTATAACAATCGGAGCTATAGGTATAATTATGAGCATAAGCCCGGTTATATCCAATCTCAGGGGGCAAAAAAAGCCTTCGAAAAGATATTTTAAATTAACTTTTTTATTTTCATTTTTGATTTCCGTTCCTTTTTTTATAATTCTGGAAATTTTTCTTTTACATATAGATTCAATAAATCTTAGTCCGGATATGGTTCAAAATGTTAAAGAATATGTTGCAATATGTGCCTGGACAATTTTTCCTGCCGTTATATTTGTTGCACTAAAAGAATTTTTACAAGCCTATGAAAAAGTTGTATATGCAAATATTCTAATGCTTGTTATGGTTATTTTAAATATTGTTTTAAATATTGTTTTAACTTTCGGGTTTGATTTTTATTTTATACATATTCCTTCACTTGGTGTAATTGGTTTGAGTATTGCAACTTTGATATCAAGAGTAACGGTTGCAGTTTTAATGATAATATACTGTTTGCCTTTGTTTAAGGGTAAATTTAAAAAATCTAAAGCTTATATTAAAGACCTGTTAAAAATCGGAACTCCAATTTCAATTGCGCTTTTTTGTGAATTTTTAGGCTTTAATCTGACTGCAATTTTAATAGGAAAATTTAGTTCTTTATTCGCAGCTGTACACAACATTATTCTTTGTATTGCAAATTTTACTTTTATGATAGTTTTATCCGTTGCAAATGCAGCAAGCATTAAAGTCGGCTATTTTAACGGAAGAAAAGATAAAGAAAATATTATCAATTATTCTTTAGCATCTATTTTTATTACTATTTTAATTTGTATAACTACGTTTTTAATTTTAGAATTCTTTTCCGATAAAATTGTATCTATCTTTAGCAGGGATATTGAAGTTATAAACTTGAGTAAAAGTATTATAAAAATTGCAATGGCATTTTTATTCTTTGATGGCATACAAGGCGCATGCGTCGGAATTTTAAGAGGGTTGAAAGATACAAAAATTATAATGTATACTATGTTTGGAGTTTATCTTTTAATTGCAATTCCTGTAGGTTGTTATTTTGCATTTTATCAAAATATTGTCCTGCAAGGATTTTGGATGGGTCTTGCTATAGCATTATTCTGTGCTGCTTTGATTACCGGAAGCAGAGTTATTTATAATATTATAAAAATGAAATAATTATTGATAATTTACAAGCTTAAAAATATCATTACAAATTTTAAAAGTTTTATAACAGTCATCAAGACTCAGCATGTTATCACCGTCGCAAAGTGCTTCGTCGGGTTTTGGGTGAACTTCAAAAAATAAACATTTTGCTCCTGCTCCTATTGCTGCTTTTGCAAGTAAAGGAACAAATTTTCTTTCTCCGGATGAGCTTGTACCGTTTCCGCCCGGTATTTGTACGCTGTGTGTTGCATCAAAAACTATAGGATAATTTAGCTCTTCTTGAATAATTTGAATTCCTCTAAAATCAACAACCAGATTATTATAGCCAAAGCTTGAGCCTCTTTCGGTTATTAAGATTTTATCGTTTCCGCTATCAACTACTTTTTTTGCTATTGATTTCATTTGATAAGGAGATAAGAATTGTCCTTTTTTAATGTTTACTATTTTCCCTGTTTTACTTGCAGCCACAAGTAAATCGGTTTGCCTGCATAAAAAAGCGGGAATTTGAATAATATCAGCAATTTGTGCTGTTTTTTGAGCTTGAGTTGGCTCGTGGATATCTGTTACAATCGGAACTTTAAAGTCTTCTTTAATATTTTTTAATATTTCAAGCCCTCTATCCATCCCAAGACCACGGTATGAAGTTAAGGACGAACGGTTTGCTTTGTCAAAAGAAGTTTTAAAAACAAAATTTATGTCAAGTTGAGTACATATTTCTTTTAATTTTTTTGCACAAATACGAGACACATCTTCGCTTTCGGTAGCGCAAGGCCCTGCTAAAATTGTAAGTTTATTGCCGCCTATAATAAAATTGTTAAGTTCTATAGTTTTCATAAATTTTATTATATAATAATAAATAACATTAGGGAAGTGAGGAAATTTATGTGCGCAGCCACAAAAGAAACAGATGAAAAAGACCAAAAAGCTATTCAAGAAGGTAAAAATAAGGCTTTAAAGCTGGCATTAGATAAAATTGAAAAGGATTTCGGTAAAGGTTCAATAATGCGCTTGGGAGATAAAGCAAATGTTGACTGTGAATGCATTCCAACAGGCTCTTTAGCGCTTGATATTGCCCTTGGCATTGGCGGAGTTCCAAGAGGCAGAATAATTGAAATATACGGACCTGAATCATCCGGTAAAACAACTTTAGCTCAGCATATTGTAGCTAATGCACAAAAAAAAGGCGGAATTGCAGCTTATATTGACGCTGAACACGCACTTGATCCTGAATATGCAAAAAATTTAGGAGTAGATATAGACCAATTACTCATCTCGCAGCCTGATACAGGAGAACAAGCACTTGAAATAGCTGAAGAATTGGTTCGCTCCGGAGCTATTGATATTGTTGTAATAGATTCTGTTGCAGCTCTTGTTCCAAAAGCAGAGATTGAAAAAGCAATGGATGAGCAGCAAATGGGTCTTCAAGCCCGTTTAATGTCAAAAGGATTAAGAAAATTAACTGCAATTGTAGCTAAGACAAATACAACAATAATTTTCATTAATCAATTGAGACAAAAAATTGGTATAATGTTTGGAAATCCCGAAACAACAACAGGTGGTAATGCTCTTAAATATTATTCTTCAGTTCGTTTGGATATAAGAAGATGTGACAGTGTTAAAAATAAAGATAATGAAGATATAGGAAACAGAGTAAGAGTAAAAGTAGCAAAAAACAAAGTAGCACCTCCTTTTAAAATTGCCGAATTTGATATTATCTATGGAAAAGGAATTTGTGCTTTAGGTAACATAATAGATGTTGCAGTTAACTTTGATATTATAAAAAAAGCAGGCGCTTGGTTTAGCTATAACGATGAAAAACTTGGACAAGGCAGAGAAAAGGCAAAAGAATTTTTGGAACAACATCCTGATGTTTTAGCTGAAATTGAAACAAAAGTAAGAGAAAAGATTGCTTCAAAAAATAAACCTCAACAAGATAAACAAGACAATGAAGACAAAAAAGAGGCTTAAACTATAATGAAAGGCATTGTACTTGCTGCAGGTGCAGGCTCAAGATTGTATCCTGCGAGTCTTCCTATTTCAAAAATATTGTTACCGGTTTATGATAAACCAATGATATATTACCCTATTACAACCCTGCTTTTAGCCGGTATTAAAGAAATTCTGATTATTACAAACAAGTACGATATTGACAATTTCAAAAAAGTTTTAAAAGACGGAAGTCAAATAGGAGTAAAGTTTTCTTATGCTATACAAAAAGAGCCAAAAGGCATAGCCGAAAGCTTTTTAATAGCTGAAGATTTTATTAAAGACTCCCCTGTTGCGCTTATTTTGGGAGATAATATTTTCCACGGGTTTGGATTTTCTTCAATGCTAAAAGAAGTTGCGAAAAGAAAAACCGGAGCAACAGTATTTGGCTATTTGGTTCAAGATCCAGAAAGATTTGGCGTAGTTGAATTTAATAAAAATAATAAGGCTGTTTCTATTGAGGAAAAACCTAAAAATCCCAAATCAAATTATGCTGTAACAGGCTTGTATTTTTATGACAACAATGTTGTTGAATATGCAAAAATGCTTAAGCCATCTTTAAGAGGTGAATTGGAAATTACTGATTTAAACAAAATATATCTTGAAAAAAATAAACTTCAAGTAGAAATTTTAGGCCGCGGATTTGCCTGGTTGGATACAGGAACTTTTGAAAGTTTATTGCAAGCAGCCAACTTTGTTCAATCAATGGAAATTAATACCGGAATGAAAATTGCTTCAATTGAGGAAGTGGCCTATCGCATGGGTTATATTTCTTCGAATGAACTTTTAAAACTTGCAAAAAACTATAAACAAAACGGCTACGGTAAATACCTTGAAAAAATAGCTTTAACTGTTTAATAGTCTAATAGCTTGCGTAATTCTTCTTCGTTTTTAAGGTAAGCAGCGTCATATGCTTCATCTAATGTTTTTCCTAATAAATCCAGAAAGTACTGTCCGTTATTGAGTTCTGCAGCAATTGCACCAATCGAATAATATAAACTGTTAATAATTTCTCCGGAAATACCGGATACCGGAACTTTGATATTAAGTTGGGTATAAGGGTTTATGTATATTGGAAATTCTTTCAATAATATATTTAGCTTTTCATTTAAAATTTTAACATCATTATTGGTATATTTTTCTAAGTTTTTTTCCAGTTTATTTTTAAATGCAATTATGGCTATTTGTCTGGATGTTGCTATATCATCCGCTGTATTTTTGTAATCATTGCTGTATTTATCTATAATACTTTGTACTTTTTTAACTGCATTTTTGGTTTCCAACGTGTCTTTGTTTTCGCCTGCATAAATATATGCAGTGCCTATTCCTATATCCGGCAATTCAAGATTTCTTTCTTGTGCATATTTTTTCATGTCTTCCCTTAATGCTTTTGGAAACATTTCAAGCGTATAAGATTTTTTTTGTATTAAAGAAAAATCTTGTTGCATTTTAAGAGTTTTTTCAAGAGCAATATAGCCCTTTTTTACTGCTTTTGAAAGCTGTTCTTTTGCCCAAGCATTTTTTTTGAAAAAAGCGGCGAGTGCTGTTTTTTGTTTTTCGTCTAATTTTTCAATACCGCTTAATTGTTCTTCATTTATGTTCGTATTGTTGTATTTTTTTATAAATTTATTTAAGTGTTTTAAAACACTTTTTCCTTCTTTTGTTTTATTCCAGGCATAGTCCATGGCAAAATGCCTTTTTTCCTTTTCTTCAGGGTTTTCTATGTAAAATTGTCTTTGTCTTTCGGAAATTACAATGGAAGCTTCTGGGTTTTCTTGGTAATATTTTTTGAGACCTTCTGAAATATGTTTTTTATGCGCTTCAGATAAAGAACCTGAAGGAATAACAACACCTTCTCCTTCATATAGCTGCTGTTTTGCTTCATGTGCTTCTTTTCTTTTAATTGACATTTGTTCAGTGAATTTTTCATTGTATTCTTTATTGGACAACTTTAAAACAATGGCATATCTCGGATTCAGCAAAGGAATATTTAATTTTTTGCCCATTGAATAATGTGCATTTTTTGTGTTGTTACTATCGTTTTGTTCGATATATTTTGAAATATCACTTAAAGAAAAACCTTGCCCCCAGTATAGTTTTATTAGTTGAAGAGTTAAGTCTTCCTGAGGAGAAAATATTTCGGACTGTCCGTTTTGAAAATTGTATATAAGACTGTTCTTGTTTGCGTCTACTTCCCAAGCGGATTTAGCATCTTTAAATTCGGGATATTTTTCTTTTAATTCTTCCAGACTATAGCAATCTAAAATTTTTTTATATTTATCAAGATGGATATCATAAAGAGTTTTGTCCTCAGGATTCCCGCACTCAAGTGTTTGAAGTGCTTGCTGTCTTATTTGGGGTGGGAATTGGTTTTCGTTTAATTGGTTTACGGTTTGTTTTAAATCTACGCTGTATCCTCCCAAAAAAGCCAGATACTGGTTTGTTAGGGGAACATAATTATTATTTACAGCATGTGTTTGAAAATTGTTATTGTTTTGTTTTTGTTTTGCAATTTTGTTGTTATTATTAAATTCTGCTTGGCTGATGTTTGAAATGCGCATATTTTTTCCTTATTTTAGTTATTTGTATTGTTTTAACGGTACAAATAAAGTCAATTGTTGTTTATTTTAATATATAATAGGCTATAATAGTTAAAAACATACAAAGTAAAAAAATTGCTTTGTACAAATGTAACAAAAGCTTAATATTTACTACTACCGTAAGAAATTATTACAAACAGGATATTTTGCTAGTTCTTATGGGCTATTTTTTTCATGAAAGACTTACATAAAACTTTTTTTGTGATATAATATATGACAAATCATGTTGTTAGTTGTAAAATTCGCTAGGAGGTTCTTATGGCTCTTTCCACACAAAATCCAAAGGCTCAACCGTCAATCAAATCAAAGTTCAATGATGAGTTCCAACATTATTTGAAAAAACAATGTTTGAAAACAACATTTAACGGATTAGAATTAGAAACATTCAGTTGGTACAAAAAAGTTTTAGGTTTAGTTTAAGCTAAAAACATGCAAAACAGTAAAAGCCTTGCCGGGCTTTCCAATCTTGCATTGGTAAGACTACTTAGAGTTGGTGTTGAATCTTTGTTTAAGAATTAAAAAAGCGAAATTGTTAAAGTCAATTTCGCTTTTTATCTATTTATTGAAAATATCCAAAGCTTTTTTCTATGTTTCCTTCAAGACATTCTTTGTATGATTCATTGTCTGTTTTTAT
>CALVAA010000015.1 GCA_944325315.1 Candidatus Gastranaerophilales bacterium
AAAGACGAGGAAACCTCTTACTAACGTATACTTATACGTAATTTTCGCAAAGCTCAAAAACGTATAAGCATTCCGCTTTTTATCGCCTAAAGGGCGATTTTTTATTAGACGAGGAAACCTCTTACGAGCAACATTAAACAAAAGTTGTGGAAAACAATGCTTCTAAATTTTAATATTAGTAAATTAACTATTTACTAATATATAATGTCTTTTGGCAAATATAAAGAAATATGCTAAACTAAAAATATATATTGGTTAGATTATTATATTTTAAGGAGGAATTAGGATTGCCAAAACCTATTTATTTGGGCATGGATTTCGAAGTTGAAAATCCAAAAGATGTTTTATATAAAAATTCAATTAAGCAAGAAATTAAGCAGCTTGAAAAAGAAGAATTACTAAATGAACTAGGCGATTGTTTATCAGCATCACAAATACTTTATTCAACTAATGAAGATTTAAAAAGGGGTTAGATATTTTTTATATAAAAATAAAACTCAAGATGAAACTATTGAATATATTTTAAAATTAATTAAAAAACACTCTAAAAATGTTGGCGAAACTCAAGCCATTAAAGATTTACAAAGGGGTTTGAGTATTTTAAATAAAAACAGAAGAGATTCGATAATTGAAGCTAAAAATATTTTAAAAGAAGATGGAATTTTTGGCAAAAAAACTAAAGCCACACTTTATGATGTTTGCAAAAACTACTCTTTAAATATTATTAAAAAATATATTTTAAGAGGGATTATAAATAATATTATTTTCGATACTAAAAATAACCCAAATATTAATACCAAAAAGAAAATAGAAGGAGTTTTAAAAGATTTAAGGAGATACTAATGAGTATGGTTTTAAAAGGTAAAATTAGCTACACAGAAGGCGAAATTGAATACGTTTGGCATTCTTCAGATGGTGCTTGTGAAAAATGCCAAGCATTAAATGGTTTAAGCTTTAAAAATATTGATGAAATACCAGATTTACCACACCCTAATTGCAAATGCTGGGTTGAAGACAGAAATGCAAACAATGATAAGAACAAAGGAAGCACTAAACTAAAAGATAAAGAAGAATCTTGTAATTGTTGGGATGAAATAGAAGAAATTTTGAATAATATTGACAAATTAGATGGAGATTTGAAATCTGATATTGAAGAAATGCAGGAAATAGAAGCTGATATAAAAAATGAATTCAGCCATATTGAAGCATTAATAAACAAAATACTTTCTCTAAATTCTAATTATAATTTTAAATCAATGAAATATTTAAAAATAACAGGAAATATTGCGATAATTGGAACTTTAATTACAAAAGGTTTAAATGCTTATAAAACTTTTAATGACTATAAAAAGAATATGGAACAAAAAATTGGCAATCATAGTGATAAATATTGGCACACAAAAGCAAATTGCGACACTTCAAAACGAGGCACAATTGATGCTATATATGCTCTTTTGTTAAGCTTTGCCAAAGAAATCTTTGATTATTTCAAAAAAACAAAAAGATTGCATATAGATTCAAAATCTGTTATTAAAGATTGCATGGAAGATTTATATGCTGATTGGGAAGGAATAAAACAAGGTTTAAAAGGCGGCGTTTGTGAGGTAAGGGCAATAGAAATGGAAGAGAAATTTAGATATAATAAAATAAAATTAGACAAGGAAAATAATGAGAAACATATTTAAATTCCTAGCTTGTATATTTTTTTGTATAGCAATCTCTGGATTAATAAAAATATTGCAACATCTTTCAAAAAGTGATTATTGCCTTGAAGATGGTGATTGTAAAATTGGTAGAATTATTATTATAGATAATAAAGAAGTTATAATAAACAAAGAAACTTGTACTAAAAATAATTGGGTTTGGTATGACAGAGGAAATATCTGCAAAATAAAAAATGCGAGTTTTAAAGTTAAAGAAGTTATATATGACTAATTTTATCGAAAAAATTATTTCATATTTTAATAATATTATTTATCTAACGATATTGATTACTGCCCAGCTAAAAGTGACGATTGGGATTACAATAAAAAATTTATCAAATACAAATTAAATCTTATATTATAAGAAAACAATATATCATCAAGGGCGATTTTTTAATAAAGACGAGGAAACCTCTTACTAACGTATACTTATACGTAATTTTCGCAAAGCTCAAAAACGTATAAGCTCGTAAATTTTTGTTTCTTTTCTTTATTTTCACTAACAAAAAAATATTTTTACATGTATTATATGAGTAATAAGAATAATTTGAGGCTGTATGATATATAAAATTATCTATTATTTTATATTTATAAGAAGAATTAAAAATTCTTTTCAAGTTTTTGCCTCTAAAATAAATAACCTAAAATTGTCGTCTTTTTGACGACTTTTTTGTATTAAGAAAGGAAAATTTATGAAAGTTAGTTCAATTTCACCAGGCTATACAAGAACAAAACCGGTAAATAAATATTTAAAAAAGATGGGGAGAAAATTATTATTCATATTGGGACTAAACAATGATTACATTTAAACAAAATCAGATAAATAATCTGTATTCAAAATTCAATTTTGATTCAACTAACTACGCAAAAAATTTATCAACTAAATCACCTAACGCTGACTTTGGTAAAAAACAAGATGAATTTATCAAATCAAATAAAACGGATAAGGCTAAAAAAACCGTAACAGCACTGGCTATTATCGGAACAGTTTGTTTAGCGGTTTTTTCTTATAAAAAATTTAAATTACCCAAAACAACTGCAAACAAAAACCCTATTCAAAAATTAAAAATATTAAATTTTGAAAACACGGAAAAAGAAATATCTAAACTTTCTAATACAGATAAAGAAAATATAAACAAACAATTGCATTGTCTTTCTAAAAAAACGCAAAAAATATTTTCTACGACTAAAAAACCTACAAATTTTGACAATTTAGAAAGACTTATGGTAATTGAAAAAGCAAATGTTGAAATTAATAATTGCAAAATTCCTGATATAATTTTCACTGAAAATCTTGCTAATGAAAATATAGTTGATATACAAAAAATATTTTCTAATTGCTTTGAATCTAATGCTAAAAAATTCAAATACATTAAAGGGGAAATGAGCGAATTTTTAACTTGTCTTTCAGAGTTCAGCGAAACAACATCAAAAAATTCTAAAAAAAATATACGCACATTTTTTAGCATAGAAAATTTTTCTGAATTTATTGACGACTTAGAGCAAATTGCAAATAGCAATGAAAAACAAATTTTTTCAGATTTTATCCAAAACTGTTCTTCAAAAAATAAAGTTAGTTTAATTGTTAATAACAATCAACAACAAAAATTAAGAAACTATAACACTAAAGGCATGATTTTAGATTTTATTGAAACAACAAAAGAAGAAATTAAAAGCCGCATTGCAGGTATTGATATCCATAACATTTATAATGCAATGCAAAATCCTGTTGAATTTAAGATAAAACCCGAAAATTTAAAAGCAGCCTGGTGGGGTTCTTATGTAACTTATCCAAAAAAAGAAAACATTGTTTTATCCGGCTTAAATAGAAAAATAAACAGTATGTTTTTAGAAGAATTGGCCTCGAAAGCTGATTTACCGTTTGAAACTTTTGATTTAAAAGAAAGCGCTATCGATGAATTAATAAACTATGCAAAAACTTTTGAAACAAAATACCGGATAACTTCACAAGAAAGACTACTATATATCAAAAACATTCAGGATTTTATTTCAAAAAATCCTGAAGAAACACAAGAATTTTTAAAGCTAAAAGAATTTTTAAATACAAGTTATGATAAATTTGGAATCCAATCGGCATATGATACTGACAGAATATTTGATTTGCCAAAAAGTATGTTAAACCCTAAATGCGGTCTACTAGAGTTCAGGTTCAAAAACGCTTTTATGGATTATGAAAAAATAAGAAATGAAATTGAAAAAATTGATTCTGAACTATTAGATAAAACAAGTAAACTCATTGAACAAAAAGAAAACTTATTAAGAGAATTTTTTATACCAATTGAAGCAAAAGAAAGAGGGCTGGATATTGAAATACCTAATGGAATTATGTTTTACGGAAAAAATCAAGAAGAATTAAATGAGCTAACAGAATGGATAAAAACTAAAAATGTAACTTTAACAAGAACTTGTAAATATAACCCAAATGACCCTATGGCTTCAATAATAAAAATGTATGATGAAGCTGAAAAAGCAGAAAAACTATATCAAGTTACAGGAAAAAGAACAATTTTACATATTGAAAATCTGGATGAACTACTAACAGACCACGACACAATTCAAAAAAGAAGCCTTATTGGAAGATTTAAAATGTTTATTGAACATGCATCTAAAAAATTCCATACAACAATCTTAATGACCACACAAAAAGATTTAAATGACTTTGAAGAAGCATCGATAGGCAGCCATAGATTTAATATAAAAGCAAGGATATAAAAAAATGAAAATACAATTTATTAATTTTAGAACCACACAATCAAATTATTCAAAAAATACAAATCCAATCAAACAAAAAAAGCAAATTTCAAGTAAACATCCAATAAATTTTAAAGGCACAGGAAATATTGTTGACATTTTTGAAAAACAAGAAAGCAATTTTTTATCCTTAAAGCAAGCTTATGAAAATTTAATTAAAAAGCTTAAAACTAAAAAATGGGAGGAGTTAACTCCAGATGAAAAAGAAAAACAAACAGAAGAGATAATTGATTTGAATAATCAATTAACAGAATTAAATGAAATTTTAAATTCTTCATCAGTTGAAAATTTTGAAGAAGATGAAAAAGTTTTAGTTGCTTATTTTAATGCAATGCAAAATTTAGGAAAACAAGAAGGGTTTAATAAGATTGTAGGTTATGAAGACATTAAAGATAATTTGATGAATAGTTTTATATTAAAAACCATGGCAAAAGCAAGAACATCTCAAAAAGTTAATGTTCCTAATGCATTTTTACTTTTTGGACCAACCGGCTGCGGGAAAACTACATTTGCGCATGCTCTTGCAGAACAAACTTTGTCATTTGTTGATGAGGTTAATGCCGGAAATACCTCCCCCGAAGAAGCAATGGAGGCAATAAGACAAAAAGCAAGAATAGCTAAAGAAAATTATGAAAACAGTAAAGAGAAAAAAAGAACAATCATTGTAATAAACGAAGCTGACGCTATTTCAAATCCGTATTCACCTGTTGTTAATGATTTTTGCGAATTTATTAAGGATTGCGCCAGTAAATATAATTGCACTTTGTTTTTAACAACAAATTACCCATTTGATATAGATAAAAGAATTTTAGATAAAAACATAACGCCGCAAAAAATAGTTCTTAAACCGGCAGATATTAATGTTGCAAGAAAAATAATCGAAGAAAAACTTTCCCAAATGAATGTATCAACACAACCTGCCGGAGAAATTGCACAATTTCTTTTTTCTAACCCGGAAAAGTTTTATTCTAATTCAGGTATTATAAATATTATAAATAAAACATTAAAGCTACACAAAAACCCGACTGCTAAAGATTATATTGAAATTGCAAAAGAGTATGTTCCGCCAACTATTTCAAAAAAAGCTTGGTCAGAAAGCTTTGCAAAAATAAATGAAATGCCTCAATTTGAAAAATGTGAAAACCTATTGCAATTATTTCCCATCGGGCTTTCTACAGAAATAGAAAATCAGATTGAAAGCATAGAACAAAACCTAAACAATTCTATTAAAACCACACACTCTAGCTGAAATTGAAGAACTTTATGATTTAGAAAACAAATTAAAAAATCATAAAAAATGGCGTAGTGATGCAATGAAGAAAATACAAAAGAAAACAAATAACTGAGGTAAAATAATGAACATTAATAAAATACAAAATACAATTTTTACTAATAATAAAACCATAAACAGAGTACAAACTAAAGACTCCCCGCAAGCAGATAAAAACTATAGTGATTTTTTATCTGTACCAACTATAGGGTATTGGGTTGAAGTGCACAAACCGAAATTAGATGAATTGGAAGATATAAAAACTTTAACTTTAAAAAATAATATTATTTTAAACCTTGATAAAAATTCTCCCGAAAACAAAATTGCATTTGAGATACATACAAAATCTACTCAAAAGATAAAAGCAAAACAGGCAGTTAAAGAATTGTATAACAGAATTTTAGATGATTTATATATACAAATTAATGAAAATGGTAAAATTAGAAATTGTTGTAAAAACGCAGAATTAATTGAAATTTCCGGAGATTTTGATAATGAAATCTTTCTGTTTCCGGAATTATTTAAAATGGCGCTTCAAAAAACATATAATTCGGATTTTTTCACCAAAGAGCAACTAGAAGATGCAAAAGAATATGTTTTGTATTATTTTGAAGATGAACAACAACAAGATGATTTATTAAAACACATTTATCACCCTGAACCATACACAAAAGAAGACATTAAAAACGTAACTTTAGAGGATATTAAAAAATATAATAATGATTTACTATCAAATTCTACTACTGTATGTTCTATATCGCTTCCCAAAAATACTAATGAAGCAACAATTAAACAAATTACAGATATTATAGAAAAGCAAATACCAAATCAAAAATTATTTGATACAAAAGCAGTATCAAAATCATTTATGGAAAATGAAAAAACAACATATATTTATGGTGAAGAACCTACGGTATTTAATAAAGAAAACGTAAGATTTTACCCCATCGATGATGACAATACTTTAAAAAGTTCAGCAATGTATTCATTAATTTGTCGTATTCTTAAAACCATAATGTTAAAAGATGAATCCCAAAACACAAAAGATTTACGCTGTCTATGTTCCAAAAATTATCTGCATAAATATTTAGAAATTTTTACAGCATCTAACAATAAACAAACTGATATTGAAAATCCTGTGAACATGGCTATAAAATCGATTACTCAAGGGCAATTAGATAATAATTTTTTAAATGAAGCAAAACAAATTGTTTTAAATAACAGGAAAGAAGCACTCGAAAAATCGCAAACAAGAGCAGAGCTTATATCTGAAATATACGATAAAGGTTCGTATGGATTAAAAGAATTTAATAAAGAATTAAATTCAATCACCCCTCAAGAAATCCAACAAAAAGCACAAGAAATATTCTCTCGACCGTATATAGAAGAAATTAGGGAACAAAAACAAATATTTTAAAAGACACTTAAAATAACAAATTTATATAATAAATTCTAAACTATAACACCTAATTGAACTTGCAATTTTAATCGGCAAAAAATAAACAAAAAAGAAGCAAAAAATTACAACTTTATATAAAACATATCCTAAAATATACCAAACATTTCATATAAAAAAGCAGGTGGTATACCTGCTTTTTAACCCATCTTTGAATGAAATGTTCTTGATATAACGTCATCCTGCTGCTCTTTTGTCAACTTAATAAAATTAACCGCATATCCTGAAACCCTGACTGTAAGCTGAGGATACTTTTCGGGATGTGCCTGAGCATCAAGCAATGTTTCACGATTAAAAACATTAACATTAAGATGATGTCCGCCCTTTTCGACGTAACCATCCAACAAACCAATCAAATTTTCTTCTTGCTGTGTAGCCATATTTTTATCCTTTATAAAACTTATAACTTACTTTTAAATTATGCTTGTTCAAATTCATCTTTACCGACCGAGCACAACGGGCAAACCCAATCAGCAGGTAAATCCTCAAATCTTGTGCCTGCATCTATTCCGTTATCAGTATCGCCTGTAGTTTCATCATAAATATATCCACACACATTGCATACATATTTTGCCATAATTTTGCTCCTTTATCTTTTGTTATTTTTAATATACACTAGTTTTAACAACATTTCTGTTGTAATTACAACAAAAGGAAAATTTTATGCAAAAATATTATCAAAAAATAAAAAATTCCTCTCTTTTTTACGGTATAACTGACTCTGAGCTGGATAGAATGCTCGAATGTTTTAGTGCAACTATTAAGAAATATGAAGAAGGCGATTTAATTATACGACAAGGAGATATTGTAACTAAAATTTTCCTTATTTTAGAAGGCGAAGTCAATATTGAAAAAGACACTTATTGGGGAAGAAGGATGATAATTCAAAAACTCCATGCTAATAATAATATCGGGCTTTCACTCGTTGCTTCAAAGAATGTTGAATCAAACATAAACGCAATTTGTACTACTGACACGCTTGTTTTAATATTAAACTACGAAAAATGTACAAGAATGTGTCAAAATGCTTGTTCTCACCATGGAGCACTAATAGATAATCTTTTTAAAATAATATCTAAAGAAAATATTGAACTGATTGAAAAAATAGAAAATATTTCTCAAAAAACAATCAGGGACAAGCTTTTAACCTATTTATCGAATGAAAGCATTAAAAACAAAAGCAACACCTTTGAAATTAATTTTAACAGACAAGAATTGGCGGATTATTTAAACATAGACCGCTCTGCAATGTCTTTTGAACTTTCAAAATTAAAACAAGAAGGATTTATTGATTTTAATAAAAACAAATTTAAACTAAAGGTAGAAATATAAATACACTATATTGACCATGATTTTTATTTTTAGTTTATACTATATTATACGTAAATATTTTATAATTGAGAGGTGCCATGACAAATACAGTTACAATTGATGACAAAAACATCGCAACCATAGATATAACAATAGCTTCAGATGTTGCAAAAAGCGAATACGAAAGAGCGCTCAGAACATACGGAGCAAACATAAATATTGCAGGCTTCAGAAAAGGCAAAGCTCCAAACAATGTTGTTGAAAAATATGTCGGAATTGAAAGAATCAAAGCTGAAGTTATAGATAATCTTTTTCCGACTGAATTTCAAAAAATTGTTCAAGAAAAAGATTTAAATATTGCTTTTCGACCTGCTATTGAAAGTTATGAATTTGAAAATGGCAAAGATTTAAAAATTAAAGCAACTGTTGAATTAAAACCCGAAGTAAAACTCGGACAATATAAAGACCTTGAAGTTGAATACAATGAGTTCAAAGTTCCTGATGATGCTCTTGATAAGGAACTTGAACAAACTCAAAGAAGATTTTCAACACTAGAAAAAGTTGAAAGACCTTCAACCGATAAAGATACTGTGGTGTTTGATTTCGAAGGATTTGTAGGCGATGAAAAAATTGAACACGGAGATGCCAAAAACTACACTCTTGACTTAGCAAATTCAAATTTTATCCCGGGATTCGCCGAAGGTCTTGTTAACCATAGCGCAGGTGAAGAATTCACAATTGATGTAACCTTCCCGGATGAATACCATGAAGACAAGTTAAAAGGTGCAAAGGCACAGTTTAAAATCAAACTTCACGAAGTTAAGGAAAGAAAAATCCCGGAACTTAACGATGAATTAGCTAAAAAAGCAGGAAAAGATACGCTTGACGCTCTGAAAGAAGATATTCAAAAGTATCTTGACACAATGACAAAAAACCAAAACGAAAGATTAAAATCTGATGCAGTGTTTACAAAAGTATCTGAAGCGACTGAAATTAAAATTCAAGATACAATGCTGGATAGAGAATATGAAGCTATTGTCGAAGAAGCCAAAATGAATGCTAAACAGCAAGGTGCAGATTTCGATAAACTTGTTAATCAGGAAGGCAAAGATAAAGTGGAAGAAAGATTCAGACAAGAAGCCCAAAACAGAATCAAAAATTCACTTATTGTTGAAAAAATTGCAGCAGAAGCTGATTTAAAAATCGAGCAAAAAGATATAACAAACCATATCAATCAAATGTCTGCAATGTATGGTATGCCGGCTATTCAATTATTTGAAGAACTAAGGAAAAATCCAAACTCATTTGCTGCAATCACTCAGCAAATTACAGCAAATAAAGTAAATGAATTTTTACTTAACAACAATAAATTTATCGCAAAATAGAATTTGAAAGGAAAAAGTTAGATGAGTTTTGTACCTGTAGTAATAGAACAATCTTCACGTGGTGAAAGATCTTTTGATATATTTTCAAGATTATTAAGAGAAAGGATAATCTTTCTGGGAACTCCGATTGATGATATGGTTGCAAATTTAATTGTAGCCCAGATGCTTTTATTGGATAGTGAAAATTCTGAAAAAGACATCATGCTTTATATAAATTCACCCGGCGGTTCAGTTACAGCCGGATTTGCAATATATGATACCATGCAACATATAAGGGCGGATGTTTCAACTATTTGCTTGGGACAAGCTGCTTCAATGGGCGCATTTTTATTATCATCGGGAGCTAAAGGAAAACGCCTTGCACTTCCTCATTCAAGAGTTTTAATTCACCAACCGTTGGGAGGTGCTCAAGGCCAAGCTACGGATATTGAAATTCAAGCTAATGAAATATTAAGAATTAAAAAATCTTTAAATTCAATTTTAGCTTCAAACACAGGTCAACCGTTGAAAAAAATTGAAAAAGATACAGACAGAGACTACATCATGACAGCTCAAGAAGCAGTAGAGTATGGAATGATTGATAAAGTTATTACTTTAGATGATACTAATAAGTAAGAAAGTATAAGGTGCTATTATGGCAAAACCGACTGATCCTAATTTAAAATGTTCATTTTGCGGAAAAACGCAAGACCAGGTAAAAAAGCTTATAGCAGGTCCTGATGTTTGTATTTGCGACGAATGTATTGAATTATGCAATGAAATTCTTGATGAAGAATTGTTCAACTTTAAACAAGAAGATAAAGAAGCACAGGTTGAAGTTAAGGTTGATGAAATTCCAAAACCGCAAGAAATTAAAGACTATCTTGACCAGCATATAGTTGGGCAGGATGATGCCAAAAAAGTGCTTTCCGTTGCTGTGTATAACCACTACAAAAGAATTGCACACAACATGGAACAAAAAGAATCCGACATAGAAATTCAAAAGAGTAATATCCTTCTTGTAGGCCCGACCGGCTCAGGTAAAACTCTTTTAGCTCAAACTCTTGCAAAAATGTTAAATGTTCCGTTTGCTGTTGCCGATGCTACAACATTAACCGAAGCAGGATATGTCGGAGACGATGTTGAAAATATCCTTTTAAGACTTTATCAAAGTGCCGATTATGATGCTAAAAAAGCAGAAAGAGGCATAATATATATCGATGAAATCGATAAAATTGCAAGAAAATCAGAAAATCCTTCAATTACAAGGGATGTTTCGGGTGAAGGAGTACAACAGGCACTTTTAAAAATGATTGAAGGAACAATTGCAAATGTACCCCCTCAAGGTGGCAGAAAACATCCGCATCAGGAATTTATTCAAATAAACACAAACAATATTTTGTTCATTGTGGGCGGTGCTTTTGTCGGATTAGAAAAAATTGTCGAAAGAAGAGCAGGATCAAATACTTCGATAGGTTTTGGCTCAGCGTCGCTTTCAAGCGAAGAAAGAGAAAGAGAAAACGCCAAAATTCTCAAAAAACTTCAGCCGGATGATTTATTAAAATTTGGTTTGATACCTGAGTTTATTGGAAGAATACCTGTTTATACAGTTCTGGACCCATTAGATGAAGAAACATTGAAGATGATTTTAACAAAACCCAAAAATGCTATTATCAAGCAATACGCTTGTCTTATGAATATGGATGGCGTCGAATTAAAATTTGAAGACGAAGCTATTGATTTAATTGCAAAAGAAGCTCTGAAAAGAAAAACCGGAGCTCGTGCGCTCAGATCAATAGTTGAAGAAATTATGCTTGATATTATGTATGAAATTCCGTCAAGAGAAGATATTAAAGAATTTACGGTTACTAAGGAGATGGTTGAAAAAAAGCAGTCAACCCCAAGCGGGGAAGTAGTGCAGCTGCCGACTAAGCATCACGAAGAAATCGCATAAAATTGTTTACACCTTAACTCTCCTTATATAGGAGAGTTTTTTGTTTGATTTTTTTAGAATCTAAAATAAATAAAAGGATTACAAGTGTTTGCTACAAGAGATGCGGCTGAAATAAAAAATAGTATCAAAAGCCAAAAATTAACAATAATTCTTCCCAAATTACTTTTTACATACAGCATATTTTTAAACAAAGGAGTGCAACACAATATAGCAAAGATAAATATTATTACATCGCCCTTTGAAAAATAATACGAAACCGTATATATAAACTTTTCTTTATCTAAATCTAAAATTCCAAACATATTCATCAGATAGCTTATAGCGTATTGCAGATTTTCAGAGCGGAAAATTACCCAGCCTGCAACAAAAACCAATATGCAATATAAGTGCCTTAAAATGTTTACTTTTATGCTATGTGGTTTTTTATCAAATTCTTGAATATTAAATATTTTTTCTATTATTATAAACACCCCCTGAAAAACACCCCACACAATAAAAGTCCAGGCTGCACCATGCCAGATACCTGTGAGCAAAAATACAGCTCCTAAATTAATGCAAGTTTTGACAAGACCTTTTTTATTTCCTCCAAGAGGAATATATACATATTGCTTAAACCAAGTCGAAAGCGATATGTGCCATCTTCTCCAAAATTCCGTAATTGATTTAGAAATGTATGGATAATTAAAGTTTTCCATAAATTTAAAACCGAAAATCATCCCCAAACCGATTGCCATATCCGAATACCCCGAAAAATCAAAGTATAATTGCAAGCTATACGCAAAAGCTCCAAGCCAAGCTACTATATGGGGGAAGGTATTTGGTTCTTGAATAAAAACCTTATCTGCAATAGCTGCCATTGTATTAGCTATAATCACCTTTTTAGAAAGACCGACAATAAACCTTTTAGTCCCGAAACTTACTCTTTCAAAGCTTACCTCTCTTGAATCGATTTGTTTTTCAATATCATGGTATTTTATAATCGGACCTGCAATCAATTGAGGAAAAAGACAGATATACAAAGCAAGCTTATAGATGTCTTTTTGTGGTTTTGATTCACCTCTGTATACGTCAATAACATAAGAAAGAGCTTGAAAAGTATAAAAAGAAATACCAATAGGCATAATAATATCTATAAAGTTAATATTTGAGTGAAAAACGTCGTTTATTGTGCTTAATAAAAAATTAAGATATTTAAAATAAAATAGAATTCCTAAATTTATTATAATTGTCAATATAAGTATTTGTTTTCGTTTGTTTTTAAATTTTTCTATATTAATTGCAGCCAAATAATTTATCAAAATAGTTATAAGCATTATAGCAAGAAACCTGGGCTCGCCCCATGCATAAAAAATTATACTTGCAATAAGAAGAATCGGATTATGTAATTCTTTTTTTGTAATTAAATACAACAAAAGAAGAATCGGTAAAAACATAAATACAAATGTCATAGATGAAAAAAGCATTATTATTCATCCTCCTCAAATTTTAAATCACGAATACGATATATGTTTCTTTCAACCAGCTCTAATATTACAATATCAAAATTTTTTATTTCTTTCGTTTTAATGTTGCTTCTCGGATAATAAATTACATTTCTAAAGGTATTTGAAAATAAAGGAATCATACTTTCGCCAAAAGAGTCCCTGTACATACAGAGATTTAAAGCAGCTATATTTTTTTTAGTTTTAATAATTTCAGCTTTTTCTTCCTCTATTATTTTTTTATAAGCATATGCATTTGTATCAATAGAAAATACAGGATACTGCGTTTTATCTTGTTTTAATACAATTTTGGGCAAATCGTGTAAATCACCTACTGCTATGGTTGTATAAAGAAGATCTTTATTAGTATCAATTTTTATCGGTATAGCTTTTATTCCGTCCTTAATAAGCCTTTTCATTATTTCTTCATAACCAAAATAAGCCCCTAATTGATTCCAATGCGTATCTCCTTTGTAATATAAAATTCCCTTATCCTTATTTTTCATTAAAGTATCATATAAGTATATAACTTTTACGTTTGTATTTTTTTCTAAATAATTTTTTAACTGATTAGCTCTGCTTTTACTGTCCGGCCTTATTTTTTTATAATAACCGGGATAGTATTCACCATAAATTTTATTTTTATCGGGGGCAATTACAAAATAAAATTTTTTGTTATGTTTTTTACAATAATTATTTACCAAAACCAGATAGTCAGCAATTCGACTTAATTCTTCGGGAGTAAATAAATTTATATTTTGATAGTTCTCAATGCTGTTTTCTTTTTTGTAAAAAAGAAATTTGTTTTTCCCTATGATGCTTCTTTTGCCTTCTCTATCCATAAATATTAAAAATTTTGAATCAATTAACATTTTGCGTCCAAAAATTCTATCATCAAACCATGCTTCAAAATCTTTTCCAAAATTATAATTTATTCCATGAGGCGTAAATAAAGGACAATATTTATTTGCCGCACGCCTTTCTCTTCTTAATATAAAGTCTGCATTATTTCTTTCGTCCAACATAATAATCGGTATAGAAAGCAGAATAAAAAATGTCGCTAAAAATACAATATCAATTCGAGATTGATTTTTAATCACGCTAAAATCCGCAAGATAATTTGTTAACTTATAACTCAATAGAAAAGTTAAAATAGCAATTGTTATTAATGTTAAAAATTCAAGCTTGAAAGAAAGATGTTTTTTCAATGGTTTATCGTAATAAATCTCAAACGAATTTGTTTTTGGAGTAATTATAAGCTTATTATCTTTAACTTCCAATAAAACATTATACGCTGATTTAAATTTATCCAGCTCAAGTTTTCCTTTTTGACCTTCAGCTTCAATGCTTTTTATTTCAAGTTTAGTATTTTCAAATTCTTCCGTAGTATAAAAGTTTAAACTGATACGTTTGAAAGATTTAGTATATATATTAAACTTTACCTGATTTATTTTGTTGTTAAATTCTTTTTCATCAAATTGCTTATATTTTTTATTAAACATTGCTTTAACTTGATATTTTATTGGAGAATAAAATGATACATCCAATTGTGTAGGCTTTAGAACAAGCCATAGTTTATTTGTAGCAACTATTACAAAAAGCGTAATAATAATTGCAATAATTGTTCTTTTTTTAATTTTCATACTAAAATCTCCATAATTATTAAATATGATATAAAATCAATAAAAAAGATAGCAATTGTTAACTTTTTTCACAAAAAAGCGTCAATTGTTGCAAGTTTCACTTTTTGCTATAATATGTTGCTATGAATAGTGTTAGAAGAAAAAGAGCGGTTCATAGAGGTCCAAAAAAAAGAAACATATTTTTGTGTTTATTTTCAATGGCAATATCGGCAGTTTTAGCTGCTATTGCTGCTTTTAATATATATCTTGTGAGTTTGCCTCCAATATCAAATTTTGAAGATATAAAGCCAAACCCTGTAACTACAATTTATTCAGCCGATGGCGAAGTTATTAAAACATTTACAGCTTATAAATTTGAAAAAGTTTCTATAGATAAAATCCCTGATTATCTTAAAAAAGCAGTAATTGCAACAGAAGACAAAAACTTTTACCGTCACAGAGGATTTGATACTATGGGTATGGTAAGATCCACAATTACAAATATCGCTTCGGGTGAAGTAAAACAAGGGGCCTCTACAATTACTCAACAATTAGCAAGAATTCTTTTCTTATCCAATGAAAAAACTTTTGACAGAAAAATAAAAGAACTAATAATAGCACACAGAATTGAAAAAACAATTTCTAAAGATGAAATTCTTGAAATGTATCTTAATTCTGTTTATTTAGGCTCTGGTGTATATGGGGTTTCAAGTGCAGCCAGAACATTTTTTGATAAAGACTTGTCTCAATTAACTCTGGCTGAGCAAGCCTTGATTGCGGGTCTGCCGCAAGCACCTTCAATATATTCTCCTTTTGCAAATAAAAAAGCAGGTCTTAAAAGGCGTGATCAGGTTTTAAGGAGAATGTACCGCAACAAATATATAACATATGAGCAAATGATTGAAGCTCAAAAGGAGGGTCTTAGGCTCTCAAGTAAGCCACGCATCTACTCGTACAACAAAGCGCCATATTTTATAGATTTTGTATTAAATGAACTTAAAAATATTGGTTTTGAAGAACAGGAAATTTCTCAAGGCGGACTTAAAATATATACAACTCTGGATTATAAATCACAAAATGCAGGGCAAAACGCTATAACATCGGCGTTAAATAAAGCAGGACTAACAAAACCCGCAAATCAAATTGCTCTTTTTTCTTTTTCTCCGACAACAGGAAGAATATACACCTATATCGGCGGAAAAAACTACGAACAAAGTCAGTATGACAGAGTTTCAAAAGCAATAAGACCATCAGGTTCTTCATTTAAACCTTTTGTATATGCAACTGCTTTACAACAAGGTGTATCGGTGGATGACACAATTGAAGATACTCCTTTAACAATACAGGATTGGTCGCCTAAAAATTATGGCAAAAAATACAGAGGAAAAATTAAAATTTGGCAAGCTTTAGCAATTTCTTCTAATGTTGCCGCAGTAAGACTAATCAAAAAATCCGGCATAGATGCCGTTATTCAAACCGCAAGAGAAATGGGAATTACCACACCTCTTGCAAATGATATGACCATTGCCTTGGGCTCAAACGGCGTAAAACTTTATGATATGGTTGTAGCATACGGTGCTTTTGCAAACGGCGGTTTTAGAGTTCGTCCGTATTGTGTAGAGCGTGTTGAAAACTCAAGAGGGGTTTCAATATATGAAAATTCAGGTCCTAAAATTGTGAAGGTTATTAATATTGAAACAGCTGAAGGAATGACCTATATGCTTAGAAAAGTTGTTGAAGCAGGAACCGGAAAAGCAGCAAATATTGCTCAAAATATTGCAGGAAAAACAGGAACTACAAACGACTACAGGGACGCTTGGTTTGTTGGTTACAGTCCTGATATAGTAGCAGGCGTTTGGGTCGGAAATGACAATAACTCAAAACTACCGGGAATTACAGGCGGAGCTTTGCCTGCAAGGGTTTTTGCCCAGTATATGACTACAGCTATACAAAACTTTCCAAAAAGTGTGTTTGACTATCCTAAAATGAATGGTACAAAACAAGCCGAAGATCCTATAAAGATAGAAGATGCAGACGAAACGGTAGATGAAAGCGAAGAAATCGAAGCAGACAGAAAAGCGCCTTCATATAAATATGAACCCGAGGTTTCACAAAATTACATAGAACAACCAAAACAAATAAAACCAACGAAACCGCAAAAACAAAAGGTTCTTTTTGAGACAAAAAAACCGGAATTAATAGAATACGACGACGAAAAACCAATTACACCTTCCGCTGTGCCGCTTCCCGGAATGTAAATTTATTCTGCAATTGAGCCGAAAGCTTTATATTTTATGCCATCATGGTTTTTTGCCTGCACATAAACAAACTTTTTACCTGTTTGTCTTGTAAATTCAGCGTCGATTCTTTTACCGTTGTTTAAACATACGCCAAGTGTGTTTTTGCCTACAAAAAGAATTCCGTATTCGGTAATAGCATAGTTTTTATACTTATAATTTTTTCCGTATGAACAAGTTTTCATACTATCGCCAAACATTTTTTTAATCCCGTTAAGTCCGCCTTTGCTATTATAAAAACTATTTAAAGCATCGGCACAATAATCCAATTCATTGTTATCAAACATATTACATATTTCTTTAACAAACTTATCCGCCGAATAAACGTCTTCTTTTGATTCTTGCCAACCTACACTTTCGGGAATTATTTTTGCTTCAAAAAAATAATTATTATTTCTATAAGCTATAGCATTTTCCTTAATTAAAAATTCTTTATTTTCATCAACCCTGGCACTTAAAAGATAATTTTTAGGATTAATATCGCTTCTTATTTTTTTAAACTGTGGATTTTCTTTGAGGCCTTCAATAGCGCCTTTTTCATTATAAAAGTCAACAAGAGCCTTGGCTGCTTTTTGTTTTTTATCTTCTTTTAAAGATTTTTCAACAAAACCGCCCAGTGCACATAAAGAATGTTTTCTTTTTCTGCTTCTGGAGGAAAAATTGATTTGTATTTGGCTCTTTAGAGCATTTGAAGCTTCTTTTGAAAAAGCAAATTCATTATTTTGGTTTTGTTTATTTTCTTTTTTAAAATTTGCAAAAGACGGGCTTTTGTGTTTTGGAAAATACGCTTGTTGATTAATTTTCATTATTTACCTCGATTCTTTCATTCTATTTTTTCGGGAAAAACAAAATATTTTCTCAACAAAAAGTTTCCTATAACACCGATTAAATTTGAAAATACTTTTGCAAAAAAGTTATTAAAACCGACAATCAAAAACCAATAAGTTGAATAATAATCAATTAATCCCATTATTATAAGAGTTATAATATATGCTAAAATTTCTCCAAAAGAATTCCATCTGGCCTTATGCCTAAACAAAAGAGCAATGCACAGAAGATAGTTAACCAATGCCGACACAATAAAAGCCAATGCAACACTATAAAAAAGAGAGAAAGATTTTACAAGAATCATAAAAACAAAAATATTAACTAAAGCACTAAAAGCCCCTATAAAAAGATAAAGTATAAATTGCATAGGTAAAGCTGCACAATGCGCCCCATAATGAAGTATACAGTATAGTGCACGCAAACCGTCTTTTGCTTTTATTTTTTTACCTTCTTCATAGCTTCTGGGATTATAGCTGATAGCACACTCTATAAGACGATATTTTCCTTTTGCAACATAAACCGTAACTTCAGGCTCGAAACCAAATCTGTTTTCTTTTAACTTTGGAGCAATTTTTTTGATAATATCGGCTCTAAAAAGCTTATAACAAACCTCCATATCTGTTATATCCAAATTAGTATACATATTTGTTAAAAAAGTAAGACTTTTATTCATAAAAGTATGCCAAAAATATAAAATTCTTCTTTCATCTTGTTTTAAATATCTTGAACCATAACAAACATCTGCCCTGTCTTCCATAAGAGGTCTTACCATTTTTAAATAATCAACAGGGTTGTATTCATTATCAGCATCCTGGATTCCTATAAAATCGCCGTTTGCATTAATAAACCCTGTTTTTAGAGCAGCACCTTTTCCTAAATTTTTTTTATGTTGAAATACTTTTACATTTTTATTTTCAAGAGCAATACTTTTTGCAATTTTAAAGCTGTTATCTTTAGAACAATCATCAACAATAACAACTTCCACTTTTAAATCAAGCCCCTGTTTTTTAGCTTCGTTATCCAACGACAAAGTTTTTTCAATAATGCCTTTCAAGGTTCTTTCTTCATTATATACAGGCACTATAAGGCTTAAAATTTTCATAAAGATATTCTACAGTAAAAATTTTGTATTTACAAGAAAACAAAACCCTCTTTTTGTAAATATATATGTAGTATTGTTTTTTAAAAAATAAACTGTAAAATTATAATTATGGACAATATTAATTTTAATGCTGATGTTATAGTTGTTGGTGCAGGCCCTGCCGGAATTAGTGCTGCAATTAGCATAGCAGACGAGGGGAAGAAAGTAGTTCTTATAGAAAAAGCAAGTTACCCCGGAAGCAAAAATATGTATGGCGGAGCGGTTTACACAAGTGCCCTAAAAGAAATTTTTAAACAAGATTTCGATTCTATTCCCTACGAAAGAATAATAAATTCCCATACCTGGGCTTTTTTAAATGAAACAGGGTCTTTTGATATAACTTATTCAAACAAAGAATCAGCCAGTGCCTATGCTATTAAAAGATTTAATCTTGAAAGATGGATGATAGATTGCGCTAAAAAAAGAGGAGTTTATTATATACCCAATACTCTTGTTAAAAAACTTATCCAAATAGACTCTAAAGTTGTTGGTGTTGAAACAGAACTTGAACAATATTTTGCACCAATTACAATTATAGCAGATGGGGTTAATTCACTTCTTGCACGAGAATTAAAGCTTAGAAATAATTACAATACAAAAGACATAATTCTTTCCGTTAAAGAAACTATAAAACTTGATAAAAAAACAATAGAGGAAAGATTCAATCTGTCGTCTGATTGTAAGGACGGAGTTAATAAACAATATTTCGGGTATGATTTCAAAAGTTTAAAAAACATTAAAAAGCTTTTTATGATGAGTTTTTTATACACTTTTAAAGATACCGTTATGATAGGTGTCGGAGCAAGTTTAGAGGATTTATCAAAAAACAAATTAAATATAAATCAAATACTTGATGAAGTTAAATCACATCCTGAAATTTATCCTTTGATTGAAGGCGGAGAAACAATAGAATACAGCGCCCATTTGATTCCCGAAGGTGGCTATAAAAAAATTCCGAAATTGACTTCAAACGGAGTAATAATTGCAGGAGATGCGGCAGGATTTATAAACAGCGTGCACTTTGAAGGAACAAATTTTGCACTGATTTCAGGAAAACTTGCAGGTGAAAGTGCTGTATATAGCTTAAATCAAGGAGATTACAGTGAAAGCACGCTTAACATTTATGTAAAAAAACTCCAAAAATCTTTTATTTTAAAAGACCTTTATTCATACAGAAATGTAATTGAAAAACTGTGTTCCCGTTCAGATTCAATTGAAGTATATTATCCTAAAAAAATCAAAGAACTTTTTGAAATCATTACAAGCGCTAATTGTATATCAAAAAGTTCGCAGATAAGAAATTATGCTTTTAGTTTTTTTAAAGACAGAAGCCCAAAAGAATTATTAAAAGATGCTTTTGCATTTATAAAATGTGCAATAGATGTGTTTTTTGGAAAATAACTATGCAACAAAATGATAAAAATAAAAAATCAATACAAGACAAATTATCAACAATAAAGTATAATTGTGATAACACTTCACATTTAATTCCTGATAAAAAGAAGTGTGCAAAATGCAAAGAAAAAACCTGTACTTTTATATGTCCTGCCGATGTATACAGCATAGATGAAAGCAGCGGCGAAATAATAGTTCAATACGAAAATTGCCTAGAATGCGGTGCATGCAGAATTGCCTGTCCAAAACAAGCAATAGATTGGAAATATCCGAAACAAGGTTCAGGCGTAATATATAAACACAGCTGAATAAACTCAAAATTAAGGAGCAAATATGGAAAATCAATATTTTTCAAGGTGGTATGACAAAGACCCGGTCTTATCAATGTCTATGAGAACTCTTGCAAATTCATCGGACGAAAGGCAAATAGCTGTTGCCCTTAATTTAATTAAAGTTATAATAGAGCACAATATTCAAGACAATAAATATGAAAATGTAGAAGATATAATGTCTGCTGTTGAAGACGGAAGAATACAAAGAGGTCATTCCCGTTGGTATGACATAGATTCAACAGTAAGAACAGCAATTCAGATGCTTGAAAAATGCTCAAGCGAAACCAAGAAAAAAGTAGCGCTGGATATGGCGCAAATCGTAATTGAAAAAATTATTCAAGACGAAGATAAAGAAGAACTTGAAAAAGAAGAACAACAAGCCATAGAATTTGAAGGCAAAACAATTGATTTGGATCTTGATGAAATATTAGAAAAAGAAAATGAATGATATTGAAAGATTTGAAAATCTTCAAACAACGCTAAAGCTTGACCCTAAAAATTTTCAGGCAAGAAGAGAGCTTATCATGCTTTGTTTGGATTTAGGCCTGGAAAGTGCTGCTTTATCCCATATAAAGTATCTTCTTAAAGTTTTTCCCAACGATGCGGACTTGTATTTTAACACAGGAATTTGCTGGGAAAAATTA
Source organism: Candidatus Gastranaerophilales bacterium (assembly GCA_944325315.1). GTDB lineage: Bacteria > Cyanobacteriota > Vampirovibrionia > Gastranaerophilales > Gastranaerophilaceae > RUG14156. Next base: position 21,571 of record CALVAA010000015.1, read on the forward strand.
AAAAATTTTGATAATGCTCTTTTAGCTTACCAAAAAGCAGTTGATCTTAAGCCGAATGAGCCGGATTTTCTATACAACCTTGCTTTGGTTTATGAAATTAAAGGCGAAATTGATAAAGCAATGGACAATTTTAAAAAAGTAATCTTCTATAAAAATGAAGATGCTAATGCCTTTTTTTCAATAGGAATTTTATATGCCAAAAAAAATGACCATATAAGAGCTATAAAATGCTTTAAAAAAGCAATTGAATACAACTACAGTGATTATTATGCGCATTTTTGGCTTGCAAGTGAATACAAAAAAAATAAAGAATTTGATTTCGCTCTTGTAGAATACTCTAAAGTAATTGAACTGTCTCCCGACTATTCTTGGGCATACTATAATATTGCTCAAATTTACTGGGAGCTTGGAAGAGTGGAAGAATCCGTCAAAATGCTCAAAAAAACAATTGAAAAAAACCCAAAAGACGCAGAAGCCTACAAACTTTTAACGCAAATTTTTATAAAGCAAACAAAAAAAGATGATGCTTTAGAATTATTAACCCGGGCTGCAAAAAAACTGGAAAATGGCGATATATATTATCTTATGTCTAAAATTTTTGAACTTAATGAAGACTATTCTTCGCAAAGGGATTGCCTTGAGCTTGCTCTTGAATATAAAAACAGCTTGACCTTTAATATTGATTCTGTTAAACATGAATTTAAAGCAGTTAATACTAAATTAAATGTCAAATAAGAATTATCGGCTTATAAATTGAATATGAAAAACACGGAAGAAAAAATAAAATATTATTGTGCTTTTAGCTATCTTTTTATTAATCCTTTGTTCAAGGCTAAGCTTTTTGAATATTTTGACTACGACATTAAAAGAGCCTTTCAATCAGATAAAAAAGACCTGGATAGAATAAAGGAATGCTACAATATCAGCATACCAAAGGATTTTCTTTCAAAAAAGGGCTCGCTTAATATTGAACAGTGCTATAGAGAAGCTTTTTTAGATAAAGAAGTAAAAATTATAACCTATGAAGATAATTTGTACCCTCAGCTTTTAAAGCAAATACCGGATTTTCCTCTAAGCTTATATTACAAAGGCAATTTAGATAACATTGATTACAATTTTAATCTTTCAATAGTAGGCTCAAGAAAAGCATCCAACACGGCAAGAATTGCGCTCGACGGTTTAATATCCGATTTTAAAAATTCAAATATCACAATAGTTTCAGGCCTTGCCTATGGGATTGACACGCAAGCCCATAAAAGCGCAATTGAGAATAATCTTAAAACAATAGCTGTAGTGGGCTCCGGTTTAGATATAATTTATCCTAAACAAAATAAAGATTTATTTGATAAAATTAAAGAAGACAGCGGAGCGATTTTAAGTGAATATCCTTTAAAAACAAAACCCTTAGCACAAAATTTTCCTCAAAGGAACAGAATTGTTGTAGGTTTAAGCAAAGGAGTTTTGGTAGCTGAAGCTCAAATAAAATCCGGGGCTATGATAAGCGCTAATCTTACGCTTGACTATAATCGAGAATTAATGTGTATTCCGGGTAATATTTTAAATCCAAACACCCAGGGAATATACTATTTAATAAAAAACGGAGCCGGAATAGTAACAAATTCAAAGGATTTGTTAAATCAAATGGATTGGGATATTATACTAAATAAGGAAGAAAATAGGCAACTTAATTTAAGCGATTTTCAAAAGAAAATTTTAGATATAATATCTGTTGAACCTAAAACATTTGATGAGATAATATTAACTGCAAAAGCGGATATCGCAAAAACAATGGTTACTTTAACGGAATTGGAACTAAAAAACTTAATAAAGCAACATAGTAATAAATATTACAAAATTTAACAGGTTAAATATAAAATGGCAAATACTAAACAAAAAGAAAAAACCCTTGTAATAGTAGAGTCTCCCGCAAAATCTAAAACTATTGGAAAAATTCTCGGGAGCGACTATATAATTCAGGCTTCAATGGGCCATGTAAGAGACCTTGCTTCAAAAGGATTAGGGTTTGATATTGAAAATAACTTTAAACCCACATTTGAAATCATTCCTGAAAAGAAAAAAGTAATTACAGAGTTAAATAAAATTGCAAAAACAGTAGATAAAATATATCTGGCTTCAGACCCTGATAGAGAAGGAGAAGCAATTGCCTGGCATGTTAAAGAATGCTTAAAATTTCCGGAAGATAAAATTTTTAGAATCGTCTTTAACGAAATAACCCCCCATGCCATTAAAGAGGCTGTTGCTAATTATCATCAAATAGATATGTTAAAGGTTGAAGCTCAAAAAACAAGACAAATCTTAGACAAGCTTGTTGGTTTTAAAATTAGTCCTATTTTATGGGAAAAAATGAAAAACTATAAACTTTCGGCAGGCAGAGTTCAATCTGTTGCTCTTAAAATGATTTGCGAAAGAGAAGACGAAATTGAAGCCTTTAAACCTGTTGAATATTGGAGCATTGAAGCACTTTTAAGCAAATCAAATACAGAATTTAGTGCCGAACTATCAAGAGTTATTAAAAACAATAAAGATGAAAAGCTTGAACTTCATAGCGAAAAAGAGGTTCAAGAGGTTCTTGAAAAATTAAAAGATGCCAAATACCTTGTTTCAAAAATCACCCCAAGGCAAACTCAAAGAAAGCCGCAAGCTCCTTTTATAACTTCAACTTTGCAAAGAGAAGCAAGCTCAAAACTTGGCTATGGTGTGTCAAAAACAATGCAAATAGCTCAAAAGCTATACGAAGGTATAGACTTAGGTGACGGCTCTGTCGGTCTTATTACGTATATGAGAACAGATTCAACAAGAATCTCTGATGACGCCAGGGATATGGCAAAAGAATACATTATTAAAAACTACGGGGAAAAATATTATCCTGATAAGCCTAATGTGTATGCCAAAAAAAAGCAAAACACACAAGATGCTCACGAAGCAATTCGCCCTTCATATGTTGATAAAACTCCGGAGAGCATTAAAAAATATTTAACAAGTGAACAATATAAGCTTTATAAATTAATTTGGGAAAGATTTATGGCTTCTCAAATGACAAATGCTGAAGTGAAAAATCTTACGGTTGATATTAATGCAAATGAATATATTTTTAAAATGGGTTCATCCAAAATTATTTTTGATGGTTTTACAAAAGTGTATTCAGATACTCAAGATATTGTTAGTCAAAAGTTTCCCGATTTAAAAGTTAATGACGAACTTGAACTTAAAAAACTTAATCCCGAGCAACACTTTACTCAGCCCCCTTCAAGATTCTCTGAAGCAAGCTTAGTAAAACAACTTGAAGAATATGGTATAGGCAGACCCTCAACTTATGCTCCTATTATTACAAAAATTCAACAAAGAAATTATGTTGAAAAGATTGACAATAAAGCCCTTAAACCAACTCCATTGGGAAGAGCTGTTTGCAAACAATTAGTTGAACATTTTGTAAAAATAATGGACTATAAATTCACTGCTCAAATGGAGACTAGTCTTGATAATATAGCTGAAGACAAGCAAAACAGTATCGAATTTTTAAAAGATTTTTGGATGCCTTTTTCAAAAACCCTCGATGAAGCTCAAAAAAATATGAAGCGAGTGGATGTCGAAACAGACAAAGTTTGTCCAAATTGCGGAAGGAAAATGGTAGTTAAATTGTCTCGTTTTGGAAGACAATTTTTGGCTTGTTCAGGATACCCTGAATGCAAAACCGCACTTCCTATGGATGGTGATAATAAACAAAGTGAAGCAGTTGAAGATGAAGCCACCGATAAAAAATGCGAAAAATGCGGCTCTGATATGGTAATTAAAACCGGACCATATGGCAAATATTATCAGTGTTTAAATGAAAAATGCAAAAAAAGATTTTCAATAGTAGAATCCTCGGGCGTAAAGTGCCCTGAATGCCAAAAAGCAAATAGAGACGGCGAACTTGTAAAAAGAAAATCAAGATATGGAACATTTTTTTGGGGATGCTCTAAATATCCCGAGTGCACTTTTGCTCTTTGGGCAGAACCAAATGGCGAAAAGTGTCCGGAGTGCGGAAGCTTATTGGTTAAAAAATATTTAAAAAGAGGTAATAAAATTGCCTGCTCAAACAAAAATTGCAAATATTCAAGAGATATGGAAGAATGATGGAAAATATTAAACTGGCTCTTATAGGCTATCCTTTAGGGCATTCTTTGAGCCCTGTATTATACAAATGTGCTTTTGATGAATTTAATATTAAAGGTACATATGAGCTTCTTCAGACAAGAAGCGAGGATTTGATAAATCAAATTAAATATCTTAGAACCAATAAATACTTTGGTTTTAATGTAACAATCCCGCATAAAGTACCTGTTAGTTTGTTTTTATCTAAATATGATGAATACGTAAATATGACAGGGTCGGTAAACACTATAAAAATCGAAGAAGATTTATCTTTATCGGGATTTAATACAGATGTAGCCGGGTTTTTTGAGGCAATTCCTAAGGATGTCAATCTTAAAAATAAAAAAGCTGCTATTATAGGCTCAGGCGGAGCAGCCAGAGCAGTGTGCGCCGGTTTATACAAAAAAGGAATAAGCGAGATTGATATTTATACAAGGAATGTTATAAATTCAAAAGAAACAGTGGATACCTTAAGAAAAAGATTTAATGAAATTAAAATCAATTCAATACAAACTTCTCTTATGGAAAACTTAAATGATGTAAATATTCTTGTTAATACAACACCTTTGGGAATGAAAAACTTTGAAGAAGACAATTCTCCTGTGGATGATAAAAACATTGAAAGTTTACCGGATGATGCTATTGTGTATGATATTGTCTATAATCCGTTAAGGACAGCTTTAATTTCAAAGGCAATAAAATATAATAAACGTTATGTATGCGGTTTAGATATGCTTATCTATCAAGCAATCAGCGCTTTTGAGATTTGGACCGGCAAAAAACCTGATTTCAAGACAATGAAAATCAAAGCATTAGAAGAATTTTTAATAAATAGCTACTAATATATATATATGATTTTTGTAACATTATAGACAATTTGTGCTATTTATTATATTATAAAAATAACGGCATTTGTATTATGGTTTATAGAAAATAAATATGAATAAAATTAGACAACAAAAACAAAATAAGGCACACAAACAAGGGTTTACATTGGCCGAGGCTTTGGTTACATTGGTAATTATAGGTGTTATTGCTGCACTTACAATTCCTGCAATTTTAGTTAACACAGAACAACATGAATACAAATCAGCCCTTAAAAAAGCGTTATCTGCACTAAACCAAGTAATCGAACTGAATATAGCACTTGAAGGCTACGGTCCTATTGAAACAGTCGGAATGGCAAATCCGGAGCATGAAGACAGTTTGTATAATTTTTTCAGAAACAGAATGAATGTAATTTCAACATCTCGTGCATATGCTTGGGGTAACACTTCAAATTGGGCGTTTTTTACAGCCGACGGTATGAGATATGAATTTCCTACCACTCCAAAACAAGATATGGGCGGAAACTTTGCGGCAAATAATGAAAAATGCGCCTCTCCGGGTGCTAAAATTCAAGACGACCTTGGTCAAGAGTATAGTTTGCCATGTTTAGTTATAGTAGACGTTAATGGTCAAAGAAGACCAAATCCCAGAAAAACAAAAGGTTCATATAAAGTTCCCGCTGCAACCGGTAGGTCAAAAATTCTTGATGTGTTCCCAATTATTATAACAGATAAAAATGCTTATCCTTTTGGCGTTGTTGCTCAACGTGCAATGTTCCAACACGATTAGGATAATAACGAATATTGTTAAAAATCGAACCAATGTGTTCGATTTTTTGTCTAATTAATAATAATTTATGGAATACAGTGAACTACAACTTTATTTTCATTTAAACTTTTTTGAACATCAATAATTCTTTGATTAGAGCTTCCAACCCATTTAAGATTGTTGTCGTTCAATTCTTTTTTAAATTCACCATCTACCAATACGTCAATATTTGATAAATCTATTGCATCTTTAACTTCTTCCCATAAAAAACCGGTATAAAGCCAGACTGTTTTATCTTTAAAAGTTTCTTTAACTTTTTTTGCAAGTTTCAATACGGTTTCACGGTTAAACGGATGCAAAGGATCTCCTCCGGAGAACGTTATGCCGCTTATATGTTCTTTTTTTAGTTCATCAAAAATTTCTTTTTCGGCAGCTTCATCAAATTCTATACCGCTTGCTACGTCCCAAGTTTGAGGATTCTGACACCCGTCACAGCAATGTGTGCAGCCTGATGTCCATAAAACTACTCTTAAACCGTCTCCATTTAACATGTCGTCTTTGGTGATATTATGATAATTCATTCTTTAATCCTCAAATTGCAATAATTTAATTTGTTGTCTTATTTATAATCATATCACAGATTTTTATTTAACTTCAAGCATTATATTAAGCCAAAGCACAATTATTCAATCTCACACTTAACGAATTAAAACAAAAAATAAAGCCGTTAAAGGGACTTTAACGGCGCTAAAATTAAACAATAGAGGAGAATAAGGAAAACTTCTCTTTAGCCTTGAGCAAATATACTTGCCGCAAGGGCATTTTTTGCATCATTTGCAAATACTCCCGGAAATTCACTTTCGATTATATTTGCAACATTGTTAACTCCGGCTTCAAAATCACCCATCATGGCTTCAATGTCTTGAATTCTTTCTTCGCTTAAATAGTTTTTAGGATTAACTTCCTTTTGACTAACTGCATTAATTTGCATTTTATTTTGCAGTCCCGCAATATCAAGAGCATTAAAAATGTTGTCCGCTTCGACTTGTGCATTTAGTTGTTCTTTTTTTTCTTCCTTAACACTTTCATCTTTTTGTGCTCCGCCGCTTCTTCCGGCCTGAGCGCTTTTACTTCCTATTGAATAGTTTCCAAACCTAACTTGATTTACTTCCATAATTGTCTCCTTATTATCCTTATTGCTTGTATAATTATTCACGGCAACTTGTCATTAAAACTTTAAGTTTTAAATAAAATTTTTAACAAAAATTAACAAAAACCGCACAAATTTTATATGCTACAATTTAGTTATGAAAGATTTTATCGAAGTATATAAAGCAAACGAACACAATTTAAATTCCGTAAATATTAAAATCCCCAGAAACGAAATGACTGTTTTTACGGGTGTATCCGGCTCGGGAAAAAGCTCTCTTGCTTTTGATACAATATTTGCAGAAGGGCAAAGAAGATATGTGGAAAGTCTTTCAACATATGCAAGGCAATTTTTAGGCCAGCTTGATAAACCTGATGTAGAAAGAATAGACGGGCTTTCTCCAGCTGTATCAATTGACCAAAAATCAACTTCCAATAACCCGAGGTCAACCGTCGGAACAATTACTGAAATATATGACTATTTAAGGCTTCTTTTTTCAAGAGCAGGAGTGCCGCACTGTCCAAAATGCGGTAATGAAATAATTCCACAGACAATTGATGAAATTACAAGCAAAATATTATCACTGCCGGAAGGTGACAAAATACAAATTTTATCGCCGATTGTAAGACAAAAAAAGGGCGAATATAAACAAATCTTATCCAATCTTTTATCGGAAGGATTTATAAGAGCAAGAGTAGATGGCAAAATATATAACCTGGAAGAAGATGAAATTGAACTTAATAAAACCCAAAAACACACGCTTGAAATAGTTGTAGACAGAATAATTGTAAAAGAAAGCGCTAAATCAAGAATATTTGACTCGGCTCAAATTGCGCTCAAACACTCAGACGGGCTTTTAATTGTAAACAGAATCAAAGATAATGAAGATATAGTTTTTAGCGAAAAATTTGCCTGCCCTAATTGCAACATAAGTTTTGAAGAATTAACTCCGAGAATAATGAGTTTTAATAATCCTTATGGCGCTTGCAGCGTCTGTCATGGGATTGGAGCACACTTTGAAATATCTCCTGATTTAATCGTCCCGGATGGCGAGAAATCTTTAAAGGAAGGAGCAATATACCCCTGGGCAAAGACTGCTAATCCTTATTATTCAGATATATTAAAAAGTGTTTGCGAACATTATAAAATTGATTTTGAAGCACCTTTTAAAAGTTTAACTCCCGCACAAAAAGGAATAATTCTATACGGGAATGGTGACGAAAAAATCAAACTTACTTATGCAGACTTTGGAACAAAACACTATAGAACTCATCTTATGAGTTACACAGGAGTAATTCCTTATTTAACAAAAAAATATGAATCCGATTCAGACCTTATAAGGAGCGAAATCGAAAAATACATGATTTCAACTCCCTGTAAAGCTTGTAATGGCGGAAGGCTTAATAAATTTGCACTGAGTGTTAAAATTCAAGACAAAAACATATTTGAATTTTGTACAATGTCTATTTTAAAAGAGTATGAATTTATCCAGGAACTTTATTTAGTGCTTGACGAATTTAAATTAAAAATTGTTCGCCAGGTCCTTGATGAAATAAGAGCGAGGTTAAAATTTTTAATAGATGTCGGCTTGGGTTATCTTGATTTGGCAAGAAGCGCAGGTACTCTATCCGGAGGCGAAGCACAAAGAATAAGACTTGCAACTCAAATAGGTTCAGGCCTTTCAGGTGTATTATATGTTCTTGACGAGCCTTCCATAGGTCTTCATCAAAAAGATAACGATATGTTAATTTCAACCCTTTTAAAACTTAGGAATATCGGGAATACTTTAATTGTAGTTGAACACGACGAAGACACAATGAAAGCTGCGGATTATATTGTAGATATCGGCCCTTATGCGGGAGTTAAGGGTGGAAATATAGTTGGTAAAGGGTCTCTTGAAGATATTAAAAATACGCCAAATTCTCTTACGGGGCAATATTTGAGCGGAAAAAGAAAAATCGAAGTTCCTAAAAAAAGAAGAGAAGGCAACGGAAAATTTTTAGAAATTAAAAATGCTTATAAAAACAATCTAAAAAACATAGATGTAAATATTCCTCTTGGAAAAATCACCGCAATTACTGGCGTGTCAGGCTCCGGAAAGTCTACTTTGGTTCAAGATATAATTTCCCAGTATGCACAATTTGAGCTTTTGAAAAACAAGCCAAAACCGCAAGGTGTTGATTTAATAAAAGGATTCAACAACATAGACAAACTTGTTACGGTTGACCAATCCCCGATAGGAAGAACGCCAAGGTCTAATCCTGCAACATATACGGAAGTTTTTACATATATACGAGAACTTTTTGCTCAAACAACCGAAGCAAAAATCAGAGGATATAAGCAAGGAAGATTTTCTTTCAATGTCAAAGGCGGAAGATGTGAAAAGTGTTCGGGTGACGGATTATTAAAAATTGAAATGAATTTTTTATCCGATGTATATGTACAATGTGATGTTTGCAAAGGAAAAAGGTATAACGAAGAAACTCTTGAAGTGAAATATAAAGGAAAAAATATAGCTGACGTATTAGATATGAGCGTTAGCGAAGCTTTAGAATTTTTTAAAAATGTTCCAAAAATAGCTTCCCGTCTTCAAACACTCTACGATGTCGGACTTGACTATATTAAACTAGGACAAAGCGCTACAACTCTATCCGGAGGAGAAGCACAGAGGGTAAAACTTGCGCTTGAATTAAACAAACGTGCAACAGGAAAAACTCTTTATGTATTAGATGAACCTTCTACGGGTTTGCATTTTTATGATATAGATAAACTTCTAAAAATGCTTCAACAACTTGCAGACAACGGAAACAGCATATTAATTATTGAACATAACATGGATATAATAAAATGTGCCGATTGGATAATAGACCTTGGGCCTGAGGGAGGCGATCAGGGTGGAGAAATTGTCTTCAAAGGAACGCCTGAAAATATTATTAAATGTTCAAAAAGTTATACCGGAAAATATTTAAAAAAATATTTATAGCAAGGTTTGGCTTGTATTTTTAAAACAATATTGATATCATAAATTAGAGGTTTCAATGGCAATTATAAATTGGATAAAAACTATAATTGAAGATATCAATACCATTAAAGAAAAGGATGTTGCGGCAAGAAATATCTTTGAAGTAATATTCTTATATCAAGGTTTCCATGTTTTATTGGCTCATAGAATTGCCCACAAGCTTCGCTATTGGAAAATTCCTTTTATACCAAGATTAATCTCCCAAATAGCAAGGTTTTTAACAGGTATTGAAATACACCCCGGGGCAACTATAGGAAAAAGATTTTTTATAGACCACGGCTCGGGCGTTGTAATAGGCGAAACCACCATAATCGGAGACGATGTTTTAATATACCAGGGGGTAACTCTTGGCGGCACAGGAAAGGACCTGGGCAAACGCCACCCCACTTTAGGAAATTTTGTAACAGTCGGGGCAGGGGCAAAAGTACTTGGTAATATTACAATAGGGGATTACTCTTTGATTGGAGCAGGATCGGTTGTTATTGAAAATGTACCTGAACATTGCACTGTAGTTGGGATTCCCGGTAGAGTAGTTAAACAAAAACAATATATTAAAGGACAACTTCAACACAATAGAATTCCGGACCCTATTTCTTGCGAGCTCAACCGTCTAAAATACGAAGTAATGGATTTAAAAGAAAAGATTAGTCTTTTGGAATCTTTAAAAGAAAACAAAGCGGAATGAAAATAAAACACAAAAGCGCAAAAATTGCAAAAATATCAACATAGCTCATTAATTTTGCCTGTACAATCAACTCTTTATAAATTGATCCGTTCGCTTTTTTTAAAGCCGTAAAGTATGGAAAAAAGTTTGAAAATTTAACTATAGCGGCATTTAATTTTATAACAAAAGCAGGGTTTAATTTAGTTAAATTTGAAACCAAATAAACCTGATGAACCTGCGAAAAAGCTATAACAAGAGCATTTGTGACAGATATCGTAAAAGCCGTTACAACACACTTTGATAAAGAGTGCAACCCTGCAGCAAGTGCAATTTTATCTTTTTCAATTGTAGCAAGAGCCAATTTTGTAATTGGTATAAAAGCAAACATAATCCCTGCTCCCAAAAGAATGTTAGGAAACATAAAATATGCAAAAGATACCTCAAGATTCAAGCCAACAAACGAAAATGTGCTAATCGCAAGCAAACTGTACCCGATTGCTGCAATTATTCTATTATCTATAAATTCACATAATTTTGAAACAATGACCATAAAAACAATACAAGATGCAGCACGCCCGATTAGACTTAAGCCTGCAAGTTGAGCGTTATATCCCATTAAGCTCTGGGTAAATCCGGGAAGCGTGCTGAGAGTCATATAAGCAATCATATTTACACCTGAACCCAAAACAGTTCCAAGAATAAAGTTCCAATTTTTAAAAATTCTGAAATCAGTAAAAGCATTTTTAAATTCAAGCTCCCACACAATAAAAAATACCATGGAACAAACAGAAAAACCGCTAAGCCAACAAATCCACCTGCAATCAAACCAACCATATTGACTTCCTTTGTCTAAAACGGTTTGCATGGGTAAAAGCCATAAAATTAATGCAATAAATCCTACAACATCAAATTTATCAACCTTAAGCGAGGTTTTATCATCCATTACATTGCAGTGTATCATAACAATCGAAAATATCACAACAGGAATATTTACAATAAAAATCCACTGCCAATTAATGTTTTCAACCAAAGCGCCACCAAATGCCGGACCGACTATAGCAGAAACCATCATCCCTAAGCCAAATACACCCATCGCAGCAGCTTGTAAATTTTTCGGAAATGTCTGCAATAAAATTGCCTGGCTTAAAGGCATAAAAGGGCCTCCGCCTATGCCTTGAATAATTCTTCCTATAATTAAAACATTTAATGTCGGAGCAAAAGCACATATTAAAGAACCAATTGCAAAAATTACGGAAATTGCCTTTAAAAGTTTTCTTCTTGTAAATTTTATCTCAAGCCAGCCGGTGACAGGAAGCATCATAGCATGCGCTATCATATAACTTGTTACGACCCAATTTGCTTCATCTCTTGTAGAACCGAATTGTCCTGCAATGTAAGGTATTGCAACATTAACTGAAGATGTTGCAAGCATTGAAAAAACAGTAGGCAACATAACGGAAATTGTAATAAGCCAAAGAGGAATGTGTAATTTTTCATATAGGGTTTTTGTTTGCATATTACTTGACTTTTACTTTTGCAATAACGCTCATACCCGGAACTATATTATATTTTGAAATATCATCCGTAAAGAGAATTTTAACGGGAACTCTCTGCACAACTTTAACATAGCTTCCGACCGCATTTTCCGGGGGGAAAAGACTTGCTTTTGCACCTGAAGTTTTTTGAATGCTGTCTACTATTGCATTAAATTTTTTATTTTTGTATGTATCAATTTTTATTGTTACCTTTTGACCTTTTTTCATGTTTCCAAGCTGTGTTTCTTTGAAGTTTGCAACAACATAATAGTCTTTAGGTACAATTGTTAATATCGGATGCGCTTTTTGAACGTAGTTTCCAAGTTCAATATTTTTATTTGTGACAATTCCGTCAACCGGAGAAACAATTGTAGTATAAGAAAGATTTAGCGCTGCCGTTTCTACTTCTGTTATCAATTTTTTTATTTCCGCTTCTTTTGATGCTTTCTGTGCTATTGAAGACTTTAGCGCACTATTTGAAGCTTTGAGATGCTCTTGTGCGCTTTTAACGCCAAATCGGGCCACTTCAAGATTCTTCACTGCTTTATCTAAATCCTGTTTTGTAACAGAACCGTCTTTGTATGCGTTTTTATAGCGAACGAAGTCAGAATTTGCATAATCAAGTTTTACTTGTGCGGTTTTTAAATCGCTTTGTGTTTGTTTTGTTATTGAGTCCATTTTTTCAATATCGCTTTTTGAAAAATTTAACTCAGCCTGTGCTTTTTCAAGTCTTGCTTTTGCATTTTTAAGCGCCAGTTCAAAATCTCTCGAATCAATTTGAGCTAAAATTTCACCTTTTTTTACTTCAACATTATCATCAACATTTAACTCAACAACTTCCCCTGAAACCTTTGGAGACAAATAAACTAAATGCGCTTCAATAAATGCGTCATCTGTTGATTGATAAAAAGTCGAATAAATAAGAGAGAAAATTCCAAATAATATAAACACAACTGCGGTTATAACAGGAACTATTACCCGTTTTTTTTGATACGGCTTTCTTTTTGATAAAACTTTTTGTCTTGCTTCTTTATAATATTTTGAATCTTTATTCATTTTATTTTCCTTTTATATTTTTAATTTGGTATTTTTTGCAATATTTTCTTTTATTTTGTTTATAATAACAAGGCACTTTTGAAGTTCGTTTAAATCTATGTTATTTAAATAGCTTTCTCTAATTTCGGATATAATAGGGTAAATTTTATTCCTGACCTTCATTCCTTCTTCTGTTGTTATAATTCTGTTTACATGTCTTCCGGTCAAATCTGCAACTTTTTTAATTAAACCTTTTTTTTCCAAAATATTTACAAGTCTTGCAATATTTGCTCTGTCTTTTCCTAAAATCTCACCCAATTGCCTTTGATAAATTTCTTTGTTTTTTGCCGCAGCATCTAAAATTATAAACTGTTCAGGTGTAATTTCAAAATCATTTTTCATAAAACATCTTATTGAAAAAACCTTAATTAGTGTTGCGGTTGAAACTATGGCATTTGATAGCGAATTTTGATCAAGTTGGTTGTTCATATGTTTTAATTTAAACTTTACATTTATTTTTTTATGTTATTATAATAACATAAAAAAATTATTGTCCATACTTTTTAAAGCATAACAGCCATGAAAAAAATAATCTCCCTTTTAATAATATCTCAATTTTTTTCTTTTTGTCTTGGCGCAAAACCTCAAGAAGCACAAGACAAAAAGGAATATTTAAATATTCCTTTTTGGGAAAAATTTCAAGATGAAACCCTTGTTTCAAATATATTAAAAGGATACGAAAACAATCTTGATTTAAAAATTGCCGCATCAAAAATTAAAGAAAGCGAAAAAATTGTTAAAATGTCATTAGGCGAAGAACTCCCCGCAGTTAATTTTGAAGGAATGCTCGGAAGGACATTTTCTTCTTCCGATTTAGAGCGCGGTAACAACAACTTTAAAATAAACAGCTATCAACAAACACGCTTTCTTTTACCTTTAACGGTAAGTTACGAAATAGACATTTGGGGTAAAAACCGCCTAAAAACAAAAAGCAAAAAACAAAGTTTAAAAATTATACAACAAGACGAAAAAACAACCTGCATACTTCTTGCTTCTTTAATTGCAATAAACTATTACAATTTAATTAAAACAGACAAACTTATTGAACTTGAAAATGAACTTTGTAATTTAGCAATAGAATTAAATACACTTATCGAAAATAAACAAAAACACGGGCTTGAAAATACAGACAATGTTCTTGCCTCAAAAGAGCTTATACTTTATCATAAGAAAGCTATAAATGATTTAGAAAATTCAAAAGAAATTCTTGAAAACCAGCTCAACTATTTGTTTGGTGACAAATTGTTCTCAACAGTAGAAAGACAGAATTTTGACAGCACCAAAATTCTTGACAATATTCCAAATGAACTAAACTCAAGTATAATTCTAAACCGCCCCGATGTTATAAGTGCAAGTGAAAATGTCATAAGAGCAAATTATGACGCTAAAATTGCAAAAAAAGACATACTGCCTTCTTTCACAATAATGGGCACTTTTGGTTTTAACGGATATGATAATTTATCAAGGATATTTGGGAGTCATACCGGGCTTGCGGATTTATGGATACTTCCTAATTTCAACATTTTTGACGGCGGAAGAAAATATAATCTTATGAAACTTAAAAAATTAGAACTTGAAAGAGCGAAAATTGAATACGAAAAAGCCGTTTTAGCCTCCATTCAAGAAGTAAACGATTCCCTTAAGACCCTAAAGAGCAAAAAAAATAATTTTGATATATCCCATGAATCATTTTCAATTCAAAAAACAAAGGCCCAACTCAAAAACTCAAGCAAAAATTATGGGCTTGCAAGTGATATAGACACAATTTTATATAAGCAATATGAAATATATGCTCAAAAAAAATTAGTATCCGATAAAATAGACTGCATAATTGCCGCCATTAATTTGTATAAGTCAGTTGGCGGAGCAGATTTTACTTTAAATTTATAGTCTTTTCAATTATAATTAAACAATAAGGTTATAGGATAAATATTTTGGAAATTTTATCAAGATTAAGCGGCATAATTGGAATAGCGGTTATTTTAGGCATTTGTTATTTAATGTCCAACAATAAAAAGAAAATTAACTTAAAAACAGTTGGGATGGGGCTTTTGATGCAGTTTTTGCTCGCTGTTTTTGTTTTAAAAATTCCTCTGGGAAAAAATATTATTAATTTTCTTGCAGGTTGTATAAGTAAAATACTTACTTTTTCAAATGTCGGAGCAGACTTTGTTTTCGGGTTTTTATCAAGTTCAGCCGACAAACTTGATTCTTTATTCTTTGAAGGAGCAGGCTTTTTATTTTCAATAAAGCTGATTGCAACAATAATTTTTATACTTGCAATTGTAAACATACTCTATTATTTTGGGATAATGCAAAAGGTGGTGTCGTTTTTCGCTAAAATAATGTACAAATTAATGGATGTATCAGGTGCTGAAGCTCTTTCAAATGTTGCAAGCGCTTTTGTAGGACAGGTTGAAGCACAAATTATGATAAGACCTTATTTAAAAAGCGCCACAAAATCAGAACTTTTGGCCTCAATGACCGGTTCAATGGCATGTATTGCAGGAGGCGTTATGGCAATTTATATTGCAATGGGTGTACCTGCCGAATTTTTACTTGCAGCTTCAATAATGGCAGCCCCCGGTGCAATGGTTGTTGCTAAAATTGTATACCCCGAAACAGAACAATCGCAAACCAAAGAAAACGTTAAAATTAATATTGAAAGACAACACGTTAATTTAATTGATTCAATTTCCCACGCTGCTTCAGATGGTATGAAAGTTTCTCTTAATGTTATAGCAATGTTAATAGCTTTATTGTCTTTAATTGCGCTTGGTGACTATGTTTTAGCGAAAATTGGATTATTTTTATATAACGTTTGCCACATTCATTTAAGTTTTATCGACTTATCAAACTTAAGCATAAAATCTATCCTGGGGCTTATTTTTTCATTCTTTGCCTTAATTATAGGTACACCTTTGAATGATGTTTTAAATGTGGGCAGTTTAATGGGAGAAAAGCTTGTATTAAATGAATTTATAGCTTACACAGATTTAATCGCCCTAAAAGATGTTTTGACTTATAAATCCATTGTAATTGCAAGCTTTGCGCTTTGCGGTTTTGCAAACTTTGGCTCTATTGCAATTCAAATAGGAGGAATAGGAGAACTTGCACCTACAAGAAGAAAAGATTTAGCCCGATTAGGACTCAAAGCTCTAATTTGCGGAACTCTTGCAAGTTACATATCAGCAGCAATGGCAGGAATTTTACTATAAATGTTTGAAATAACATCTGAAACAATAAAAATAAAAACACCGGCACTTCCGCCGACAGTGGATTTTATAGAAAAAGAATTTAAAAAAATGAACCTTGATGTTGTCCGTTGGGCAATTGTAGATGTTTTAGACAACGAACTTATTTTATCTGTTGCATTTAAGATTTGATTGTAAGTCTTTCTAAAAACCTTACGAATCTTACAATAAAATTTTCTTCATCTTTTGAGATAGAGTCAACAAGAACAGTTACCATGCCTGCTTTTATTCCGCCCAAAATATCGCTTAGGGGTCTATCTCCTATCATGGCGCAATTTTTTGGTTCAAGCCCTAAATCAAAACAGGCCTTTTTAAGAATTTTAGTATCCGGCTTTTTTGCTTCAAAGTAAATTGGAATGTCTATTTGGCTTTTTGCTTTTTCAATATATTCTTTGTTTTTATTGTTTGTTATTATTGCAAGTTTAAAATTTGTTTTTAAATCGTTCAAAAATTGCAGTGTTTTAAAGGAAAACTTAGCACTTTTAGATTTCATTAAAGTTGAATCCAAATCAAAAAACAATCCCTTTACACCAAGCCGTTTAAGTTCTTTTATGTCTATATCATAAATAGATTCAATATTAAAATTCGGAAGTAAAAACATTTTTAAAATTCCTTTAAGCCTTTTGTTCTAATTAGTGCATAGTTAGCTTCTTTTTCCCAATCGTTGTTTTCAAATTCAAATGTAATATTTATTTCATCATTGGTGTTGGCTAAATCCACTTCGCCTTTTTTGGGATGATTAATGCTTTTTACGGTGGCTATAGTTGAATAGTTTGGGGTGATAATTTCAATTTCATCATTTAATAAAATTTTATTTTTAATTAAAATTGTATAGCAATTATTATTGGTTTTTTTCTGTACAATTCCCAGAAAATCTGCTCCGGCTAAGCCTTTTGAAATATCGTACGAATAACTTGAAGAATTGTTGTCACCCATAAAAAAGCCTTCCGTATAACCTCTGTTTCCGACCTTTTTTAATTCTTCAAATGCAAAATCAGAATCATAAATTCCATCTATTGTTTTTCTGTATGCTTTTGTTGTGGCTGAAACATAATACAAACTTTTTGTTCTTCCTTCAATCTTGAGTGAATCAATTCCCAATTCGCAAATATTTTTTATATATCTTACAAGACAAAGGTCTTTAGTAGACATTATATGCGAACCTTTATCATCTTGTATAATTTCAAAGTATTCATTCGGCCTTGTTTCTTCAACAAGCTTATAGCTCCAACGGCAAGCTTGAGCACAGTTTCCCTGGTTTGCTTTTCTTTTTCCCTGTGTCATGTAATCAGACAAAAGACATCTTCCTGAATATCCCATGCACTGCGCACCATGGACAAATATTTCAAGTTCGATATCAGGTACTTCTTTTCTTATATATTCTATTTGTTTAAATGAAAGTTCACGGGCTAAAATTACTCTTGTTGCACCTAAATCTCTCAAGAATTTAACTGCTTTTGAATTTAAAATATTTGTCTGGGTTGAAATATGTATATCAATATCATTAATATTTTCTTTTATAGTTTGCAAAACTCCAAAATCACTAATAATAAGAGCATGGGGCTTTGCTTCTTTAATGACATCCAAAATTGAATAAAGCTTTTTTATATCATCGTCATAAGCAAAGATATTAAAAGTGCAGTACACTTTTTTATTGAGCGAATTTGCGATATCTACGGCCGTTTTTAAATTAGTTGCATCTATGAGCTCTCCTTTGCGAAGTGCTCTTAAGGAAAAGTCGGTTAACCCTAAATAAACTGCATCTGCACCATATGCAAAAGCATACTTCATTTTTTCTATACTTCCTGCCGGCATCAATAATTCAGTCATAAACAAATTTTATCACAAAAAAATTTATGATATACTTTAAAAAAAAGGAGTTACACAATGAAAAAACTATTACTTAGTCTAATAGCTGCAATGCTTTTAGGTACATTAGGAGTTTATGCTTCTAAAAATTTAGATATTTTAACCTTATTTTCACAAAAATCCAATTCCCAAAACAAACTTTGGGTCGGAACTTTTCAGCTTGTTTTCAATGATATGAAAAATAATATTTTGAAAAAAGATGTTGTTTTTGAGGGCGAAAGACAAACAAAAGAATTAAAGAGTTTAAATAAAGAAGAATTCAATAAAGATATGCTTAACGAATCTTCTTACTATACCAGCTATGGCAAAACAAGCCCCAAGGCAAAAGAAAAAATCAAAAATGATATTTTAGAAAAATTTAATGAAACTTCCGACATATTGGATACTCTTGACTGGACAAAACGACCCGGGAGCTATTATGCATATGCAATGTTGAAAAAAGAATTTGAATTTTTAGAACCATTCGATAAATTAGATAAATTATCTTTTAATAATTCTGAAGATAAGTACGATTTTTTCGGAATCAAAGAAGATTCAAATGAAACTTTAGACAAAAATGTAGGCGTATTATTCTATAACAATGAAGATGATTATGCCGTTCGTTTGATGACAAAAAATAATGATGTAGTTTATTTATACAGAACAGATAAAAACAACGATTTTAAAACCCTGTATTCAAAAATGCTAAAGGAAAGAGATTCGTATAAAGGAAATCATGAATTTACAAAAGCAGACACAATCAAAGTTCCAAATTTAAAAATAAAAGACCAAAGAGAGTATCCGGAATTATGCAATAAACAAATTAAAGGCACAAATTTCTATTTCTCACAGGCAATTGAAACAATCCAATTAGACTTGGATAACAAAGGCGGAAAAGTTAAATCGGAAGCTGCCCTTATGATGAGATGTATGGCTGCTCCAATGCCCGAAGAGTACAAAGCAAGACACTTTAATTTTGATAAAACCTTCGTAATGTTCCTTATAGACAGCGGCAAAAAAGACCCGTACCTTGCTGTTAGGATAAAAGATTTAAATGGTTTAAGCAAATAGTGTTATACTATTTAATTTTTGGGTATAAATATAATAGCGCGGCTGACGTTCGTGGAGATAAAATCCCTCGACTGCTCCCGCTGAGGATTAATGGTTTAATCTTAGATTAAAAGCTCCCTAAAGGGAGCTTTTTAAATTATCAAACAAAATACAACCAATAATTAAAGAAAATTTAAATTATGCCGAAAACTACTTTATTATTAAAACAATAAAACACCAAAAAAGGAGCATGTTATGGAAATTTCAAAAATTTTATCCGGTTTGCAAAGCAAAGCTCAAAACACTTGGCAAATAAGACAAACTCAAAACACAGAAAATATTGACCAGAATATTTTCAATAACACTTCAAGCAATACCGAAAATTCACAAGATGCACAAGACCATATCAATCAAGGTATTTTAAATGCTATGGATACTGCAAAAAAATACGGCAATAACGAAGATTATGAAGGCTTTGTTCCCGGAAAATATGTGGATAGTAATGCTGTTTTAAAAGAGCTTGAAAAAGAAAGAATAATAGAATACGGAAAAACTGTTGACGATTTTATTGAAGACGAGCCGGAATTTGAAGAAATGCTTATCAAACTTGAAGCAGATAACACCGAAATACCGTATGAAAATTTTCCGGGCGGCATCGTAAAATACGATTTGGGCGAATACACGGTAACTTCAATTAAAACTTATAACGGAAGAATGTATAAAGAATTATCAGAACAAGACCGACTGGTGGTTGATGAGTACGAGTCCAAAAAAGTAACTGCAGAAGCATACGGCAAAACATTTTCAGAAGAACCTCCTTTTGAAATAGATTATGAAGAAAGAGTCAAACGCACGCCAAAAATAGACTCTGTCGAAATGCAAAATGTTAATCAAAATTAGTTTAATAATTCTCTTAAGCAGCCAACAGGCTGCTTACTTTTTAAACAAAAACAGCATTATTTTATGCGTCTGATGATTTATCTTGTTCTTTTCCTTTAACACAAAGATAAAATTAAAATTTATAAACTTTTACAATTATATAAAGATATTACCCGATACTAGTCTTGTTTGCGCAAATTAAAAGAATATCAAGATGTTATTAAAATAAAAAACAAAACTTGAAAAAAAATTTTTAATATATATAATTAAAAAACTCACAATATTTTTCATTAAGAAATGTAAAAAATAAGTATTTTTTTTATAATGCCAAAGCAAATATTATTATTTATGTAGTTTGTAATTAGAGTAATTCAAAGTAAGGGACATCATCTATGAACATTAATCGAATTTCTGCAACAAGGTTTAACAAAGTACAAAATAAACAAAACAACAACTCAAATCCTTTTATAAATACTGCACCAAAGGCAGACACCGTAAGCTTTAGCGGAAAAAAGAATTTTAAAAAAAGATTAGCCTATACTCTCGGTACAATGTTTTTAACCATTGCAAGTGCTTTTTCGGCAATAATTCCTAAAACTACTGCAAAAGCAGATGTTATAACATCACAATACAATGACCGTGCAGATGATGCACCTTTAAACAAGGCAAAAACAAGAATAATAGACGACTATTCACAGTATGAACCTACAATGAATGAGCTTTGGGAAAATAATGAGTTTCAGCTTGACCAAACTCTTGATTCTCCATCTATAACTTTTGATTTTAGTGAAAACTTTGAAGCAGAAAAAATCGTACCCGAATCATATCAGGTATTCTTAACTCAAAACCCGCAAGAAGATAAACAAGAATACAACAACTTAGCCGATATTATTCAAAAAGTATACAACATTGATTCTCAAGATCAAGAAAAAACTTATCAGGCAGCGTACGCAATTTTAAAAGCAAATCCAAATATAGTAGAAAAAGTTGCAGACGGTAAAATCAACTTTGAAGAAGGCGATGTTACAAATATTGACCCTGAAGTTATTCTTTCTGCAAATTTTGACTATGCTTCACCTGAAGCAATAATGTTGCCTGTTATAACCCCTTTAGTCGAAACAGAACAAAATAACAAGACTGATTTGGTTGCAAATGTATATTTTATGCCAAAAAATGCAGATAAAAATAATACAACAACAATAAACTTCACACAAAAAGAACTTGACTCAGCCGAAAACGATGAAGAACTTATTGAACTGGTAGAAGAAAAACTTGCTCAAACATACAATATTGAAACAATGAATTCATACGCAGGAGATGCTATATGGCATGCTATTGCTTTATGGGAAAACAATGAAGATGTATTTAAATATGCAAGTGAAGAAAACAAATTTAATGCTCTTAAATCTTATGTTAAATATAATGGCAAACTTTCTCTTGAATGCCCGAGAGTTCCCGTTACAATAATGGCAAAAGAAGGCACTGGAGAAATCAGTGATTACAAAGCAAAAGAACTTTTAACACAAGAAAAAGAAAGCATCAATGGCATAATTGTATCAAACAACAATGGCAAAACCACAGCAGAAGAAGTTAAAATTAAAAATGAGCCAATAGTAACATACATAACAGCAGACAGAGCCTTAATTGACATAAGTGAAATGCAAGACAAAAAAATATCTGTAATGGATATTTTAAGTGTTTACCGTTTTGTTGACGGAACAAGCTTAAAAGAAGCGTACGAATCAAATCCCGACAAATATAAAGGTTTGTTATTATCCGCAATTAATCAAATAATGGATAATAATAACGCTTTAATTGACTATTCGATAAATAAAGAATTTAAAGATGAAGAAGACCTTCAAAGCGAACTGGATTTTAACAAATCAGATGCCAAAGATGCAAAAATTAACCTACAACCATTAGCATTTGTACATTTTGATGATGGCGACCTTGATTTAGACGATGATTCAAAAGTGCAAATAATACCGCAAAAGCCTGATGTTCCGGATATTCCTCAAACTGAAACAGAAACAGAAACAGAAACTGAAACTGAAACTGAAACCGAAACCGAAACAGAAACAGAAACAGAAACTGAAACTGAAACTGAAACAGAAACAGAAACAGAAACTGAAACTGAAACAGAAACTGAATCAGAATCCGAATCCGAATCTGAAAGCGAATCAGAATCCGAATCTGAAAGTGAATCAGAAAGTGAATCGGAAAGTGAATCCGAGTCTGAATCTGAAAGTGAATCAGAAAGTGAAAGCGAATCAGAATCCGAATCTGAAAGTGAATCAGAAAGTGAATCGGAAAGTGAATCCGAGTCTGAATCTGAAAGTGAATCAGAAAGTGAAAGCGAATCAGAATCCGAATCGGAAAGTGAATCCGAGTCTGAATCTGAAAGTGAATCAGAATCTGAAAGTGAATCAGAAAGTGAATCGGAAAGTGAATCCGAGTCTGAAAGTGAATCAGAAAGTGAAAGCGAATCAGAATCAGAATCAGAATCAGAATCTGAAACCGAATGCCCCGGATTACCGGATATTGATCCGGATGATGAGCCGATTACAGGGGATGAACCAGGTAAAGAACCTGAAACGGAATCTGAAAGCGAATCCGAATCAGAAAGTGAATCTGAAACAGAAACTGACATAGATTCAACAGAAGATGATAATGATGCTAATGATGGCGATATAGATTTTGGCGATGAAACAGAATCAGAATCTGAAAGCGAATCGGAAAGTGAGTCTGAATCAGAATCAGAATCCGAGTCTGAATCTGAAAGTGAATCGGAATCTGAAAGCGAATCCGAATCAGAAAGTGAATCTGAAACAGAAACTGACATAGATTCAACAGAAGATGATAATGATGCTAATGATGGCGATATAGATTTTGGCGATGAAACAGAATCAGAATCTGAAAGCGAATC
>CALVAA010000016.1 GCA_944325315.1 Candidatus Gastranaerophilales bacterium
ATATTTTTTTACAATGAGCTTTACCAAAATAATCAAACCATCTGTAAATTGAAATCAAACCATTTGTCTTTTTACATTCAGATTATCAATATAAAATATGATATAGCCGGATGTAATGTCAGTTACTAGCTTTTAATTCTTTTTTCCAACAAATGTAAAAATAAACAGCCAAAATGCAATATATAAACCACATAAGAATAAAGGCGGATGCTTTTTGATTTTGAATAACCAAATTAATCCACACAATCAACGAAAGCAGATTTACAAAAAACCAAAAATACCACTGCTCAATACATCTTTTGATTGTTAAAATTTGTCCGAAAATTGAAAAAATCAGTATAAATCCATCTTTATACGGTGTCGGATCGTTTGTTTTTTTAAGTAGTATTGAAGCTATACAAGAAAAAGATAAACAAAAAACAAAATACATTATTCTTTCTTTGTTTTTTAATTTTGTTTTTATAACGTCTTTAGTTTTTTTATAAAGGTGTTTTTTCCATTTAAATATTCCTATAATTTGAGATGGCACAAAAAAACCTAAATAAAGCAAAAAGCTTCCGTAAAGATTATTTATAAAGGCAAGATAAGAATATATTATGCTTCCTAATATTCCTGTAAAATAACAACCTATTTTCCCTTTTCCCGCAAGCAGTGTATAGCATAGCGAACATAGCACACTTATTGTTGCAAGCTTTCTGTCGTTTGACAGTATGCTTATTGCAATGGTTAATATAATAATAAGCGGGAAAAATATTTTTTCGTATTTTCCCAAACCCGAAAATTGTTTTTTGACCAATTCAACAAGTTTCATTGTATAATTATAAGATAAAAATGTATTAGTCACAGTTTTTTATGAAAATTACTTTGAATAAAAATAATATTGGTTTTTCCTCTATTTATAACAACAAAATAATGTTGGGTGCGCTTGAAAAAATTTCAGACCATAGTGCAAGTTTTTCTATTACTGCTTCAATGCTCGGCGCTTTAGTTTTAAGACCTTTAGCTGTTAATTCGACAACTTCGGTTAAAAAGGACAATAAAAAATATTTAACTGCAAATTCTATAAGTTCCGGCTTGGCTAAGTTTCTTCTTGCCGAAGCCGTTGCTTTTCCTGTTGAAAATGCAGTAAAAAAAATTTCCGGTTCTCCGCAAAAATATCTTTCCAAACAAGCAATTGATGCATATTTAGAGAAAAACAAAAATTTAATTGATTCAA
The DNA here is from genome assembly GCA_944325315.1 of Candidatus Gastranaerophilales bacterium. Taxonomy (GTDB): domain Bacteria; phylum Cyanobacteriota; class Vampirovibrionia; order Gastranaerophilales; family Gastranaerophilaceae; genus RUG14156. The sequence goes on from CALVAA010000016.1 coordinate 1,217, forward strand.
AAAACTTTAAAAAAGCCTCCCAGATACTAAAAACAGGCACAAATTTTGTTTTTGCAATTCCAAAGTCTTTATTAACCGTTGCACTTATTCCATATATTGCAGATAAAGTTTTAAAATTTAAAAACAAAATCCAAAGCCCCGATATTAATTTGAATAATACTCTGACAGAAAAAGAAAAGGATATTTATTCAAAAATCAAAAATAATTCACCCGCTTTTAAAGGATGTGCTTTAAATATAACACAAGGTGTGTTTAACAATAATTTATTTCAAAAATTTATCAAAAAATCTAATTTAAAGGAAGAAAATATCGCAAGAAATATGTCAGTTTTAACTGATATAGTTCTTAGCGGCAGTTTTGCTTTCCATAGTTTTAGGTCTAAAAAAATTGATAAAGACAAAAAACAAACACTTATATTCAATAATGCAATATCTACCGTTTTATCTATTTTGGGCGGGTGTACAATAGACAAATTTATTAAACCGGGAAGCAAAAACTTTATTGACAACTTAATAAAGTTTAATGGTGATAATCCAAAATTGCAAAAATATATTCAGGGTATAAATGTTCTAAGACCGACATTAATCTTTGCGGCTGTATACTATGGTATTATTCCTGTTATATCTGCAATTGGAGCAGAAAAGTTAAACAATGCTAAGCAAAATAGTTCAACTTAGAATTTTGTTTTTGTTTTTCGTTTTTTATATTTTTTGCTTTATTTAAAATGGTTCTGGCTTCACTTGCTACTTTTAAATCCTGTTTGGACGGATCATTTGGTGCAAGAGCTGAAGATATAACGGTTTTAGCATCATCAATTGTGCTTTGAGGGTCATTTTTATCAAGCACAGGCATTTTAATAGATACATGTCCGCCTGTAGGAATTCCGTTTTTATCCTTTTCAATTACAATAGGACCTCCTAATGATCCTGCTTTTGCTTTGTGTTTTGCCTCATGGGAATAAATTTTATTGTACTGATCTTTTTTGTAATTATTTAACTGATTTTGAAAAAGATTTAAACTTGGAAGCATAATTTTCCCTCCCTGAATTCAATCCAATTATACAATTTTATTTTTATTAAATCAATAAAATATCAAATTTTAATTTATAAATGAATGCTTTATAAAAATGTATTTACAGAGAAACAAATGTTTAAAAATTAATTTTATTCTAATAGGGTCAAGTACTTATATTGGAAGGAGGAATAAAATGTGTACCGTTGAACCTATCAGAAGTAAAAAAGATATTAAAAAGGTTGAGAAAATCTTGGAAGCGCAAAGTAAAAGAAATTTGTTGCTTTTTGTTATGGGTATTAATTTTGGGCTTCGAATTACTGATATTCTGTCTTTAAATGTCGGTGACGTTAAAGATAAAAATTTTATCGAATTATATGAAAAAAAGACGGGAAAATATAAAAAAATACCTGTTAACTCCCGCCTAAAGCCTATGTTTGATGAATATACCAAAGGAAGAAAGATAAACGAACCCTTATTTCTCTCTTACAGAAACAAAAGACTCGACAGGATTACCAGCTATAATATTATAAAAGAAGCCTGCAGACTGGCGGGTCTTGAAGAAGTTGTAGGAACTCATACTATGCGGAAAACTTTCGGGTATCACCATTATAAAAAATATAACGATGTTGCACTTTTGCAAAAAATTTTTAATCATTCTTCTCTTGCAATTACACTTAGATATATAGGAATTGATCAGGAAGAAATATATTTTAGTTATTCTAATTTTATTTTATAAATTGACAAAAATATTTAACGATACATTTAATTTGTTAAGCTTGTTTCGCCCTTTTTCTTTACAGCATACAAGAAATGGTGCTATAATGACCTAGAACATAATTGGGAGAGTAGTATATGAGCAATTACATTGAAAAAGTATTAACCGAAGTTGAAACAAAAAACAGCAATGAAAAAGAATTTATTCAGGCGGTAAAAGAAGTTTTGTTAACTATTGAACCTGTTGTGAATAAGATTCCGGAAATTGAGAAAACCGCTTTGCTTGAAAGACTGACTGAGCCTGAAAGAATAATTACTTTTAGAGTACCTTGGGTTGATGACAACGGTAAGGTAAGAGTTAACCGTGGATTTCGTGTTCAGTTCAACGGCTCAATAGGTCCTTTTAAAGGTGGATTAAGATTTCATCCAAGCGTAAATCAAAGCATAATGAAATTTTTAGCTTTTGAGCAGGTTTTTAAAAATGCATTGACATCTCTTCCAATAGGAGGCGGAAAGGGCGGATCGGACTTTGACCCTAAAGGTAAAAGCGACAATGAAATTATGCGTTTTTGTCAAAGTTTTATGAATGAACTTCAAAGACACATAAACCATAATCTCGATGTTCCTGCAGGTGATATCGGAGTTGGCGCAAGAGAAATCGGGTATTTGTTCGGGCAATACAGAAAAATTAAAAATGCTTTTGAAGCGGGTGTTCTGACAGGAAAAGGTCTTGAATACGGCGGTTCTTTGGTTAGAAAAGAAGCAACAGGTTACGGCTTAATATATTTTGTCCGTGAAATGTTAAAAGCAAACGGAAAGGATTTTAAAGGTAAAATAACAACTATTTCCGGTTCAGGTAATGTTGCAATTTACGCAGCGGAAAAAATTGTTCAATATGGCGCAAAAGTTGTTGCAATGTCTGATTCAAACGGTTGCATATACGACGATAACGGAATAGATCTTGATGAAATTAAAAGATTAAAAGAAGTTGAGCGTTTGAGAATAAAGGAATATTTAAAAAAGCATCCGACAGCAAAATATATGGAAAATGTGCAAGGTGCAATTCCGGCCGTTTATACAATAAAAGCAGATATTGTACTGCCTTGTGCCACACAAAACGATATCAATCTTGAATGTGCAAAAATGTTAGTTAAAAATGGCGTATTTGCAATAGGAGAAGGGGCTAACATGCCGGTTGATATTGATGCTATAAATTATTTTATTGAAAACAATGTTTTGTTAGCTCCTGCAAAGGCTGCAAATGCCGGCGGGGTTGCAACTTCTGCTCTTGAAATGTGCCAAAACAGCATGAGATATTTTTGGACATTTGAAGAAGTTGATAAGAAGTTAGAAAATATTATGGTTAATATTTTTAAAGCTTGTAATGAGACTTCAAAAGAATATAATTTAGGAATAAATTATGTGGCGTGTGCAAATATTGCTGCGTTTAAAAAGGTAAGTGCCGCAATGCTTGCGCAGGGTATTATATAACCATAACAATAAAAATTCAAGCGACTTTTATTGTCTAAACTTTTGTAAATTTTTTCAAAAATAAAACAATTGTATTCGATACAATTGTTTTATTTTATATGGAAAAGAATCAAAACAAAAGGGATTTTATGAATAAACCAAAAACAGCAGCAGACTTTTTAAAAATGCTTGCTAAAAACTCAAGACTTGTAAAAAAGAAATTAAAAAAGCTTAAAGAGTGGGTGTTGTAAATAGTTTTATACTAAAGAATAAGTTTTATTCAACATTTTTTCAATACAGTTTTTTGCTCTGTTGATAATTTCGCTATCAATAGCTATTTCGTGTTTTTCTTCAAGCAAAGCAGTGTAAATATCTTCAAGAGTGTTTCTTTTCATATCCGGACAGATTATATTTTCTGTTATAAGAATGAATTCTTTGTTCCAGTGATAAAGTTTAGAATCTCTGTTTAGTCTGTCAGCTACCCCTTTTTCTGTTGCAATTATAAACCTTTTATTCGGACTTTTTTTTGCAAATTCAACAATTTCTTTTGTCGAACCTGTAAAGTCACTATTATTTGTAACATCTTGGTGACATTCCGGATGCGATAAAATTAGTGCATCCGGATAAAGTTTTCTTGCATTGTCAATATCGCATTTTCTGATTCTTAAATGCGTGGGACAAAAACCGTTGTATGTAATTACTTTGACATTTTTAAGTTTAGATTCAACGTATTTTCCCAAGTAATTGTCAGGAACAAATAAAACTTCTTTTACGCCAAGACTTTTAACTATTTCAACCGCATTTGAGCTTGTGCAACAAATGTCGCAGTTTGCTTTGATTTCAGCAGTTGAATTAATATAGCAAACAATCGGAATATTCGGATATTTATTTTTGAAAATTTTTAAATTTTCAACATCTATCATATCTGCCATATGACAACCTGAATTTAGTGTAGGAAGCAGAACCTTTTTGTTGGGTGATAACAACTTTGCGCTTTGTGCCATGAAGTATACGCCCGCAAAAAGAATAATATCGGCATCTGTTTTTGCTGCCATCTTGCTTAAATATAAAGAATCTCCGACAAAGTCAGAAACTTCGTCAATTTCAATATTTTGATAGCAGTGCGTCAGAATAATTGCGTTTTTTTCTTTTTTTAGTTCTTTTATCTTATCAACTAGATTCATATTCTTTCCGATTTTATAGTTTAAAATTTGTATATTATTTTATTAAACATCAAAGAGTCTATAAGGTCAACAAAATTATAACATTTGAGCTCTTAATTCTTCGTTTGATTTTGGACTTAAGTATTTCGGTGCAATATCAAAAACTGTTTTACAGCCGTATTGTCCTTCTTTGTTGAGTCTGTATACCGCTCTTGCATAAGCTATAAGTACACTTGATGTGAACTCTGGATTAGAATCCAGTTTTAAACTGTATTCTATAATGTGTTTTGTATCCGCTGAAGTTTCACCGCACCTAAATACGAACCCACCATGGGGAATAGCGGCGTGGTTTTTAATAAGTTCTTCTTTATCTATAAAGTGTACGGTTGTGTCGTAGTCTATAAAGTAGTTTGGCATATTTACAATTTCTTGTTCAATTCTTTTTTTATCAGCCCCCGCTTCAACTACAACATAGCATTCTCTTGTGTGTTTTTCTCTTGTTGAAAGGTCAGGGTTTTTTCCTTCTCTTACCTGCTCAAGTGCGCTATCAACAGGAATTGTGTATTGTCTGGCATCGACTACTCCTTCAATTCTTCTGATAGCATCACTGTGACCTTGACTAACGCCTTTTCCCCAGAAAGTATAATCTTTTCCGTCAGGAAGAATCGAATTTGCGTAAAGCCTGTTTAATGAAAACATGCCCGGGTCCCAGCCAACAGAAATAGCAGCTGTTTTATTATTTTCAAGTGCGCTTTTGTTTACATTATTAAAATGTTCGGGAATTTTTGCATGTGTGTCAAAACTGTCTACAATATTAAAATATTTAGCATATTTAGGGCTTTGAACCGGTAAATCGGTTGCGCTTCCGCCACATAGAATTAAAACATCAATTTCGTTTTTGTAGTTTTCAATTTCTTCAACCGAAATAACCTGTGCATTTGAATTTGTTTTTAGTGTTTTAGGGTCACGTCTTGTAAAAATTGCTTTCAGGTTCATATCTTTGTTTTTTTGGCAGGCAAATTCTATGCCTCTACCTAAATTTCCGTATCCCACTACTGCAATGTTTATCATATACATCCTCCTTTTTGAAATAAAATATAGCATAAAAAGTTAAAAAAGAAGGATTTATTTATACATTCTTTATCTGCAAAGTGCATAAGCAAAAAGTACACCAAGTTTATGATTGTAATTTCTTCCGTCTTCTTTTGCAAATAGATTTTCAATATGGCTTTCTATTGTTCCGTCACTCGAATAAGAAGGGTTTGACATCATTATATGGTGCGTGTTTGTATCGTATCTTAGCGGAAAAATATCGTTTGTCTGCATAAAACTCGGAAGTTTATCCTGTGGATAATAATACCCGAAAAGCGCATTACTTATTCTGTTTAGGCGTTGTTCGTAGCTCATGCCTCCTTGATAATTATCATTTTCGACTTCAACGGCCGGTGCGTAGTTTCTGTTGAACCTCATTTTTTCGGATAATTCTCTGATTTTGAAAAAATCATCCCCGTTTATATAGTCTGTTCCTACATTTAACCCCATATTTTCATATCTTTTAAAATCATCGGTGCTTTTTTCGCCTATAAAAGCGATTGTAGTTTTTCCGCTTCTTTTTCTGATTTCGTGTAATATATATTGCATTTGGGAATACCCCGGCAATGCTCCTACTCCGGTATAATGCTTTAAATCGTAGTTTCCTATATGTTTTGCAGAATCTATAAACATTGCTTCAAACCCAAGATTCATTAGTTTTGTACTTTCTTGAATGTATATTTCTAAATGTTGCGGATTATCCCAACTGAACGCTTCTTCTTTGTCTTTATATGAAATCTTTATTTGATCGGCAGAAATTACCGTTCTAAAGCCTGTTTTTATATTTCTGAAATGCGCAAGATTATTAAATGCCATCAATTGTTCTTCGGCGCTAATTTTATCCGATATACCGTAGTCAATTATATTTCTGCTATATCCGCAATTAAGCTTAATTCCGTAAATTGAATTTTCTTCCCAGGGGGCTTTATTGTATCCGTCTCCGTATATGTTCGGAAAGATTTGAGATAATACAATACAGTTTGCCCATGATTTTGCACTTGGCGGAATTGCGCTTAAAAGTTTAATTGTGTTTATTATTCCGCAGCAACAGTTGTTTCCTTGCATGTATCCAATTGCTCTATTGTTTAATTCAATGTAGTTTGCAAATCTGCCCCAGTTATCTTTATAGTCGGGGCTTTGAATATCGCAGTCAAAGTCAGTTATGGAGGTATCTTTTCCTGTGCTTACAATTAACTCTATTGCCTGTTTAAGATTCAAACTTAAAAGCTCAGATGGAACAATATTTGCAATCCATTTTTTTTCGTTTTCGCATCCGAGTGCATAGTAGATTTTGTCTTTAAATAAGTCGCTTTTATCTAATTTTGTATCAAATTTGTGTGCTTTAAGTAATTTATTTATGCAATTTGTTTTCATAACAAAAGTATAAATAACCGCATAAAAAAATGCATTAATCGAGTAATTATAATTCTTTCAGGTATTATGCCGCAGCCTTCGAAACCGTGCCTTGTTGTTTTAAATAATCCATTTGCGATTCAATCGTGTCTTTGCTTGCTAAAATAGATATAGTTGGATTTTTTGAAAAAATAAAGTTGGAAGCTTTTTTAATATCTTCTTTTGTAACTTTATCAATAGCTTCAATATATTTATCTATTCTTTTTATTCCGTACGGCTCAAGCATATTCATCATTATCAAACCGTTTTCATCCAGCGGATTTTGAAAAGCGCCTATAATGTTTTGTTTTAAAATCATTTTGGCAGATGCAAGCTCATCATCGCTTACATATTCTTTGCACAAACTTTCGGTATGCTTTTTAAAACCTTCTAAAGACTTTTCAACATTGTCAAAACTTTGAACGCCGGCTTTTTTATTATCTGTCGTAGTTTGAATTTTAAGTGTTAAAATCCCTGTGTTTTCAAAAGATTCAATTGTTGATGAAACACTATAAGCAAGGTTTTGTTTGTCCCTCAAGTCAGAAAAAAGCCTGGCTGAAGGAGCTGCACCGAGAATTGTATTTACAAGCTCAAATTTTACTTCATCTTCAATATTTCCTGAAAGAGGAAATTTGTATGACTTATATATTTGCGCCTGGTTTAAATCATCTGTGTCATATATAACGTTTGGCTCGGGGTTTTCTTCAAAAATTGGCGTCAACTTAGGGGTTGATTCTTTGAATGTAATATTTGGAACATTTTGATATTCTATAACTTTTTGAGCAATGTTTGGATTTTTTTTCATGGGAATTGTTGCTGCAAAGTAAGAAGAAGCTGATTTTAATAAGTCATTATAAAAAGATGTTACATCTTCAAATTTTAAAGAATCGATTGTTTTTAGCATTTGTGCTTCTGTGGGGAAGTATCCCGGGTATAAATTATCCAATAAGTTTGAATTGGCATCTTTTTGGCTTGCCAAAAGTGCATCTTTAATGTATTTTTTTGCATCATTAAAATCGCTTCTTGTAAGCTTCGGGTGATACAAAAGTTCATTCATCAAAGAAAGTGTTTTTTCGACATTGTCTTCCAGACAATCGGCTGTTATTTTAATACTTTTATCATTGACGGAAACTTCAGCTGTAATGCCGTTTAATTCTTTATATTTTTCAACCTCGCTTTGATTTTTGTACTCAGAACCCCTTTTGAACATATAGGATAAGACAAGCGGAATGTTTGGATTTTTTGGTTTTATTGGCGAGGTAGAAATATTCCAGTCAAAAACACACAAAGACGAATTTGTGTCGTTTAGTGCCAGATGAGTATTGTTTGATAATATGTATTCTTTAATTTCATCTGTTTGAATTTTTTTGTTTGAACCAAAAGATATATTGTTTTTGTTTTTGTTTTTGTTTGAATTTTGTACATTTTTTAAAGAGTATTTTGAATTGTCATAATTGGTAATAATGTTATCTTCGCTTACACTTGTCGGATGTACTACAACCATTGATATTTTATTTAAATCCAGATATTTTTTACTGAAATTTTGAATATCTTCTTTTGTTATTGAATCAATAATTTGTTCATAATTTGTAAATAAGTCCAATGAATCGTCGATTAAACTGTGTCCAAGCATATCGCATAGACTTTCGCTGTCAAAGTATATGTATTGGGCTTGCTTTTTCATATAATTTTTTATTGCCGTCATTTCATCGTCGTTAAGTGGAGTTTTTTGAAGTTTTTGAATTGCATCATAAAAAATATCAATCCCTTCTTGCTCGTCGTTCGGATTTAAGTTTAATGCACAGACAATGGCATAGGGATCATTTTTATTAAGTCCGGTTTTTTGTAAATTTGAACTGAATGAACCGCTGATTTTTTCCAACTTGTCTTTAAATTCACTGCCGGAACATTCAGCCAGATAGTAATTAATCATTGAATTTATTACAAAATCTTTGCTATCTTTTGCTTTTGGGCCTGCAAATCCCATAAAAACGCTTGTAAAATTAGTTTTTGAACTTCTTATATCTTCTCTTTTCGGAGACTGAATAGGAGTTAAAATTTCTTTTGTTGCCTTTTTTTCCCATGGATATTTTGCTTTTCTGTTGAAGTTTTTTGCAATTTCTTGTATTGCTTTTTTATGATCCACATCTCCAACTACTACAGTATACATATTTTCGGGATTGTATGTAAGATTGTGATGGTCAACCAAATCTTGCCTTTGCAGATTCTGAACAGTTTTAATAGAACCTGCAACAAGATTTTCGCTGTTTGATTTTATTTGAAACAAGTTTCTAATTAATCTGTCATAAGCAGCAGTTGTGGGAGTGTCGTTTATCATTGAAATTTCAGAGCAAATAGGCCCTTTTTCGGATTCGAGTGCATTTTTATCAAATGTCGGATTAGATAACATATCTCCTTGTATTTCTATTGATTTATTTAAATTCTTTTCATCTAAGTATGGAGCGCTTATATAATAATCAACAAGAGCGTAATCAGTCGAAGCGTTTGCAGAAGCACCCATTTGCCCTGTATATTTAAAAACATCTCCGTCTTTGAGTTTATCGGAGCCTTTAAATACGCAATGCTCAATAGTATGCATTACACCCCTTACTTTGTCATTTTCATTCATAGAACCTCCGTCTATGAATGTTTTTACTATGGTTGCTTTGTCCTTTGTGGGCATAATGGCAACTTTTTGCCCGTTTGTTAGTTGATAAAGGTATACATCACTGTTATCAGGTGATTTTATCTGCCCTAATTGTATATAGCCACTGCTTATATTAGGGGTATAGTTTGGGTTGTTATAGGGATATATAATAGGATTTTGCGAATTTTGAGAATAAAAATTATAATTATATTGCAAATTTTGGCTATATTGATTCTGATTATTTAAATAATTTTGCTCATAGCCTTGTTGATAAACCTGTCTGTAAATAGGGTAGTTTATGTTGTTTGGATATATTCCATGTTGATATATATATTGATAAGACATATTCACTTAACCTTTACATATTATAATTTAAAACTAAAATGTTATAATTTTTGATATTTTTTTTAAAAAAGTAACAAAAATTTAACTATAAATTTTTTATTTTAACCTGATTTTTGTTTGTTGTATAGTTGTATTGTGTAATCGGAAGGCTAATTTATGAACAATGAAAAAATAATCGGAATACCTAAAGCAATCTCTTATTATAACTACTTTCCTTTTTGGTACGGTTTTTTGACTAAACTTGGAATTGAAATTGTGCTTTCGGATTCAACAACAAAAAAAACAATCTCGGACGGAGCTTCTTTGGTTGTTACAGAAACTTGTCTTCCTATTAAAGTTTATGTAGGACATGTTATAAATCTGATTGAAAAAGGCGTAAAAAATATTTTTGTGCCTTCAATTCAATCAATTGCTCCAAAGATATACAATTGTTCAAAAATAAGAGGGCTTCCGGATTTAATAAGGAATGTTGTAAAGGGCGAATTTAATATTATTGAAGCGACTCTTGATAAATCAGAAAAAAACAATGATTTAATTGATTTTTTGACAGAAATTGCAAACCAATTTGGTATTTATAATATTAATCAAATCAAAGAAGCTCAAGCTTCAGGTTTTGTTGTTCAAAACAATTTTAATGTAATGGTGCAAAACGGGCTTGATTTTGACAGTGCGTTAAAAAACGCCAAAGCGGGTTGTGTTATAATTCCTCCAAAGCAGGAAGAAAAACCTATCAGTATAGCTCTTATCGGTCATGGGTATAATATATACGATAAAAGAAGCTCTATGGATATCTTTAAAAAGCTTGAAAAAATGAATGTTAGAGTTTATGGAGCTTACCAACTTACGGACGAACAACTTGATGGCGGTATGAATCTTTTAAATTCTACTCTGTATTGGGCAAACCAGCACGAAATGTCCGGATGTGCAGGTCATTATTTGAGAGATGATAAAATAGACGGTATAATTACACTGACTGCATTTGGGTGCGGTCCGGACAGTTTGATGCTTGAAGATATTAAAAGAAAATCAAAAATTTTCAATAAACCGATACTAAACCTTACAATTGATGAGCATACAGGCGAAGCCGGTTTTGTTACAAGGCTTGAAGCTTTTTGTGATATGCTGATTAGGAATAAAAGAGCTGTAATATTAAAAGAAAAAAAGAACAGTAATCTTTTAAATGTATAGTTTACTCGTCTTCATCTATTTCATCCGCTTGAGAAATTGCTTTTGCAACAGAATTAAATTCATTATCGTCTTCAATTATTTCAAAATTGCACTCGTTTTCTGTTTTAATCATTCTCATTAAAACTAATTCATCATCTTCATTGTTATCACTTACAGGTAAAGTGTCTTTGTCGACTACAGATAAAAGGGCATAGTCTTTTCCTTCAACGCTTACAATTTCTTGTAACTTCATGAAAATTTCTTCGCCTTGTTCTCCTATTGTTTTAATTATTTGTGGTGTTGTTTGCATTGTTTTACCTATTATTATCTAAATACTCTTGTAATATTATACATGCTGCTATGGTATCTACAAGCCCTTTGTTTTTTGTGTATTTCTTGCCTTGCTGTTTTAAAATCTCTTCTGCGCCTTCTGAACTCAATCGTTCGTCTTGTTCAAGTATTGTGTAGTTTTCTTTTTTTAGGGGTTTTATAAAATCAAGACAATTTTTTGCCTGAAATCCAATTGATCCGTCCATGTTGTATGGAATGCCTATTAAGATTGTGTCTGTATTATATTCATTACATATTTTTTTTATCTCATCAAGTGCACTTTTGTCTGATGTTCTGTTGATTAATTTAACGGGTGTAGCTCCCATCCAAAAAGCATCGGATACTGCTACTCCTATTCTTTTTGTTCCGATATCAAGCGATACTATTCTTTTTTTTGATTCCATTTTGCTTCAAGTTTTTCCATTATAAATTCTAGTTCATCATTTGAAAAATTTGTTTCTATTATATTTTTTACAAACATATTGTTCTCTTTATCACGTTCTAATAGTCTTGTGCTTAGATAGTAATATATGCTTTTGTCAACTTGTGATGTGATAAAAAGTTTTAAATAAGGATTTTTAAAACACATACTATATGTGGCAGCTGAAGTTACTTTAAGGTTTACAAGGCTTGCACAGTATGCTTGAATCAACAACTTACTTTGAAGTTCAAGAAGATAGTCTTTGTTGTTTAGAAAGTGCTCATCGATTTTTTTGCTTACTGTTTCATTTATTTTTTTAATATCTGTTATATGTTCTTTTTCTATGATTTGAATAATTTCATCTACATATTTATTTTGCCCGTATGAATAGTACCAGGTTTCAAATATCGGGGATAATAAAAGTTTTTTTACTTTGGCTTCGCTTAGTTTTGTTGTCTGAAGCACGGTATTCAAATATTCCGCTATATCGCTTTTCGGTGGTTCAAAATCGTTTAAGAGATTTTTCCATACTATAATTTCATAAGGAAGGATTGTTTGTGTTCTTTTGTTTTTTTGATAATAAAAACTAAATAATCCTTTTAGTACCTTTGGAGGTATATTTATAGCGGGGGTATCATTAAAAATTCTTTGTTTAATTGCTTCAAAATTCTCGGGGTTTATATTTGAAAATCCCATGCAAGACACAATTCCAAAGTTAATATTTATTCCGGTCAGAAGAATATCTATTTTATTATTTTCTTTTTTTCTCGAAAAAATAAGAGAAAAATTGGATTTTCCGTCAACAAAGCTTATATAGGATTTGTAAACAAGTGAATTTTTAATTATTGAAGTGTTTTTAAAATTTGGATATTTGGTTTTAATTTCTTCTAAGCTTTTTTGAATTTTTCTTTTTGTCAGTTTATCAATTTCCCCATTGTTTAAATAATACTCAAGCCCTTCAATACTATAACGGGATTTAGAAGAAACAAGCGATGATACAATTATTTGTGATTCATCTTTATCAAGTTCTAATTGTGACAGCAGACTGAATGTATAAGCAAGCTCATCGCCTTTAAATTCATCAACCAAATTATTTAACAAATATATTTTTTCTTCTTTGGGGATATTTAAATAAAAATCCAGAAGGTCTATTTGTACTTCAGGGTCATCTTTGATATTGAGTAAAAAGTCTCTTACGCTGTTTTGAGCTGCTTCTTGCGGTGATTGGATATATTTGTTTATATCATCATAATCAAAATTAATTCCTTTTTGCTTTAAAAGTGATATAATGAAAAATTTTCTGTCATCGTCTATTGTTTTATCTTTTAGAAATTCAATTGCTTCTTTTTCAAACGGGTCTTTGTCAATTGCTTCGAGTAAAATTATAGCACAGGTATTTGAATAATGAGATTTTGTATCAGTGATTTCTTTTAAAAGAATCTTTGCGCAAAAAGCAGGATTGTTGATTTCTTTTATTGTTTCAATGTCTTGTCTTAAATTGTCATTTGAAAAATCATTATCATTGTGATATTTATTTAAAATTGATATAATTTGTGCTCTTGAGCGCATTTTTTGGGATGTTTCGGTCATTATTTTTTATTTACACCCCATAGTAAATCAAGAATTCTTTGTGCCTCGGCACTCATTAGACCATCTTGCAGTATCAGATACTGTACTGCAATCAAAGTACATTCGGAGCATATATTAACCCCTGGCCCTTTGACCATTTTGGGCACTTGGGTGTTTGGGCGTTTGCAAAAGCTGCAGTATTCTATCTCTTGGCTTTTTTCATTCCCCTTTGAGTGTTTTTTTTCAAAAGATACTACTTTTTTTTCTTCCAAAGCTGACTCCTTAAACAATAACAAATATATTTTAAAATATTTTTTTGCTATATACAATATATTAATTTATAATTATTTTATAAAAAAGGTATTTTTATGTATTTGTTCTATATTTTTATATCATTGTTTGTTTTTTCTGTTACACTTGTGCTTTTAAGGAATGAAGGAATTAAAAATTTTCATAAATTGCCTGTTTATGTTGATAAATTAAAAAAACTGAATGAAGATATAAAATGTGCTAAATCGCAATGCGACTGTGACAGGGCATTTGAGCTTAAAAAAAGACTTTTTGATATGGAAATGGATTATACTGAAACTTTAACTTGTTATAATAAAACTTTGAAAAATTATAAAAAAACAGAAAAAATATTAAAAATATTTAATAAAAACATGCCTAAAATTGAAGAATATCGTGATATTTGCTAATTATTAACTTTTATTAAGTAAATGAGTGGTTTTTGTAAATATTTTGATTGAAAAATACTTTATTGATTTATGAGAGATAATTGAGGAATTTTCAATGGCAGTTGGTGCTCAAGATAAATTAGATAAAGCATTAGTAAAAAAATATCAAAGCTTAAAAGTTGATAATGCAGTTATTCAAAGTTCAATGATTGATCCGAACAAGATGCTTGAAACAATGAATGATTATGCAAATGCACATATGGAAGCATTTAGAATTCAACAAGCACTCAGAGACATCTGCACAAAAGCAATATCAATGAATATTCAATATACAAAAATGAAATCGGTAAAATCTAAAAAAGAACGTATGGCTGAAGCAGCAAGAAAAGTTGTTGCCGCTCAAATGGCTAAGAAGAATATGTTGGCTCAAAAATTAGCTAAAGAGCCTAGGCCTTCAATAGCATAATAAAAATTTCAAATTGGTTTTGTGTGTGTTAATTAACCTCTTTAAAAGAGGTTTCTTTTTTGTATTTACATATTATTAAATGTGTTGTTTAATAAAGATGTAGCCCGATAAAGGCATTGTCATGATAGAGATTTTAAAAACCTGTGATAATAAACTCGTTGAATTAGGGATTAATGAAGCGCAGAGCGGTTCTTGGTTTAATCTTATTAACCCTACTTATGACGAAATTCAAAAAGTATCTTTGATTTTAAATTTAGATGAAAGTTTTTTAAGAAATTCTTTGGACGTTGACGAGCGTTCACGTATAGAAATTGAGGATGATTGTGTATTAATAATTACAAACATTCCCATGATGGAAGATGAAGGCGCTTATGATACTTTGCCTTTGGGTATTATTATCACAGGCAGAGGTTTTATAACTGTTGCATCAAAGAAAAATAAAGTTATTTCGTCTTTTAATAAAGACACTTCTTCAAGTTTTGATACTCAAAAAAAGACCAAATTTTTATTGGATATTTTGTTCAGATCAACAAAATATTACTTAAGGTATTTAAATTGCATTTACAAACAGTCTGAAGAAATTGAAGAAGAATTGAGAAAAACAATGAAAAATAAAGCACTTTTTCAACTCTTTGAAGTTCAGAAATCTCTTGTTTATTTTACAACTGCGCTTAAGGATAACTATGTTGTGCTTCAAAAGATTATGCGTCTTACGCAGAATCCTAAGCAAAATTCATTATTTAAATTTAGTGAAGATGATATAGACTTATTGGAAGATGTAATTATTGAAAACAAACAGGCTCTTGAAATGGTTGAGATGCACAGAAACATTTTGGAAAATATGATGGATGCTTTTGCTTCTATTATTTCAAATAATTTGAATATTGTGATGAAGTTCTTAACTTCTATTGCGATAATATTTGCTATTCCTACAATGTTTTCAAGTTTTTGGGGAATGAATGTCAGTGTTCCTTTTGCAAATAATCATTTCGGATTTTTGATTGTAAGCGCAATTTCTTTGGTTGCTGCAATTTTGGCTGCGGTATTTTTTGCAAGAAAAGGCATGTTTTAATCTTTTTTGTAATTACACTTATTAAGATACTGAAATTCGCTGCGCATCCGGAATTTCTGTTTGTCAAAAGATTCCAATTCCGGGAACTCCGGTATGACAGCCAAAGTTAATTTTGCCCGTATCCACTTTTCTATCTGTCACCCTGAACTCCCTTCAGGGTCTTAGTGGGTATAGATTAAATGATTTAAGTTTATGCTTTTTATAATGTTTAGTTTTTGTAACTAATCTTGCTAAAATTCTAAAACGCATGTAGCAGATAGAATTTTGCCCCTGCAAACTATAACTTAAAATTAAGCGCATAAGAATAGTATTCATTATTTAAATATTTGCAGCATTCCTTTGCTATATCCGTTTTGGAAATAAAACCCATTCTGCAAGCAACTTCTTCAAGGCAGGCAACTTTTATTCCTTGGTTTTCTTCAAGAGTTTGAATATATTGTCCGGCATTAAGAAGTGCTTTATGTTCTCCGGTATCTAACCAGGAAAAGCCTCTTCCCAATAATTCAACATTTAGTTTATTATTTTCCAAATATATCTTGTTTAAATCTGTAATTTCAAGCTCCCCTCTTTTGGAAGGTTTAAGGCTTTTAGCATATTTAATAACACTGTTGTCGTAAAAATAGAGACCGGTTATTGCAAAATTAGATTTTGGCATTTTAGGTTTTTCTTCTATTGAAATTGCTTTTTGATTTTCGTTAAATTCAACCACGCCAAATCTTTGAGGGTCTTTAACCGGATAAGCAAACACGGTTGCTTCTTGTTTTTCAATTGCGTTTAAAGAGGCTTTTTTTAGCATTGCAGAAAAACCCGGTCCGTAGAATATGTTATCACCTAAAACCAGGGCCGTGCAATCATCTCCTATAAAATCTTCTCCAAGAATAAAAGCTTGCGCAAGACCGTCGGGACTTGGCTGGGTTTTATATGAAAAATTAACTCCAAATTGTTTTCCGCTTCTAAGTAGTT
This sequence comes from Candidatus Gastranaerophilales bacterium, assembly GCA_944325315.1. Lineage (GTDB taxonomy): Bacteria > Cyanobacteriota > Vampirovibrionia > Gastranaerophilales > Gastranaerophilaceae > RUG14156. The sequence continues at coordinate 17,719 of CALVAA010000016.1, forward strand.
TTTTAAAGTTATCTATATCATAAGGAGTTGAGATAATTAAGATATCTTTGATTCCAGCCAACATTAAGACTGAAATCGGGTAGTATATCATAGGTTTATCATATACGGGCAATAACTGCTTGGATACAGCAATTGTATTAGGATATAGTCTTGTGCCTGCACCCCCTGCTAAAACAATTCCTTTCATTTTCTGCTCCTTAGTTTTAAATAATCATCAAGTGCTATCTGCCAATCTCTTGCAATGCCGTTATTATCCATGACGCTATATTTAGGGCGCTTTGCGGGGCGTGGAAATTCATCTGTCGTGCATGGTTTTAAATTAACTTTTAAATTTGTTTTTTCAAATATTGCTTTAGAAAAACCGTACCAGGTTGTATTATTTGAGCCGCAAATATGATAAATGCCGTACGGTTTTTCTAAAAGTTTAATAATCCCTTGAACAAGTTCCATTGTCCAAGTCGGACACCCTTTTTGGTCGTCTACAACTTTTAGCTCTTCTTTATTTGCTAATGAAATCATAGTTTCAACAAAATTTTTGCCATGGATACCGTATAGCCAGCTTGTTCTTGCTATATAGTGTTTTTTAACATACTTTTGTACGGCGATTTCTCCTTGGAGTTTTGTTTTACCGTAAACATTTATGGGATTTGTTTTGTCATCAGGTTTATAAGGAGAATTTTTTGTTCCGTCGAAAACATAGTCTGTTGAAACGTATACCATTGTTGCAGCTGTTGAGGAAGCGGCTTTTGCAACATTCTCAGTCCCTGTAGCATTTATGAGGTGTGCTTTTTCGGCTTCTTCTTCGGCTTTATCCACATTTGTATATGCAGCACAATGAATTATTAAATCCGGATGAATTTTTTTAATTGTCTCCATTGTTAAATTTTCATCAGTAATATCTAATGTATCATAGTCAGTCGGGATTACAAAACAGCCTATGTCTTCCAATGCAGGACACAAATCCTTGCCAAGCATTCCATTTGCGCCTGTTATCAGCACTTTCATTATACAAAACTCGCTTTCTTGTTTTCTATGGAATTTATCCAATTTTGATTATTTAAGTACCATTCTATTGTTAATTTGATACCTTCTTCGAATGTAATAGAAGGCATCCAGCCAAGTTCTTTTGTTATTTTTTCGTTAGATATCGCATAACGCCTGTCATGACCCAATCTGTCTTTAACATATTCGATTGATGTTTTATCTTTTCCCATTGCGTTGAGTATCAGCTCTGTTATTTCTAAGTTTGTTTTTTCATTGTGCCCGCCGATATTGTAAACCTCTCCTACTTTTCCTTTGTGAAGCACAATATCTATTGCTTCAGCGTGGTCATAAACATAAAGCCAATCCCGAACATTTAAACCATCTCCGTAAACGGGAACTTTTTGGTTTTTCAAAAGTCTTGATATAAAAAACGGAATAAGCTTTTCCGGGTATTGATAAGGACCGTAGTTGTTTGAGCACCTCGTGTTTAAAGTAGGCATTTTATAAGTTTCAAAATAGGCTCTAACGAGCATATCAGCACCTGCTTTACTTGCAGAATAAGGGCTGTTTGGGCTGATTGGCGTGGTTTCCGTAAAGTATCCTGTTTTTCCTAATGATCCGTAAACTTCATCCGTTGAAACCTGTAAAAATCTTTCGACTTTAAGCTCTTTTGATGCTTCCAGAAGATTAAGCGTACCTTTAATGTTTGTTTCTACAAAAATTTCCGGATTTTTTATTGAATTATCCACATGAGATTCTGCTGCAAAGTTAACAACACAATCAACCTGACTGATTAAATCACGAACAAGTTTCTTGTCTAAAATATCCCCCTTAACAAAAGTATAGTTCGGATTGTTTTTGACATCGTCTAAGTTTTCAATATTTCCCGCATAGGTAAGCTTATCCAGATTGATTATTTTATAATCAGGATGTTTTTTTAATATATGCCTTATATAGCAAGAACCTATAAAACCTGCTCCTCCGGTTACCATTATATTCATTAGATTAACTCCTTTAGGTTGATTTGGTTAAATTTTGGCTGATTTTTGTCTTTATCTGACAAAATAGGGTCAAAGTCAATTTCCCAATTGATATTTATATCTTTATCTGACCATAAAATTCCTCTATCTGCCATAGGATTGTATTCTCCTGATGCTTTGTACAAAAGTTCCGCTTCGCTGCTTAAAACAACAAAGCCATGGGCAAATCCGTCCGGAATAAAGAGCATATGTTTGTTTTCTTCTGATAATTCAACTTTAATATATTTGCCGAAAGTTTTTGAGTTTGGTCTTATGTCAACTGCAACATCATAAATTTTTCCTTTGGAACATCTTACCAATTTAGCCTGTCCGTGTGGTTTTGCCTGGTAGTGCAGACCTCTTAATACATGCTCGGCTGATTTCGAATGATTATCCTGATTAAATTCAGTAAAAATACCGTTGTTAAAAAAATCGCTTTTTTTGTAGCTTTCCATAAAAAAACCACGATTGTCACCAAATACTTTTGGTTTTATAAGAATTACATCTTCAATTTCTTGTCTTTCAAATTCGAATGGCATTTTATCTCCTATAGTTTACTGAAAAGTCTTTTTCTAAAATCTCTAAATGTAAATTTTTTTAACCCGTGCGGCAGTTCGATAATCATTTTTTTATAGTAAGCGGGAATTTTTTTTCTTCTCCATGGTTTTCCTAATTCTCCTGCGTAGTGTATGATTGCCGGGTGATTTTTTGCTTCATTTAATTCTTCTTTTGTGTAAACTTCTTTTAAATATTTATAATCTTTTGATTTTTCAATATCACTGTACTCGTACACCGATTCAAGCGTGCAGTATTTAAAAGGCAGGGAGAAAATGTTGTTGCATGTTATATTTATAACATCTAAATCGAAAAATCTTAACCTGTCTTTAAATTTTAGTGCAGTTGTTTGGAATTTTTCAAAATAATTTTCTTCTCTTATTTTTTTGCAGTTTAAAACTAAAAAACCTGACCAATAAATAAATTCATTTTGATTTTCAGGAAAGTATTTGTGTCCTATAGCATCTTTTGTGTTTTTTTCTGCAGCAACTGCCGCAATTTCGTAGTTTTCAATGTTAACATTATAAACTTCAGATAAATCTTGTTTGAAAAATACATCACAATCCGAATATATTGCCTTGTCAAGCATTGGCAGATAGTCTGCTATAAGAAGTCTGTAGTATACAATTTCACTCCAGGAATGAGAACTTTTTTTATAGTTTTTGAATATTTTAGAATCTACATATTTAAAGCTTACAGTATGTCTTGTTTTATCTGTTAGTTTGCTGATTTCTTTTTGATATTTTAATTCAATATCACTGTGAAGTATATATATGTCATAAATTGTATCGCAATCCGCTGATTCAACAAGGCTTTTAATTGCAATTGATGCAGCCGGGATAATTCTTTTATCAAATGTAAAAACGATAGGAATTTTATTCATTTATTAGTCCTTTAAGGTTTTGAAGTGACTCCTGATAGAGCTCATTTGTGTATTCTTTTAATTTGTTTTGCATTTGCTGATATTCGTTTTCATCCATATCTATAGCTTTTTTTAAGGCACAATAATAATCATCATCTTCTTTGTACAGGATTGAGTTTTCGTTATTGAAACCATTTATTTTGGCGTATTCCTCTAAAATTATACAAGGTTTTAAAAATCCGTATACAAGCTGAAAGTTGCCGCTTGTGCCTGTAGTGTTGTATCTTTGGTGCTTTGGATTGTTTTTTGAATATGCGCTAAGCATAAAATCCGCTTTTTCAATTTCGTCATACATTTTATTAAAGGGTAATCTTCCTTTAATATCAAAGTATTTTCTCAGTTGTTTGGGGAGATGTTTTAAATTACCTTTTCCGACTATTGTAATTTTGAAATTTGTAATGTTTTTGTTGACTAATTTTTGAGCTGCTTCAATAATTATGTTTGAGTCAAGCTTGTTTGCTTTTAGTGCGCCTATTGAAATAAAATTTGTAATAGTTTTATTTTTTTGACTGATTTTGATATCACCAAAATAGTGAGGATTTACCACGGTGCTTTTTGCGTTTTTGTAGTTTAGTTTTCTAAGAGTGATAATATCTTCCTTCCAAGTTCCTTTATCGATTGAAGCAAGAGACTCATGTTCAACCATAAGGATTTTATTTCTTTCAACATTAAAAAAGAAACTGTTGTATGCTTGGTCATAATGTATGCAATCACAAATTTTACCGACTGTTGTAACCATTACGCCTTTAATATTTTTATCAAAAGGAGTATCTTTGAAAAACCGTTTTGTTTCTTTTTGGCTTAAGGAGTTAATACTTAAATTTTTATCTTTAAAACGGCAAAAAAGACCTTCTTTTATTCTGTCGGGGTTAACAAATACGCTTACATGGTAACCTAAATCAAGTAAATATTTGCAATAACCGGGAACTACCTCGGAATGAGATTTTGAACAAGGCTCCCAAACAAAAAAGGTGTTTTCTTTTATAACCGGAAGTTTGTTTGTTTTTTTGAAGATTGGAACTAATCCGAATAAATAACTTGTTTGATTGTTTTCATATTCTTTTGTTTTAATGAGCGGAATATTAAAAAAATATTTTATTGATTTTACAATTGTTTTATCCTTTTTTGAAAGGTCAATGCCTTTTTCTTTTGCAAATTGGATAAAGAATTTTTTAGCATTGTATGCATCTTTTTGTTTTTTCTTATCCGGAATTTTTTTAACTGTTGAATTAGGATTGATTGTATAGTAGTAGTTTGTGTTGTTTACTGTGGATAAAATGTTGGATTTTTCAAGAATTTTAGGAAGAAATATAATATCTTCAAAAAATACGTTTTCTTCAAATCTTAAATTGTTAAATAATTCTTTTTTATATAGTTTAGCACACACATAACAACATTTTGGTAAATTACAAATTTTAAATTTTTCCTTCAGGTCGGATGCTGTTTGAATGGTGTCATAGAACAACCTTTTTTTAGTTAAATTTTTTCCGACTCTTAAAATTGATGCCGCTACAATATCGCTTTGCGTTTGGCTTTGGCATGATAACATTTTTTCAACAAAATCAACGTCAATTCTATCATCGCTGTCTACAAAAAGAATGTAATCGCCTTTAGCTATATCCAGCCCTTTGTTTCTTGCGCTTGATTGTCCTTGGTTGTTTTGGTTTATTATAATAATCCTGTCGTCTTTTTGTTTGAAATTTTCAAGAATAGCCCCCGATTTATCGCTTGAACCGTCATTTATGCATATAATTTCCAAATCTTTATGGGTTTGATTTATTATGCTGTCTAGACAGTTATTGAGATAAACTTCCGTATTGTACACAGGAATTATTACGCTTACTTTTGTCCCCAAAACCGTACCTCTTTTGTTTATTTAATAATATCATAAAAAATTTTTTATTTATGTTTGTATATAAATGTAAATTTTATTTGTAAATAAGCCTGTATAAAGGAGCAAATATGCTGTAATAATAACCGTTTTGTGTAGTAGGATGGTTGCAATTGCAGTTTTTGGCAAAGCAGGGCATCGCCTTTTTAAACAGTTTAATCTTGTTAACTTCTTTTACATTTCCAAAATATTCAAAGTTATTTTTTGATTGCTTTGACCAGCATCTTAAGACATCTCCTTTTGTGTTTATATGTAAAATTTTATATCCCGCAAAACACATTACTTTTGAAGTGTCTGTCTGTTTGTTTGTTATAATATCTCTGTTGTATTGGTGCTCTTTAGGTCTTATATAATCTTCAATTTGTTTTGAATAATATGAATAACGCCCGTTGCTTTTTAAGCAACGCAAGAAAATAAATTCAATTTCTTCTTTTTTTAATTTTGATTCAATATATTTTAGTGTTTCAAAGGTGTCTTCTTCAACAACCGAACATATTCTGAAAATAGTATTCGGATTTATTAATTTTTTAACTTCAATAATGTTTTGAATGTTTTTGTCGAGATTTTTTACCTGTGCTATATGCAATGCTCCGTGTATTAGATGCAACTTGTTGTTTGTGGCTTCGATAAATTGTTTATATAACAAAGGAGATGCTGACATATTGGTTATTAGCATAATTTTGTTTCCAAGGCCGGCTATTGCTTTTGCGGTTTCAATGAGCCTTGGATGACAAAAAGGTTCTCCCCCTATTAAATTTACCTCATAATCTTGGCCTAATTCTTTTATAAATTTTATAAGACCTTCTATAACTTCATCTGTTGCATTGTTTAATTGATTCGGATATTTTTTGTTTAAGTGGCCTTGTGAGCAATAATCGCAACAGTAGTTACATTTTTCCGTAATATTAAATTCGATAAATGGTTTTACTTTTTTATTTTTAAACATTGTTTATGTGAAAAATTAAATTCTATATGTTCTTAACGTTTTGAATGATGCTTGTTTTAATTTTATCATAAAATTTATATATGCGTGATTAAATCTTATAATGAGCTTTTGCAACCAACTGCCGGAACTGTTCAGGTTAGCATTACCGGAGATAAAAAGAGAAATTATCCAAACATGCGTCCGAACCCTGTCATATAATGGCGAAACCCTTAAAATAGAATTATTTCCAGTATTCTATAAGATGAAATACTGGAAAAATGTTTAAAATGGGGCGGGTAGTGGGACTCGAACCCACGCATATCGGAACCACAATCCGAGGTCTTAACCACTTGACGATACCCGCCATATATTCAATTTAAACATAAAATTTTTAATTTGCAAAAGGCATTGACAAGCGTATAGTTTTTGCGTTTCAATTCTACATTAAATATTAAAATAAATCAATAAAATCATTAAAATTTTGTACGACAATACAAAAATTCAGCTTAAAATGAGTGTTTTTTAAAAAATAGTGTTATTCTATAAATGTATTTTCGGACAATTCAAATTTGTATCATCTTTACTGATTGAGAAACGAGGCTGACGAAAACAAGGAGGTATAACTGTGCGCCATTGCAACAGTGTATTTAAAGCCAGCGATATTTGGTTTTTATCTGACAGTGAAAAATATGCTTCAAGAAGGCTATATATTGCAAACTGCCCGATATGTAATAAAAAAATTGCACTTTATTCTTATTTTGACACTTCATCTAAAGCTTATTTTGAACAGTATTTTTATTCAGGAGGTGCTGTAAGAATTAAAGAAAAATTAAAAAAAGATATCCTGACAACAATGCTTGGTTTTAAAACAAAGTATAAAGCTCCTTACGGGTTTAAATACGGAAAAAATGTAGAGATAAAAAAAGATGGGAAAATTATTGCAATCGAACAATACGCTTGTGATTTTTGGGGCAATAAAGTTTTAGTTAAAAAAATACAAAATGAAAAAGAATGATGATTCTGAATTTTCTTTTAAAACTTCAAAAAAATCTTCCAAAAAAAATAATGATACACCATACACGATACAAGAAGCGCTTTTAGAGTTTGATGAGTTAAAAAAAATTGCCTTGAGTTGTCTTGATAAAAACGGTAATCCTAATATTTCCGCTGCAATGAGGGCGGTTGAGAATAAAGCTAAAGTTGCAGGATTGTATTCAAGCAACAAAACAAACAGCCAGACTGTTGTCAAAATGAGTGAAATTCAAATAGACGGCAAACAACTAAAGCTTAATATAGGAGAAGAATACTTTTAATGGAATCTTTGATTCTCCCAAAGATACTCAATATTCCGCCCAAGCTCTTTCCTTTTATTTGTAACTTTAATTCTTACAGCTATTTCCTGTTGGAAGGCGGCAGAGCCTCGGGAAAAACGCAAAGTGTTGCAAGATTTTTATTATATATTGCTCAAATGCGTCATGTCAGAATATGCTGCGGAAGAGAAATTCAAAACTCTATAGATGAATCCGTAAAAACTGTTTTTTTGGATTTAATTGATCAATACAATCTTGACTACGATATAAAAAGAGATTGTCTGACAGATAAAACTACTGAATCTAAAATTTTTTTTAAAGGATTCAGAGAACAAGGAAAGGTTAATATTAAAGGCCTTGAAGGTGTTGACATTTTATGGATAGATGAAGCGCAATCGATTGCAAAAGCCACATTGGATGTTATTGTTCCTACAATAAGAAAAAAAAATTCCGTTATAATTTTCACAATGAACCGTTATACAAGGTTTGATGCCGTATATAATTTTTGTGCAAAAAGAAAAGACTGCCTTCATATTAATGTTTGCTATTTTGATAACCCGTTTGTGGATGAAAAAATCATAAAAGAAGCCGAAATTTCAAAACAAACAAATATTAATGACTATAACCATATATGGCTTGGATATCCAATGGCAAATAATAATGAATATTTAATTTCATCAGATTCACTCGATAAATCATATAACCTTGAATATACTCAAGACACCCACTACAAAGGGAATTCTATAATGAGTGTTGATTTATCCGCTTCGGGGGCTGACTTGTGCGTTGCTAAACTTTTTGAGCAACAAAACGATACTGTTTGGCTTGAAAAAAATACGATAAGCTGGTCTGAATCTGATACTGATATTACCAAAGGAAAAATTGTAAGCCTTTATTCAAATTGGTCTCCGAATCTTTTGATTATAGACTCTGATGGTTTAGGATACCCTATTTGGGTAAGTATACAAAAAATGATTAATTCCGCGATTGGTTTTAGAGGAGCTAAAAAACCTCTTTCAAAATATGCGCTCAATGCAAGAGCTGACGGATATCTTGCTCTTAAGGATTATATCGAAAAAGGATATTTAAAGCTAAAAGATAAAAACACAATAAGACAATTGGAATATATAAAAAAAATTTATAAACCGAATGGCTTAATTGCCATTCAAGACAAAAAAGAATTAAGGAAACTCCATAACGAAAGCCCGGATTTTGCCGACTGTGCAATGATGGCAATTTATGCACTTAATTTTTGCTCAAATGTTCTGCTTATTGAAGATGAAGAAATGAATTCATTTGTTCAGGCGGAATTTGAGCCGTTTGATTAATTAAAAATGAAAGGAGAAAACAATGTGTTTTATTAAAAGTTCTTCACCATCTGTCCCGGAGTCTGTTTCACAGGATATTGTTCAAAGAAAAGAGGCTGATGCTTCACTTACAAAAAATTCAAATTCAAACAGGGAAGCTTCAACTTTTAAACAAAATCTAAAAACATCTGCTTTTGGGGTTGAGGATGAGACAAACACGAACAAGAAAACTCTTTTAGGAGAATAAAAATGTCTTTTTATACAGTCGAATATTTTCAAAAAAGAAAACACGAAATGGAAGAAGTGTTTAATATTATAAAACCGGACCTTCAAGAGCTTGCTGATTATTTTTTGCCAAGAAGCGTTCAGTTTATTGCAAGAAATGTCAGAAAGCCGATTGTAAAAAACAAAAAAATTCTTGATTCAACTCCTCTTATTGCGCTTAGAAATTTTTCTTCGGGAATGATGAGCGGCGCAACAAGCCCTACCAATCGTTGGTTTAAAACTTCTTTTTCAAATATTGATCTTGCTAATGACTATTATTTAAAAAATTGGTGCGCAAGACAAGAAGAACTAACAAGACAAATCTTATACAGCTCAAATTTTTATCAGTCTTTGCCGGAAATATACAAACAATTGGGTGTATTTGGCTTTTGTGCTGTCGGAATTGAACCTGACTATGATAATATTGTAAGCTTTAAAGTATTACCTATCGGCTCTTATTATTATTCAAAAGACCACAAAGGAAAAGTGGATGCTTTTTGCAGAGTTTATATGGAAAGCGCTAAAAATATCGCTGAGCAATTTGGATCTTTAGTGCCCGATGAAATCATAGAATCTTCTAAAACAAATCCTTTAAAACTATTTGAAGTTGTGCATTTTGTTGAAAAAAATAAGTTTTATCGTTCAAAAAGACACTCATCAAAATACGCAAAATATATTTCTGCCGTAATTCTTTCGAATAAAAATGAATTTTTATCAATAAAAGGTTTTGAAAAGTTTCCTTATGTCGTATTTGAAAGTTCTGCTTCGACAGATATTGATTATCCTCAAGATTCACCGGGAATTTGTGCATTGGCGGATGTCAAACAACTTATGACAATGGTAAAAGAGTATGCAAAAGCTGTAAAAAAAATCGTATGTCCGACATACAAAGGACCTGCAAGTCTTAAAAATAAAAAATTGGCCGATGTCCCGGGTGCTTATATTGAAGAAGATGAAAACGGCAGAGGAATCAGTCCTGTTTATGAAGTTAACCCAAGAGTTCTTGAATTAAAACAAGAAAAAGATGAGTTAAAACAGGCAATCAAAGAACATTTTTACAATGATTTGTTTGCAATGATACTGTCAACAGCAGAACGCGGAAGAACAGCCACGGAAGTTAATGAATTAAAAGAAGAAAAAATGGTTCTTCTGTCTCCTCTGTTAGAGCAAATTCACAATGCCTTAAGGCAAATTTTAAATTGGATATATGATGAAGAAATAAGAGTCGGTATACTTGAACCTTTGAAAGACGAATACAGCAATTATAAATTAGAAGTTGAATTCATATCAAGTCTTGTTCAAGCGCAAAAAATATCCAATATTTCAAGCATGGAACGTTTTACAACTTTTGTCTCAAATATCGCAAATGCTATTGACCCTATTTTAAAATCTAAATTAAATGGAGAAAAAATAATAGAAGATTATGCTTCATTTGCAAATATTAGTCCAACTCAAATAGTTCCTGCCGATGAATTACAAAAAATCCGTACGCAAAGTGCAAATCAAATGAATCAGCAAATGCAAATGGAAACACTTTCAAAAGGAAGTCAAATAATTCAAAACATGGGCGGTGTTGATTCATACGGCGCAGATTTACTGGCACGCTTCGGTGTAATTTAGGAGGTTATTTTGGATATCAATACTATTATTAAAAGCACAGAGTATTTAGAATTCATTAACAGTGTTGACTTTCTCTACTGGGAGTTATTGTATTCTAAAAATAACGGTTTTATTTCGTTGACTTCAAAAGATGCGATAAATCAGGCAAAAAATGTGCTAATTTCGTTTGATAGCGAAACAGATAAAATTGCAAAGAAAGTAAATTTTGAAGATAAAAATGAAATAATTCAAAATAAAAGACAAGATTTAATTTCGAAAATAAACGAACATTGTTATGACCAATCTTTAATTTGGGCTAATGAGGTTTACAATGATGCAATTAAAAACATTCTTTTGTCTGTTTCAATTGACAAAAAAAATGTAAATGAATGTTATCAAAAAGGTTTAAGCGCAATCAACTGGGTTTGCAGTGTAAAAAAATCAAATGAAAAAACAAAAAATATTTTGATAGATGAATTTAAAAAGGATATTGAACATTCAATAAATTCATCCCCGGATGATTATATCCCCAAAACTTCCGTTAAAGACAGCGATTTAAATGTGTTTTTTAAATTGTTTGATTTAATTTTAGACAATGAAAAACCGCTTTGCGAAAAGGATATATTAAAGAATTCTTCAAAACTGAATAAAGAAGATCTTGCTTATTTTGTTAATATTATAAGGGAGTTCCAAATTTACAAAAAAACTTCCCTTAAAGATGAAATATCATTGATAAATGCCGCTTTTGAGGTCATGAAACTTAAAGATAACAAAGAAAAGTATGATTTTATTAAAGATATTAAAAACGATTTCTATGAATTTGAACACAACAATAAAAAAATTGAAGTGCAAGATAAAATTGACCTTACCAAAAGACGCATAAATATGTTTTCATCTAACCCTAAAAAGGCGCTTAATTATTATAAAAAGGTTCTTACTTCTTCGAATGAGTAATTTGACAATATTTAGGATTTGCAAGATATTTTTGGAAAATTTCTCCGTTTGTTGTCATTTTGGCTTCAAATATTTTATTTTTTGCTATTTCTTTTTTGAAGGTATTATTGAATCTTTGCATTGAGTCAGATAAAAACGGCAGTTGTGATTCATCAAAATTACAAGTCAACAGTTGATAGTTTTTATCTTGAAAAATTTTTTCTTTATAAACACATTTGTTTTTAGATTTTTCAAGAGTAATTAATATATTAAAAACCTCGCCGTTATGAGCAATACTTCCTGTTTGGGAATATTCCATACAAGTTTTTATTGCCTGGGGGAAGTTTTGATTTGATTCAAGCGCATAAGTTGTATTTAGGCAAATAAAAGCAACTAACAGAAAATAAAATAACATTTTTTTCATAAATATAAACTCTCCTAAATAAATTATATCACACAGAAAGGATAAAAATGCAACAAGTATTACAAAACAATAATTGTCTTTCAGACAACAGTCAAAAAAAATTATTTGGTATGCCCGATAAATATGATTATTCAAAATATTCTTCTTTGAATGAGTTTGGCTGGGATAATGAGCTAATGAATAAATTTTTGCCAATCGCCCAGAAATTAAATCTTTCACAAGAATCTCTTGATATGCTGCTTGATTTAGCTTTAGAAATGTCTAAAAAACAAAAAAATGAATATGAAAAAGATGAAACAATAAAGCTTCAAGATAAAGTGGCAGGATTTTCAAAGTTATTTGATGAAGATAAGGAAATTCCAAGCTCAAATTCTGTTCAACTGAGAGAATATATGAATGTTGCAGACGATGCTTACAACAAGTTCTGCTCGCCTCAGCTGAAACAGATATTACAGTCAAGCGGTTTAATATATCACCCTGAGCTTATAAAAATGTTTTACAAAATAGGCGAACTTATAAAAGAAGACACTCTTTTCCATAGCGGTAAACCTGTTGTCGAAGAATTAACGCCTGCGCAAATACTATACGGTACTAAAGAATAAAAATTAAGGAGGAAAAATGTCAGTAGTTGGAAATACTTATATTACATTAAAAGATAAAATGGCCCAAACCGAAAACGGTAGGGCAGCAAATGCCATTGTTAGTCTTTTGGCACAATCAAATTCTTTGCTGGAAGATGCAATAGTCAGAGAATGCAATGAAGGCTCAACCCATAAAACAACTGTAAGAAACGGCTTGCCTGAGGTTGAATTTAGAAAGTTTTATCAAGGTGTATCATCTTCAAAAGGCGAATATACGCAAATTACTGATTCAACAGGTATGCTTGAAGTTTATTCGCAGGTAGATAAGTCCCTTGCAGATCTTGAGGGAGACACTGCGCAATTTCGAATGAATGAAGCTCAGGCTTTTTTGGAATCAATGAATAATACTGTTCAGGAAAATATATTTTATGGTTCTAAAAAAACAAATCCTGCAGGCTTTGACGGACTTGCGACAAGATACAATAAGATATCGGATGATAAAAATTCAATCGGCTACAGGGTAATTGATGCAGGAGGCACAGGTTCTACTAATACATCGATTTGGTTTATCACTTGGGGCGATCTTCACACACATCTTTTGTATCCAAAAGGTTCTTACATGGGCTTTTTGCATACAGACAAAGGTGCTCAAACCGCAACTGATGCTAATGGAAATATGTTTGAAGTTTACCGTGATCATTTCAAATGGGATATAGGAATGACAGTAAGAGATTTTCGTTCAAGTGCGAGAATTGCAAATATTGATGTTACAAAATTGAGCGGATCTGATGCTGCTGATTTAATTAAATTAATGATAAGTGCTTACCATAGAATAGCACGTTTTGCAAAAACAGGAAAAACAGTGATTTACTGTAATGAAACCATTGAAACATACTTGCATTTCCAAGCAATAAATAAAGCAAATGTTAACCTTACAATGTCTGATTTTGCAGGAAAACCGGTTGTTTCTTTCTTGGGAATACCGGTTAAATGCGCAGACCAAATTAGAGATGATGAAAAAGCAGTTCAATAAAAGGAGAGAACAATGTTATTAGATACGCAAAATTTATTTTCGGACGCTCAGGCTATAACAACCGGAACAATCGATTCACAGAATATTGTAAAATTCGGAAAAAGTGATGTTTCTTTTGTTCCTATTATTATACAAGCTGTTTCTGATTTTTCAAAATTAACTTCTTTAACGGTAAAAGTTGTAACCTCGGATACTTCTGATTTTACATCAAGTAAAGTTTTAGCGGAATCAAAACTTGAACTTGTGGATTTGAAAGCAGGTGCAAGGTTTCCTATTTCTTATTTGCCTAAAGGTAATCTGGGCTATATAAAACTAACATACACTGTTGCCGGAGATACGGCCGAAACTACGGGAAAAATTACGGCCGGTGTAGTGGCTTCTAATGAATTATCCTACCATGATATGTAATTCCAATATGTTTTGCGGGTAATTTTACCCGCAAATTTTTTTAAAGAAAGGAGAATCTTATGTGTGTGCCGTCTATGTACGGAAGTTTTGCCTCCGGCGTTTTGGGTGTTACAAAAGAAATAATGGGTTATAATTCTTCCGCTAAAAATATAGAATATCAAACCCAAGCTGCTATAAACAATGCAAATCTTGCAAAAAATGAAGCTTTAAGAGTAAGTCAACAGGGTATTGATGAGGCAAGAAAAGAAAAAATCCAAGGAATGCAAGAAGCAAATAAACAGCTTGCAAGAAATGCCGCAAGCGGTTTGGATGCTACTTCTCAAACAAGTATGTATTCTTACCAAGATACAATTGATTCTGCAAACAGCAGTGCAGATTTATTGAAAAATAATTATGACTGGCAGGCAAGTTCTTATTTTGAAAGAGCAAACCGGTATTTGAATCAAGCAAGAGACTACCAAAACAGCTATAATGGTCTTCTTTTTAATACTGCAATGAATGCGCTCGGTACTACAAAAAAAGTTGCTGAAAATTGGTATAAATAGGGGGAATAATGACAATTTCAAAGGCACAAATTTTTAATATTACTCTTAATATTTTGGGAGTTTCAAATCCGTTGGAAAATGCTAACAGTTCTGATAATAGGGCAATTTTATTAAACAATTATTATGAACTTGCCAGAGACTATGTTTTAAAAGATTTTGACTGGAATTTTGCAAGCGCTTTTAGGGAACTTTCTCTTTTGGAAAAAAATAACAAAAACTCTCCTTATACGTATTGCTATGAATATCCGAATGATTGTATTTGTGCAAGAGACATTGTTTCAAAAGGAAACTATGAATTACGGAAATTTTGTATATCATCATCTCAAAGCGGCAATTGTGTAATTTTAACTGATGTTGAAAATGCGGTTTTAAGATACACAAGAAGAGTAGATAAGGAAGTATATTTTTCATGTGAATTTACAACCGCACTTGCATATTATCTTGCTTCTTTGACTTCAAATGTTATATGCGGAAGTATGCAAAAGGGTGAGTTGGCATATGATAAATATACAAAAATTTTAAAGCATGCAAAAGTAATAAACGCTCAAGAAGGCGGAGAAAATTTGTATGATGACAATACATATTTAGATTCAAGGAGTTAAAATGAGTATTAGAATTTGTCAAAATTCATTTTCAAGAGGCATCATCTCTCCTTCTTTGCAAGGCAGGGTTGATTTGGAACAATATTCTTTAGGTTTGAAAAATTTAACTAACGGTATGGTACTACAGGAAGGCTGTGTTGTAAACAGGCCCGGTTTAGAGTTTTTGGTTAAAGCAAAATATAATAACAAAAAAACAAGATTAGTGCCTTTTATTTTTAATTTATCTCAAAATTATATAATTGAAATGGGCGATAAATATTTCAGAATAATTAAAGACGGAGGCTATTTACTTAACGATTCCGGTGATATTGTTGAAATTGAAACAGAGTATCTCGAAGAAGACTTATTTAATATTGATTATGTGCAGCAAGCCGATGTTATTACTTTTGTACATGAAAACTATCCTCCTTGTGAATTATCAAGATTGTCTAATGATGAATGGGTGTTTAACGAGGTAAGTTTTGAAGCTTCGATACTTCCTCCGAATAATGTGAGCGCTGTTTATACCGGCTCTGTTGCCTCTAATACCACTACTTATCAGTATGTTGTTTGTGCTGTGGATAAAACTACTAATGAAGAAAGCACAAGAAGTGCAATTGCTTCAGTTGTCGGACACCTGGAGGCCTATTGGACAACTTCCGAAAAGATTACTATTAGCTGGTCAAGCGTTGAAAACGCAAGCGAATATAACATATACAGAGCTGTAAACGGTATATTTGGATATGTCGGAACATCAAACAATACAAGTTTTATTGATAACAACATAGAGCCTGATCTTTCAAGTTGTGCACCTATTTTTACAAATCCTTTTGAAGAACAAAATCCTTCTTGTGTTTGTTATTTTCAACAAAGAAAAATTTATGCCGCTTCAAAAACTTCTCCTCAAACCTTTTGGGCGAGCCAATCTACAACAAATAATAATTTTAATATTTCAAGACCTTTAAATGCGGTTGATTCGATTACAATGTCAATTTATGATAATGTTGCAAATGTTATTCAACATTTAATTCCTTTGAATGATTTAATTGTAATGACATCAAATGCCGAATGGGCGGTCAACGGTTCAGACGGTGTTTTTTGCGCCAGTCCGGCACCTGTTGCAAATATTCAATCTTATTACGGTTCATCTAAAATTAAACCCGTAATATCCGGCTCTATGGTTTTGTTTGTGCAATCAGGCGGAAATATTGTAAGAGATTTGGGCTATAATTATCTTTCGGATTCTTATGATGGGCAAGAGCTTACTCTTTTTGCAAATCATCTTTTTGAAGGCAAACAAATAGTTGATATGGCTTATTCAAAAGAGCCTCACAGGATACTCTGGTGTGTTATGTCGGATGGAACGATTAACGCTTTAACATATAATCCTAAACAAAAAATTTCTGCCTGGCATACTCATAAAACAGCGGGTGAATTTGAAAGTGTTGCCGTAATTCGTGAGGATAATGAAGATATTGCTTATTTTGTTGTAAAAAGAACCGTAAATAATGAGCAGGTAAGATATATAGAACGCTTTAAAAGCAGGGTTGTAAAATCTATGGAAGATGCTTTTTTCCTTGATTGTGCCCTAAAGCAGTCATTTGATGAAAAAGTAAGCACGATATCCGGACTTGAGCATTTAAAAAATTCTGAAGTTTGTGCTTTGTTAGATTTCGGAGTGGTTGAAAAATTATCTGTAGATGAAAACGGTAAAGTTAATTTGCCTTATGAAGCAAATAACGTTTTAATCGGGCTTCCTTATACTTTTGAACTTGAAACACTTAATCTTGAAAGCGAAGGTACTATCGGGATATTTAAGACTATTAATAAAATTGAAATCAGAATTCTAAATTCACGAGAGGACTTTTTTATTGTTAATTCCGATAAAACTTTGTCCCAAAGCCCAAGAAGCCATCAGAGCGTCAATTATCCTTCACTTCTTTTTGATAAAGATATTGAATTTTGTCCGCTTAGTTCTTCTTCACTACAAGAATGCGTAAAAATTGTTCAAAAATTTCCGCTCCCTCTTAATATTTTGTCAATTTCAACTACGCTTTCTCTTCAGGAAGTTGAAGCACAATGAAAAGGATTATAAGGCCCGAGAGAAAATATTTTGAATTATTTTATGACAATCTGAGAAAAGAAGACAAAAAAGAAGTCATTAAAACCGTCAAGGATAAAAAGGAATTTTTAAAGCTTTGCACTATGAATCTTAATGCAAATTTTCTTGCTTTGGAAAATGACTTTCCGCTTGCAATGGGCGGAGTCAAAGATGTGTTTTTTAATGATTTAAAAGTGGGTCAGATTTGGCTTCTTACAACAAACAAACTTTACACTAACCGTATTTGTGTATACAGATATGTAAAATACATGTTGAATTTTTATAAAAAAGAATATGATTTTTTATTCAACTATATTTATAAATCTAATTTTAAAGCACTGAATTGGCTTGAAAAATCAGGTTTCAAAACTGTAACTTTATCTAAAACTTTAGATTTTAAACTGTTTTATTTTATAAAAGGAGATTTTAGCTTTGATTTACGATATTTTACCGGTTAACAACTATTGCGGAAACAATAGTACAACAACTTTTGATTTTGATTTCTATATAGACAATGAAGAACAATTAAAAGTTACGCTTTTTAATGAAAACAGTGTTCAATTGCCGCTTGTTTTAAATGTTGATTATTCAATTAATGAAATAAAGAATCCTAATGGGAGTTTTATTACCTTTCCATTGCTAGGATCTTCTTATGGGATTTTAACAGACGAGCAGAAAATTTCAATTGAGCTTTCTTTGCCTATCTCACAAGAAACCCAATACAACAATAGTTCCCTTTTAAATTTATCGGCGCTTGAATATTCGTTCGATTACCTTACAAGATTGGTTCAGATAGTTTCAAGAAAAATTGCTCTTTGTGTTAAAGTTGATGAAGCTTCGGATACCACGCCGCAGGATTTAATGGAACAAATAAATTCAAAAGCGGTTTCTTGTGAGTTAAATGCACAACAAACACAACAAAATTTAAACACAATCCTTGAAAAATATGCTGCAATAGTTGATATTAACGGGTATATTAGTGATAATTATGACAAATTTTTATTGATAGATTCTGTTAATCAAAAATGCGACACCAAATTGAATTTGAATGCTTCTAATTTTAGCTCGGATGGTAAAACAGTCGTTACTTCTTTTTCTTTCCCGTCAAATGAGTCGGTGGATATAGCAAATGCTGGTCAGCTTTCATCATATACCGCTCCTGCTGACGGTTGGTTTTGTGTGAGTGGCAGTACAACAAGCTCCGGGTATATAACAATAAATTCAAATAGTATATCAGTGACACAGCGGACACCTGCGTCTGGAGGAATTAGTTGTTATTTGCCCGTAAGTAAAGATGCTACTGTTACTATAGATTATGCACGGACTAATATTAGTTCTATTAGATTCATTTATGCAAAAGGCGAGGCACAGAGTTAGTGTGTGTGGCTTGGAAAAGAAAGTCGGTTGTAAGATTTAGGGAGAATTAATTATGACAGTTAATTATTATATTGAAAGCGGTTCAAAAATCGTGTTGGCGGATAGTGATTATCAAAAGCTTGTAAATACGCTTGATTTTATGCCGCAGTATAAAAATTTGGATATAAAACAGACAACAAGACCGATAGTTTTGTCAGATAAAAGTAATGAGTTTGTGTTTGCAGATACTGAAGAGTATATTTTGGAGCAGAGTGAAAAGGAGGCTTTGAGATTATCTATGCTTAACCTTACTGCTGCTGATGTTGAAAGAGCTATTTACAAGGCAAAGGGGATGGATTTTGATGATGTCGTAGCTCTTGTCGAAAATTCCCATACATCAGAGATTGATATTAAGGCTCTAAAGATTGAGCTTAAGGCAAATAATTTTTATCGCGGAAACCCATATATTGACCTTGTCGGAACTTTGCTCGGATTTAGTAAAACACAGTTGGATGAGTTTTTTGAAACAAATGATTATACAAAATTATTAGCGGATAGTAGTGCTTTAAGTTAGTTTTAGAAAGGATGTAAGAATGGATGATAAAATGAAACAAGCTTTGCTTGAATGTTGCGAAAGAAATTGTGAAGTTATTTCACCCGCTGCTGTAGCTTTTATTAAAGACCTCACTAATACAGCAATTGAAACATCAGAAACTTCGATTGATGATATGTTCTTGCCAATCATTAATAAGGGCTTTGAAGTTTTGGATGAATTTTTAGTTAAACAGATAGATAAAATTGATGGAGTTGAAAATAATGCCGTTTGATGTGGCAGAGGCGATTGAGGCATTAGCAGAGGCTTTAAAGAAAGGTTTTTCTTGTGCTGAATCTTTTAAAAAAAGGCAGTCTGAAGCTGAAATAATTAAATTTGCAAGAGAAAAAATTAAGGCAATCGATATAGCGGAAAGAATTATAGTGCTTTGTTATAATTATTATTCTTTATTTAGTTTGGAAGATAAAAAGGAGTTTTCCAGTCTTTTTGAAAAGTTTTTAGAGCATAATTGATGGAAATTTTTTATACTGATTTTTCAAGGTTATTGGGATTTGATTATAGAGATTCAAAGCCGTTGTATCTGACAAGTCCTGTGACGGTTGTTGTTAGTACTTTGAATTGTATTTGTTTTGTAATACCCGGTGGTTATAGGTCTGACGGATGTACATTGAAATTTCGTGTTTTTTGGTTGCTTTTCGGTTGTCCGCATACAGGTAAGTATGTTCCTGCAAGTGTAATTCATGATTATGTTGTTGAAAACCCTGAACTTGTAAATGGGGATTTGAGGTTATCGACAGATATTTTTTATTTCGTATTGCTTAAAGAAGGTGTAAATGGAGTGATTGCAAATTTGATGCGGTTTTTTGTGTATTGGTATCAAAGGATTTTTAAAAAGGAGAGATGGAATGCCTGAACAGCCTGATAAGTGTAGAGAACATCATATGCTTTTGAAAAGAGAAATCGAAAATTTTAAAAAAGAGTTTGACGATTTGATTAAAAATTGTAAGGATATGCATTGTTTCTTTTTTGGCGGTTATAATCAGTCAGACGGGCATATCAGTTTTGTTGATAAGGTTAATACTTTGTATGAAAATCAAAGAAAAGCGAGAACCTTTTTGTACACTTTTTTGAGTGCGTTTGGCGTTTTGATTATTAGCGGTTTTGTTGGTCTTGGAATACAGCTTCAAAAAATTGATAAAACTGCTCAGGATTTGCAGTATGTGATGCAAAAGCAAGCACAGTTGGAGATAAGTATAGCAAAAATTGAGGAAAAGATTAAATGAGTTTAAATTTTACAATTTCGGAGTTGATTAAATCAGATACAGCATCAAAATATAATATCAATAATATGCCGGATATAAACTCACTCGATAACTTATTGGATTTAATCTTCTACTGCTTGCAGCCTTTAAGGGATAAATTAAATAAGCCTGTTGTAATAACTTCGGGTTATAGGAGTACCCGGGTGAACAGACTCACGGGCGGAGTATCTAATAGTCAACACCTTTACGGTCAAGCGGCTGATTTTATAATAAATGGTATGACCCCTTTTCAAATAATAGAAAAAATTAAAACCTACAATATCGACTTTGACCAACTCATAAATGAATACGATAAATGGGTGCATATTTCATATGTTAAAGGAAAAAACAGAAAACAAGTTTTAAAAATAAGCTAAATATAGCTTATATATTTTATATCAAACATTCCTTTGACTGCCATTTCATATAAAATAGCTTTTGCATTAACACTGCCGAAAGATTTTTTGTACGGCCGTTTTTCTCTGAGTGCACAGTAAATATCCGCTACGGTTAAGATTTGATTTAGCGGAGTTCTTAAAATGTTTTTTTCGTAATCATGGTGCTCAAGAGCAAGTTTTGCTACTTTCGGCGACAGGTCGGTTGTTTTTAAAATTTCAAATCCAAGTTTGTTGTGTTGTTCAACAATTCTTCTTTCTTTGGGTGTCAGTTTGCCTTTTTTGTTTAAAATTTCAGAAGGAATAAAAATTTTTCCAATGTCGTGTAACAATGCAGCTTGAATCAGATGATTCATATCATTGTCATTTTTTTTAGTATTACTTTTAAAATATATATTTTTTGCGGTTTTGGCAACCGGAATCAAATGTGACATTATAATCGAACTTGCATTATTGATAACATACTTTTTTTCAAGCGAAAATTCATCTAAAATTTTAAAAATTACAGGATTATTTTTAACTGCCGCATTCAAGACATCTTTATTTAAATATTTAGAAATGAATTTTGCAGGTGAAGTTACTGCCAAGTTTTCATTTGCTCTATCATAGATGTAAAAATTGTTATACGGTACGGTCTTCTTTTTTACATTTTTACAGGAAGCATTACTTAAAGCGGGAATCTTACTTACAAAGTTCTTTTGACAAAAAACGGTCTTGTCTTCATTTTCGTTGTTTATAACATCAAATTGACATTCTAAAAAACTCATATTAAACCCACTAACTATACACACTTTTTCCTTATGTTTAATTAAAGTTTTTTTTAAATACTAAATTGCAAAACAGTATATACGAATTTAATAAATATTAATATTTATTTTTTCTCATTGTTGTTATAATTTGTAATTCCTGCAAAAGTATTCTTGCCTGTTATTTTTTTTGTAATCCAAAAGGTAAGCTTTGGCATAATTGAAGCAAGTCCTAAAATGCTTACGACAAAGCCGGCTATCATATAAAGCGCATTTGTTTTATTTATTCTTTTAATAAACTTTTGAAGCTCGTTTTGGTCAATTTTTCCCTCTTTGAAAATTGACTCATTCGAGCTTATTTTTTCCAAAAGGCTGACTACGCTCTTGTCAATTTGTTTTAAATCCTCATCTTTGACAAAGCGATTGATTTTTCCATATTTGTTAAATGTTCCGATTTTATAGTACTTATCTTTTAAATTTTTATCTTTAAATAGGCTTTCAATGTTACTGTTTTTATTTATATCTTTAATAGCATCTTCTATTGTTTTGGGATTTAGTTTTGAAATATCTTCCGCAATTTTGGGATTAATATCGGGGGTTGGGAAAATTTTTCTTAACATTTTTTGAACAAGGCCAAGACTGTAATTATAGAAAAATATGCTCCCGCCATCCATTAGAATGAATTCTAATGCTTCATATTTATTTCTTGATGTTGCAGCCCTGCCTGTAATCATTGGAACGTCTGTGGAAACCAATCTTGTTCTGTTGTTGTTTTCAAGTTTGTAGGCGTAATTTTGAAGTAAACTTATAATATTTCCCTTAAAGTTTAAATTTTGTTTATTGTTCTTGAATGAATCAATATATTTGTCAATTGATTGTTCTTTGAGCATTGTTTTTGAAACATTATTCTTGGATAGTTTTTTTTCTGTAATTTTTTGGTTTATTTTAGGTAAGACAATACCCATTAAGCCGCAATTTATTACAAGTGAGGCTAAGATTGTTATTGTTTTTGCACTTTTGATTCTTTTTAGAATTGCTTCGGTTGATAAATTTTTAATTTTTTCTTGGATTTTTCCTGTTTGATATTTTTTAAGCTCGCTAACGTCAAGGTTTTTTGGGTTTTTGTTTGTTTTTAGATAATTGATTGAATCCAAAATTGAATTGTTTCCTTCTTTTGTGTTGGATAGATCAATATCCATAGGAATCTTTAGTACTTTTTCACAGAAAATGTTGCCGGCTTTGTTAAAAAAGGGGATACCAAAAAGCCAAACAATTGCCGCCATAACTTCTTTTCTTAGTTTTTCGCTTCCTTCAATTAATCCGCCTCTTTTATAGCCTTCATATGAGCGCCCTAAATCAGCAGGGATTTCTTCAATCAAAACCCCCATTTTATTGTTTGGGTTGTTAATGTGATTTACAATTTCAGCTAAAGCGCTGTAATTACCGTTTATAAACAAATTTGATACCTGATATAAAAGTAATAATCCTTTTATATAAAACTGTAGAATAAAAAAAATTGCTACTGTGAAATATTTTTGTTTTCATACCCGCTTAATTGCGCAATTTGTTTGCACCATTGGTTTACTATTTCCTGTTCGTCAAGCTTGTATGATATGGCATCTCCGATTGTAATTGTGACTTTTTGTCTTTTGAAAAGTTTCCAATTGTAGCTTTCGAGGCCTGATATAGCAACAGGTAAAATATCAATTTTATTTGTTTTTGCAAAATATATAAATCCCGGGTTGATATTTTCAATAACCTTGTTTTTTCTAATGCCGCCTTGCGGAAAAATACAAAGATTAAATTTGGCTTTGAATACTTCTTTTACTGTTTTGATTGTTGAAAGTTGCACTTTTTCTCTGTTAACGGCAAAACCTCCAAGTCTTAGAACGTTTTTTGTAACCCATCTTTGTGCCCATGTGTCAGTTTTAAAAAGTTCTTGTTTTGCCATGTATGCAAGCGGTCTTTTTACTGCATAATTTAATATAAAAACATCCATATAAGATATGTGGTTTGCTGCTATGATGTATGGTTTTTTTTCAAGATTTTTATTTCTTGTTATTTTGAATTTGTAGAAAATATTGCCTATAAACGGCAGAAAAAGAATATATAGCGCATAGTATTGGTATAACCTTGTCAGAATATTAAAATCCTTAGCTTTTCTTTGAGCAAAGTTAATTTTTTTAATGTTCATCATCTCATCCCTTCCGACAATTGCGCTACTGTTTTACTCCAAAGAACCATCATTTCATCAATATTGTTGTTGTAGGGAATAGGCTTTCCGATTTTAATTTTCATCTTGCCTCTAAAGATTTTTCTTTGGTCTTTTGTCATGCCTGTTATTGCAACCGGGAGTATGTCGCATTTAAGAGTTTTTGCAAAACTGGCAAAGCCTTTGTTGATGTTGTCCATATTTCCTTCGGTTTCTCTTGTTCCTTGCGGGAATATGCCTAAACACCAATTTGTTTGCTTTAGCCCTATAACGGTTTTGATTGTTGAAACAGACAGTTTTGCTCTGTCAACCGCAAAAGCGCCAAGAATATTTAAAAAGAACCTTGCAACAGGATTTTTAAACAGTTCAACTTTTGCCATGTAGGCAACATTTCTTTGAATTGCATATATTACTAAAAACGGATCTATTGCGCTTACATGGTTTGAGGCTACTATAAAAAAACCTTTCTTTGGAACATTTTCTCTACCTTCAACTTTTAAATTAAAAGCAATTCGATAGTACATTCCATAAACCAATGTGCAGGTAATCCATTGAAAAATACCTCTGAAAAGATTATATTCCTTTGAACTTCTTTTTTGATAATTTCTACTCATAATAAACTTCTTATATTACAAATTGGTCCTTTGTTAAAATTATACTAAATAAAATTAATTTGTGATATAATTTTTAAAAAAAGGAGATTGGTATGAAAAAAATATTAGCTTTAGCAATGGTAATGACTTCTTTTGTTTTTGCAAGCGCAAGTGCTGAAGTTATTGGTGTAGTGGATTTTGATAAGGTTGTTGATAACTATTCAAAAGTGAAAACACTTAGCGATGAAATTTCAGATAAGTATGCAGAAATTCAAAGATATACACTTGATAAAGAAAGAGAATATAAAAAACTTTCAACGCCTCTTGAGCGCAAAAATTTTGAAGAATCAATGGCAAGAGAGCTTTCAAAAAGACAAGATGCTTATTTGAAACTTAAAGAGAAAAAAGAAGCTGAAATTGACACTGCAATTAAAAATGCTATAAAACAAGTGGCAATTTCAAACAAAATCGATACTGTTGTTGAAAAATCTGTTATCTTTTTCGGAGGAATCGATATAACTGATAAAGTGGTAAAAGCACTGAATTCTCCTTCAGGAAAATAGTATATAAAAAGTTCTTTACTTAATATTATGTTTATTATATTATGGTAAAGTAACTTTCGGAGGAATGCCGGAGTGGTTGATCGGAGCGGTCTTGAAAACCGTCGAACATGCGAGTGTTCCGTGGGTTCGAATCCCACTTCCTCCTAATTTTAAAAGCCTCAACTGAGGCTTTTTTGTTTGTATGCTTAAAAATTTTATACCATTGTAGTTTTTTGTCCAGGTTGATTTGTACGGTTAGATAGATTATTTTGGTAAAGTTGGCTTTGTGTGGGCGTTTTCGGGTCGGAAAAATTAAGTTTACCAAAAAAATCAAACTGGAAAACTGGACTTTTTCTGGACTGTACGGATAGATTGAGATTTGTATATTATCAGTGAGATACGCACCAAATTTGAACTGTACGGATAATTTGATTATTTCGGAATAGTCCAGTTCCGCAAATTTTCACAAAAATATCATAAGGTTTGAGAATTTGAAACAAGGTCGGGAAAATTTTTCCGACCTTGGGTTGAGCAACTTCATTAGTATAAAATTTTAATTATTGCCTATAAAATCAAGCGTTTCTCCATCATCAGGGATTAACAGATTACCAATATTATTTTTAGTTTTAAATTCTTTTAAATCTTCTCTTGTAACAGAAAGATGGCTGACTGTATCTAAATGACTTGCAATTACTTTTGCACCAGGCGCAGCATCCAAAACATTTTTTACATCTTCAATATTCATAATTATGCGTTCTCCGTTCAAAAGAGTTGCCGC
>CALVAA010000017.1 GCA_944325315.1 Candidatus Gastranaerophilales bacterium
AATCAAACTATCCGTACA
This sequence comes from Candidatus Gastranaerophilales bacterium, assembly GCA_944325315.1. Lineage (GTDB taxonomy): Bacteria > Cyanobacteriota > Vampirovibrionia > Gastranaerophilales > Gastranaerophilaceae > RUG14156. The sequence goes on from CALVAA010000017.1 coordinate 19, forward strand.
GTCCGAAAAAAGTCCATTTCGGCAGTTTGATTTTTGCGGGTTATCGTAATTTTCCGACCCGAAAACGCCCTCGCAGAGCAGGCTGCCTAAAATAATCAAAGTATCCGTACAAAACAAACCGGTCGTTAAATTACAGATGCTGAAACGAGTTCAGCATGACGGCTTATATTTTTGTCACTCTAAATTCACAAACACAAACCTTGTAATTTTTCTTTACAATTGAATTGCCGATTTCGCGAGAGGTCTGATAAGGGTGAGATAAAAGTGCGTAAGCGCACAAGGTCGCCAAGGCTCCCTTGGGGCTCTCGTCCTAGGATGGCCCACCATAAAAGAGAGTATCGATTAGGTACTCTCTTTTATTTTGCAATTATTATTTGTTACAAAATTATAAAAATGGGTATATTCACTATATAGTGCTATTTTTGCATACTGCTGAATTTTTATTATAGGTTTGGTAAAATGTCGGAACTTAACAACGTTAATTTTAAAAATGGAATAATATCTCCTGCGCTTCAACAAAGAATTGAACAACAGGGGTCAAATCCAAATCCGTTTTTACTGCATAATGAAACCGATAAAATTGAACTTGGAAATACAAGAACAGAAAGCACAAGTGAGCTTTTTAGTGAGTTTGAAAAAACTAAAGAACAACAAGGACTTACAGGAAAAAGTTGGGACGCAATTAAAAACTTTTTTCACATGAAATCCGGCTCAAATTATGTTGAAAAAACTCTTAGAAAACTTGAACAAGGCGAAATAAAAAGCGAAGAAGCAAAAGAAATATTAACAAAATATCAAGATGGGCAAACTGTTTGTGTCGATGCGGTGGCAGACATTGTTTCAAGTATCTTTGCGGTTGGTGTTTTTAGTTTTGCAACAGGAGGCTTAGGTTTACCCATTGCGCTTGGTTTATCTTTTTTAGCAGGTGCAGGTATAAAAGCGGGCGGTAAATATTTTGGTGCAAAAGCTAATAATAGAGAATATGATAATAAAAATTTATTGTATGATATTGCAACAGGCGGTATAAATGGATTATTAGCACCTATTACAAATGGATTAGGTTCTAATTTAACTAAGACAATAGGTCTAAAGCTGGGTCTTGGTATTTCTGGCGATGTATTAGAAGCTGGTGCTAAAACCACATTAAAATCAATATTATTAAATCAAAGTATTGATGTTACAGGTGGTACAATAGGCAAAAGAGCCATCGCACTTGGTGCTGGTATGGCACTTGACGGTGCTTTAGGCGGAACTGCAGATAACGCAACAAGGGCAACGCTTGAAGGAAAAAGTGCTGAAGATGTTGCAAAGTCCGCTTTTGAAGGTTTTATTGGTGGTTTAATAATGTCACCTATAATTGGTGGCGGCTTTAGAATGGCAGGTAAATTAGGTAAAAAAATCAGCAACAAAATATTTCAAAATAATGCACCAAATGCTCCTAAGATACAAGCACCGGATTCTGATATAAAGACAAAACCAGAAAGTCCTATTCAAGTGCAAGCAGATGATATTCATCATGCAGACAATATAGATATTAAAAGCGTTGATGCAACTGATATTGACACAAGTACAACTGCTAAAATTGATAGTGCAGATTTAAACCCAATAGCTCATATTCAAAGTGAAGAAATACAAAAAGCAAGAATTGATGAATTAGAAAAAATAGTTGCAGGAAGATGGGGCAAGAGTGACGGAAGATATTCCGATGACTTTATTAAGAAAGCTGCAAGAGAATTTTCGCAAGAAAAATACGATTTTCTAATAGCACTTGATAAATCTTTTGCGAATTCAAAAGGCAATTTTTATTTATACAAAATACCTGAAATCTTAGATATGTGTGATGATGAAAAAGCTGCAATATTAAGGAATTTAATAAATCTTGATGTAATATCAACAATACCTGAAATACCTTCATCTCACTACCAAATGGATGCAGACGACTTTTTAAATGCATCTAAATTAGACAAGGAAAAATTATCACAATTAAGCGAAATACTATTAAATCAGCCCAAAGATAGACCTTATTTACCCCATAATATTATAGGTGCAATTACAGAACTAAATAGCAGCCAAATAGAAACATTTAAAAAGTTTTTAAACATTCCTGAATTAGAACACTTTGAGCAATTTAAAATTGATGAGCTTAAGCAAATTGCGCTTGATATGCCAACAGAAAATTTAGAATATATAGATAATGTTATAAAAAGAAATAGGCAAAATAAATTATCCGCTAGTAAAATAAAAGAAGTTATTGAAAAATTCTCAAAATGTCCAATAGATGAAGCAGAACACCTTGAGAAAAAATATAATTTCTTGCTAAGTGATGAATACAATCATTTTAGGTATCACAAAAGTGATAATTTTATCAATGAAGCAACAGATAAAGAGCTTGAATTAGCTCAAAAACTTCTATCAATAAAAAACGATAAAGGAAAATATGTATTAGACCAATATTATAGTGCAGGAATATTTGAGCAAAAACCTTTGATAGAACTAATGTTTGCAAAACATTCAGAAGCAAAGTATGAACTATTGGATGAACTTTTAAAGTATAATAAAACAGTATATTCGGACGATATTTCTTATATTTTTAGATATTTTGATGATAATCAGGCAAAATTCCTTAAAAAATATTTATATATAGAAGGAAGACCTGAAAGTCAACAATTATATAATGATTTAATACTTAATTTTGCACATATTAAACCCGAGAAACTTGATTTACTAGAAAAAAATGGTTTAATGTATGTTGCACAAAGAGGTGAAAATCAATTTAATATCAGAGAATTAAGCGCATTATCCGAATTAGATGAGCAACAAATGAAGGCGATTTTTGATCGTGGTTTATTGACTATGCAAGCTCCATTTGAAGATTATAAACTAGATGGAAGCTCTATTGCTGAATATGCAAAAATTTCAAATGAAAATTGGGAAAAAGCAAAAGAGCTTATGTATCTGCCTCAAAGGGGTAAAGATAGTCAACTTAGTGCTAATGATATTGCAGAGCTTGTTGATTTAGATGATATAGAATTCCAAAGAGCAAAAAAATTATTGTTTATTAAAGATAGAGAATATCAATTTAACGTGGATAGTCTTCTGGAGCTTGCTAAATTAAGCGATGATGAAATTGAAGTTGCGCAAAAAAGAGGGCTTTTAGCTAACAGTTCTTTTGGAGGCAAAGATATAAAAGAATTATTAACGCTATCAGATACCGATTTTAACAGGTCAAAAGAAATTGTAAATATTCAAGGAAGAAAGTTTAATGGCGCAGGGCTTAAAAAATTAACTGAAAATTTAACTGACGATGAACTAAAAAAAGTGCCATATATAGCTTCTGTACTTGAAGATGGAAGATATAACGAGCAAAGAGAGCAATTTAGCATAGATGAAATTATCACTCTTGCAAAACTACCAAAAGAAAGATTTGAAAAGTTAGAAAAATTCTTTAATTTTAGCATTGAAGAAAGAACAAACTTTAATCATGATGAAATTGTATCCTTGTTGAAACTTTCTGATAATGAATTAAATAAAGCAATTACATTAATAAAAGTCCCTGAAAGACCGACATTTAGTCAGTTTAATTTAGATACAATAAAAGCTCTTGCAAAACTACCTAAAGAAAATCTTGATAGCATAAGGGATTTATTTAAAATTGAAGGAAGAATTGAATTAAACACTCATGACATAGAAAAACTTACAACTTTATCGTTAAACGAGCTGGAAACTGCAAAAAAACTTGCATTTATACCGGACAGAGGAGACTATTCTCAATTCAATGGTGAAGATTTAGTTGCTTTGTCAAAATTAAGTCCAAAAGAATTGAAAAAAGCGCAAAAATATTTTTATATACCGAGTCTTAATGATAGACAACTAAATGGCAGTACAATCAGAATACTTCAAAGATACGAGGGTATAAAATCATTCGAAAGTTTAACAATCGCACAAAAAAGAATGCTTTTAAAAGATTTAATTAAAGAAAATACAAACTTGTTCAATACTAATATAGATTATTTAGAAATTGCTAATTGCGGAATTATTCCAAAAAACAAAGAAGAATATTGTTCGCTATTGCCAAGGCTTGTTAAATCAATCGGTATTTCAACCAATGAACTTACCCCTGAGATAAAAGCTAATTTTTATGGAGCTTTAAGCTCGATTGAAGCGCCAAACAGTAGTTTTAGAAATTTTGATTTTGAAAATCCAAACTTTAAAATAGATTTGACATATCCAAGAAAACAATTTGTTTCTGATATTTCACAAATTTTAAAACCATTAACAAAAGAACAACGAAATATTGTTTGTAACTACTTTGGTTTTGAAATTATTTCAAATGAAGGCAGATATTTTATGAATGGCTATCCCGTAAATCTAAATAATGGGGTAGAATTAGCAAAAATTGATGATGTTAATTTAAAACGAATAATAGAGCAAATGCGTCCTTTGGTTAAAAAATTTAGCGAAAATAATACTGTTTCAATTAATGGAGAGCCACAATTAAGTAAAGAAATCAATGATATAATTAAGGCATTCCCTGAATTTATTACAGAAATAGGCAAAAAACAACACGCTACACATGATTACACATTAGATGTGCATTCATTAAAAGTTTTGCAAGAAGTTATGAATAATCCAAGATACCAAAATCTGTCGGATAAAGATAAATTTACGCTAAAAATTGCAGCACTTTTACATGATATAACAAAACAAGAAAACTTAAGAGATGTAATGCATCCGCAAGAAAGTGCTTTTGATATTTATTATTTATTAGATAAATTAAAATTGCCTGAAGATGAAAAATTACAAATTTATCAAATAGTTAAAAATCATAATTGGCTTCAAAAATATAATATCAAAGATTTAAACAGACGAAAAACAATAGCAAAAGACATAGCCTTTGATTTAAGAAAGGGTAATTCTTTTGAAATGGCAAGCATATTAGCTGAAGCTGATATGCAAGCAGTTAAAAGAAATGGTGCATTTTTCGATGGATATGCAGATATATTAAAACAAGGCGAACAAGAAGTTGGCGAACATGTTAGACAAATTAAACAGAGTGCTATTCATCTTCCTCAAACAAAATTGCCAAAAGCAAGTGAACTTATAGTGGATGGCGACAAAGTTAAAGAAGTAACAACAAAACTTGCCAATGGTACTGAAATAAAAAATAAAGTTATCTATCTTGAACCGAATTTAGATTTATCAAAATATGGTTTTAGTGATAATTTAAATTCTGATGATTTAAATGTATTAATTCATGCACTTAATACAGGTGAACAGTCAACAATTTTCCAAGCATTGGGACAAATAGATTCAGATGCTTTATTGAGTACATCCTATGTAAATTACGGACAAGGAAATTATCATGCGTTTAGACAACAAGGTTTTATATTAGATGTTGATAGCGACGACATTAATGCCGGATATTTTAGAGATTTTGGTTCCGGATACGGCAAAACCCTTGATAAATTAAAAGAAAATTATCTTTTTGACGGCTCTTGGAGTCAATTTAGAACATATTGTTCAGACGAATTGAAAAAACTTTTAAATATGAATGATGCTGAATATATAAAATTTTATGAGCAAATAAAAAATAAAAGTATAACAGAAATTGATAAAGAATATCCGCAAGCAGCAACTGCCTTAAGAGAGTTTTTCAAAAAAATGGAAGGCGGTAAACGCAGATATGGTAGACAATATAACGAAATGCTTATAACAAGACCAAAAATACAGGGTATTTTTAATTATGGAAAATCGGATGATATTTCAAAAATCCCTGAATTTTTGAGAATATATGCTCAAGAAAACGATTTGCCAATTATTTATTTTGGAAAATAATAAAAAAATATAAAAACATTCAAGTCTTTATTTGTGCTATTATATAACATATATTTTAGCAAATAAGGATAGTAAGTATGTTTAGTTTATTTAAAAACAAACTAACAAAAAGCCACTAAAAAAGAGCCTTTTGAGGCTCTTAAAATAAATTTGGGCCCGGAGGGATTCGAACCCACGACCAAAGGATTATGAGTCCTCTGCGCTACCGCTGCGCCACAGGCCCGTGACATAAAATAGTATAAGATAAATATTTTTTTAAATCAAGAAAAAAATATACCCGGTATCTTTATCTGCAGGTTTAAAACACATTCTAGGAAGCAAGCTTATCTATTAATTTATAATACCAAGACATTATGCCTTCTTTGTGTTCTTTTTGATACTGCTCAAGTTCTTCTTTTGTCATTTTTTTAGAAGGCATACCGGTCAACAGTCTTGCTGCCGAGTCTGTTAGAAATGTGCTTATGGCAACAATGACAGCTGAGCTTGCAATTGAACTGTTGTATTGTTTTGCAAAAATTTCATTCAATGAACCTGAAATAATCACCTGAACAGTCATTCTAAAAAATTTATTTATCCCTCTCAGGCGAGCTTCTTTTTGTGCCGTTTCTTCATTGCTTCCATTTCTTATTGAAGCATTAAACTCATCATTCATATTAAACCACATGCCAGTCAATGTCCCGAGGGTTTGCGCAATTACTGCAATTTTTGAGTTATCCCCTTTTGATGAAGTTATTTCGTTGCTTGACAACAACCTTGCCTTTTTAATATATTCGCTAAATTCTTGTTGGATTTTTGCATCATCGCCGTTGTATTTTTTTTCAAACTCGCAATAGCGCTTGAACAGATTTTGAATATATTGCTTTTGTCCTTCGGTAATTTCTACTGTTTTTTTGCTTGACGTTTGCTTTGCTTTTTTATTTAATGATGCTAGTTTTTCAAAAGCTTTCGAAGATTTTATTTTTTTAAATAGTTTTGAATTTTTCAATGCATTTCCAAATTTTGCAGCAATTTTATATGGATAAAAAATAAGTTCTTTTACAAAACGAAAAGGAGCTGTTATGAGTTTTTGAAGACTGTTTTTGTGTACGGGAATTTTTCCGAACAGATTAACCTTTTTGTCTTCCTGTCCGATAAATATTTTATTTTTATCTTTAGTTGTTTGAATCAAAGATTCAATATCTTTTGCTATCTCTTTTTCATTTGCAAGCTCAAGAGATTTTTCGATATTTTTTAGTTGTTTTAAGGTTGAATATATATCATATTTATTCTCTCGAATAAGTTTATTCTTATAGGTTTCAATTTGATCTGAAAATTTTTTGCCTATATTTGTATAATTTTTGATTAAATTTCCGCTGCATCCCAAAAGAATGCTGAATCCGCAAAATTTAAGGATATTTTTTAAACTTAAAAAAGGCTCTTTTGCTTTTTTATCGGTTGGCTTTTTGATAATTTGTTCATTTATTTTTGTATAGTCTTTAGATTTTGCGGATTTAACATAATCATCAATCGAAGTAAAATTAATTTTTTCTTCAGGATTAGGTTTAATTCTTCTTATAGGCATGCCTGAAGTTAACCTTGAAAGTACACGTGAAACGAGTCCTATGCCTGCTCCTATAATTGCAGGTGCCCATACATTTGAATTAACAAACTTTGAAAAACACGAAAAAATTCCATACTGCGCAACAGACTCATAAAGCGTCTCTTTGATTTCCTGCCCTTGTTTTAAACGTTGTTCTTTTTTTGCTTCTTTTTTGTTTTTGCCTTTTTGAACTGCTTTATTATAAAAATCGCTTCCCAAAAACAAAGAGGCAGTAAAGCCTGATATTAATCTTGTTGAGATTCTTTCTTTTTTTGTGTCATAAAAAGCAGTATTTTCAGACATTGTTCTGCCTAAAGAATTTTTATATTCTTTCTGAATCTGTCTTTTAATTTTTTCATAGTTTTTGTCAGTTTTGTCAAATGAAAAATTTTCTAAATTACCCGACTTTGCTTTGACGGTTTTAGCTGTTTTTGAATACAGTCCTTTCAGAGCATTTGTTTCATTTTCTAAGGTTTGTGCTATTTTGTGTTTTTTTATAATTTCAAGGTTGCCTAACTTCGGTATTTTTTCGGATAAGAATACCATTGCATCAAGCGGAAGTCCCAAAAAAGATTTTAAGTAATTTATTCCTTTTTGAGCATAGCTTTCATTTTTTAAAAATTTGTTTCCGTTTATTGTTTCTATTAAATCAGGTGCTTTTTTTTCAATTGAATTTATTAAAGCATTTTCATAACCATTTAAATTTTTATTTATAAAATTTTTTAATGCCGCATTATATCTGTAATTCGGCGCTTTTATCCCTTTAAAACCTACGAATTTTTTGCTGTTTAGATTATTTGGTGAAAAAATTTTCATAAACTTGTTCAGTTTTCCTATAATAACCTGTTCTGGCATTATAAAAAAACTGAACAAATAAAATTGCTTAAAAAATTTTAAATATTATAAAATATTAACAAATTATAATTTTATCTGTATGCTTCAAGCTTTCTGTAAAGCTCATCTTCTTCTTGTTGTCTTTTTTCTTCATTTATCATTCTTTGAAGACTTAATTGTGCATCATTATCCGATTGAGCCAATTCTTCGGATAATAGCTTTTTGAAAAATGAAACCTGAGCTTTTTTATCGCTTAAATCGTAAACAGTTGTGGTTCTTTTCCAGAAAGGAGTCTTTTTTATTGCTACTATTTTTTCTTCATTCGTTGTTCCTACTGTATACTTTTTTGTTTTTTCCAACAGAAGAAAAAACGCCTGTTTTTCCGCACCTGTTTTAAAACCGTTGTTGTGGTTTTCCATGATGGAATCTCTCATTTCAAATCTTGTACCTAAATCGTAAAATTTACCAAAACCAACGTTGCTTTTGTTTGTTTTGCCACTTTTAATACTCCTATTGTATCCAACACCGGTAACACAATTGATTTTCATTTTAGTATCCTCGTTTATTTACACTACTTTTTAAAAAATTATAGTGGACTTATAGAGTGTTTACAAGCAAAAAAGCTCAAATTTTAAGCAATGTAAAATTTGAGCTTTTAGTTTATATGTTTAATTATTATTTAGAATTCCTAATGCAGCATCCCAGCCGGAAATTCCGCCACGTGTTTTAAATTTGGAAATTTTTGAAAGGCTGTCTTTTCTGTATTTTTTCATTTCTTTTTCAACTTTAGCAAGTTCTTTTTTGTTTTCTTTTCTTTGATTAAGAATATTATTTGCATATATTAAAAAGTTTTTGTATTCATTGCAATTGTAGCCTGCCTTTAGTTTTTCGGGATATGCATAACTTGTATAGTCGTATATGTTCATTGCACGTTCGGCATTGGCCGGTTTTGCAAGAATTGCATCCCAATAAGTCGCTGTTTGTCTTGTAAGTACTACAATAGCTGCAAGAGGGTTATAACCTGCATTTGCCGTAAGGTTAACAGCGATTGTGTCAGCTTCTTTTTCTTCTTTTGTAAGTTTATAGTTTTCAACAAGGCTTCCAATTTCGCTGTTTGAAGATGTGGTAAAAGACGATAAAAATTTTCCTTTTGAAGCATGTCCTGATATTATATGTCCTAATTCATTTGCTATAACAGCAGCTGTTTCGTTATCGTTTTTGGCGTATGATAAATTTTCTTTTGAAATATTTATCACTCTGTCTTGGAAAAAAGTAGAGTTATCCACGGATTTAGATGTAAGTTCAAATTTAATATTGGTACTTACGATTCCGTTTTTGGTCAACAATGCTTCTGCTATGCTTTCAAATTGTTTTTCCGGGTTGTATGCCGCATAAGATTGTATTGTTGATATTATCAGCATCAAAAAAACAAATAAACTCTTTTTCATAAAAACTCCTTCTTTTCAAATTAATAAAATCATAAAAAAAATTTCACAACAAGTTAAATTTAAAAAACTTTATATTAAAAAATGTAAATTTTTTTACCTATATGTTAAATTTCCCTCAAAATAAACCGAATACTAAATCAGAAGGAATAAGGTGTGAGATGAACTTTGAATCATTGAAACTTGGTTTTAAAGAATATCTGAAAAAAAATGCGGAACTTTCTGAGGAAAAATATGAACTCGAAAGCAATGATGTAAGCATTTTTATGTACACCGATGAGTTTAAAAATTACCTTGAAGATGAATTGAACTGCAATGTCACTGATTTTAAAAAGAGTTTAAAAAACCTTTCAAAATATGAAATAAAAGACGGTGAACTTGTAGAAAAAAATTCAGATAAAACAAGTAAAAAAGCAAAAAATAGCGAAGAAGAAGCGTCTGATAGCGAAATAAAGGATTCAAGCATAACTTCAAATGAAGATATAACAGATGAAAACAAAGAAGAAATTTCAGATTCGGCTGATTCTTTGTCTTTAAAAGATGTTTCCCCGGAAGATCTGAAAGAAGCAGAGCTTGTAACAGGCATAATAAATGATTTATTACAAAGCGAAGATTTTAAAAAAGTTTTAGACAGGGATGAAGATGATAAAATCACAACAGAAGAATTACAAGAATTTTTTGAAAGTATAAAAGATAATGATGATAACGACAAGGATATTTCCCTTGAGGATATTCTGAAGGCAAATGAAGATATAAAAGAAAACAAGTTTAAATTTAAAAGTGATGATGAAAATGAAAAAGCGGAAGAAATTAAAGACAATAATTCCGCAAATTCTGTTAATTCAAACGGCTCTAATGTAGTTTCAAACAGTCCGGTAAATAATTCCGGTCAGGAACAAGAAGAAAAAACTCTTGAAAATATGAGTATTGACGAATTAGAACAAGAACTGAACACTAAAAAAACCGCACTCAATGAAAATCAGGAGCTTTTAACTTCTATTATTGATGAATCTTACTCTGAAATCAGTGATATGAAAAACACTGTTCAAGACGCATATGATAAATATCAGGAGGAGCTTAAAAAAGTTGATGAAGACATGGCAAAAGAACTTGACGATAAGCAAGTTGAAATAACGGAAAAAGAAGATGAAATAAATAAAAATGATGTTGAAATTATAACAGCTGAAGCCGATGTGAACGAAGCTCAAAATACTTATGACAGTCTAAAATCCCAGGTTGCAAATATGGAAGGTATTCTGCAATCATTAAAAAGTACTGATTCATCTGCTATGGATGACACCAAAAAAGCGGAGCTTCAGTCTCAAATAGCCGAGGTTCAAGCACAATTGGATTCTTTAAAAGAAGCAGAAGAAACAGCTAAGGTAGATTTAGAAAGCAAAAAAGAAAACCTGGATGCGCTAAATGAGACCAAAAATACACTTGAAGAAGATTTATCGGAATTAAACAATCAAAAAACCGATATTGAAACTAAAATAAGTGAAAAATATCCCGAAGTTCAGGAATATATGGATAATTATAATGAGTTAAAAAAATCCTATGATGAAACAAAAACTGAAGCAGTGAATGCGATAAAAGGCGATATTGACACAAATCAGCAAGAAATTGCAAACATTAATGAAGCAATAACAAACGCAAAAAATAAAGAATCTACAAAAGAATATTCTTTCGGACAGTTTGGTGAAGAAGTGTCAGAGTATGCAAGACAATTTTTGGGATACAATGAATCCGACGGATCTGCTAATTTATTTTTAGGAGGCGGAAGTTCATCCGCAACTCCATGGTGCGCCGCTTTTGTTGAGTATGTTCTTGAAAACTCAAACCAGTGGGAAAATGTTCCGGATTGGTATAAAAATTGTTCCAATAAATGGTATTGTCCTACGATTTATGATTATGCAAGTGCTGCAGGTGCGATTATTGATTCGACCGAAGTACAAGCCGGAGATCTTGTAATATTTGGCTCGGATCAACATCATATAGGCATAATAACCGGAGTTGAAGGAAATACCGTATATACAATTGAAGGAAACAGTTCAAATGCAGTAAATGAAAGACAGTATGATATAAATGATGCTTCTTTAAATTTCTGCAAAATGACCTAGATTCTGACTACCAAAATTTTTGAATCTTTTCTGCCAAAAACGCTGTGCATTTCATTGGCTTTGAACTTAAAAATCTCGCCTTTTTTTACGATAAATTTTTCCTTCTTACAATCGTTGAGTATAAATTCAATTTCCCCTTCAATAACATATAAAAAAGCGTTAAGAGGGCTTTTATGCTCTTTCATTGTTTGATTCTTCTTTATTGCAATCAAAAGCGCTTTAAAATCATTATTTTTTGCAACTACCGCTGCGTTTATAGAATCTTCTTTAAAATCTATGAGACTTTCAAGCTTTTTAGTTTCGTGTGTTTCCATTAAAAACCTCCTTGATTTTTATAAAACAAACTTTCTTTTAAACAAATTGCCCTAAAGACTATTTGTGTTAGTATAATGAAATGAATAAAGTGTTTGATAATAAAATAAACCTCTTAAAAGCGCTTGCAATTTTGGTTGTAGTCGCAGGGCATTTGGAATTTTCTTTAATTCCTATGTTTCCGCCTTATTCTTTTCAAGTTGTTTTATTCTTTTTTATAGCCGGCATGGTTTACAATGATAAATACAGTTTTTTTGAATATTTCAAAAGAAGGTTTAAAACTTTAATGATGCCTTATATATTATACTGTATTTTTTATCTGGCTCTTACATTTGCCTTAGCACCTTTGATAGGTAAATTTTGGGCAATGAAACCGAGCATCAAAAATGAGTTTTTAATGCCGTTTTTAACAGGACATCAAATAGATTTAATTTCTCCTTTATGGTTTGTACCTCAATTATTCTGTTCTTTGTTGGTTTTTAAGCTTTTTAATAAATTAAAAGCTAATGATATGATCAAGTTTTTAATTTTATTGTTTTGTGCTTTTTTTGCCATAGTACTATCGAATTTTCGTGAAAATTTGTATATACTTTTTATTTTAAGAACTCTTTTTTCGCTGCTTTTTATCTGGCTTGGCTGTTTTTATAATTCGAAAATTAAAGAAAAAAAAGATATTTTTAATCCCCGAACTTTGTCTTTTGTCTTGGTACTCCAGGCTTTTTTGTGGCTTTCAAATCGTGATTACATGCCTCAAGACGGAATCGGATTAAGTTATATTTTGGTTTGGGGTGAATTTGACAGTTTGTTTGCTCCGATATTAACTTCAATTACGGGGATTTACATAAGCCTGTTTTTGGTCGATGTTTTTTATCCTAAAGTTAAAAACTGGAGTTTTCTGGATAAAATCGGCAAAAATACATATCATATTATGGCTAATCATTTGTTGGTTTTTAATATAATTACATACTCTATTTTTTATTTTAAACATCTTCCTTTTTCGTTGAGAAGCCAAGGAAATATCTACACATTTTATTTTCCGCTTAAGACGACTTATGTTTATTTTGTTGTTGGAATTGTTGTGTGCGTTTGGATTGGCGAGTTATTGAAGTTTTTGAAAAGAAAATTTACAGAAAAGTAGCGACTTTTTTCAGTGAGACACTAAACTTAGTTTTTTGCATAAAAAATGCCGATGGCCACTCTGCCGAAAAAAAGTTACCCCAATGGGTAAGTTTTTTGAGAGGTAAGAACCGGCTCCGGTGAGACACTAAACTTAGTTTTTTGCATAAAAAATGCCGATGGCCACTCTGCCGAAAAAAAGTTACCCCAATGGGTAAGTTTTTTGAGAGGTAAGAACCGGCTCCGGTGAGACACTAAACTTAGTTTTTTGCATAAAAAATGCCGATGGCCGGAGTCGAACCGGCACGTGGGGTGAACCACGCCAGATTTTGAGTCTGGTGCGTCTACCAATTTCGCCACATCGGCATTTATAAAAATTAATATCAATATAAATATATTACTATAAAAGTTTTTTTTATCAAATTATTTTTCTAATTCTTCTTTTAACAGCTTATTGAGAATTTGAGGATTTGCCCTTCCTTTGGTTTCTTTCATGATTTGTCCTACAAAAAATCCGAACAGTTTATCTTTACCGGCTTTATATGCAGCAACTTGCTCAGGATTATTTGAAACAATTTTTTGTACAATAGATAAAATTTCACTTTCGTCAGATATAACAGAAAGTCCTTTTTTTTCAACAAGAGCTTGCGCATCTTCACCTGTTTTTAAGATTTCTGTTATTAATCCTTTTGCAATATTATTGGATATTGTTCCTTTTTTTAACAAATCAAGAAGTTTTGTAAAATTTTCGACCGTTAACTTAGAATCATCTATTGAAATTTTTTCTTCTTTTAAAAATGCTGCAACTTCACCTGTTAAAAAGTTTGAGGCTACTTTTGCATCAACACCTTTTTCAAGAAGTTTATCAAAATATCTTGCAAGTTCCATCTGATTAACCAATACAGATGCATCATATTCGCTTAATCCGTTTTGTTTATATCTTTCCAATTTTTCATTTGGCAATTCGGGCATCTTGGCTTTAATTTCTTCCACCCATTCTTTTGAAATTTCAAGGGGCATCAAATCAGGTTCAGGAAAGTACCTATAATCATGTGCGTCTTCTTTTCCTCTCATTGAAGAAGTTGTGCCTGAATTATCGTCCCACAGTCTTGTTTCTTGTATAACTTCTCCGCCTTCTTCAAGAATTTCAGCCTGGCGAATAAATTCATACTCAATTGCACGGACAAGTGAACGAAAACTGTTGACGTTTTTAATTTCAGCGCGAGTGCCAAATTCTTTTTGTCCTATAGGGCGAATTGATATATTCGCATCTGCTCTCATGGAACCTTCTTCAAGGTTTCCGTCACAAACGCCGATGTATCTTAGAATATTTCTTAAATTTTCAACATACTCTCTTGCTTCTTCACTGCTTCTCATATCGGGCTCTGATACAATTTCAAGCAATGGAGTGCCTGCCCTGTTTAAATCTACAAGAGAATAACTAGATCCGTAAAGACCGCTTGCGCCCGCATGAACTAACTTGCCTGCATCTTCTTCCAGATGTGCTCTTGTGATTCCGATTTTTTTGTTCGAAATTTGCACCCATCCTCCCGAACAAATAGGCTCATCATATTGGGATATTTGATATCCTTTCGGCAAATCAGGGTAAAAGTATTGTTTTCTGTCAAACTTACAACGATTTGGAATTGTTGAATTTAAAGCAAGCCCTGTTAAAATTGCCATATTTACACACTCTTTATTTAAAACAGGTAAAACTCCGGGCATGCCTAAAGTCACGGCAGAAGTTTCAGTGTTTGGTTCATGGCCAAATTCACAGCCTTCGCGCGCAAAAATTTTAGTGTTAGTTTTAAGCTGTGCATGGACTTCTAACCCTATAACCATTTCATACTTGTCTTTGTAGTTTGACATTATATCTCCTTATTTTTTGTTTTAATTTTAGCATAAACATATTTAATGTTTAATAATGCTTAATAAATTTTTATTACAAGGGCAATTTTTTTTAAATTTGGTTTTTTATTTCTATAAAAGGTATAGTTATGCAGGAAAATCATATCAATAATCAATATAGTGCTCAGATTCCGTATGCTTGTATTCCAAACAATCCTTCGGCTAATGCCGTAAACATCAATATTGTTTCTCCGCAAGCTTTTGCTACTTGTCCGAGCGGGCAAAATTATAGCGGATATCAACAAAGTTACTATCCTGTTTACGGTACAAATACAAACCCCAACATGCCTTTGTATCCTCAGAATTATAATAATTTAATAAATACAAACACCGATAGAGAACAAGCAAATTCAAGAAGCTTAACCGATGATACAAATTTACTCTCTAAAACTAATAATCCATCCGAAACGGAAGCTATAAATAAAACAGAAGAAAATAAAGACGGTAAAAAGGATGAAAAGAATAAAAAAATCACTCCTTTGACGGATGAATACGTTAAATCTTTAGAAAATTATATGAATAATGACAATCCAAAAGTACGTCTGATTGCGGTAAAAGATTTAATTGAACGCTTTAAAGAAGATGAAAACAGAAAAGACAATCAAAGCTTAATTCCTTTATTAAATAAAGCTTTAAGAGATACAAATTCTGCGGTTAGATTTTTAGCCTTAACAGCACTGCAATTAGGCTATAGTGTAGGAAATGATGAAACGGTTTCAATTTTGAAAGAAATACAAAATTCCAACAAAGATAAATTGGGACAAGATTCGCTTTTGGCATCTGAAATTCTTTTAAAATTATCAGCTCCCCAGCAGGTAGAAGTTAAAAAGGAGGCTGAATAATGACAATTTTATCAAAAACCGCAGCTTCTCTGAGTCTTTTTTCTTCTATAAGAGATATACATAAGACTGCGGTTATAAATTCAAATAATGCTTATGCAAAAGCTTCAAGTGATACTTTTATCGAAACTTCTGTTGCAGCCCAAAAAGCAAACAGAATAAGCGCAAAAGATGCTGCCAGAAAAAATTGGATTTTAAAAAATAACTTTTTTGGCGGTATAAACGAAGTTTTAGGAAGAATAGGAGGATATATTACAGGGGCACTTTCTGCGAGTGTAAGCTATATTCCGAATTTTATACTTGGCGGAATTGCAATGTTTTCAAAAGAAAAACTTGCCACATTTGCAACAATAGGCTTAGGCATTGTAGAATTGTTTGACTTTATTAAAAATTCTTCGGGATTATTTGAAAGATCCGACTATTTAAAATAATATTACAAAATATTAAGCTCTAAAAAACAACAATAACAACATTTTTTCAAAAAATTTAATAAAAAATAAAAAATAAAGCAATTATTTTTATTTACAAGTGTTATAAGAACCGTGTGGAGACTTACACAAAAGGAGAATTAAATGATTCAACCAACAAATGTTCAACAACCATATCCTCAACAAGGGGGCGCAAACGCAGTAAGCATTAACATATATAACCCTCAAGCATACGGAAGTGGGAATAATCCAAATGCTTGTCAAACACAAGCGCCTTATCAATATACAAATTCCGTTTACAGCATGCCGCAAACATCTGTTTACAATGAGCCACAACAGGCAATTCAACAAGCGCCTTATCAACAGCTTATACCGGCGCAATCACCAATAATTGCACCTGCTCCTCAAATGATGCCAAACAGTGTAATGGATACTCCGGCTGAATCTTCTGTAAATACTGATATGAGCCAACCAAACACACCGGAAGCTCAGCAAGATATTCAAGTTCCTCAAGCGCAAGAAGCAAACCAAGCACAAGAAACAAACGGAACACAAAATAGTGAAGGCGTAAACAGACAGGAACAAAATCAAAATATTCAACAACCCCAGGCAACGATTGATGTTGACGGTTTAATTAATGAATTAAAAAGCAATGATGCAGATAAAAAAGCTGAAGCAATAAATAAAATTGCAGCTCTTACGCAAGAATCTCCGGAAAGTGCATTGCAAGTAGTTTCTGAACCTGTTATGCAATCTTTGGTAGATGTTATTAAAGAAGATACAAACTCACTGGAAGGTCCAAGCGATAAACAGATAGAAGTAGCTGAAAAAATAACCAAAGGAGAAAAATTAACTCCGGAAGAAGAACAACTGGCAGAACAATTGTCACCACGTGACAAAGCAAATAAAAACAGAATTTTTGCACTGTACACACTTGCAATGATTCAAAAACTTCAAAGAGATGAATTAAATCAATATATTGAAACTCAAAAAGAAAACGGACAACAGACAATTGAACCGTTAAAAATTCAAGATTTAATCGGATATAATGATATCGTAAATGTTATTAAAAACGATTCAAGACCAGAAGTAAAAGTTGCAGCTATCCAAGCTCTGCAGTATGTAGCTGAAGAATCAGATAAAGCTGAAGTTGAATCCGTTTTAGCTGATGCACTAAACTCTGAAGATGAAGCCATTAAAACAGCAGCTCAAGAAACAATGACAAAATTCCAAAACGGCAATACAACTGCTGGAACACAAACAAACGAACAAACGGCAGCTCAAAATCAAAATGAAACCCAAGCCGTAAATGAAAGTCAGCAACCAAATGAAAGTGAAGACAAAAAAGAAACCAAATAACAAGGCAAATGTTGATTGAGTCATAAATATAAATAAATTCCCGGTGTTTACCGGGTTTTTATTTTGTTTTTAGGCGAATAAATATTTAAATAAACCCAATATGAAGAAAGAATTTTTTTAATATAGTTTTTGGTTTCTAAATACGGTATATTTTCAACAAAAACATCAATTTCATCGGATTCAATGTAAGGATCATTTAACCATTTATTTATATTACCAGGCCCTGCATTATAGGATAAAATTGCAAGATACTCATTTTTGTTAAAATAATTAACAAGATAGTTAAAATATTTCATACCAATTCTTATGTTTTCATTAGGATTTAACAGGGTGTCTTTCGAAACATCTGTTTTTTCTATGAAATTTGCAGTAGGACCCATTAATTGGGCAAGGCCTGTTGCGCCGGCTTGACTTTTTGCGTTTTTATCAAAGTGGCTTTCTTCTCTTATAAGGCTCATAAAAAGATAAGGGCTTAGTTTGAACATTTGAGCATATTCATTAATTTCTTTTTCAAAAACAACAGGATAAATAAGTTTTAATTCCCAATTCGAAAAAGATATTTTTAAATCCTGCTCTTTTTCTTCTTCGGGGGTTTCTTCTTCCGGGTTATTTGTTTTGTATAACTCGTCTTTAGCAAGATTAATAGACAAAGGATAATTTTCTTTTTTGTTTGCAATCCATGATTTAATAAATTCGTTGTTAATTTTAAATTCATCTATTGTTTTAAAATCGTTTTTTTCCGCAAGCATAAGAATAATTTTATCCTTAAATAAAAATTTATTTAAAGAGTTAATGTTATAGGCTGTTATTGGTTTTTTTACTATCATTTTTTTAGCCTTAGACATTTTTAGAGCTCTTGCAGATAAAAAAGAATAATAGCTTAAAGGATAGTTGGCAATAACCTTATAGAAGGTTTCTTTGGCTTTTTGGTTTTTCTTTTCTTTTAATAGTGCTTTGGCGTACCAATATAAAACCCTGGGAGCATCTTGAGTTTGGGAATATTTAAAGATGTGTTTCGAAGCCAGCATTTCACAAGTTTTGTATCTTTTTTGAAGGTAATTATACCAAAAAATTTCCCAAAGGGAATTAGATGCCCAAATTGAATCTGGATAATTTGTGCTAACGGATTCATATAGTTTGTATGAACGTATTGAATTTGTATTTTCTGCAAGTTTGTATGTAACCGTCGGGGTTATGTATGAATTCGGATATTTTATATAAAGATTTTGAAGTGTTTGAACTTTGTTGGAATTTGCAACAAATACAAGTCTTTCAATTAAATTTGCAAGTTCTTTTTCTTCAATGCTGCTTGTTTTAAGGTCAAGTCCTTTTAAAATTGTTATTTTTTCATTTTGCGTGTCTTTTAATCCTCTGTAACACTTTGCTATGTTACCCCAATTTTTGGAAAACGAAGTTTGTTTGTATAATTCAAGAGCTTGTGCATATTTTTTATTTAAAAGGTTTGCCTTTGCGATTGTTTCAAGTTCATCTTTAGAAAAATCAATATTCAATCGAGACAAAGAATCAACAGCATCAACGGAAAACTTTCCGTCAGGCGCATAAAGCAAATATTCAATATATTTGTCTTTTGCTAAAGTTTTAGAATCTTTCTCTTTTAATTTTGCCATTCTGTATGCGCTTGCTATTGCAAAATCCGTGTCTTTAAATGTTTCATAAATGTATTTATATTTTTTATATTGCTTTGAATTACTGTCTGTTTTTAATTCGGCCGAAATAATTGTTTCGTTGTATAATGCCCAGGGAAGAATATTTTTATCCTTTGTCTTTTTAATTAACTCAAGGAGTTTTATCTGTTGGGTTTTTTTATCATCCAACTTATTTGCACATTGAATTTGCTTAATAAGAGCAATTTCGTACAAATTAGAAAAAGAATTAATCTGTTTAAAATTATAATAAGCATCTGAATATTTTTGCAGGACATAAAATTCACTTCCTTGCCTGTATAATCTTTCAGATATTTTGTCGTTTTTGACTTTAATATATACGATAAAGAGCGAAAAAAGCGCAATAAGTAAAAATATTAATAAAAATTTTAGTTTTCTTAAGTCCATATATCACTTATTAATATACTAAAATTAAAAATCGTAAGGCAAATTGTAACTAAACTTTTAACTGTACTATGGTGTGATGTTGGTTTTTGGCATTTTTAATAATATTTACAATATGATAATTAAATATTATATATATCTGCCATTTGATTTTGTTGTTGTCTGATTAAAAAAGGAGCTATAACTAGCTCCTTTTGGGGTTTAAAATTCTTCTTCCTGTATAAAAAAGTAACTTTTCGGATGAGCACATATAGGACATGCTTCAGGAGCTTGCAAACCTTCAACAATAAATCCACAGTTTGCACATTCCCATTTTTTACTGTTGTCTCTTTTAAATACAATATCTTTTTCTAAATTATCCAACAATTTACGGTATCTTTTTTCATGGAATGCTTCAATTTTCCCAACACCTTCAAATAATCTCGCAATTTCATCAAAACCTTCTTCTCTTGCAACTTTTGCAAATTCAGGATACATTTTGGAAGTTTCGTAATGCTCTCCTTCGATACAGTCTTTCAGGTTTTCTTTTGTTGAAGGAATTTTTGAATCATGCAACAATTTGAACCAAATTTTAGCATGCTCTTTTTCGTTGTTTGCAGTTGACTCAAACACTTTTGACATTTGAACAAAACCGTCTTTTTTAGCTTGCGAAGCATAGTATGTATACTTGTTTCTTGCTTTGGATTCTCCTGCAAAAGCTTCCCATAAATTTTGTTCTGTTTTTGAACCTTTTAAATCCATTATTTTTCTCCTTTTTTATAAAAGTATAATAGTTGATATTTTAATGGTTATAACCATCCAATCAGGCTATTTTTAAATTAAGAATGATTTTGTTTATGTATGGCGGAGTGAAATTTTTTCATTGTTATAAGATTTAGTTACCCATTTTCGATTTTTAAATCCGATAACCAACTTTTTTTTAAAACTCCTTAATGACAAAAAGAGTTTATAAGCACACATATTTAATCATTACGCTAAAGTTTTCAAAAACATTGACGATAATAGTATTTATAAAATATTTAATGGCAATAAATGAACATCAGAATTGAACAATTCAATATATTTCCAATAAAAAACGGGTCGGAAGGTCAAGCGCAACAAACAAACAACACTTCTTCAGACTCAGTTTTTGCTGATTATAACACCGATACCCACTCAGACAGCATCTTTGATCTTGTTAATACATACGAAAATAACGCTTTTTTGCAAGATGAATCATCGCAATATTCAGATATCTGTAACGACTCGCTTAACTCATACTCAGGCGAAGATATTCAAACTCTTGAAACAGCGCTTAATGAATATTCTATAGAACAAATTAAAACAATTAGCGCAAAATATACAAAAAGAGATGATTTAACATCAGAAGAGTACGGACAGATAATAGCACTGGATCAAATTTATAATAACTTCAACAATTTATATTCACAATATGAAACACAGGTTGATTCCGAAGGCTTTGTTGACGATGTATACAACAAATTAAAAGATATAACAAACCTGGGCATCACAAGAGAAATGGTTCAAGAAGATTTCGACAACTACTCAAGCGCAATGGCAAGCCTGCAAGCAGTAATAAACGGCGACATTCAAAGTGCAAAAACGGCAGCAAACAATGAATTTTCAAGAAGAATAAATGAGGCTGACAATTTTGAAGACACTTTAAATATATTTATAAGCTACTTCAATGATGAAAACACAGCACTTGAAGCTTTTAATAAATTTTTATCTGACAACAAGCATCTCACCGAGCCTATGGCATCATATGAAGATATAAAAATATCAAAACAGGATAATAATTTTGTGCTTTCCGTAAAATTTAAAGACACTGATACTTCTTTCATAGATGAAGATAAAATAAAAGACGGATATGTAACATACAATATTTCAAATGATAATCTTGAAGTACCAATACCTATTCAAAACATTATTTTAAATGCAGATTTTGACACCGAAAAATACTCAAGCATATTATCTGATGGAATATCAGACTTTGAATCTCTTTATAAATTCTACATCGGAAAAGATTATAGCGCAGAAAACATCGAAAGTTATATCAAAGAAAGTTATAACTACACTCAGGTAAATTCAGGACTTGTAACCGCTTACGACACAGAACAAAAGCTAAAAGGAGCTTGTTTTGAAACTGCATTTGAAGTTTTCACGCAGATATATAAAAATGATGAAGATAAAGCAATAGAAGCATTTAACAATTATTATGAAACGTTATTTGAAAAAAACAGCAATGATATATCAAAAAAAATATTAGACAACAATCTAACTTCGGTTAGTGTCCAAAAAAATAATAGCGGACAAATTGAATTTGTAATGAAATTAGAACCTTCCGATGAATCAGATAAAAGTTCTTTGCACAATCTTGCATCCTACGACGGAAAAAGTGATTATGCAGAAATTATATACAACCCTTCAGATAACAAAACACAAAATAATGATATCTACAATCTGAATTTGTGTTTCAGTCAAATAAATACGGATGTTGCAAAAAATGAGCTTTTGCAAAAAAGATTTGAAACAGCATACAAAGACTCAACGGGCAAAACCACAGAAGATACAATAAACAGCTATTTTGAATCTTATGAAAATGTTTTTGGAAAAAACAGTATACAAAACACATTGCACGAATACATAAATGATATGGACACATACGCACAAAAGCTTTCAACAGCAATACAAATTGGCTCAATCGGCGCAAGTTTTGTCTGTCCGGCATTTGGTTTAGCGGCAGTTGGCGGCGGATTTGTTGACAATGCAATAGATGGTATCAATATGGCAACAAATGAAACAGAAAACGAAGATTGGCAAGGACTTATAAAAGACACTTTCAAAGAAGCTTCTTATATCGCAATAGGTATGGGAATAGGAAAAACTGCAAGCTCTTTAAATTCTGCACTCACAACTAAATTACTTGATAATACACAGCTTTCCCATAAAACAATAACAGCACTTGCAACAAGTGCTGAAGCAGGCGCAGACGGTGCATTAAGTATTGGTTTTGACTATCTTACAACAGGCAACTTAAACCTGGAAGGAAACGGGTTTGGCACAATGCTTGATATTGTCTCGGGTATAAGAGGATACAAAGCATTAAGTGATTTAGATACTACATATACAAAAACAAAAGATGGTATATTAACTACATATTCTAAAGACGGGTATACAAAGTATACGCCCAATGGCGATGGCACATACAAAGCAGTTACTTACGACATAAACGACAGAGGAAAAATTATATCAGAAGGAAAAACCGTTAAAATGCTTGACGGTCAAATGATTTCATATGACAGTATAAAAACAGCGGAGCTATATCTATCAAATGTAGAGCCGACGTATATAAAAGATATTTTAAAATTAGATGATAGTGAATATGAAAAATGTTTATCACTGATAAAAAATCAAGGATATGATGCATATTTTTCCGGTCAAATTGCAAAATTAAACGAAAAAGACTACACAAGAGCACTGGAATTAATTGAAAACGGTATACCTGTATCCAAAGCGGCAGATACTGCGGTATTAAAAGGAGAGGAAGCTAAAAGAGTCGATGATTTATTAGAAAACGACAAAATATCACCATATTATATAGATAAATTAGCTTCTTTGGATAAAAACAGCTATGAGCGTGCAATAAAACTCATTGAAGAAGAAAATTTTACAGCCACAAGCGCAATTTCTGTAGCAGATAAAAAAGGTGATAAATTTATTCAAGCCGTTGAAGAAATAAAAAGCGGTAAAAAAACAATGAAAAAAGAACTGACACCGGAAATTGAAGCCATACTTGAAGCACAGACTATAAATTTGTATAATCAAAGTAATCCCAATATTAGCTATGCAAAAATTGATATATTACAGCTTGCAAATGATTCAACCGCAAAAATTACCGCAAGAACAAAAGGTATACAATCGACACTAAATAAACTAATAACCAAATTTGAAAATGACAAACTGGAAATAAATGATATAAAAATCGATATTACCAAAGCATCAACACAAGAAATCGAACAAGCATGCAAAAACGCAATAGGAGATTCATTTGGCACAAGAATTCAACTTGAAAGCATTAAAGAAAACGAAGCACAAGAGATAATAACTAATTGTTTAAAAAACACCAAATTAACTTATGAAGAATTTATAGCATACATGCAAGGTAAAGGCGCTCCGGAAGGCGTTGACAACATTGATGCAATAGCAAAATACACAATCGACACACTAAAAGAAAAACAAACGCAAAAAACCGTAGAAAGATTAATCAGCGCAATAGAACACAACGATATCCATATAACCGAATTGAACAACTACGGCAGCGATTTATCTTCATACTTTACCGCATCACAGCTGCATGAAATAGCACAAGCGTACAACAAACAAACTGGTGAAAAACTTACAATTGTAACAAAATTAGATATTTATGACGGTAAAGGTGCAATAATCACAAAAGACGGTTTTGAAGATGATTTTGCGATTTACAAAACAGAAGAAGCACAAAAAGACTCAGGTTATACTTCAACGCAAATGAATGTTACACACAAATTTAACGACGGGCAGGAAGGCAATGGAGAACTTCAAATAAGAGGAACATTTGTTAATGAATTCGGAGATATTGAACACATTCCATATGATATAAGAAAAGGTAAAATTACCGCAAAGGACACAGAATACAGCGAAATTTACAACACAATCAAAAATATGTCGGATGAAAGCTATAAGCTATATAATCAATATTTAAGCAAAACTTATGATTATTTAAGACTCCAAGAGTTAGGTATAAAAACCGAAAAACCAAAGCTTGAAGGAATATTTAAAACAAAAAGCGGACAAATAATTTCCGACTCCGATATTCAAGCGCTTTCAATGGAAGGATTAAGCAAATTAAGCAAAAAAATACACGGATAAATATTTTTTACACGTTTTAATATGATATAATATGTAAAACAAGGAAATCACAATGGAAATAAACAAATACAATACATATACTAACTCATCAACGGGTACGCAAAAGGAATCGACAGGTATGAGCCAAAAAAAAGAAGATTTTGAAAAAATCATTATACCAAAAGCACAAGCATATCTCGCTGAAACAGCTCAGCGTGAAGTGCCGGAAAACGGCCTTTTTACAAAAGTATATGCTGCCTTTGAAGTGCCTGATTCAAATAATAACGGTCTGTTGTATATAATTCCGCACCCTAAAAATAATAAAACAGAAAGAATTTTCCTTATCGGTGTTCATCACAAAAACAGCGACAGATTATTCTCAAACGAAATATTAACAGGAACAAAAAAAGAAATTATTAACTTTATAAAAGACTCTAAAAACCAAAAAGAAATAACGGACACGGTATACAAACTCTCCAAACAATCAGACAGCTTTTACAATTAACTTTCTATAACTTTTGTTACAAAAATTTGCATTTAATTTTTTTTTAAATTACAATTAAAAAGCTATTAATAACACAGTATCACTAAACTACAAGGCTTGTCCTTGCAAGTAGAAAGGAAAATTATGACAATCAATGATCCAATTGCTGATGCTTTAACACGTATCAGAAATGCAAATTTAGCAAAACATGAATCCGTTACAATGCCTTCATCAAAATTAAAAGAAGAATTAATTAAAGTATTAAAAAGCGAAGGTTATGTTGACAGTTATTGTGTAGAAGAAAAAGACGGTTTTAAATATTTAAAAATAGATCTTAAATATATTAACGGCTCGTCTGTTATCTCAGGTTTAAAAAGAGTTTCAAAACCGGGATTAAGAGTATATTCAAAAGCAAAAAACATGCCAAGAGTATTTGATGGTATGGGAATTGCAATTATCTCAACTTCAAAAGGTCTTATGACTGAAAAGGCTGCAAGAATAAATAAACTTGGCGGCGAAGTACTTTGTTATGTTTGGTAATAACTTATAATTAATAGGGTTAAATCGGTGCTGTCCATCGATGCGTTCCCGCTTAAAATAAAAAGCAAAAGGAGAAAATTATGTCAAGAATCGGTAAATTACCTATTTCAATACCGGATGGTGTTGAAGTAAAAATTGAAGGAAATACACTGACTGCAAAAGGGCCAAAAGGCACTGAATCAGTTGATTTTCCAAACGAAATTGAAGTTAAAATTGTTGAAAAAGATGTTATTGTAAACAGAAAAGCTGATGACAGAAAATCCAGAAGCTTACATGGTTTATTTAGAACTCTTGTTTCAAATGCTATTTCAGGAGTTAAAACTCCGTTTGAAAAGAAACTTGAAATAGTGGGTGTAGGTTACCGTGCAGCAATGCAAGGAAACTCTTTAAACCTTTCTCTTGGTTATTCACACCCGGTTATAATTGAAGCTCCAAGCGGAATCTCTATTTCAGTAGAAGCAAATACAAAAATAACCGTTTCAGGTTCAAACAAACAAATGGTAGGCGATGTTGCTGCGCTAATTCGTTCTAAACGTCCGCCTGAAGTATATAAAGGAAAAGGTGTTAAATACGAAGGCGAATACATAGCGAGAAAAGCCGGTAAAGCAGGTAAGAAGTAATAATACAGCCAACATAAACCGACCTTGAAATAAAAAAGGAATCGGTTTTGGTGAAAGGAAAGAAAAATGATTAAAACAGTAAACAGAAAAGAACAAACCAGAAAAAGACACAGAAGAGTCCGCCTTAAAATTTCAGGAGACTCGCAATTTCCACGTTTAGCGGTATACCGTTCAACAAAACATATATATGCTCAAATTATTGATGACACTAAAGGAGTTACTCTGGCTTCTTCATCATCTAAAGTCAAGGAACTTAATCTGGCTCACGGCGGAAACATTGAAGCCGCAAAAGTTGTGGGCGCAGATATTGCGAAAAAAGCTCTTGATAAAGGAATTGAATGTGTTGTTTTTGACAGAGGCGGTTTCTTGTTCCACGGCAGAGTTGCAGCATTGGCTGAAGCAGCAAGGGAAGCCGGTTTACAATTTTAAATAAAATCTCAAAAGTATTTTGCCCGTGAGTTTTCACGGGTTTTTTTTATTTTTAACTATCTTGCAAGCCTTGCCCACCAGCATACTTGCCCTATAATTTGAAATTTAAAACAATCATTATCGCATGAATCTATATAAAATGAATCATATTTTTCAATATTATCGGATATTACTTTAATTTTATCCGGAAATATCCACTGTAATCTCTTTATACAAATTTGATTGTCAATCTTTATACAGTATATCTTTCCATCGAAAACTTCTTTTTTTTCAATATCAACCAGTACACTGTCGCCGTCTTCTATTGTAGGGTGCATGCTATCGCCCTTTGCAAAAACTATACAGGCTTTTTTTGGGTTTAAATTAATATCTTCCGCTAAATCATTGCTGATTTTGTATCCTGCCACATTGCAATCAGAATATCTAACTCCGCATTTTATTACATTTTTGTAATTATCCTGTACCGGAATGTTGTAAAATTCACAATCGCATGCTTGCTTTGCATTTATTAAATCTATTTTTTTATTATATTTTTCCAAGACATATTTTTCTATTTGAATAACTTCAGAAAGCTTTAATTCGCTTTTTCGTTTAATTTTTGAATTTATATCACTTCTTGTTTTACCCAAAGCAACTCCGAGTTCGGTTTGAGTAAACTTAGTATCAGTATATATTTTAAGCTGGTTCATTACTTCAGATATATTCACTTAAAGCTCCCGTTTTGTATCAATTTTGTATTAATTTTGTTGACAAATTTAAAACACTGTGTAATAATAAAAATGTTAGAGCAAAATAAAAACATTTTATACTTAACTAAATTTCTTATTATGTTTAATTGTCCTAAGATAGCTGAAAATTTAGTATGTATTAATTCTGTCTTTTATTTTACCCTACTTATTTTCTCATAAATTTTTATTGTAGGCAAGAAAAGCAAAGATATTGTTTATCTGATTAATATTATTAAATTTATCAGTGGAGTTTTGCATATGAATTTAAATCCGAAAAAAAAATTACATGTTTCAGCTTTTTCTCTGGTAGAAATGCTTGTGGCGCTGATTGCAATTTCTTGTATACTTGCAGCTTTTGCACCGATTTTTACAAAAAAAAATACTAATAAAGTAAAATTAGATATTTCTACAGACAAAAAAGGGCTAAAAATATATATGACACCTGGCTATTATTCTTTCGATGTACCTGTTGAAACGGATACATTATACTTGTCCGGAGCAGGCGGTGGCGGAGGCGGTGCGGGAGCAAACAGCGTTGATAAAAAATTTACAAAAACTACAGGCACTACAAGCTGGACAGTTCCAAACGGAGTTAATCAGATTACTTTTAAAATATACGGAGCAGCAGGCGGTGGCGGAGGCGGCTATGCCAGATTAACAAGTGACAATTGCGCAGGATCCAAAGCAATATTGCTCCCTGCAATTGCAGACAACGGTGAAGATTTATGCGCCTATGATGCTAATGACTTTAGAGACAGTTTGTTTGTAGAATATATTGAAGATTATACAACGCCATCAAGCGGCTCCACAGCATGTTGGGATTTTAAAGATTTAACTACAGGAAGCGACTATTTTTTGTGCAACTACAGCGGAGCTTTCATGCTTTGCAGAGACTACTATAAACATCAACTTAATTTAAGTTCCGATAAAAAAACAAGGCTTTTGACAAAAAGCGAGATATTAAGATTAAAAGACATTGCAAATTTTCCAACAGACGCCGGGTTATTTGACGAACTTGGAGCATGCTGTGTTACTTGTACAAATTTCAATTTAAAAAAATGTAACGCAAAAGGAATGAATTGTAAATCTCCAACAAGCACAGAATGCGATCCACATCAAATCTTCTACCAGCAAAATGAATCCATGAGCGAAGCTTCTTTTGATTCTATTTTTTTTGCAGTCGATTATATACTATCCGGAGATGAAACAGTAGGAACCTATTATTCAGGACATGCCAACAATACAACAGGACAGGTAAAGTGTGTCTATGTGAGAAAAAACTGGTTTCAATACTCTGCTGCAGGCGGAGCCTCAGGATCTGTTTTTGAAAAAACAATACAAGTGTCGCCGGGCGATACTGTAGTATTTACAATCGGCAAAGGAGGATTAGGAGGAAATGCGGGATACAGCGGTAATCAAGGAGCTATAACAAAAATAGAACACAGAAAAAAAGGCGGTGAAATTGTATCTTATGAAGTTCAAGGAGGACTTGGAGGAAAAGCTGCAAATTCAACTTCAAACGGAGCCTTATATACCCAATCAGAATTAAATCCTGATTATAGCTGCTCAATTATTACAAAAAATTCAAGCGGCACAATTATATCAAAATTAAACACCGCTTGTACAAAAATATCCTCACAAGGCTCAAGCCCGACGGTAATAAACGGCGGAAGCGGAGGAAAAATTGAAGAATTTTCAAATGAAGAAGCTAAAGGCGGACAAATAGATTCCGACTATGGAAACGGCACAGCCGCAGGACAAAACGGAACAACCTATGGTTTCGGAGGTGGTGGCGGAACATGCCCCAGAGGAGTCAGAACCCCTTCATCATGTAAAAAAGGAGGAAATGGTGCTGATGGCAAAATTGATATTACATACAAAGTTATACTCCCGGGTGGTGGCGGAGGCGGGGCAGCAGCAAGCGGCTACGACAAAGATAATATTGACCATGAAATTGTATTAAAAGTTAAAAAAGGCAGCAGATTAATGTTTAAAGTAGGTGCCGGCGGAAAAGGCGGTTTTGTAAATTCAGATGGTGAAGACGGACAAGCAACCGTCATAGGAAAGGACAATATTGTATTAGGAGGAGGAAAAGGTGGAAAAACAAGCACCGGTGCACAAAAAACCGCACTTAAAGGCGGCAGTGGCGGAAAAGGCGGTGAATTAGAAATTTCCGGAGTTGAAGCTGTCCAAAATAACGCTTCAAGTATATCAGATGCAAATGGTTTAGACGGCTTATCCGGCCAAACACTAAAAGACGGTACTACTACATATTTAAATTACGGACTTGATGGCGGCATTGGAGGCTCAACTTTTCTCGGACACTTAAAACCGGAAACTTCGCAAGAAAGCTGTGGCGGCGGAATTATTAATCTGGATGAAAAAACTTCAAACTGCCAAACAGGAAGTATAAAAGACGGACAAAACGGAAAAACGCACGATGCAATGAGCGAAAACGAAGAAGAAAATCCATCCGGAATATACGGTGGTGGTGGCGGCGGCGGAGGCGGAGCCACACTGAACTCAATAGAATTAGGTAAAGGCGGAGACGGCGCCGATGGATATTTAAGAATAAGATGGGGATATTAAATATTTTTTGTGTTTTGATTTTTTTAGGAGCATTTTTGCTCCTTTTTTTTATTTATTAATCTTACTTTTTAAATCTGATTTAATATCCGACAAAGGGCCGTTGTTGGGAGCAATAAGATTATTTATATAATTTTTCCCGTAAACAAAAGGAAATTTTAAAAGCCATGAACATTTTATTAAAGCCGAAGCGCCATCTGCACCCTTGTTAAATATTAATTCATCTATTGTTTGTTCATATGCAGGTGATATTGAAGAAAAAAGTTTTATAAAATAGTCGCCTGCACTAACAACACCTAGCCCTGCACTTGCTATAGGATTTTGGATAATTTGTGTTATTTTAACTCCGTCATCAGAAGCAAGTTCCGTAAAATCAGCAGGCAATTCAAGCGTATCTTTTCTTTTGTGCTCAATTTCATACCAGATACCATCATATTGAATTTTTAATATATTTGGTTTTGGCATATATATGTCATCTGCAACCGGAGCAAGAATTATGTCCCCGTTATAGCTAATAAGACCGTATTTATACTTTTTTTCAACAAGGAACATCTTACCATACAGGATATCTATTGATGAATATTCAAGAGGAATTATAATATTTGCATTTTCATCATACAAAGTATACAAACCACGATTGCCAAGCTTTGCAAAACGGCCTGCATACCTATATGCCTGTGAAAACTTTGGCTCAACCAGAATTTGTCCTTCATTGTTCATAATTCCGTATTTATTCTTTTGCAAAAATAACCACGAAGAGTCTTTCAAACGTATAAGTTTCTTATACTTTGCTTCGGTAATTTTTTTGCCGTCGGATGTCAAACCAAAAAGCCCGTCTTCGCTGTATGTACTAACAAAATCTTCAATAGCAAATGCGCAATTAAAGCTGAAAAATAAAACAGACAATATTAAAAACATTTTTTTCATATAAATATAATATCATAAATTATTTATGATATAATTTTTTTGTATGAAAGTAAACAGCGGAATTATCAAAAAAACTTCCATAGGTATTCTGTCATTTTTGACTTTAGTACTACTGCTTTTAGCATTTATTTATTTTTATGCCGCAGAAAAAGTTGTTTCATCGGAAGCATTT
Source organism: Candidatus Gastranaerophilales bacterium (assembly GCA_944325315.1). Lineage (GTDB taxonomy): Bacteria > Cyanobacteriota > Vampirovibrionia > Gastranaerophilales > Gastranaerophilaceae > RUG14156. Next base: position 31,239 of record CALVAA010000017.1, read on the forward strand.
TCAAATTTTATTGTTAAAATTACAAAACAAACCCTAAATGCCGATTTTGAAATTAAAAACCCAAAACTCAAAACATACTTTAGTCCTAAAATTGATTTTAAAATTGACTATCTTCTTTTGTCTAAAGATTCGAAAACAATAATTTATTTGAAAGATTTTGATTCTTCATTTTCATTTAATAAAATATTTAAAAAAGAACTGAAGGTAAATAAACTTTTAGCACAATCACTTGTTGTAAAAGTTGATGAGCTGCTTAAAATTCTGCCTAAGTCATCCGAAAACCAAAATAATAATGATTTTGACTATAAATTAGACATTTATAGCGCCAATATTGCGCTTGACAATTTTGAAGTTTCATATATCCAGAAAAACAAAACAAAACTGGATTTATCGGCAAAAAAAATAAAACTAAATTACAGAGAAAATTATAAAAACATAGAATTTTTCTTGAAAGCAATAATTTCAAAAAACAATATACCCTATGCAACAATTCTTTCTTATGCAATAGATGAAATTAAAATATACAACAACAAAATTGAAGTCTCTGATTTAAAAACAAAAATAAACGAATCAAAACTAAAACTTAGCTCACACATAGATTCTAATAAAATTTATTTCAACGTAAAAACAAAAAACTTTTATCTTAAAGATATTTTCGCACTTATTAATTCCGATTTTGCTGTCGAGAACGGAAGCACAATGCTAAAGCCTCTCAATTGTCCTCAAGGATCTGTTGCATTTGATATTTCATATTTAAACGGTGCTTTAGATGGTGTTGTTGACGTTAAAAACACCGGTGCAAAAATTAAAGATGTTTCAAATATTCCTTTAAAAATAAGTGAAGGAAAAATTCTTGTTTCAAAAGACAAAATAAAATTCAATAATTTAGTGGGTTATTGGGGCAAAAATAAAAAAAATAAAATATCTGTTTATGGTGATATAAAAGACTACTACAAGACTTTTGATTCAAATATTACAATTGATACTGTTATAAACAACGAATTTTTTAAAGATTACCTTGCAAAATTGATTAACGGCACAAATCTGTATATTTCATCAGATGCCGGAACAAGAATAATTTACAAAGCGAAAAACAATATCATGGATATAACTTGGCTTGCAAAAATAGCAAAAGGAACAAGCTTTGGTGTAGAAGGTACTGAATATCAGCTGACAAACTATGATAGGGCAGTAAAAGGTGATTTTAACATAGACGGTAATTTGCTTGATATAAAAAACATTAACTATTATATTGCCTCTGAAATTAAAAAAGGAGTTAAAATTGAACCTATAATTGTCTTGGATGCAAAAATGGATTTAGCAGGCAATGTTAGTCAGGCCGGTTTTGCTTTTGGCAGGGAAATGCCTTGCGAGTTTTTAAATCTTTTTGTTAAGCAAAAACCATTCAAAAAAGGAACTATCAAAGGAAATATTCACGTTGTATTTAAAGAAAAAACTCCGGTGCTTGATGCTGATATGCAAATAAAAAGTACTTTTTTACCCCAATATCGTCTTTTTATAAAAGATGCCGCATTAAAAACCAAAAACGGTCTTATTAGTGTTGATGCCGAAGGAAGATTTAAGCGTGTTAAATATATTTTCAAAGGAAGCATCAAAAATGAGTTAAAAGCTCCTTTTACAATTAAAGATCTTGATTTGGATATTGATAATGTTAATGTTGAAAGACTTCTTGCCTCTCTAAATCATAGCCCTGATGCCGTTGGAAACACACAACCTGCCCCATCAGATGAAGATGATATAAAAGAAGATGATGAATACATGTTTGATACAAATCTGATTAGAATCCTGGATTCAGACTTTGTTTTAAGGAATGGCAAATATAAAGACTTAACTTTTGGAAATATAAAAGCCAAAATGACTTTGGATGAAAAAGGAATCTTAAAGATAAACTCAAACAGATTTGATATAGCACAAGGACATTCTTCACTTAAAGTCAACTGCGATTTAAAAAACTTTAAATACCATATATGGCTCGGTGCTAAAGATGTGGATTCAAACCTAATAGCAAAAGTTCTTTTCAATTTAGATAAAGAAATCACAGGCAAAGCATCAGGTTTAATTGAATTATACAGCGATAAATCTTTAAAGCTTAACGGAAACATTAAATTTTTAATTAACGAAGGAACAATAGGAAAAATAGGGCTTGTTGAATACCTGCTAAAAGTTGCTTCTGTTTTTAGAAACCCTCTTGTTATGATGAGCCCCGGAACAATTATGGATATTGTTTCTATTCCTGAAGGAAAATTTGACAAAATTGAAGGTGAATTAAAAATAGCAAACAATGTTGTTAAAAATATTTTTATTCAATCCTATTCAAACACTCTTAGTGCACTTATAAGAGGTTCTTTTGACATGGAGCGGCATGATGCATCATTGAGAATATACACAAGATTCTCATCAGACAAAAAAACAATGTTTGGATTCTTAAGAAATTTATCTTTAAATTCACTTGCAAATAAAGTTAAAATGAATACAAGAAACGATGCAAACTACTATGAATCAGAACTTAGATTTCTTCCGCAGATAAATGCTCCCGAAAATAAAACGCAAGTCTTTTTGACACTCGTAGAAGGAGATGTTGAGCATAACAATTTCTTATCAAGCTTAAAGAAAATTAAGTAGTTTTTGTATAGTAATTATCAATTTCAAAGACCATTTTAATTATAAACTTGCTAACCAATAAGATATTTAAAGAAACAGTACTTTGAGACATTACTTTGATATTCTGTTGTTTATTTGCATTTTGTGATTTTTTGAAATTTAGTTCTGCGTTCAAATTAAAATTTTTTTGTTTTGAAAAATATTCAAGCTTTTTCATAAAGTCACAAAAAGGGAAATTCTCCGCACAATTAATTTTAGCAAACATATAATTCTTATCTTCCGTTAAAGATACATATAGATTGGAAAAATTGTTTGTTTCAAAAAGCAGTGTAATTTGTGCATTCGAAGGTTTATCCATCGATTCATCACTGTTTTTTAATACATCTTTTGTTTTATCAAAAAATTGTTCCTCTAAAGGAATATATAATAAAAATAGTTCTCTTAAAGAATTATGATTTAAATTAGAGCTTGAAAGCTGAATAGAATTTAGAATAGACCAAATATCCTTAATCTCACTGTTAATATCAATCTGTTTTAGGTAATCGGATGATATTAAATTAATTAATTTAGAAATTGCATCTTTTGAATTTTGACTTAAAAATAGCTTCAGCTCTTTTATATCAATTTGATTTTTAATTAATATTTTTTGTAGCTCTAAGTTATCTTGTTTACTTAAACTCCGAACAAATTTTTCAATATCTGAAGGCATATTCAAAAGACTCTTTAGGTATTTCAAAAGTGTTTCATTGTCCATTTTTGCTAAATTATAGTCAAATAAAAAAGCGTTGTTTATATTCTCTTTATTCTGATTTAATATTTGATTTGTGTTTTGGTTTAAATTTTTATTCTCAGCCGCATCGACAAAATTCCCCAAAAGATGGGCGGCACTGCTTTTTACAGGTAAATTGCTTTTAAAAGTCAAATTATTTACGGAATTAAAATCAGTCATGGCTTTATTTAATGATTTATTATGTTTTTTCAAACGTACAATTTGATTGTAAACTTTTTTAAAGAAGCTAAAATCCTTTGTATGGTGGATGAATAGTCAATACTACATATGTAAACTTATAGTATAACTTGTATATTTGCACAGATAAAAAAAATAGTTTAAAATATTATTATAGACATTAAAAAAATGGTTTATTGATAAAAATTTTTTAATGGGGAAATGGGGGTTTTGATAACCTCCCTTTTTTTCTATACCTATTTATCTTTTAAATTTTAACACTTTTTCACTTCTTTTGAGTTGAGCAAGATATGTTTTAATTTTAGATTCATCACCAATCAAAAGAGAAATATCATAGGCTTGTTTTTTGTAATTAATTTCATCCGGATTTATTTCTATAGCTTCTTTTGAATATAAAAGCGCACTTTCATACTCTTTAAGACCTGCATAACTTCTTGCCATTTGAGAATAATACTTGGCGACTGTAGGATTTAGCTTAATTGCACTATAAATATTATTTCTTGCACTTTCATAATCCGATAGGTCATTTAATATCAAACCTTTAAAATAATAAGCTTCTGCATTATTATTGTCCAAACTCAAATATTCATTTATTGCATCAAGTGCCTTGTTATTATCTTTAAGCCTGTAGTATATTCTTGCAAGAGAATTGTACACGCTTGCACAGTTTTTAAACCTTGCAAGCAGATCGTCAATTAAACTCTTTGCTTCTTTGTAATCCTTTTCATCGATTAATAAGTCAATGATTTCAAGAAGGTAATAAATTGAATCAGGGTAATAAGCAAGCCCCGTTTTATATGTTTTAATTGCTTTTTTATAGAGCTTAAGCTCTTTATAGGCACTTGCAAGAGTATCTATTAATATAGGGTTTTTTTCTTCTGTCTGCAAATATTTTTCAAGATTAATTACAACATCAGATAGTTTTGAATGCTTCAAATTAACCAATTGGATTAATATTTGGGCTTTTTTATAGTAATCGCTGTTTTTGTCTATTGTATTAAGATTCAAAAGCGCTTTTGAATCTTTATTTTGTTTTATTAAAATCCAGCTTATAAGAAAATATTTTTCGTCTCTTTTTTTGTTATCCTGTTTTAAAATAGAATAATTTACAGACTGTTTTAGCGCCATTAAAGCTTCGTCAAACCAGAAAACATCTATATAAGCCTTTGCAAGATCAAAATAAAAATCATGTTCATCGTTATCAATTTTTATTGCTCTTGTATATAAATCTATAGCTTTAATATAATTTTGCCTTTTTGATTCAACCTGTGCCAGATAAAAAAACGCAACCGGGTTGTCATCTTCAATGTTCAGGCAATAACGAATAACTTTTTCCAAATTACCTTTTTCTAATTCAATCTTAGCTAAATCAAGATTTGCTTTTGTGTGTGATTGGTCAATAGAGATGATTTTTTCCAGAATTAACTCTTTTTTATCATTGGTAATAGTAGAAATTAGATACAAAATATCCGAATCAAGTTTAATTGTATCATCAAGAGAGTTGAAAACTTCAAGAGCATCCTGAAGCTTATTAAGCTTTATCAGGGCATTTATATAATTATAATAACTTTGCGGAGTTTTATTTTCTTCGCACATATTAGAAGCTGTTTTTAAAGCTTTTTGATATTGATTTGTTGCAGAATAAATTTCATAACATTTTTGAATACTGTAAATGTGGTGTTTGTTTAAGCTTAAAGCCCTTTGAAATTCATCCAATGCCCTGTCGTAATTGTTTAAAAGAAGATGCAAATCTCCAATTTGAGACAAAAGCTCAACATTATCCTGCGGGCTGTTATCAAATTCCATAGCTTTGTAGAGCATTTCAATAGCTTCTTTATAGCGTTTAAGATGTTTAAGCTCAAAAGATTTTTTAATAAATTCAATTTGTTCTTTTTTATTTTCTTCCATAAAATTTATTATATTTTATTTTAATACTTTATTCAATAATATGATTTGACTTTAAAAAGATTGTCATTAAACCTAATATAAATACAGTATTTTTAAATATTTTTTTAAAGAATTGTCTATAAAAGACGTTAACCGCTAAAAAAGGAAATATTATGAAGCTTGCAGCAGGAATAAATTTTGACGCACAAGGAATAGCTCAGTCCATAAATGCCATGCAAATGGATATGGATATTATGGGGATATTTGCCGAAAATGTTGTAGGATTTGATAAAACAGGCTACCAAAGAAAAGAAGCGGTTATATCGTCTTTTGCAGAATTTATGGGGACTGAAGCATTGTCTTATGCGACAGATGACCAGGTTGGAAGACTTGCCCTTACTCAAAAGCCGTTGGATATTGCATTAAGCGAAAGAGGCTATTTCCAGGTTTTGAATCAAGACAACACAATAGAATTAACTCGTGACGGTCGCTTTAAAATCGATAAAGATGGAAACTTGCTAACGCAAACCAACCAAAAAGTTTTGTCAAAAAGCGGTATGCCAATTGTATTGCCTTGTGTTCCCGATAGCATTGATAAAATTAAAATCGGATTGGATGGAAAAATTGGCGTTTTTGATAGCGAAAAAAGAGGCCTGATTCCTGCAGGAACAATCGGTGTTGTATCGTCTGACGGCACGTTAGTTTCATCCAACTGCGTAAGACAAGGCTATGTCGAATCTTCAAACGTATCTTTAGAAAAAGAATATATTGAAATGGCTAACTACAAAAGAAGTTTTGAAGCAAACAGACAAATGTTTAAATTACAAAATTCGAAATTGTCTTCCGCCATATCACGCTTAGGACAAGTATAAGGAATAAATTATGGCATATAATTTACAAGGCATAGTAAGAAAAGCAAGCACAAATTTAACAGTAGAATTTGACAGACTTGCCTATGCAACACAAAATATTGCAAATTTAAACACAAACGGTTATAAAGCAGTCCGCTTCGAAGATGTTATAGATGCAGACGGTTCTGTACACGGAGTTGAGCGTGTTGATTGCAGAGTCGGAGAGTACTTAATCACAAATAACCCTCTTGATGTCGCCCTACAAGGTGCAGGATATATTCCTGTCACAACTCCCCAAGGGGAAATAAGATACACAAGAGACGGCGCATTTATGACAAATAAAGAAGGCTATTTAATTACAAAAACCGGAGATTTAGTCGGCTCCGGAATAAAAATAGACGGTGCAAGCGAAAGAATTGAAATTAAAGAAAACGGAGATGTTTACACATATAAAAAAATAACGGACGAGCCTGAGTATGTTGGAACTATTCCCGTTGTGCAGTTTCAAAATCCGGAAGCACTTAAAGATGTCGGAGCAAACGAGTTTATAGCAACCGAAAATTCCGGAAAAATGAAATTAATTGAAGACCACAACTATATAAAACAATACGGAATTGAAAGATCTAATCTTGATACTGTAAGTGAAATATATATGGTATCAAGAATAAATGCATCAATTATTGCAACAAGTTCTTTAATGAAAGCAGTTGATCAAATGTATCAGGAAGCTATAAATATTACTGAATAGTAAAGAGGTATAAAAATGGGAATATTGCCAACACATTTATTAAATGAGCCACAAAAAATGCTTGCAATGATATCAAAAAGACAAGAATGTTTATCAGATAACATTGCAAATATGCACACAAAAGGCTACAGAAGAAAAGATATCGATTTTTCACAATACCTGAACAGTGATATTTCATCCCGTCTCGAAACAAGAGTTAATGAAAAATACGGTCCAAGCCCTATTGCAAGTATGAATTCCGGCGGAGAAAACATCACCACGGAAGACGAACTTTCTTTGATGCAAGAAAACTATCTTTTATACAATGTTGCAGTAAGACAGCTATCCAGTACAATAACAGAGATTAAAACCGCACTGAATGTATCAGCTAACGGCTAACAAAGGAGATTATTATGGGTTTAATGAATGCTTTTCAAATAGGTCGTGAAGGACTTTCAGTTCATTCAAAACGTGTTGAAATTGCAGCAAAAAACATTGCAAACATCGACACTCCAAACTACACAAGAAAAATTCCGATTATATCTTCAAACCAAGACCAAAGTTTTGCAACAGTTTTATCTTCAATGGGGATGGGTGCACTAACAGGCAGCACAAACCTCGGAGGAGTAAATTTTGACGGTATAGTGGAAGATCCCACTCCGGGAGCTAAAATATACAAACCCGGACATCCCGATGCCGACAAGGATGGTTATATAAGAACCTCAAATACAAACGCAATGGTCGATATTGCCGATGCAACCATTGCCCAAAGAGCTTTTGAAGCTTCACTTGGGGTTATAACCATATCAAAAGCAATGGCCGTAAGTTCTTTAGATATTGGTAAATAGAATTAGCCAAATCAATTGATATATAATTCCGCAAACTGTAATAAAGTTAATTTATGGCAGTTTTAATTAGTGATATAAAAGCAAGACAAGTAATAGATTCAAGGGCAAACCCGACTATTGAAACGGAAGTCGAGCTTAACAACGGTATAAGAGCAATCTATGCCGTTCCATCCGGCGCTTCCAAAGGACAAAGAGAAGCGTTGGAGCTAAGGGACAATGACAATGATTACTTATTTTCAAAAAGTGTATTAAAAGCAGTGTCAAATGTTAATAATGTTATTAAAAAAGAACTGATTTTAAAAAGTCCTTTTGAACAATTCGAAATCGATAATTTGCTTTTTGAAATCGATGGTACGGATAATTTTTCAAACATCGGAGCTAACGCCGCTTTAAGTGTTTCAATGGCGGTAATGGAAGCTGCAAGCAAATCATTGGGAGTGGAACTATTTAATTACATCGGGGGAATGTACTCTTTTTTAATGCCGACACCGTTGATTAATATCATAAACGGAGGAGCACACAGCAACAACAATTTGGATTTGCAGGAATTTATAATAGTACCCTGCGGGGCTGAAAGCTTTAGTCAGGCAATTAGAATGTCTTTGGAAGTTTTTCATAAACTTAAAGAAATATTAGATTCAAAAAATTATAAAACTTCTCTTGGAGATGAAGGAGGTTATTCGCCCGAGTTAAATAATACAAAAGAAGCCTTAGAAATTATCCTTGATGCTATTTTTGAATCAGGCTATACAACAGATGAAATTAAGCTTGCAGTTGATGTTGCATCCAGCGAATTTTACAAAGACGGTTACTATCATCTGAAAGGCGAAAATAAGATACTATCAAGCGACGAAATGATAAAATATCTTGTAGATTTATGCCAAAACTATCCTATTATTTCCGTTGAAGACGGACTTAGCCAAAGTGATATTGAAGGATGGAAAAAACTGACCAATGAATTTAAAGATAAAAAAATCCTCCTTGTCGGAGATGACCTTTTTGTTACAAATAGCGAAATTTTAAAACAAGGAATAAAAGACGGTATTGCAAATTCAGTTTTAATCAAACCCAATCAGATAGGAACAATTACAAAAACATTTGATTGTGTAAGTTTGGCAAAAATCAAAGGTTATAAAACCATAATTTCACACAGAAGCGGAGAAACAGAAAATACCGCAATTGCAGATATATCAGTCGGATTAAACGCAGGCTTTATTAAGACCGGATCTGTTGCAAGAGGCGAAAGAACCGCAAAATACAACAGGTTATTAAGAATAGAAGAATGCCTGGGGCAAAAAGCAAAATACTTAGGATATGAATTAATTAAATAAAAAATGTCCGCGGGGCGATTCGAACGCCCGACATTCACCTTAGGAGGGTGACGTTCTATCCATCTGAACTACGTGGACATTTTACTTGATT
>CALVAA010000018.1 GCA_944325315.1 Candidatus Gastranaerophilales bacterium
GCGATTCGAACGCCCGACATTCACCTTAGGAGGGTGACGTTCTATCCATCTGAACTACGTGGACATTTTACTTGATTGTAACATAAATATCTAAAAATAAAATTATTGATTGTAAAGTTTTATTATTTTTCCTCTAATAATATAGCAAAAAATATTTTTGCATGTATTATATATATAAAACTTTTGAGGCAGTATGGACTATAAAATAAAAAAATATTTTATACGTAAATACAAAAGAACAAACAGTTCTTATGAATTTTTAACCTCCAATACCAATAATATAAATCGCCACTTTTCAATGTGGCGATTTATCGCTTTTAGAAAATAAAAAGAAAGGAACAAAATGAGAGTCAACAACATTTGCCAATCACCAAAAAATTATTATTTTAATTCTAGAAAACAATCGACAAAAAATCACCTAAATCAAACATTTGACACTGTATCATTCAAAAGTAAAAAGAAAGAAGCTCCTCTTCCGACTACTCCGGAAACAACAATAGATTGGGCATTGAATTGGGATAAAGAAAAAAGAAAACAAGAATTAAATAATAAATACGATAAAGCTGTTAAAGGAATGTCAATCTGGAAAAGACACTTTACAAATGCTCCTGAAAGTTTAAGAGCAACCTATGATAAAATTCTTGAAAAAGAAGAAATAGCAGCCAATGCTATAATAAAAAATTCCGTAATACTATCCATACAACAAAGTCGAAATATAGAAGCAAGCAAAGAAAACGCCACCAAAGAAGCAGAACTCAATAAAAGAGCAGAAAAAGTGAAAAAAATGGAAGATGCTTCAAAAATTGCAGCCGCTTTTAAAATTTCCGGTTCAGGCGCAATAGATGATAGTATTGCAGGCTATGAAGCAGAAAAACAAATAATAAGAGAGATATTTACAGACCAAGTTGCAATGGAAAAAGCAGGTTTAGAAGCAGATGTACCTAATAGTGTTCTTTTTTACGGCCCTATTGGAACAGGTAAAACCACTTTTGTTAGAGCTGCAGCTAATGAAGCAGATTGCGAGCTTGTTGAAATGAATCCTGATACCGATAAATTTTCACAAGAAGTACATGAAAAGCTAAAAGAAGCAAAAACAAGATACCTTGAAGAAGGAAAAAGAACAGTAATTGCTATTAATGAAATAGAAACTCATCTTGAAGATACAAAAGAAAATTATAAAAATATTGCAAAAATGAAAAGCTGGCTTGATAACTGCGCTAAGCTTCCAACAGATACTTTTCAAAATGCCTATGCAACAACTTTTTTCTTTACAACAAATCATCCAACCGAAATAACAGATGAAATATTACCAAGAGAAGAAAAAATTAAAAAACTGGTTTCTTTTGAACCCGCTTCAGAAGGAAATATTGAAGAAATTATAAGGTTTTATATTAATAAATTTGATAAAGACGGTGAAATTATCGACCCAGATACAATTGACTATGAAGCAATAATTCAAAAAATGAATCCGGATAATAAAAAAGGAGCATTTGGAAACGATAAAATTAAAAAAATAGTACAACTGGCTTGTTCTGATTACAACGTTGATATTGATAATAAAAAATCATTTGAAGAATATTTAAACAATAGAATCGATAAAGCTAAAAGAAATATCAGCCCGGAAAGATTAGAACAATACAGAGACCAAATAGAAAGTATATATGAGGAATAAATTATGCAAATACAAAAAATAAATAACTACAATAATATTACTTTTCAAAAAGAAAAACCGGAAAAAAGAAAAGATAAACAAAACAATCATTTATCTTGTGATATAAAAGAATTTGAAAAAAACGGCAAAAAACAAATTTGTTTTATATGCAATAAAGACGAGTTAGTAGCTTTTTTAAATTATATTATATCAAAAATACCTGTCTTTAATAAAAACAAATATAAAACAATTGATATTAAAATGGATGCCAATTTAGATAAAAAAGAACAAATAATAGATGAAAATAACGAAAATGAGCCAACTCCGGCTAAAACTCCAACTATTAAAGAGCCAATATTCCCAACACCAAAATTTTCTTCAAACCCTACAATAGAACAAAGGGATGAATATGTTAGCGAACTATTAAAATACATAAATAGCACCCCGGACACCAAACTTCAACTAAAAGGACTAAAAGAAATTGAAAAATATGGGATAAATAGAGACGACATCTGCCATATTGGAACTTTTGCACTAGACAACGACGAAAGCGTTATCAGAGAATGCTTAAAAATATATCAAAAACATGGCACAAATGATGATGCCTTTGAAGTAATAGAACCCATTGTAGGTGAAATTCGAATAAAAGAAGAAGAAACTTTTATTGAAGTCCTAAAAACCATACAAAAACTGGCACATCTTGAAAACGAAACACCGAAAGATAGAGAAATTATTTTAAGACCGGTAAGAAAGCTTTTAGACAATGAAAATGAAAACATAAGAAAAATGGCTCAAGAAACGCTTGATAAAATTACTCCTGATTCATAACCCACTAAAAGCAATTTTTCATATTTACATGTTTTACTAAACTTAAGGATTTGGTGATAAAATGCAAGAATATATCAACAGCATAAATACTTTAGGGGCTAAAGAGCCCCTAAAGCCCAGTACAAGACAAAACAATATTTCACAAAAAAAAGAAATACAACAAGACAAATTTGAAAAACAAGAAAATAAAAAACAAGATAAAAATAAAATTATAAAAACAGGGATAGCTCTAACAAGCTTAGTTTTAGCCGGGATTGCCTTTTTAAAACGTAAACAAATCAGCAATTTTATTTCAAATTTATTTAAAAAGAAAACATTAACGCCTGAAGAGTATATAAAAACAGGTACTTCTAAAAAAGTTGAAATTAAACCGGAAGCAGTTAATAATGCTGATATTAAACAGGTTAAATTTGAACCCGTTAAAACTAAACCTGCAAAAAAAGAACCAACTGAAATTAAACCTGAAACGATTGCTCAAAAAAGAAAAAGACTAAGTCTTGAAAGAGCTAAAGAACCAACAAAAATCAACAAACCACTAAACGAATTCCCAACACCAAAATTTTCTTCAAACCCTACAATAGAACAAAGGGATGAATATGTTAGCGAACTATTAAAATACATAAATAGCACCCCGGACACCAAACTTCAACTAAAAGGACTAAAAGAAATTGAAAAATATGGGATAAATAGAGACGACATCTGCCATATTGGAACTTTTGCACTAGACAACGACGAAAGCGTTATCAGAGAATGCTTAAAAATATATCAAAAACATGGCACAAATGATGATGCCTTTGAAGTAATAGAACCCATTGTAGGTGAAATTCGAATAAAAGAAGAAGAAACTTTTATTGAAGTCCTAAAAACCATACAAAAACTGGCACATCTTGAAAACGAAACACCGAAAGATAGAGAAATTATTTTAAGACCGGTAAGAAAGCTTTTAGACAATGAAAATGAAAACATAAGAAAAATGGCTCAAGAAACGCTTAAAAAAATAGATAAATAAAAAACAAGGGAGAGCAAATGAAAATAGATTTAAATATAAATAACTTTACTTATAAAAAGCGAAATTATAAAGCAAAAAGACAAAACAACAATAATCAAACTTTTAATAGTTATTCAAACAATAACTATCCTTTTAATTATTGTTCAAATAATTTTATAGCATTTAAAGGAAAAAATACTTTACAGGAAGACTATAACAATAGCTCTACAAAACTTCAGGAAGAAAAACTAACACAAATGCTTGTTGAGCCGACATTAGAAAACTCTGATTATATTCCTTCGGCTTTATTATTGTATAGTGAAAACGATAAAAAAACTACAGCACTGATTGATAAAATAAGTAAAGAAATGAATGCCAGAGTTATAGAACTGGATACACAAAAAGATGACTTTAGTAAAGATACTTATAACTTACTTAAAAATTCAAGAGAAAATTACATTCAAAACAATCAAAAAACTCTTATTGTTGTAAAAAATTCTGATTTATATCTTTCTGATTCTCGTGCAAGCTACAAAAATGTAGCAACAATGAAAAATTGGCTTTATAATTGTGCCAAAAACCCATACGATACAATGCAAAACCAGTACGCAACAATTTTTCTATTGACAACAGATAACCCAAAAGATATTAGCTCTGTGATTTTAGATCACGATGGATTTGGCGGTGTTGTTTGCATTCAGGGAAATAGTATAGAAGATATTAAAAATTTAGTCAATTCTTATATTGAAACAGAAGAAATAGAACCATTATCTAAAGATGAACTTGATGATATTGCACAAAATTTAAGTATAAACAAAGAAACCGGCGGCTTTAGCGACGATAAGATTAAATCTATTATAAATAAAGCTATAACAGAAGAAAAAAACGGCAGTGAAAAAAGCTTTAGTCAAATTTTAAATGAAAAAATCGCTACAGCAAAAAGGGATATATCCCCGAGAGCAGCAGCTAAAATTTTAGAGTCAAGAAAGTGGTTAGTTGAAAACGGCTGGATTGAAGTTCCAAAATTTAAAAACATTGATGAAGGTTTTTTGAATAAAATTGAAGCAGATTGTAGCAAAAATGCGGTTAACAGATTAAAAGATAATAAGCTAACAAAAGTTTACCATGACAACAGTAACTTTATTCAAAATGCAGCCGGATACGATGTTGAAAGCCTAAAAGATGCAACAATAGGAGGTAAAAAGCTCATTGATTTTTGGCTTGAAATTTCTGATGATAATATTTCAAACAAAGATAACCAAAGATTAAAAAACATGTGGTTTGATGAAATTTTAAGTGATGAAGATAAAACAAACGAATTAATTTCAAAAACTCTTGATATACTTGAAAAAGAAAATAAATCAATTGAAATGGCAAGAGAAGCTTACTTTGATATTATCGAAAATGATGAAACAATAACTTTTGAGCAAAAAGAAATTTTAATCCAACAACAAGAAAGCAAGATGTTTTTTGATGTGGTTATATATGGAATAAACCCGGATAGTATTATTCAAATTGAAGACAATGTATTATCAACATTAGATTTACTTTCCGGGGAAAAAGAAAGAATCAGAGAAAACGCAAATGAAAATATATTCAAACAAGCAAAAGATATAACGATTCTATCCGGTGAAGATTCAAATGACACTATAGCAGTCAACTATATTTTCCAATTAGTCTCAAATGCTGCAGTGAATGGGGATTTAGAAGAAAAAGAAAATATAAAATCCGTTTTAAAAAGTTTTAATTTGGCTAAAGAAACAGGAAACCTTGAACAATTAGCTATTGATTGGAAAAAACTTGTTAATATTAGTGAAAATTATTTTAATACAACAGCATTAGATGATATAACAGATAAAAACATAGAACTTTTGAATTCAATCAACAATAAAAAAGAAAATATTACCGATAAATCTGTGCAAAAATTGTTAAATAATCCTGCTTTAACTATTGAGCAAAAAGAATTTACTGTAAGGTATGCTAACAATACCAACTTCAAAACAATGATTAAAAACCCGAATATTGATATTGAAAAAATCATAGAAAACCTTGTATTCTTTGAAGCAGATAACAAAAACCTTATTCAAAAAGCAAATCTTGATATTTCAGGTAATGAATTTAGCAAAATGATGGATGATAAATTCAAACAAATTCATCGTGAAGCTAAAGATATTAATATTCAGGGAAATAAAATTGCTTCAAAGCTTGATAGTATTAACTCATCCATAAAAGAACAAAACGGAATTATTAATGAATTTATAGATAACTTTAGCCAATATGCACAAAATTCTTTAGCTATTCAAGGATATCAACTAGAACAATTAGTAAATGCAAATGGTTTATTATCTTCAATAAATACAAATACTAAAGAAATCAATACATACACAAAGACTCTTGTTAGAGCACAGTTAATTGAACTTGAAAAAGATAAATACTATAAAGATATTGTGCCGGAACTTGTAAGTTTACTTCCGGCTGATGAACAGATTGATGTTAAAGATTTTCTTTTAGAGGTTGATAAATTAGCTAAAAAAGAAAAGAATGCTCTAAGAAAGAAAAAAATTATAAAAGCAGCGGCAGTTGTTTTAGGAACTGTAACAGCAGGCGTGGCGTTGTATTACTTTGGCCCTGATGTCGTAGCACATCTTTTATCTCAAACTAATCCGCAAGCAGCGGCGGCTTTAATGGCAAATGGCGCAACTGCTTCAAGCTTAGCAAGGAAATTAGGCAGTGCAAACGCTCCGGATATTAGTTTTAAATCTAATGAAAATAATGAAAATATTAAAGAAGCATTAGATAAAATAAGCCCTATAGGAAGGTTTAATGATATAATCAGAGAAATCGAAAAAAACCCAAATGGCTCATATAATATAGCAAAAATAACAGAAAAGATGTCTCCGGCTGATGCTGTAAAATTTAAAAGTTTTGCAGAAAAATTACAAATCTTAGGAGTAAATATAAAATGATAAAAGCAGAAAATATAAAAATAAATAATTTTATTAATTTCAAAAACGCCCAAATTCAAAAAAAATCAAATAAAGATAATAAAGAACAAAACCCTAAAATTGGTTTTCAATTTATGGATTTTGAAAATTATAAAAAAACAGCGCTATATAATTCCATAGATAGTATGGGTGCAAATCATTACGACTTTAATGATTATAAGGAATACACTTTAAAAAACAATTTAAAAGTTTGTATTGATAAATCAGATTTAGCTAAAGAAATTGAAGGAAAAATACTTATAACACCAAAAGATGATGTTGATAATCTAAAGTTGAGTCTTTTAGCTGATATGATGCGTCTAAATAAAACCAGTGACCGAAATAAAGACGGTTTTTATATAGGAATAGGCAAAACCAACACCCAACTGTATCCGATTTTTTATTCCGATAATAAAAACTTAAAAAACTGTCTTGAAGCCCTTGTTGACACTCTTTCCAATCCGGTTCTCAGCGAAGAGCTTTTAGAGCAGGCTAAAAACCAGGAAAAAGAATTTATAAAAGAACCAAATCTTGCCATAAAAAAAGCAGAGGATTATATAGTTAACAAAAACAAAGAGATAACCGCTCAAGACATCGATAAGGTAACACTTGGTGATATTAAAAAATTTCATAATGAAATACTAACAAATTCTCAAGCAAACATCATATTTTTAGTTCCTAAAGATTTTTCAAATGAAAATGAAATTTTAAATACTCTATCCAAATTTCCGACTTTAAAACCGTTTGATGAAAAATATTTCAAAAAAACCATTTTGCCGCAAAATGAAAATAAAACATTTTACAGCAGAATCTGTGACAAACCGGAGTATGCAAAGCTTTTCGTTCTTGAAAATAATGCAACGCTTAAAAATGAATTGACTGCAATGCTTTTATATGACTATTATTTGGAAATAATAAAAAGAAATTATAATGAAAAAGAACTTACTGCAAAGAGTAATTACCTTGCTTTCGAAAACGAAGGGGCAATTATGCTTGGTGCAGTTTCTAAGGATAGCAAAAAAAGCGATATTAATGCTTTAAAAAAAGCAGTTGATTTAAGTATTGAAAAATTGATGAGTGAAAAAATAAACAAAGAAGATTTAGACAAAATAAAAAAAGAAAGAAAATACAAGATCATTAAAGATTATAAGTATAATTTTTTTAGAGCCGATATTGCCCTAAACAGATTTAGAGATGCAGATAATACCTTAAAATCTCAATTAAAAATACTTGAAAGTATTACAGCGGAAGACATTCAAGAAGCTGCAAAAAATTGTTTTGCAAAACCCTATATTGAAGCAATTGAGGAACAAATATAAAATTTATTCAATATTAAAGCACCTCAAATATTTGAGGTGCTTTAATATTTATTAATTTTTTACCAAGATGCTTTAGTTACACCCGGCAATAAACCTTGATGTGCCATTTTTCTAAGGCAGATTCTGCAAATGCCGAAATCTCTGTGGAATCCGTGAGGTCTTCCGCAGATAGAACAACGATTGTGAAGTCTAACTTTTGGATATTTACCCTTAAGAGCTAATGCTTCTCGTTTTTGTTCTTTATTTATCATTGCTTTTTTAGCCATTTTATAACTTCTCCTATTTGTAATTATTTTTGTTTAAAAGGCATACCCAAATGTCTTAATAAGCTTCTTGCCTCATCATCGCTGTGAGCAGTTGTAATTATTGAAACATTCATACCTTTTACAATATCAACTTCTTCATAATGAATTTCCGGAAATAATGATTGTTCTTTTAAACCAAAAGTATAATTTCCTCTGCCATCAAAACTTTTAGGGCTAACACCTCTAAAGTCACGAATTCTCGGAAGAACAACACAAACTAATTTTTGGAAAAAGTCATACATTCTCTCGCCTCTAAGAGTAACCATTGCACCAACAGGCATTCCTTCTCTTAGTTTATATGAAGCTATTGATTTTTTAGCCTTAGTTGAAAGGGCTTTTTGACCTGCAATTTTCGTAAGCTGATTAACAATATTTTCTGCCAATTTAGAATTGTGAGAAGCTTCGCCAACGCCCATGTTTAAAACAATTTTAGACATTTTTGGAATTTGCATGTCGTTTTTATAAGAAAATTCTTCTTTTAATTTCGCTCTAACTTCGTTTATATAACGTTCTTTTAAATTTCCTGTGCTTTTAGTCATTTTTTTATCCTTTATTTAGCCTTTGAAATTCTGCTATACAGCCTGTCGAATTTCAATGCCCCACACTGTGGTCTATACATCAATTACTTCGCCGCATTTAGCACAAACACGGACTTTTTTGCCGTCTCTGATTTCTTTTTTAATTCTTGTAGCTTTTTCGCAAGACGGACAGCAAACCATAACTTTAGAGGCATTAATCGGTTTCGCAATTTTGTTCAAACCGCCTTGAATGCCGGCCATGGGATTTGCTTTTTGGGCTTTAGTTACAACATTCACACCGTCAACTAATATAGTACCCTTTTGAGTGTCAACACTTTTTACGTTGCCTTGTTTTCCTTTGTCTTTACCGGAAATAACAACAACACGATCGCCAACTTTAGTGTGAAGTTTTTTATTTGCCAAAGGTTTAGTATTTTTAGCCATTTTTCTTCATTCCTTAATAATTATATTACTTCTGGAGCAAGAGAAATAATTTTCATAAAATTCTTTTCTCTAAGTTCTCTTGCAACCGGGCCGAACACACGTGTGCCTCTAGGGGCACCATCTTTGTTGATAATTACCGCTGCGTTATCATCGAACCTGATAACAGAACCGTCATTACGCTTGATATCAGCTTTTGTTCTAACTACAACGGCAGTAACAACATCAGATTTTTTTACAGTCATATTCGGGGCTGCATCTTTAACAGCAGCGATAATAATATCGCCTACGCTTGCATATTTTTTATTACTTGAACCCATAACACGAATGCAAAGAAGCTCTTTAGCACCTGTATTATCGGCAACTTGTAATCTGGTTTCTTGTTGTATCATATCTTGTTACCTTTTAATTAAACTACTTTGCAACGCTTACAATTTTATCCAAATTCCAACGGATTGAACCGGATAGAGGTCTGGATTCAATTATTGTAACAACGTCACCTACATGACATTCATTTTTTTCATCACGAACTTTGAAGTTCTTTGTAAAAGTCATTGTCTTTTTATATTTTTTGTGAGCTTTGTGTTCAGCAACTTCAACTACGATTGCTTTTTCCATTTTATCACTCACTACTGTACCTTGTTTTACTTTTTTAGGCATTTTAACATTTTCCTTATGCTTGTGCTTGTAGTTCTTTTTGTCTTAAAACAGTTTTTGCTCTTGCAATATCTTTCTTTTTGTTTCTGATGGAAGCAGTATTTTCCAACTGTTTTAATTTATTATGACCCATTCTTAAAGCGAATAATTCTTTTTTAAATTCAAGAATTAAATCTTTAAGTTCGTCAATAGATTTTTCTTTTATTTCTTGAAGTTTCATCATCTACCTACCTTTAACTACTTTTCTATTACTCTTAATTTGATAGGCAATTTTTGAGCAGCAAGGTTAAGAGCTTCGATAGCTTCTTCTTTTATATCGAAAGCCACTTCGAACAAAACTCTGCCCGGTTTCACAACTGCAACCCAATATTCAGGGTTTCCTTTACCTTTACCCATACGAGTTTCAGCAGGTTTTGCCGTGATTGGTTTATCCGGGAATATTTTAATCCAAACATTGCCGCCACGTTTAATTTTTCTTGTTATAACACGACGTGCAGCTTCAATTTGTCTTGAAGTAATCCAAGCAGGTTCAAGTGCTTGAAGTCCGAATTGACCGAACTCAAGAGCGCAACCTCTTGTTTCTGTTCCCTTCATATTGCCTTTCATTTTTTTACGAAATTTTGTCTTTTTAGGCATTAACATTTTTATATTTCTCCTAATTAATTTCTTTTAATTATGCTTGCTCGCTTTGAGGAGCTTCTTGTTGTTCACTGCGTTTTGCTCTGCGTTGAAAGCGTTGGTTTTCTTTAACAGCAGGTTTTTTTAGCTTGATATTTTGGTCGGCTTTTTCACCCGGCATAAGATCGCCTTTAAATACCCAAACTTTTACGCCGATTTTACCCATTATGGTATCTGCTTCAGCAAAACCGTATTGAACATCTGCTCTAAGCGTTTGAAGGGGAATTCTGCCTTCTTTAGCCCATTCGCTTCTTGCAATTTCAGCTCCGCCCAAACGACCCGAAACCATAACTTTAATACCTTGAACACCGGCTCTCATAGTTCTTTGCATTGCTTGCTTCATTGCACGTCTGAAAGCAATACGCTTTTCCAACTGAAGTGCAATATTTTCTGCAACCAATTGAGCATCAACATCTATTCTTGCAACTTCAACAACATCAATAGTAACGGTATTTGTTTTTATTAGTTTTTGAACGGCAGCTCTCAATTCATCAATTCCCTGACCGCCTCTGCCAACCACAATGCCGGGTTTTGCAGTAACTACTGTAATATTAACATTGTTAGCTTTTCTTGCAATATTAATTCTGGATACACCTGCTGTGTATAGTTTTTTCTTGATGAATTTTCTAATCACAGCATCTTGTGCGATATTTTGAGCATATTGGCCCTTTTTTGCAAACCATGTAGAAACCCATGGTTCAATTATACCTACTCTAAATCCGGTTGGATGTGTCTTTTGTCCCATGTCTTTCTCCTAGTCCTTTGCTACTTTCACTGTTAAATGAGATGTTCTTTTTAATCTTTTGTACATTCTGCCTTGCGCACGAGGCCTTACACGTCTATATGTAGTAGCTTCGTCGGCAAAAATTTCAGAAATTTTTAAAACATCAGCCGATGCTCCAAATTTCTCAGAAGCATTAGCAATAGCAGCATTCAAGTTTTTTTCAACTATACGGGCTGCAAAATAAGGCATGAACTTAAGCATGCGCTGTGCTTCAGTTACTTTTTTGCCACGGATAAGATTGATTACACGACGAATCTTTCTAACCGTCATTTTGATATCTGTTTGTTTTGATATAGCTTCTTGCATTTTAATATTTCCTTAAAGTTATTTCTAATATTATTTTTTCTTGGCTGTCTTGTCAGCTGCGTGACCTCTGTATGTTCTTGTGAGTGCAAATTCACCTAATTTATGACCAACCATTTGTTCTGTAACATAAACGGGTACGTGAGTTTTACCATTGTGAACTGCAATTGTATGTCCTAACATTGTAGGCACAATCATAGAAGCTCTTGACCAAGTTTTGATAACTTTTTTTTCGTTTTTTTCATTCATAGCATCAATCTTTTTTTCCAAAGAAGGATGTACGTATGGACCTTTTTTTAATGAACGAGCCATCTATTTATGTTCTCCTTTTATTTTTTTCTTCTTCTAACTATCAACTTACTTGAAGCCTTTTTGGGATTACGTGTTTTGTATCCTAAGGCAGGTTTACCCCAAGGAGTCTTAGGATTACCGCCAGGGCCGGTTTTACCTTCACCACCACCGTGCGGGTGATCAACAGGGTTCATAGTAACACCACGAACCGTTGGTTTAATCCCTAAGTATCTTGTTCTGCCGGCTTTGCCAATTGATAAGTTTTTGTACTCAGAGTTACCCAAAACACCGATTGTAGCATAACAATCTTTTCTAACCATTCTCATTTCTGAAGATGGAAGTTTAAGAGTAACATAATTGCCTTCTTTAGCCATAACTTGAGCACTGTTTCCGGCACTTCTTGCCATTTTGCCACCTCTTCCGGGTCTGAGTTCAATATTATGAACTAAAGCACCAAGAGGAATAGAATCCAATGGCAAAGCGTTGCCTGTAGTTATGTCTACATCAGGACCTGATATAATTTTATCGCCTACATTTAATCCTTCAGGACATAAAATATATCTTTTATCACCGTCAAGATAGTTAATTAAACAAATTCTAACATTTCTGTTTGGATCATATTCAATTGTCACTACTGTACCTTGAACGCCAATTTTATCTCTTTTAAAATCAATTACACGATAGGCTCTTTTGTGACCGCCACCTATGTGTCTGGTTGTGATTCTACCGGTGTTATTTCTACCGCCCGTTTTAGTCAGCGACTTAACCAATCTTTTTTCAGGAGTTGAAGTAGTGATTTCCTTGTAATCTGGTCTTGTCATACCTCTTTGACCCGGGGATGTAGGATTAATTTTTCTAGTTGCCATAATCTTATACTCCTGTCAATTCTTCAATCGGATCACCGACTATTGTAACAATAGCTTTTTTTCCGCTTTGAGTTCTACCAAATTTCATGCCCATTCTTTTTTGATGAGAAGGCATATAAACCGTTCTAACTTTCTTGACTTTGCGGTTTGGATAAGCTAATTCAACAGCTTGCGCAATTTCAATTTTTGAAGCATCTTTTCTAACTTCAAATGTATATTTATTATCAGCAGTACCGGTCATGGATTTTTCCGTGATAATAGGTCTTTTGATAACATCATATAATCTTTCTTTGTTGGTATTAGTATTTGTCATTATTTTGCCAACCTTTCAGTAATTGAGTTGATGGCATTTTCAGTAACAATAATTGTGTCTGCATCAACTAAATCTTTAACATTTAAATTTGAAGGAAGGAGTAATTTAACACTGTTAATATTTCTTGCAGATAAAACAAGATTTTTGTTTTCTTCCGCATTTAAATCAGCAATAATTAAAATTTTACCTTTTGCATTTAAATCCTTTAAAATCTTAACCATAACTTTTGTTTTAGGTTCTGAAATTTCAGAAAAATCCTTAACAACCGTCATGATTTCAAGCTTTGCACTAAGAGCAGATTTTAAAGCCAGCTTTCTTGCTTTCTGAGGCAATGAAGTTTCATAACTTCTTGGTTTTGGACCAAATATAACACCGCCGCCTCTAAATAAAGGGCTTCTTAATGAACCGGCACGTGCTCTGCCTGTACCTTTTTGTTTCCAGGGTTTTTTACCGCCACCGGATACTTCAGCTCTTGTTTTTGCACATGCGAGACCTGCTCTTCCATTATTTAACTGTCTTTTCAAAGCTAAATACATAACATGCATATTTGGCTCAACACCAAATACAGAGCCTTCAAGATTCATTTGACCAAGTTCCGAGCCTTGTGCCGATAATATTTTTACTGTTTTATTTTCTGTATTTTTTGTCATTGCTCACCTCTAATTCCATTTAGTCCTGGTTGGTTTAACTGTAACCAACTTTCCTTCAGGACCGGGGATAGCGCCTTTAATCAGTAACAGGTTTTTATCAGGAATAACTTTGGCAATAGTTAATTTTCTGACCGTAACTTTTTCGTTACCCATATTGCCTGCCATTCTTTTACCTTTTACAACACGGCTTGGCGTAGTACCTGCACCAATTGAACCCGGGGCTCTGTGATTTTTTGAGCCATGGCCCATTGGTCCTCTTGAAAAGTTATGTCTTTTAACAGTACCTTGAAAGCCCTTACCGATTGAACGACCTGTAACGTCAACTTTTTCAACATTTTCCAAAACTTCGAAAGAAATTGTTTGACCAACTTCAAATTTAGTTGCATCTTCTACTCTGAATTCTTGTAAATGTCTGAAATTTTCTAAATTATTTTTCTTAAAATGACCAATTTGCGCCTTTGTTAAGTGTTTTTCTTTAGCGGGTATAACACCAACTTGTATTGCATTATATCCGTCTGTTTCAGTTGTTTTAACCTGAGTTACAACAGCTTTTTCAACGGCAATAACGGTAACGGGAATGCATAACCCGTCTTCGCTATAAATTTGTGTCATTCCAAGTTTTGTTCCAATAACACCTAATGTCATGTTAAACCTTTCTGTTGTGAGAGCTACTTTTTAAAGTGTTTCTCGTTTGTACTACCGGCTTTGTTTCTTTGGAAACTCTGCCTTTTAATAGATCACATTTAATATTAAATTGTCATGTGTCTTTTGAAGCAATTATAGTTTTACTTCAATATCAACCCCTGAAGGAAGATCCATTCTTGAAAGTTCTTCAGTTGTTTGTTGGGTCGGCTCATAAATGTCGATAATTCTTTTATGAGTTCTCATTTCAAAATGTTCACGAGATTTTTTATCAACGTGCGGTGAACGAAGAACGCAATACACTCTACGTTTTGTAGGCATTGGGATAGGACCTGATACAGATGCATCAGTTCTTTTTGCAGTGTCTACAATTTTTTGAGCAGAACTATCAATCAATTGATGATCATATGCTTTTAAACATACTCTAATTCTTTGTCTTTGTGCTGTGCTCATTTTTTACCTTTTCTATAAATTATTATAATACGGTAATTTTAACCATATAATAAACATAATCTGTCGTCAACAAGTTTTTTAGGATATCTTGTTACATAACTTTAAAATATCTGAATTATTTTTTTTGCCCGAATTTTTAAAAATGTTAACAATTTTATTTTAAGCACTTAATTTATATTTTATAACCCTGTCTGAACTTTAAAGGCAAATATTCCCCAATGGTAAGCACTTTAATTGATTCTTTTAAATTCAAAATCAGAATTGTTTTACAATTTGCCTGTTTTTGCCTTATTCTCCCGATTGAGCGTATAGACACAACTCCGTCTTGATTTAGTAAATCATTATTTCCAAAATACTCATCTCCAAAATAGGCGATAGCTTGAATAAATGTTTCTCTGCCCAATTTTTCAACCGCCTTATACACGCACATTTCAAGAGGTTCAACAAACCATCTTCTTGTCCAATCAATTTTTTTCGAAACAAAAATATGGTTATTCGCAAGAACAGAGCAAGAAATCTTTTGATTTGATACAGGGCATAAATCGTTATTCTTATATGATAAATAAGCTTCATTAAAAAGCCCTTTAATATCGCTTTCTGTTATAGCGAATTCTTTCATTGACTCTAAAGCTTTTTTGGTAATTTCAATATTTTTCTTTTTGCTGTATTCGTTTGTTGTTTTAATTTTAAAATAAGGAAGCAATTGTTCAACTCTAAAAGTTTTTATTAAAGGAATATCCCCTGTTTTATCCAAAGTAAAAATTGTTGTTTTACTATCAAAGTACCTGCTGTTATTAAACCAGCAAAGACAATCTTCGCAAGGAACAAGCAAAGGCTCTTTTTGATTAAAAGAAAGAGAAGACACAAGGACTAAATATTTAATTTTAAAAGTCGAACTTGAATTTCTGTTTAAAAGAAAATTATTATACGAAGACAAAATTGCCGATCTTTCCGCACAAAGCGATGAAATATCATTCCTTGTATTATTAAAATTTGTCCCTAAAGACCATACATTATCAAAAGTACAAACATTAGCCGCTATACCTCTATTTGTTATATTTCCTGATTCAATATTTTTTCGCGCCAATATATTTGCTTCGATAAATTTATCTATAATTAAATTTTTATCTACACATATACAATTATCTTCAAAGGAAATTTTTGAAATATTTGAATTATTACTTTCGGAAAGATGTTTTTGCATTGCATTATTGTTTTAAAATACCTATATTTAATATTAAAACCGTTCAAAAAATTTTTGCAATAAAAATTAATCCACTCTTAATTATGAGTGGATTATCCCAAATCTAGCAGTAAACCTTATAATTAAACTTTTTTTATTAATACTTAACCAATTCCTGTCAACTTAAATTATAACTTAAGCCATCACTCCTTTCGAAGAATTAAAATAAGCTCCTTGACTATGTTTTAATTCTAGCTGAACAGAAAAAATGTGCAATAAAAATATTGTTAAAAAACTTTTACAATTGCCATATACGAGCAACTATATACCAAAATTTGAATTTACAATCTTAATATTTAAACTTAATATTGACAACAAAAAACACTATTGCAAATTAAGCTTTTATATCATGCTCTTTTTTAAACAGCTTATTTTTACTATATTTTAAACTCGTTTAAATATTTATCAAAATTAACAAGATTTGAATTATAATCAGGTAAACCGTTTCCGTGCATTTCTTTAAAATTTTTGTCAACTTCTTTTAAATCAAATTGTTTTAATAATTCTTTTTTCATTTTTACCTCGCATAATAAAATTACCTATATATAATAAGTATTTATTTATTATATAATTGCCAAAAGTATTAAATAATGTTAAGAAAATAAAAAATAATCCCCAATATACCGGCAATAAACATATAAACAACAGGGTCACGTTTTAATTTAAAAGTTAATAAAAACAAAAGAATTACAAGAAAAAGGCCGCAATAATCAATTTTAGAAAAAATAAAAGAATTTTTTAAAACCAAATTATAAAAAAGCCTTATGCCAACACTCGCAATTAAGGCGCAAGAAGTTGGCCTTAGAACATATAAAACAGATTTTACATATGAATTTTCACAAAACTTTCTATACAGTCTAAAAACCTGGCTCGTTATAATTACCATAGGCAAAACAAGCGCGAAACTTGATATAAAAGCGCCTAAAAGCCCAAGAGTTTCAAAACCGGCAAAAGTAGCCATATTAAGACCGATAGGCCCTGGCGTAATACCTGAAATAGCGATAAGACTGGTTAATTGCTCATGGCTAAACCAGGAGTAATTTTCGGCCATTAAATACAAAAAAGGCAACGAAGCGTATCCTCCGCCAAATGTAAAAAGACCGACTTTAAAAAACTCATAAAAAAGAAGAAAAGCGGTACTATTCATTCTTTCTCCTTTTTATCACTTCAATTAATACGCCGAGCATAATTGAAGATATAATTAAATACGCAGGATTTACCTTTAGTAAAGCCAAAACAAGAATCAACAAAAACCAAAATACGCTAAAAATATCTACAATGCTTTTTTGCCACATTTCTTTCAGCGCCAGGTAAACCAATACTATAACCGATATATTGACACCCCAAAATAGCCCTTCAATAAAAGGAATACTTGAAATTTTAGTCAAAAAATGCGCAACTAAAACAATCGAAACAAAAGGAGAAAAACTCATGCCTAAAGTGCTTGCAATCACTCCTTTAAACTTTGCAAGTTTGTACCCCACAAGAATAGACATATTTGCTGCAATTATTCCGGGCAAACACTGGCTAACACAATAATAATCACACAATTCATCTTCACTTAGCCAATTTCTTTTGACAATAAGCTCTTCTTTCATTACAGGAACAATAACATATCCGCCCCCAAGAAGGATTACGCCGATTTTTAAAAAGACCTTAAAAATATCTAAAAAACCGCATTTTTGCATAAAGCTATTTTAACCAAAGCAAACTAACTATACAACAACTTAAAACAAAAATTTATAATACAATAGTTTTATGATAATATTCCAAGACAAAATTTTTAAAAAGCCTTTTGAAATAATATCAGCTTTTAACAGTGAAGAAATCGATAAAGCTTTTTATAAAATTAATCTTTTAAAAAAAGTTTTTATCTTGTCGGCTATCTTTCTTGCCAAACAAAAGAATTTTTCTTAAAAAGAAAAATAAAATCTAAAACGCCTCTTATTTATTTTGAAGCACACAAACAATATGAAAAAATAAAATATCCTGAAACTTTTAAAAAAGCTAACCTTTATATAAAAGAAAATATCACTTTTAATCAATATAGACAAGATATTCAAAAAATAAAAAAATACATTGAAAAAGGAACAACCTATGAAGTTAACTACACATATTCAAATGATATTATAACAGATACAGATGGATATAGTCTTTTTTTAAATTTAATACAAAACCAAAAAACGCCGTATTGTGCTTATATCAAAAATGAATTTGAAGAAATTCTTTCTTTTTCTCCTGAATTATTTTTTTCAATAGAAAACAATAAAATCACAACCAAACCAATGAAAGGAACACTAAAAAGAGAAGGGGACGATAAAAAAGAAATTGATTTTTTAAAAAACGATTCAAAAAACAAAAGTGAAAACACAATGATAGTTGTTTTAATCAGAAACGATTTAGCAAAAATCAAAGACAGCTTTAATATTAAAACAGAAAAACTATTTGAAATTGAAACTCATAAAACACTTCACCAAATGACTTCAACAATAAGCGCAAAGTTAAAAAAAGTAGATTTAAAAGATATTTTTTCCTGTCTTTTTCCTTGCGGGTCTATAACAGGAGCGCCAAAAATTTCTACAATGGATATTATTGATAAAATTGAAAATTACAAAAGACAAATATACTGTGGCGCAATAGGTCAAATTCATAAAGACAATGCTCTTTTTAGTGTTCCTATAAGAATTCTTGAAAGAAAAGAAAAAGAAAATGTTTTTAAATTTTGTCAAGGGGGTGCAATTGTTTGGAAATCCAATACAAAAGATGAATGGGATGAGTGCAAAACAAAAAGATTATTTTTAGGAAACAGCATAGATTTTAACTTAATTGAAACAATTTTAATAAAAAATAATACCCCGCAATTATACTTTGAGCATTTAAAAAGATTAAAAAACTCCTGCAAGAAACTTGGTTTTAAATTTAACAATAACCTAATTAATGAAAAATTTGAAAATAATAAAATTGCACACATTATTTTAAATAAAAACGGGGATTATGAAATTAGTTATAGAAAAATTGATACAATAGAAACCAATAAAATTGATATAAGCAATTTAAAAACCTATTCAAAAAACGAATTTTTATACCACAAAACAGATTTTAGACCATGGTATAAAAAAACAGAAAAATCTTTTGACACACTTTATACAAACGAAAAAGAAGAACTCACAGAAGGCACAAGAACTAACATCATTCTTCTTTTAGATAGCAAACTCTATACTCCAAAAACTTCCTGCGGACTTTTAGGCGGAACAGCCAGAAATTCTTTAATTTTAAACAAACAAATTAAAGAAAAAGTTTTATACAAAGAGGATTTATTCAAAGCTGAAAAAATATTTCTTATAAATTCAATAAGAGGAATATTGGAGGTTAAATTGTGATAATTATAGATAATTATGACTCTTTTACATACAATATTGTTGAATACTTTAAAGTATTGGGCGTTAATTTAAAAGTTTATAAAAACAATGAAATTACAATAAAAGAATTAAAAAAGAAAAACTTTTCAAGCGCAATTCTGTCTCCCGGTCCAAATAACCCCAATAAAGCCGGTATTTGTCTCGATTTTATAGACTATTTTAAAGATAAAAAGAAAATCCTGGGCGTATGCCTTGGTCATCAAGCAATAGCACAATACTTTGGTGCTAAAATTGTAAAAGCAAAAAACCAGTTCACGGGGAGGTTTCAAAAATTTTTTTTAAAAAGGATGAAAACCTTTTTTATGGCTTTAAACAAGGCTTTTTAGCAACAAGATACCACTCGCTTGTTGTTAAAAATACAAATAAAAACATTCTAAAAACCGCCTGGTTAAAGGATGAAACAATAATGGGCTTAAGAGTAAAAGAAAATATTTTTGGAGTTCAGTTTCACCCTGAAGCAATTTTAACCGAAGGCGGAATAAAGATTTTTAAAAATTTTATCGATTTAAAATTATAAAAAATTTTAAAAACGGTCTTAAAAGACAAAAAGTAAAATAGTTTTTACTGTTTAAAACAAGTTTATAAAATTCAAAATATTTTTTATTTTTTATATCTTTCAATCTCAAAATATCAAATTCATTTTCAAAATACTTCATATATTCATAAACTTTTTTTCTTTTTTCTTTTGTTTTATAAGAGTTGAAATGCCAGTATAAAAATTTTAAAACAATATTTTGAAAATCTGTTTTATGCTTTTTAAATATATCAAATTTAATCAAATTTTCTTTTAATTCTATTAGCGCTAAAAATGCGTTTTTTTCATCTCTGTTGTTTGAAATAGATTCTTGTCTTATTCTTTTATATACTAAGGTTTCATCTATAAAAACTGTTTTTTTAGAAAGAAAAAAAGCACTGTATACAAAAGCAAGGTCATTAGAAGAAGAAAGGTTACTAAAAGCAAGATTATGCTTTTTAATTAAATCCGACTCAATAATCTTATCAAATGCCCAGCCGATTGGAATATCATTTTCATAACTATGCTTTTTTAATGTCGTTTTAATATCGCCAATAAATTCTTCGCTATTACAAATTACAATTTCGGCTTTCTCTTGTTCAATTTTATTAAACATTTTATACAAAAAACATTCCGAAAATACATCATCCCCATCAAGAAAAATAACATATTTACCGTTAATTTTATCCAGTGCAAAATTTCTTGCAACACCGGCATTTTGATGGGGTATTTTATAAGGTTTTATAAAATTAAATTCTTTTGCAAATTTTTCAATAATTTGATAAGTTGAATCATTAGAGCCGTCATCAACAACAATAACTTCATAATTATCAAACTCCTGTGCTACAAGTGAGTGGAGCGAATGGGTAATATATTTTTCAATATTATATGAAGTTAAAACAACAGAAACATCAACCATACTAGAATTTTAGCGCCTTTATAAAACTGCCCGCAACAACAGGATTAAAGGCTTTTGTATCAGTTATTGCAACAATAAGTTTTGTTGAAGGTTTTTTTGTTTTTTCATTTACAGTTGAATAAGCTGCAATTATACCTGTAACATTTTTAAAAGGAACATTTTTAACATCAGCTTTAAATTTAATAAAAGGAATTGTTTTTCCCTGTGCAACAAAACTTCCTCTTTGAACAATTTGAAAATTTTCAAAAGTTATAAAAGAATCCTTAAGACTATTTAAAATATTGTTTATTTTGCTGTCTATTTTATGCGTTATGAAGTCTTCAGGAGAAACTTTGCCGGTATCTTTTAAATCGTATATTGTAATTTTTTGATTAGTTGGAAGATATTTTGCACTAATTTTTTTATAGCCAAAAATATTAAAACAGCGTGACAATTGGTAATCAGTTGAAACGGAAGAAAAATCCGCATAATTTTTTTCACTTTTTACAAACTCATCCCTTGGCGGATTTTTATATGCATTGATTTTATTTTTTACATAAGCATATCCGCCAAACGCAAAAAAAGCAACAACCAATAAAATAAAAATAATTTTTTTAATAATGCTTTTAAGACAACCCATAACACTCCTCAATCATAATTTACTATAAAACAACGGAAAATACAAGTTTATATATCCCGCTTTTTACTTGTATAACTTAATTTAGGTATTTGTATAAAAGTTTTAGCTCCAACCTTATACTGCCGCCCTGAAGCGGTTTTAGGGTCTTAGGGGCGGAGGATTAAAGGACATCATTTATACATTTATAGTGTTTAGGTTTATTCTAACAAACATTCTTAATAAGATGCCAAAGGAAGTTCAGCATGACAAAGTAAAGTTTCTTTCTTCCAGTTGAAGTTGATAAGATTCCGAAACGGTTTCAAAATAGCAAAGTTAAACAACCCCAACCAACACAAAATGTCGACAAGCTCCAGACTCTGGAACCCTTCGATAAGACTATTGTATCAGAAATTAGCTTATATTCAAGTCTTATTCATGTAATAAAACAGTCAACTCAAGAATATTACAATATGAAAAGTATATTAGTTAAAATGTAAAATTTGAATTTACAAATATTAATATTAAAGCAATTTTTATTTTTGGATGGTTTTACAATTGTATAATAAAAGTTTTTATAAAATGTGTTTTACATAGAAAGGAATGTTATGCAACAAGTAATGTCAACAGGTTATGTTAAAGTAGGAAATGATTACATAAACCCTAATAACATAACTCATATAGGGAAAAATCCTGATGGAACAACCTTTGTCAGCTATAATACTTTTGCTCAAGGACCAAATGGTATTACCCCTTTAGCTGATAGAATTCCTGTAAATAGTGATAAATTTGCACAGTGTGCTAATAAAGCAATGCAAACTGGTCAAATTGTTGATGTAATGGCTTAAATGAAACTATATTAAACTTATAAAAATGAAAGGGATAATACTACTTGTTATCCCTTTTTTAAATGTCGATAGGGGGACTTGAACCCCCACGGATTTCTCCACATGCTCCTGAAACATGCGTGTCTGCCATTTCACCATATCGACGCAATTTATTAAATTTTCATACGTTGTACATATTGCATAGTGCAAAATAAATAACACTAATATTATAATCAAAAAAAATTCCAAGGAAACAATTTTTATGCAAATATCTTTTGCGCATACTTATATACCAAATACAAAATACGGGCTAAAAAAAGCCGAAAAAACTGAATTTAAAAAAGAAAAAACAAATGCAATAATACAACCCGAAAAAAATAAAAATCTAACTTTAAACCATTACAGAGCAAACAGTGTTCCTTTTTTGAATTCATTTACCGGTTCTTATAAAAAAGACAAACACGGAAAACAAATCCTAAATAACGATATCTATTTTGTATATATGAGTACATACGGCAAAAATACAAAATGGGCAGATGATATGATACAAGCAACATACGAGCTTTCCGAAATGATGGAAGAAAATTGTGATTTTGACAGTATTTTAGAAATTGCAGAAGAAGAAATTGCAAAAATTAATGGCGGCATGTCTTTTGGCAAAAGAAAAAGCATGTTTGAAAAAAAACTTTATAACCACTATACCGTGCTTAAAGAATTTTCAAGGGGTTTTGAATATTGGGATAAATATTTTAACTTATTTAATTTTAACTGCTACAGCGCATTTCCAAAAATAAAAAACATATCAAACGAAAAATATAAAGGCGCAAATGTATGTAAAATATCCTATAGAGACGACTATATTGATATAGAATACGGACAAGGCGAAAGATCAAATTTAGAGTTTGTTAAACAAGAATACGAAAAGTTAAAAGCAACCAAAAATCCGACAGAAGAACAAATACTTGAATCTTGCGCAATAATACAATGGTTGTTTTCACAAGAAACCCCATATCTAAAAGGAAGCAATTCAATAGCAACACTTTTAACAAAAGCAATTATGCATTCAAACAAAATCATGCTAAGCCCGCTAAAAGAAGGGATTAGCCTGGATTTTGAAGCTTTTTACAGAAGTCTTGATGATTATATTAAAATATACCCGGATTTATACAGAAAACCGTGTAGGTTTCTTTCTAAATATTCTGGGGATGACTAGATTCATAAACATCCTTTAGTCTTTGAATTGAAACATGGGTATATATTTGAGTATTTTTTATACTTGAGTGTCCTAATAGCTCCTGCACAATTCTTAAATCGGCACCATGCTCCAGTAGCCTTGTTGCAAAACTGTGCCTGAACATATGAGGTGTTACATGTTTTGAAAAATGAATGGAATCAAGGCATTGTTTCAGAGCTTTTCTAATACTTTGATTTTGAAGGCGATAACCATTGTAGTTAATAAACAAAGGGCTTTGTGGAGTTTTGTCTTTTTTGCATATTAAATCTGAAACATTTTCAATATAATTCACAAGACTTTCTTTTGTTTTATCTGGTATTAAAACTATACGCTCTTTTGCGCCTTTGCCAAAAACCCTTATTTCATTCTGTTCAAGGTTTAAATTTTCATAATTCAATCCGGATAGCTCTGATATACGCATTCCTGAAACCCAAAGCAATTCTAAAATTATTCTGTTTCTGTAACCTGCGGGTGTGTCTATTTTAATTCCTCTTAAAATATTTTCAACTTCATCTTCATACAAAAAATCAGGTAATGTTTTATTTTGTTTTGGAATAGGAATACTGTCTACAGGATTATACTCAATCAATTCTTCCTGATACAAAAAACGATAAAATGCTCTAATAGAAGCAATTTTTCTTGCAATAGTAGTTTTTGTGTAGTTAATATTACTGATAAAATAAAGATATTCACTAAATTTTGAAGGCTCAAGCGACAAAATATCAGCTTCGCCAAGCCAAAGCAAAAAAGTATAAACATCAGCACAATATGCTCTTATTGTATGAGAAGAAAAGTTCTTTTCACTTTTAAGATAAATTTTAAAATCTTCAAGATATGCTTGCTTAAAAACCATATTAAGATTATTATACACATTTTATTTAAAAAAAATAAACATTTTTTTGTATGTAAAAATGTAACAAATAATTGTATTATTATATCAAATATTTTCCCTTTATTATATTATTTTGATGGATATCCCCCAAACATAAGGAATTAGTTTAATTGCAAAACAATTTCGACAGTCTTGATAATTTGGAGCTTAGAGTACAAAAATCTTCTGTAGTACAGCAAAGAGCAGGGCTTGTTGCTGTTTATATGTACAAACAATTTATTGAATTTCATCAAGCAACACTTAATACTAATGATATGTTTTCGAAAATTTTAGAAAACCTTGCTGAAGTTTTAGAATATTTAAAACAATCTTTAAATGTAAGAAATGTTCCAACTCAAAACGTTACTTGTACTGTTGATTCAGCTAAGACACTTGCTATAGTTAATGTTTTATGGCATAAAATCAGTTTTACTTCCCGCTTTAATATCTCCCCAAAAGCACTTCCCAGAAAAGACGGAAATCCTATGTTTTGCGGAAGAATATTAGCAATAAACGGCGATTTTACAAAGCTCATCAAAGAAACAGATGACTACGAAACCCAAATGGATATACTTTTAGCTAATGAAATTGCTTCTTTATATATTCCTGCCGAAAAAAACAGAGGAACAATTATGACAATAAGGCATAAAGATAACCAGGAACTGTATATAAGCCAATTAGACGCAGCAAGGGAATTTTTACTTAAGGTTATCGAAATTGTTTGCGCAGGGGGAGAATTTCATAAACAGAATACTAAAAAAACAGGTTTTCTGTTTTAAGACACGTCAAGGCCGGATTAAATCCGGCCTAAAATCATTTCCTAATGTTGTACTTCGAGCGTATGCGAATGGAGTATTCTTTCAATTAACCTTTGAAAAAAGCTTTTTGCAGGCGTCTGAATAAATTCGCTTAGTTTTCTGAAATCTTTTTCGTATTGAATAATAATCGGATTATACTCGCATAATTCTAAATCATTTTCATAGTCCATTTTGTCTTATCCTTATTTGCTAACCCTTACACTATATATAACGACATGCCTCAGTTAAAGCTTTAAATTTAAGTTTAATTGTTTACAATTCTTAATATTTTTTTAAGGTAAAATTTGTATTATGAAAATCAAAGTTCAATCGCTTGATCAAACTAAAAAAATTGCTGCTCTTTTTGCTTCTTCCCTTGATAAAGACGGACTTTTTGTAACACTGACGGGAGATATCGGAGCAGGTAAGACTCAATTCGTTAGATATGTTTTAGAATATTTAAACATTAATAAAAAAGTCACAAGTCCAAGTTTTGTAATTTTAAACGAATACAAAAGTCCCCTTTTTCCAATATATCATTTTGATTTATACAGACTGGAAAAAAAAGGGCTGGATTCAATCATTCTGGAATTAAGAGAGTATTCAAAAACAGGAGTTTTAACATTTATAGAATGGGCAGAATTTGCTCACGGCGAAATACCAAAAAATGCTTTAAGAATAAATGTTCAATACGATAACAATAATTTAGATATCAGATATTTCAATTTTAGCAGCTTGGATGAGGCCAATTACAAGTTTATAGAAAAATTTCAAAAAAGGATTAAAGATGAACATCTTAGCAATATGCTCTGCTTTGAATAATTCATACATTGCAGTAAATTATGAAGGAAAAACTATTTCAAAGGTGATAAAAACCGACAAAAACTATCACAGTTTATATATAATAAAAGAAATTGAAAAATTAAAAAAAGAAAATAATATTGACCTGAAAAACCTTAATGCAATAACCGTAAATTGCGGTCCCGGAAGCTTTACCGGAATAAGAGTGGCTTTAAGTATAGCAAAAGTTATGGCTTTTCAACTAAATATCCCATTAATACCTCTAAATACTCCGGAAATATTGTTAAAGGCATATGATAACTGTAATTGTCTCTTGATGGATGCAAGAAGGGATATGTATTTTTGTTGTACAAAAGAAGAAATAGAGCTTGTGTATAAAGACAAAATAAAAGACAAAATTAAAAATAAGATAATTTTATCAGACCAAAGATGTTTTGAAAAACTCCAAAACAGCATTTGTTATGAAACAACAGAAAAAAACCTCGGCCCGGTTATGATAAAATTAGCTTCGGATAAATACCGCAATTCGAAAAATAGTGAAGAATTTAATCCGGCTAATGTCAAAGCAAATTATATTCAAACCCCGCCGGTCTTTTAGTCAAGGTCGTCTTCTTTTATATCTTTATTTAAACTCCATAATAAAGCTGCAAGCCAGCCAAAAAACGTCCATCCCAAGAATACATTGAGAATCA
Source organism: Candidatus Gastranaerophilales bacterium (assembly GCA_944325315.1). Classification (GTDB taxonomy): domain Bacteria; phylum Cyanobacteriota; class Vampirovibrionia; order Gastranaerophilales; family Gastranaerophilaceae; genus RUG14156. The sequence goes on from CALVAA010000018.1 coordinate 26,584, forward strand.
AAACGGCTAAAATATTGTTGTGCCTTCTGACATAAGCTATAACAACCGGAATAAAATACACTGCAAGTGCTACAAAAATCCAAGATAAAATAAATAGCAAAAATATAATAAATAGAAGATTTTCAAGTAATATCATATTTTTTATCCTTAATAATTAAACACTATACTATAAACTATAATTAACTTTTTTATATTACCCTAAATATCAACTTCTTCAAGCAAGCCGCCGGCTATTGCACCAAGACCTTGAGAGGGTCTGTGGAGAAGCGTGAAGCACGCAACATCATTCGGATTAGTTGTAGCAGCAAGAGTTTTGCACCCGGCTTCGGTTCTGCTTCCCGCTGCAATAGCTGATCCGTCTGTATTTTTTGAAGGACAAACATTATAAGCAGGATTAGTACTTGTACAGCTGGAGCAGGTTTCTTCTTTTGCACATTTTGCATTTATTGTTTGCCCGAAAGTATTGCAATGCTCCCTAATATAAAAACCGTTTCCTCCATAAGCGCCGCAATCTGCTTCCATGGGAGATGCCGACCAAACAACGATGCTTGCCGTTGTCTCTTCTTCGGCATTATCCGGACGATAGATATCGTAGCTGATAACTTCATTATTAGTTAAAAAATTGTTATTTGCGCTTGCACCGCTTGAGTCAAACTTTTGTTTGCAAAAAGGTGATTTACCTGTTGAATCACTTAATGTAACAATTTTATACTCATCATCATAAACAATATCATTAGCGCAATTTATCGGTTTAATTGTGCCGTCATAAGCGCCTCCGTTGTATATTCTTAAAGGAAACCTGTCTATGCCGATTTTATTAAAGCCTTTTTCGCCGTCTATATCAACCACAATATTTTTAATATAGTACGAAGAAGTAGGGTACGGTCTTTTCCAGGAAGATGCAACCCCTTGTATTGTTATTCCGTTTGCAAATCTAAAGTTAACATCACCGTTTGTTGCACTCTTTTTGCAATTTGCCACTTGAGTTAAAGAAAGCATATCGGCAAGATTTACACAATACCAATCATCAGCAACGGCATTATTATCATCGCGGCTTTTTGCATCATTAGGATAAAATTCGCCATATTTTTCAGATATAGCATTGTTTGCTTTTTCTAAATTTTTAATAATTGCATACATATATATTGCAGCTTTTTGCATATTTGGCTTGAAAACTGTTAAAGATATGGCAGATATAACAATTATAACAATCATTGCTATAGTTAGTTCCGCCATTGTCCAAGCTGTTTTTTTCATCTTCTTGCCTTTCTCTAACAAAATTTATAAACCGGTAACTTATTTTTTTGCAAGCTCTACAGAACACGGATACTCATGGTAGCATGCAGGAAGCCAATAGTAACCCCTTGTTTCACAATATTCATCCGCAGCAACCATTTCACCGCCAAAAGCAATGCAGTCAGCTCTTGCAAACGGAACATCCCTGTTTAACAAACGGGTTTTTCCTTCATCTCCGCCGATTTGAGCCACATCAAAACCAAAAGGAATATTTTGCGTCATAAAATCAACATCAACCCCTGCTTGGCACATAGGGGAATAGAATATTCCAAAATCCTTAACATCATCAGCTTTACAGTTGACAGGCGACAGCAAGCCACCCATTCTTTCTTTTGAATAAACTCTTACGGGAACTCTGTCTATTCCGATTGTGTTTTCTCCTTTATCGCCGTTTATATCAATTATAAAATCCTTTACTAAAGTATCCAAAAGCGCAAATGGCGCTCGTTCCATTCCGTATATTGCAACCCCGTTTTTAAATTCAAAATTTTTCTTAATGCCAAAAGCATCCCTTATACAATCACCGCCGTTTTTTGAATATTTATTTGAAAGCAAAGTACAAAACTCATCAATTGTGCTTTCTTTGTCTTTGTATATTTCACCGTTCTTTTTGTAATAATCCATTGCTTCTTTTTCGATAGTCTTATATGCATAATTTGTTTTTACAATATAGTTTCTAACTTTAGGATTATAACCCTTAAAATAAGCTACGTATGAAACCCACAGAATTAAAATTATGAGAAATATTTTAAAAATATTTTTTATAAATTCACCAAAATCGATTTCTTGGTTTAATCTGCTGTTTTTATTGTATTGAGACACTCTATATACCCTTCAAAACTTCCGCTTACATTAATATTTAATTTTTGTTTTGTAACATTTAAAACTGTTTCGTTTTTTATCGTTAATACTTTTATACCTTTTTCAACAGATGATAGCACACTTGAAGAGCCTAATGCATCATACGGAACAATTAAATATTCAACATCTTTGTATGTAATTTTTGATTCATTTACATTTTTTATCAAAGGAGCGATTGAAAGCCCTTGTGCAATACAGGGGAAATATGTTGAACTTATAAGTTCTGAAGAAACTTTAGGATTTTCTATTTTTTCGGATATATCAATATTTGAAAACGCAGGAGAATGCGCACAAGGAATATTAAATTCTTTTGTTACAAGATGAGATATTACAGCTTCGATTCCTCCTATAGGATCAATTCCTGCTGCATTTGAATAGTTTTCGTCTTCACTGTCTTCATTAAAAAAACACACAACGGCAATTGCTTCAACACCCTTTTTAATAAGTCTTTCAGCAGCTTTTAAAATTTCAAAAGGATTTTTTATTTTTCCTGTTGAAATAGAATTTTCTACAACTATTTCAACACAAACAGGGTTGTCCGTATATTCAATTTCAGATATATTTATACCTTGAACCATTCTAAGTGCATTTATTGTATTAATATGAACATTAATAATATTTTGCGGAATAGCGCAATCAAAAATTACTCCTATTTTGTTTGTTTCATATGTTTTTTTTGGATTAAAGCCTATTTTACCTTTAAAAAATTCGTCAAATAAATATCCTTCTAAATATGCCATATCATAATTAATTGCACTCAGTATACCGCCATTTACTGCATTTGGGTTTGTTATAACGTAAAAATATTTTGAAAATTCCCTTGCAATATAACCGAAATCTCCCGCATAACCGCCGATATCAGCACCGATTCCTGTTGGAATTGATATTGCAACAACTTTTTTCATCAATACCCCCTTACAAGCCTGAGCGCCATTGTGTCCAGTGTATTTTTGTCAGACATATTCGCATTTAATTGCTTTATTGAATAAGAAACTATTTTTACATCATTCAATATTTTATTATAAGAATCATCATTTTTGATGTTATTTTTCAAAAGTTCCTTTAAATACAACAAAAATTCATCCAAAATTTCACTTGAATCTTTTTGTTGATTTATTGCACAGTCTTTAAGCTTTTGTGAAAAATCAAAAGCATTTTCAAAAGTTAAATTCAAATAATCTTCAAATATTCCCCGATTATAAAAACCGGAAGCATTTTTATTTGAAGCAAGTTTAAACACCAAGCATCTTGATACAATTGTAGACAGAATATCTTCTTTTGATTTTGTTAAAAACACAAATGTTGTTTTTTTAGGCGGTTCTTCTACGGATTTTAACAGCGCATTTAAAGTTGTCGGATGAAAAGTTTGATTGTTTAAAGGTTCGATTGCATAGCTTATATTGTCGTCATACCCCAAGGTTTTGAAGTCAGAATAGTCCTGATTAAAATTTTGTTTTTCTTTTGATGAAAAAAATATAAAAAATCTATGATAGTCACTTGACAAGCTCAGTGTATTTTCAATTAAAAGAGCTTGTTTCACTGAAATTATTGTTTTTGTATCATCATCTTCACCTTTAAAGTGAATCTGAGAAACTATATTTACTCCCGGATGAGTATATGATTTTATCCATCTGCAATTAATACAATCACAATTTGGATTTAAATAATTATCACAATTAAGAATCCTGGCTAATTCCAAGGTAAAAAGATATTGAGTTTTTGTATCTGACCCTTCAAAGATTATACCTTGAGGAAAATCTCTTTGATTATTTTTCACTAAATTTAAAAGGGTTGAAAAATAGTCATAACAAAAAGGAAACTTATCTTTAAAAAAAGAATTTAACACATATCCTCCTTTAAAAATGCCAGTTCATACGCACTCAAAGGTTCTTTAATTTTCCCTGTTTTAAGACAGTACTCTGCATGTGATAAGTTGATTTTTAATCTTATTAATTCATCAAGAGGAATATTTATAACTTTTTGAATATTCTTTTTAACCACAAATTCATTCTGATTTAATTTTACAGCCAAATCAAAAGAAGACATTTTTTTATGATAGAGCTTTGTTTTTAAAAGATTTGTAATCGAAGTTTGAATAAAGGCAAGGGATGGAAGAAAATGCTCTTTTTGCAAAATTTCATTTATTAAACCGAGTGCTTCCGTATAATTTTTCAAAACAATTAAATCAATCAGCTTAAATATATCGATATTAAAACAGGCTATTTCTTCAATCATTTCCTTTGTGACGGTATCATTCGGATAAGCATAAAGTTTCAGCTTTTCTAATTGGGAAAAAATGTCTCTTAGAGAAGTTCCTGTTGTTTGGATTAGCTTTGAAATTTCGCTCTGGTTAATTTTTAGAGAAATTTCAGATGCTAAATTTTTAATTACAGGGATAAGTTTATACTCTTCATAACTCCTGTATGAAGGAAATTCAATCGGTTTTGTTAATTTTAAAATCTCTTTATAGAGTTTTTTTCGGCTGTCGGGTTTCTTTTTTTCGCCCCTTGGAGTTAAACAAACAAATACAAAATGAACTCTGTCTGAAGTATTATTTAGCGCATTTATTAATTCTGCCGTTTGCTTATCATCCAGTTTTTCTTTGTTTTTTGTTTCAAGAAAATACTTTTGACATTTAACAACAATTAAAACATCTCCAAACATCATGGCGTTTGTTCTTAAAAGTTCGCAAAACAAAGGAAAAGATGGGTTATCAACCGTTTTAAAATTCAGCGGGTTGATATCCTCACCTAAAATTTCCTTTTTTATTTTATTAATAGTGCGTTCGATTAAAAAATCCTCATCGCCCCATAAAAATTGTATTGGCATAATTTTAACTGTTGATTAATAAACTTGCACCTATAACACCTGCAGCATTAGCCAATTGAGCAGGAACAATTTGAACAGCGCCGGCTTGTATAGGCATTGCACGCTCAAGGATTGTTTTTCTTATAGGTTCAAGTAATATATCGCCCGCATCAGCTACGCCACCGCCTATAATAATTTTTTCCGGGTTCAAAAGATTAACGACGGAAGACAAACCCACTCCTATGATTGTTCCGATTTGTTTAAAAATTTGTATTGAAACACTATCGCCCTGAAGCGCAGCTTGAGCAACAACATAAGGGGTAATAATTCCATCTGTAGCCATCTCTTTATACTTTGCAGATTTTCCGCCTGAAATATATTCTTTTGCCATTGTAACAATAGAAGGACCTGAAGCGTACGCTTCAAAGCATCCGTAATCACCACAACCGCATAAAGGTCCGTCATTTAAAGACATTTTAATGTGTCCTATTTCACCGGCAGCATTGCTTGCGCCACGAACAAGTTTTCCGTTTAATACAATACCTGAGCCTATACCCGTTCCTACGGTTATACAAATAAGATTTTCGCAGCCCTTGCCCGCACCAAAATTGAGTTCTCCTAAAGCCGCACAACGAACATCATTATCCAGACGTGTCGGAATGTTAAATTCTTCTTCTATTATTTTTGCAAGCGGAATATTTACCCAGCCCGGAATATTTGGAAGATTTTTAACAAAACCCCCTTTATAATCTATTTGACCGGGCAAGCCAAAGCCTATTGCATCTATTGTTTTATTATCTGCGCCTGTTTCTTGCATTAAATCTTTAATGGCTTGTTTTATATTATTAACACCTGCCTCATACCCCATTTCAGCCCTGGTTGGTGTTGTATTTGAATAGACAATTTTTCCTTCCAAATCAACAAGGGCAATTTTAATATTTGTACCCCCTATATCAACACCTATTCTATACTTTTTCATTTTCCTCTCCTTTAAAATCAATATAAAAAAATTCTAACACAAAAATTTCTCTTGGAAAGTTTATTCAAAACAGCAAATCCGGTTTTTATAATAAGAAACTTTATCATTAAGATAAGATTCAATATCAACATTAATTTCTCTAAATTTTTCAAAATTGTTTTGAATTTTATAATTTTTATCGGATGAAATTATGATTAAATTAGTAATATCAAGCACGATTTCATCGATATTAAAAAAAGTTTTATAATAAATTTTGTTTGATGTTTCACCTGTGTATAAATCAATGTTTGGAAAAACTTTTTTGTATTCGTTCAATAAATTCAAAACAAACTTATTTTTTTTATTAAAAATGTCTCTGGCAGAAGGCATATTCGAAACAAATATTCCCCCTTTTTTTAATCTTGAATTGATAAGTTTTAAATAGTTTAATACAGAAAACCTTTCATCAATTCCGGTATCATTAGCGACATCAACCAAGATTAAATCGTATTTTTTCTTTGTTGTTTTAAGATAAACCAAAGCGTCTTGAAGGTAAAAATTCATTGTATTACTTATCTTAAAGTTAAAATACTTTTCAGCTATAGGAAAAATATATTCTTCAATATCTACTATATCTATTCTTTTTATTTTTTCAAAAATTTCTTCATACTGTTTTACTATAATTCCCGAACCAAAACCAATAATTAAAACATTTTGAATATTTTTATTCATTAAAAATGGGATTAAAAAGTAGTTTATATAAGGAATGTTACCCTTATAAACTTTGGTATTAATAAAACCTGCCTGATATGTGTCTTTATACTTCAAAAATCTGCCAATTTTGCTTTCGACAACAGAAATTGTATGAAAATCCGATTTCTTTTTAAAAAGAATTTTTTCATCCGAATCAGCCTTGTCCATTCTGTATATAAGTTTTTTATCAGGCTTATTTATTGCCAGATTCTCCGGAATTATTGTCATAATTTGATTTTAACACTAAAATTAAAAGTTAAAAAGTAAAAGCTTTAATAAAATTTGTTTGCTGTTAAAATAAAGTTATGGAAACAAAGGCATCTAAAAAAAGGCTTTTTATAACGACCGGACTGATATCGCTTTTAAATGTTTTATACATAATTGAAACAAAGCAGCAAAACTGCTCTGATACTTTGGTTATTGTTTCTTTTGAACAAAGTGAAAGTTTTAAAAAAACAACAAAGACAATTGCAAAAAACCACAATTTTGATAAAATTATTTTTTACAAAAAACCAAAAGAAGTTATTAAAAATATAAATTTTAAAGAATATGATGAAATTTACTCTGTAACATTTATTGAATTTTTAAAAAAAGCAAAGACAAACAAAAATTTTTACTGGTTTGATGAAGGACCGGGGTATGCTATTAAAGATATTAAAAATTTGAAGCAAATTAAAGGCGTATATTACACCCCGTTTTTAGAAAAATTTTCTTTTTTAAATACAAATAAAAAGTCGGAAGAGTTTGAAATAAAAAAAGATACTTTCAATTTATTGTCGGAAAAAATTCTAAATTCAACCGAAAAAGATATAGAAATCAAAGGACAAAAAAATGTTTTATTTATAAGTCATTATATCCTTCAACAATTGGGCAAAGTTAAAGCTTTTGAATTTCATAAAAAATACATTGACTACTTTATCAATCTCGGATATACGGTATATTATAAGCCTCATCCCAGAGACACCGGTGCTTTAGCTTTTGAGCTTAGTGAAGTGTATAAAAATAATGATAAATTTAAACTTTTTAATAATACTTTGCCGATAGAATTATATAATTATCCTTTTGATATTGTTATAGGAACATATTCGGGAGCATTAATTTCAATTCCGCACTACAAAAATATAGCCTCACTTAATCTTCCTTCAAGAGAGCTCTTTGATTTGGATGTCGGAATAAATTTTAAAAAATTTTTTATCCTGTATGAATACTACACTCCCAAGTTTAGTGAAATGAAAGAAGTGTTAAACAAAGATAAGGAAGAAATATATAGAAAATATTATGAAATAATATCTAAAAAACAACCTATAAATGAAAATGAGTCTTTAAAAGAAATACTTTGTTATAAACCAAATAAAATTAAAGATTTATTATTCGGATTTTTTTCTTGTTTAATATTTTTCAACAAAAATTTAAGTAAAAAAATTAAAAATATTTCAAGAAGTGATTTTAATAAATTAATCAAAAATTTTTTAGAAAAAAATTAAAAGAGGGAAAAATGAAAGCGCTTGTTTGTTGTAATTCAAGAATATCTTTTTCTGAAAGAAAAAAACCTGAAATTATAAATCCAAAAGACGCAATAGTAAAAGTAACACTTTCTTCTATTTGCACAAGCGATTTGCATATTATTAAAAACAAAGTTCCAAAAGCAAAAAATAATATTGTTTTGGGGCATGAATTTACAGGAGTTGTTGTTGAAGTCGGAAGCAGTGTTAAAAATATCAAACCGGGTGATAGAGTAAGCGCTAATTGCGAAACTTTCTGCATGGAATGTTTCTTTTGCAAACACGGTTATGTGAATAATTGCATAAATGGCGGCTGGCTTTTAGGCTGCACAATTGATGGTTGCCAGGCAGAATATATAAAAGTTCCATACGCTGATAACTGTTTAAACAAGATACCGGATAATATAAGTGACAAAAGCGCTCTTTTTGTTGGTGATGTTTTATCCAGCGGATACTTTGGAGCAAAAATGTGTGAAATTAAACCTGATGATACGGTTGCCATTATAGGTTGCGGCCCTGTTGGCATGTGTTCTATGATATCCGCTAAAATTTTAGGCGCAAAAACAATAGTAGCACTTGACATAAACCAAAAAAGGCTTGAATTTGCAAAGAGAAATAATCTCGCAAATTATTATTTTAGCCCCCATGGCAAAAATGTTGAAAAACTAATTAAAGATATAACCGAAAACAAGGGTGCTGATAAAGTGGTTGAAGCAGCAGGAAGCAATGAATCTTTTGAATTAGCCTGGAAAATTGCAAGACCAAACGCCATTATTGGAATTGTTGCAATGTATGAAAACAATCAAATTTTACCTTTGCCTGAAATGTATGGTAAAAATTTAACTTTTAAAACAGGCGGAGTAGATGCAATATACTGTGAAGAATTATTAGAATTAATATCTAAAAATAAAATAAATACGGATTTTTTAATCACACACACTTTTGAATTTGATAGAATTATTGAAGCATATAATTTTTTTAAAAATAACAAAGACACTTGCCTTAAAACAATGATAGTTTATTAGAAAATTAAGGAATAGATTATTGATTAAAAGATTACATACAATTAAAGGAGATTTTTTTGGAGGGATTATAGCAAGCATTATTGCCTTGCCTCAAGCTTTGGCTTTTGGTGTCGCTTCAGGACTTGGTGCGGCGGCAGGCATTTGGGGAGCTGTTATTCTGTCTTTTTTTGCAGCAATTTTTGGTCTAAATTGTCCCATAATATCAGGACCTACAGGACCGAGTGCAATAATCATTGCACACATTATAGCCTTAAATGGCGGAGATTTATCTGTAGTTTTTTTAGTATTGGCTTTCAGTGCAATAATTCAGATGATAATCTCTTTAACAGGAATTCCTTCTTTAATAAAGTATGTACCTTACCCTGTAATATCCGGATTTTTAAGCGGTATCGGAATAATAATTATTATCCTTCAAATATCCCCTGTTTTAGGAGGCCAAAACTATTCATCAACACTGGAGAGTATAAAACATATTTCTTTTTGTTTGCAAAACATTAATAACGAAGCTTTGATTCTTTCTATTGTATGTCTTTTAATTGTTTTTCTTACTCCTAAATTTATAACTAAATACATACCTTCGCAAATTATAACATTAATTTTAGGAAGTCTGATTTGTTATTATTTTAATCTCGATGTTGAAAAAATATCCAATATTAATTTTGAAATTCCAAAGTTTGCTCTCGGTAGTTTTGATTTTTCCATATTCTCAACTTCTCTTACTATAGCATTATCCGTTTCTTTGGTTTTAAGTGCCGAAAGTCTTTTAACGGGGCTTGTTATGGAATCGCTTATGAAAAAAAAGTATTCCGCAAAAAAACTTATTCTATCACAAGGAATCGGCAACCTGGTTTGTGCGCTTTTTGGCTCAATGCAAGGCTCAGGAGCGACCATGAGAAGCGTTGCCGCTTTTAGAGCAGGTGCTACAACGAAATTAAGCGCAGTATTTTCTTCTTTAATTTTACTTATCGCATTATATAAATTTACACCTTTAATTTCGCAAATTCCAATTTGCACATTAAGTGCCATATTAATTAAAATCGGATGCGATATTTTGGATTTAAAAATATTTAAAATTATAAAACATGCTCCGAAAGACGACATTTTAACCCTTTGTGCCGTAATATTTCTAACTGTATTTTACAATCTGATTTTTGCAATCATTACAGGGGTTGTTTTGGCATCAATTCTCTACGCTAAAAGAGTTGCAGATAATACAAACATTAAAGAGAAATACAACCCTGAAGGCTATAGCTTACTTGAAGAAAAAACCGAAAAAGACTCGCATTATAAAATCAGAATTTTGCACATAGACGGACAATTCTTTTTTGGTTCAATCAGCCAAATAATTTCTCATTTTGATGAAATGCTTGAAGTTGAATACATTATACTAACGTATTCATCAAGCCATAAACTGGATATGTCTGCAATTTTTGCACTTGAAGATATAATTTTAAGATTGGATGCGCAAAAAATTAACCTTTGCTTTGTTGTATCCGATAATGAAATATATAAACAAATAGAAGCAATTAAAAAATCCGGATTTGACTTAATGCTATACAAAAACGAAAAAGAAGCAATTGATTATGCACTTAATAGTATCAAAAAAGATTAGCAAATATTTTTTTTAATATGTTATAATATTTTCCTATGATAAAAAGAGAATTTACCGGTACATTAAACGGGATAATAGCTTCAATTAGCTACGGTACAAATCCTCTGTTTGCGCTTCCGCTATATGCTGAAGGATTTAGTGCAAATTCCGTATTGTTTTACAGATATTTCTTCGCTGTTTTAATATATGGACTTTGGATTAAATTTGTGAAAAAAACTTCAATTAGGGTTTCTTTAAAAGAAGGAATTTTTCTTTTTATTTTAGGAATTGCTTTTTCTGTGTCATCTTTAACATTATTCAAAAGCTTTGAATACATAGATTCCGGTATTGCTTGTACGCTTTTATTTGTTTATCCGGTTTTTACCGCATTGATTATGGCTACATTTTTTAAAGAAAAAATTTCAATTAAAACCCTTTTTGCAATACTGCTTGCTTTTTTAGGAATTTTTTTGTTGTACGGAAATAATTCAGCAAGCACAATCAGCCCTTTTGGCTCAGCGCTTGTTTTAACTTCTGCAATGTTGTATGCTTTTTACATTGTCGGAGTGAAAAAAATTCCTGCAATAAAACATATTAAGACCGACAAATTAAATTTTTATGTGATGCTTTTCGGGCTTAGTGTTTATATTTTTAATTTGAAATTCGGCTCAAACTTAGAATTTATATCCACACCAAAAGAACTCTTTTTTACCTTGGCGCTTGCAGTTTTCCCGACAATAATTTCAATTGAAACAATCACGGTTGCAATAAAATTAATTGGTTCTACCAAAACTGCTACGCTTGGAGCGCTTGAACCTTTAACGGCATTGATTTGCGGGACGATATTTTTCAAAGAACAGCTTACATTTAAAGCAATAATAGGGGTTATAATGATTTTAACCGGTATATCAATTGCAGTAGCACAAAAACGCTAAAATATACTCTTTAATGTTTAATTTGATGCCTTAGAATAGAAGGCGCTTAAAGTCAAATTGCACTTTTATCTTTCAGGGTTCTAACTTTGTCGTCGCTGTCACCCTGAAGTTCCTGGGATTTTGCGAGTCTTTGACGAGCTAAAATTCCGGACACAAGCGTGCGTTTCAAGGTCTTATGGATGGAGAATTGAAAGATTTTACTTTACACTGCTTTAAAAACGTCCGGCTTCATTTCGCCAACTACACTTGCTAAGATTTTGAAACAAGTTTACTATAACACTAAAAAAGAGCCTTAACGGCTCTTAATTAAATGGTGGGGGTAAAGCGGCAAAGTTCGAACTTTTTATCCTGTATAAAAGAGTTGATTAAAGAACTCAAAAAATCAGACACTGTCTTGCTTTTAGAATATTATCAAGTATTTAAATAATCAGTTAGCTGTCATTCTGGAATTGTTTGACAAAGCGAACCAAAATTTTTGTCATCCTGAACTTCCTAGAATTTTGCGAGTCTTTGACGAGCTAAAATTCTGGACACAAGCGTGCGTTTCAGGATCTTAAAAATTTTGTGTGAGCCTGTCCTTACGAAGTGCAGATTCTACCAACTTGAAGCTTCTGTTTCTAACCGGTAAGATTCTGAAATAAATTCAGAATGACAATATTTATTTCCAATCCAGAGATAAATCTTTAAATTTCGGATTCATTAATTATAACACGCCAAGCCGGTAAGATCCCGAAACAAGTTCGGGATGACAGCACGCTTAGTATCAACTAACTAGCATAAAGGAGGTATTATGAAAATCAGAAAAGATGTAAACGTGATAATCACATTTGACGACAAAGAATATTCTAAAGAAGAAACCGCAATTCTTTATCAACAATTTTTTGAGAGTTTAGCAAAAATCAAAGGAGTAAAAATTCCGGAATATACCGGAAAGGCTCTTTCTAAGACACTTAGAGCTAAGTCAAAGACGTCTAAAGAGATTCGAATCTCTAAAACTGACAGTACAAAAGAGTTTTAGCGATTTTTAAAAAATTCTTTCAAAATACTCGAAATCCGCAAACGCAGATCACAAGCGAAAAGCCACTAAAAAAGAGCCTTGAAAGGCTCTTAATTAAATGGTGGGCCCGGAGAGACTCGAACTCTCACACCGAAGGCACTAGATCCTAAATCTAGCGCGTCTACCAATTTCGCCACAGGCCCAACAGGTATATTCAATTTTCAATCTTGGACTTTGTGGCGAAATTGGTTTCAATTCTCTTATCTTG
>CALVAA010000019.1 GCA_944325315.1 Candidatus Gastranaerophilales bacterium
CGCCACAGGCCCAACAGGTATATTCAATTTTCAATCTTGGACTTTGTGGCGAAATTGGTTTCAATTCTCTTATCTTGTTTGATTTTGCTTTCGCAAAATACAAACAGCGCCACAGGCCCATCAGGTATATTCAATTTTCAATCTTGGACTTTGTGGCGAAATTGGTTTCAATTCTCTTATCATGTTTGATTTTGCTTTCGCAAAATAAAAACAGCGCCACAGGCCCATCAGGTATATTCAATTTGCTTAATTATAATACAACAAGCACAAAATTGAGTCAACGAATAATCTTAATTATTTTTCTCCCAATATTTATCAAGCCACTTTGTAGGTTTAACATATCTCAATCCGCCCTTGCCCATAAAACCGTTATAAGCTTGTTCAGGCGTTGGACGACCATGGAATATAATAATTTTTGCATCTATCGGGTCAATTGGTTCTAAAAAAAAGTTAAGTGGAAAGGGTCTTAAGCAGTTTCTTTTAAAACTAACACACCAGGATTTGTCCCAATATTTTAAAATACCCTTATTGTTCATTTGATGAGACAAAAAAGCTTGTTCGTTTTTATAGCGCTTTCTTATATCTTTTCCTTCTTTGTAAAAATTATCAATTATATCCACGTGTTTTTTAACATTAAACTTAAATACGGAAGAATTGCCTATTATATCATTCGGAAAATCCCAATCTTTAATAATATAAAATTCACCTTCTTTTCTAAAAAAGCAATCTATGTTATCTCTAATTACAATATCCAAATCTAAAAACAAAGCTTCGCCTTCTAAATCGCTTAGTTTGTCTGTGAATAGTCCTAGCTTTTTCCAGGCTTTTTCAGGTAATCCGTCATCATTTAATTCAGGTAGCGGTCTTATTTCCACCCCTTCAACTATTCCTTTTGAATCATCCGTAAAACAAACAAAGCGATGCTCGAGGGTCAAATTTTTTTCAACCATTTTATAAAGACGATTAACATAATCTGCACCAAATTTATTTCCCCATTTAATACAAATTACATTTCTTTTGTTTTTATCCATAATAAACTCCTATTTATTAATCTGGCGCATTGTAGGAAATGCTATAACATCTCTTATGGAAGGAGAATTTGTCAAAAGCATTACCAATCTGTCTATTCCCATACCCATACCTCCCGTAGGGGGCATGCCATATTCAAGAGCAGTGATAAAGTCTTCATCTATTTCCATAGCCTCGTCATCACCTTGTGCTTTTGCTTGTGCTTGAGCTTCAAACCTTTGACGCTGGTCAATAGGATCGGATAATTCCGAAAATGCGTTTGCAATTTCCCATCCGTTGACTCTTGTTTCAAAACGCTCTGTCAGACGTTCATTGTCTCTATGCACTTTAGCAAGAGGAGAAATTTCTCTTGGATAATCTATAATATGGCAAGGTTGTATTAAACTTGGTTCAATTTTTTCTTCAAATACTTTTTCAACAATTTGTCCCCAATTGTCGGTCTCATCCGTGTGAACACCGACAGATTCTGCAAGCTCTCTTGCTTCTTTTGCGCTGTACACTTCCAAAAAATCAATGCCGACTGCTTCTTTAATTGAACCCAGCATTGTTTTTCTATCCCAAGGAGGAGTTAAATCAATTTCATTTTCTCCGTATTTAATCTTTGTTGTACCCAAAACTTCTTGCGCAACATAGGCAACTAAATTTTCCGTTAAGGTCATCATATCGTTATAATCTGCATAAGCCTGATATAGCTCTATCATAGTAAATTCCGGGTTATGGCGTGTATCTATTCCTTCATTTCTAAAACACTTACCGATTTCAAAAACCCTTTCAGAAACTCCACCTACAATTAATCTTTTCAAATATAGTTCAAGAGCAATTCTTAAAGTTAAATCCATTTCAAGAGCATTATGATGGGTAAAAAATGGTCTTGCGTTTGCGCCTGAGGCCGTTGTTTGCAAAGTCGGCGTTTCAACTTCCATAAAACCGTCACGTGCAAGAAATTCCCTTATTTTTTGTATAATTAAACTCCTTTTTCTGAATGTCTCCCTGACTTCAGGATTAACTATCATATCCAAGTATCTTTGGCGATAACGAATTTCAACATCAGATAATCCGTGAAACTTTTCAGGCAAAGGCAATAATGATTTTGACAGAAGTTTTAAATCGGCAGCCTTAATTGAGAGTTCTCCTCTTGGTGTTCTTCTTATTGAACCTTTAAAACCTACAATATCGCCAACATCTATTAATTTCAAAAGTTTCATTTTTTCTTCCGGCAGATTTTGTTTATGTGAAAATATCTGTATTTTGCCTGTTGCATCAGCTAAATCAATAAACATGCCGGTATTTCTAATCGCCATTACACGCCCTGCAACAGAATACACATCTTCAGTTTCAACGCCGGGTTCAATTTCTTTATATTTCTCCTGGAGCGTCTTAGCATTTGCAGTTTTATCAAATGTATAAGGGTATGGATTCACCCCTAAATCAATTAAATCAGTTAATTTTTGAATTCTATTTTCTCTGATACTTTGAGAAGAACTATTATTTGTTTCCATTATATCTCCTTGTGAAATTATTTTAAAAAACTATATTCCGGAATATTGAACACCCGTTTATCTTCGTCTTTTTTTGAGTATTTTTCATAAATATCAAATGAAATATTTTTTGAATTTTCAACGTATTGTTCATCAAGATATTTTTTGTAAGTTTCTGTTAACTCACCTGTATAGTTACCTAAAATATCTGCGTATTTATACAATTCTGTTTTGTTGCCGCCGCCTGCATATGCCTTTGTTTTTGCATCAGTCCCCGAAGGGCGGATTTCAACGAATTTATCATCAAAATCCAAATAAGTTCCGTCACCGACAAATACAACATCCGTTAGGTTTGAAAAATCCAGTTCTAAAAAAGCAGAGGAAAGTATTTCTTTTATGTTATCCAAATTAACTTTTCCTTCGAGTTTTGCAATGGCAAGCGCAAGATAAAAAATATCATTTTTTGTTCTTTTTGCTTCGCCTATAGTTTTTGCAGCTTTCAATTTATCTATATCCGGCTCGGATTCGTTATAATATGCAATGTCCACTCTTACATCAAACCTGGGAATAATATTGTTTTCATCATAAATTCTCTGCAAATATTCTGCTAAAGTAGTATCAATTGAACTAACCAGTGCACTTGCAAGAATTATGGCTTCAGTTGCAGATTTTTCTCTCATTGCAAGAGCAACTCTGTTATTTAAAGATTTAATCGGCTCAACAGCACCAATTATCATTCCTCCGGATTCTTCACCCCCAAAAACCATTCTGGGGTTTTTCTTAAGTTCAATTTTTCTATTAAAAATATCATGTATGGTTATATTTTCTTCGCCTTTCTGGTATTGGGCTTCTATTTTTTTAACAGCTCCGGCAATTTCCTTAAAGCCGACAGGAGTATTTATTACTTTTATTCCTTTTGATTCTGCCCATTTATCCCAAGATTTGGAGCTTGCTGTTGTTTTTACTATAAAGTATTCGCTATCTTTACTTTCAGGTAAAGACTTTGCCCAAAAATCCATTATCATTAGAAAAGCTTGGTTTGCAGAAAAAATACACAAAAGTTTGTTATCGCAAAATTCAATATAATCTACTCCCGCTTTAACTAAGATTTGTTCTTTTTCTTTTGAAACAATTTGAGCTATGTTTAATCTGTCATGATCCGGATCGGTTATTAAAATTACCGTATTTATAGGATAGTCTTTGAGTTTTTGTTGATAATTAAGTGACTCAACAACCGGAAAATACTCTTTTCCGTCTTTATTTTTAGCTAAAACGGTAACATCCAATGACCAATCATAAAAAACATCTTTACCGTTTTTGTCTTTTTTAATATCTTTTCCGATTCCATGGAAAAACGGGTCTTCTTCTTTGTTTAACCAGTCAAAAGACTTATCAATATCAAGTTTTTTAAGTATTTTCGATAAAGTATTATACGCACAGCCCCCAACTGAATCTATTACAATTTTTTTATCAAAAAATTTTATTCTGTCTATATTGTTCTTACAAGCCACCCCTTCTTTAAGATAATCGCAGTATAAACCTACACCGTTATTCAGCTTATCCATTGTTTTTTCGTCAATCAAAGAATCATTTTGGGCACTGAATTCAATTTCAAAAACACCTTTTTCATCAACCGTTTTTAAAATTTGTTCAATTTTATTCACAAATTCTATGCTTTCATCTGGCAAAAACTGTGAGCCTTGATTATTTAAATCTTTTGTAGCATTTTTAACCGAAATTCCATGGGAGCTTGTAATATACTCAGCTCCAACCAAATCAAGTTTAAAAGCAAGAAAAGAAGCAAGCCAAATCGGAATAGTTTGCCTGTTTGTCGGGGTAAGTGTTCTTATATTAAGAGCAGCCTGAATTCTCGCAATAATATCAAGATATATTTTTGAATTATACCTTACCTCACAGCCTACTAATTTAACCAGATTTTGATTAGGATACTTTTCCTTTAAAACAAGAGCTTTAGCAAGAGTTGCCAAAGTAATACCTATTGTGTTAATAGGAAATCTTGTATCATAAGGATAAACAATGTTCTGCGGACCTCTGATACCTGCGGTTGAGACAAGTGCTTCTTTTTTATAACTTTCAAACCAACTTTTTAAATTTAATCTTTCCGCTAATTCTTTTGTTAATTTAAAAGTAAATTTATTTTTATCATCATAGTTAAAAATTTTGTCCTGTTTAATATTATCAGGCGTATTTTTTTCAACGCTTTCAACAAGCATTTTTTCAAGTGTCGTTATAGTCATTTATTTCTCTCTTATTAATAAACTAAATCCCATAAAACTAATATTATCATAAACAAAAATTTTATTTGTCTTTTTTGTTAATATAGCTATTATTATTTTTAATGCCTGCCTTTTGGGTCAAGTTTTTCTTGCCTGTTATTTTCTTAAACAATCTTGACCAAGCGCCTAACGGTCCTTTTTTATTTATCTGTTCTTCTTCAAATTTAATTATTTCTTCCCTTGATTTTTTTGGCAAAACAGGTTGGCAAATAGATTTTCTTACAAGAAATTCGTTTGTTGTTTCCGTCATAGCTGCAATTGCTGCTGCTTGAGGCAATGAGTTATTAAGTTGAGTTTTAAATACTGAATTAAATAAATTCATCAAAGTACCGTTAATAACAAAATTAGAAAGTTTATGGGCTATTCTTTCGTTTCTTTCTTCTTTGGCTTCTTCGACGCTTCTTCCTGCCGACTCTATTAAAACCTTGTTTGTATAATCATTAACAAAGAAATAAGTAGAAATTAACGTAACCATTGTTCTTGAAATATGTGCCAATTCACCTGTTTCAGAACCTTTAAGAAAATTTCTTACATTTTTTGTTATAGTTTCAATGGTTTTATCATCATTTTTCGGTTTATTTATATTTATAAATCCTAAATATTTCTTATTGTTGTCAAAAAGAATTTCGTTCAACTTTTCCATCTCTTTTTTAAACCTTGATGCATCGATACTTTTTAAAGTTGATTCAACTGTTTTAATATTCTTTTCACATTTTTTTCCAACAACAATTTGCTCAAACGCAAAATTTGCAAGTCTTCCGGGGATAGAAAACAGATTATAGAAAAGTTTAAATATTTTACTGAATCCTTCATACACACCGGTTGCTAAAGGTTTTTTAAGCGAAGCTGACCAATTTACAATATTATTTTGTTTTAATACATCAATGTGTTTTAAATATTCATCAAATAAACCCTTGTTTTCAATCCCTTTGGGGGTGTCTGCCAATCTTTTAATTTCTTTTTCAATATTTTCAAGATTTATCTGTGTCTTTTTTTGAGTGAGCAGTTTTTTAATGTTACCTGCAAAATCGTATTTGCTGCTTCGTTTTTTATATTTGTCGTGTATATTCTTAAAAACTTCTTTATTTTTGCTTATAAATTTTTCATTAAGCTCATCAGGATTAATATTGCCAAATATCTTTTTATACTCAAGTCCTTTACCGTATTCACCCTTAAGTGCTTTTGAGGCAAGATAACCTAAAGATGCAATTAAAGAAGCTGAAATTAAAAGTTGTCTTCGCTTTTTTTGTTTTGATGATAATTGTTTGTTTTCAGCAATTCTTTTTTTGGAAGCAAGCTTTGAATTTTCAATGGTAATACTTTCTAATGGAGCAAAAGTTCCGTCTTTTGATGCAAACTGAATAAATATGTTTCGAATTGAATTGTCACCTTTAAAGTTTGTGGTTTTCTTTATTTGTTCATTTTGTTTGCCGTTTTCTTTTTGTTCTTGCGCATTTACAACTATATGTTTTTTTTGTGCATATTTTTTTGCTTCCTCCGGACTCAAAGGAACAATAGGAGTACCGTTAAATATTCTTGAAGCAACCTCTGATATAAGGGCCGACATAGCAATCACAAGAGCATTAACCATTGTTCTGTTTTTAATATATTTATCCAAAGCACCAAGCGTCACAAATGTCGTTCCCGCACTTAGCATCATTCTTGTAAGCTCTTGCTTCATACGGGATTTTTGAGATTTTTTTGCTTCTTTTGAATCATTTTTTTGAAGCATTGAAATATTAAAAAAGTCCCATCCCGAATAAATAGCACTAACCGTTGCAGTTACCATACGGTTTAGCGTTCTTTCATCCCTTGAGCTGTAATTTTTTGAGGTATTTGCAATATTTGCCGTTGTTTTTTCCTTAAAAGCTTTTTTGCATTTGTCAAACAGATATTTTCCGTCTTGATTTTTCACCAAAAATTCGTCAAGAACATCAGAGACAAAATTGATATTTTTTTCCGTTTGTGAAGCATTTACTCTATTTGCTATAAATTTTGTGTTTAGTATATAGTTTGCAAATTTATTTGATTTATTTTTATTAATAAAATTTGCACCGCTGATTATAAGATCCCTGGGCAAATCTACAAAAGGATATTTAATAGTTTTTGCCAAATCTATAATAAGATTTCTTTTGGGTATTTCTATAGTATTATCTTGTATTTTTAATTTTGCTTTATCTACTGCTTCACTGAATGCTTTTTGTCCAAATATATCATCTATACTGTTTATGATCTCTTTGGCATTTGTATATGCGATTTTTCCGTTTTGCAGATTTAATTTTTGAATAATTCCCGAGGTAAAATTAATAGGGGCTGAAACTTGGCCTTTTTTGTTGTTGTCAAATTCAAAATTATTTTTGACATGGCAAGGCGCAACTGAAAAATTATTTGTTTTTGGTGTAGTTACTTTCATGAATTTAGGCAAGTTTCAAATTCTATATCTCTACAATATCATAATCAGAAAAATTAGTATCGTTTTTTTATCAATTTTTAAGTTTTTTATATTTTTGTTAATAACTTGTATTAATAAAAAAAATAAATTATCTTGTTATTATGGATAAACTGGGAAAAATTGTCATAGTAGATGACGAAGCCATGGTCACCAAAACTCTTTCTATGCTTTTGGGTCTGGAAGGCTTTAGTAATGTTATGGTTTATAATAATCCGATTGAAGCTCTTGATTTTATCGACAATAACGAGGTTGATTTAATTTTAAGCGATTTTTATATGCCCAATATGAACGGTATAGACTTTTTAGATAAGGCAAAAAAAATTCAAAAGGATGTTTCGGCCATCCTTTTAACAGGTTATGCAGACAAAGAAAACGCCATAAGGGCAATTAATGAAATAGGTATATTTAAATATATAGAAAAACCATGGGACAACAACAACCTTATAATAAGCATTAAAAACGCCCTTATGCAGACAAGACTTAAAAAAGAACTGGACAAAAAAATAAAAGAGCTTGAATTTGCAAATAAAAAATTAGAATCATACTCAAAAAACCTTGAACAAACAGTTCAAAAAAGAACACTTGAACTATCCGACGCTAATTCAAAACTTAATGCAATAATCACAAATTGCGCAGACGGCATTGTTTTATTTGATCAAAATTATCATATTATTGACCTAAACCCCGCTTCTTTAAATTTGTTTGGACAAAAAAAAGAAGAACTTTTATCAAAAAATCTTTTCGAGCTTATCGTAAGTGACAGTAAAAGATTTTCAAAAGCAAAATTAAACTCTAAAGAGCATCTTTTTTTAAGAAACTACCACCTTGTTAACTACGCAAAGGATATAAAAATACCCGTTGAGATAAGCATTTCTCCCGTTAATTGCAAAAAAGATAATTTTTTTGTTGCAGTTATCAGAGATGTAACCTATCAAAAAGAAACCGAGCGATTAAGAGACGATTTTATAGCAACATTAACACACGATTTAAGAACCCCGCTTTTAGCAACAATTTCAGGACTTGATTTTGTTTTAGATAAATCATTGGGAGAAATCAATGAAAAACAAAACAATCTTTTTTCAGCCATGAAAAAAAGCTCGGAAGATATGCTTGGCCTTGTTAATGCACTTTTGGAAGTTTACAGATATGAAGCAGGCAAAACATACCTTTGTAAAACCAAATTTGATGTTGTAAAACTTGCTGAAGAATCTTTGGATGAGTTAAGGCCGTTAGCCCAAAAAACAGGTACAAATTTTGTTTTAAATTCATCTGACGATGAAATATTTATAAATGCGGATAAAAACGAAATTCACAGGGTTTTGACAAATTTGATAGGTAACGCGATAAAGCATTCTCAAAATATAAACGATGTTAAGATTAATATTATTCAAAACAACAAAGATTTAAAAGTGGAAGTAATTGATGACGGCATAGGGCTTTGTAAAACTGACTGCGAAAGGCTTTTTAATCGTTTTTCTCAAGGAACAAATTCTAAGCGCTCGGCTTCAACAGGATTGGGTTTATATCTTTCAAGACAAATAATTGAAGCCCATGGCGGGAAAATATATGTTGAATCAGAACTAAACAAGGGTTCAAAATTTACTTTTGAACTTAAAGAATCCATAAATGATTGTAAGGTAATTCTATGAGAGAAAAAATTCAAAACAGAAAAATAAATATTTTATTGGTCGAAGACCACGAATTCACAAGGATGGGTTTGTCTATGAAAATTGAAAATACACCTGACCTTAATCTTGTTGCCCAGGCGACAGACGGACAAGAAGGTGTATTAATGGCGCAAAAATATAATCCGGATGTAATACTTATGGATATCGGGCTTCCCAAAATGGATGGAATAAGTGCCACAAAAAAAATTAAAGAAGATTTAAAATTAGATTGCGCAGTTTTAATGTTTACTTCAAGAGATAACAAAGAAGATATTTTTGCAGCATTCAAAGCCGGAGCAGACGGATATATAATGAAAGGTTCAAGTTCGCAAAATCTTTTAAATGCTATAGACACAGTATCTCAACGTGCCGCATGGATAGATTCTCAAATCGCCAGAGTTGTTTTATCAAGCATTCAACAGGAAGACAACAATGAAATTGCTTTGAATAAAACAAAAAAAGATGCAAATAAAAAATACGGACTTACAAAAAAAGAGCTTGAAGTGCTTTCATTAATTGTTGACGGTCTTTCCAACCAAGAAATTTCAGAAAAACTCGTTGTGTCAATTTCGACAACAAAAGCCCATGTTCATAATATTTTGCAAAAGCTATACCTGACAGACAGAACAAAAGCAGCCATAGTAGCCCTCAAGGAAGGCTTAGTTTAATGAAATTTTTTTTAATATTTTTTTCCTTTTTGTTTTTATACTCAAACTACTGTTTTGCTTTTTTTAAAAAACAAGAACCAAAAAAAACAAAAATGGTAGAAACAAAGCAAGAATGGGAAACTGAAGCAGCAGATGTTCCGCTTAGCGAAAGGCCTCCTTATAATAACGTTACCATAGAACAAAACAAAAAAATAGAAACACCAAAACCGCATTATGTTTTTGAAAAATACAATTATCCTGCCGGTTCAAGAAAAATAAATATAGAAGACGTCAAAAAAAGACTTTATTCCTATCCTTATGTGGTAGCTGATATTAATTGCAGATATATAGCATACCCCAGATATTACTTTTCGGGTGAATATAACCAAATTTTTTCAAGCTTTTATGTTGAAAAACTTGATACATCAAAAAATAAAACAAAAAGAATACTTGAATATAATCACAACAGTGAAATCAGAACTCCAATAATTGAAGCCGGCTTAAAGGAAAATTACCCAAACCTTTTTAGAGGCCTTACGCTTGTTGATTGGAGTCATGATTCAAAAAAGCTCTTAATTAAAGAACAAACAGGCTCTCTTTTAGGCGGAATATATAAAACTTATCTGTATGTACATTTTCTATCTGAAAATGATAAAAATTCGTATACAATTAAGCTTGAAAATTTCGACAATGCAATTAAAAATTATTTCTTGGATTTTGAAAATCTTCAACTGATAAAATACAAATACTCATTAGAACCGCTGGGTTTTAGTGCTGACAATGACAATATTATAATAGTATTATGCTGGGCATATAACAAAGACAACAAAAAAGTATTCCTTGGAAAATGGGGATATAATTGTTCAACTAACGAAATACTGCTCCTTTCAAAAACAGATTCATCCCATGAAATTAGTTTGAACGGATTAATTCTAAGACAAACATACGATTAGCCTGTTGTGTGATTTTATTTTCATTTTATTTTTATAGAATTTATTTATGAATTTGGCAAAAACACTGTTTCTGATTCTTCTTACACTGTGTCTGTGCGGATGTAGGGATATAGAAAGCATTAAAAACGTAGATTATATCAAAGTTGTAAAAGATAAAAATTTAAATTCAAAGACTTTTCATGGGATGGTAAAATCACAGTTGAAATCCGATTTGAGTTTTCAAAGCGAAGGAAAAATCATATTTCTTCCATACACAAAAGGCGATTTTGTAAAAAAAGGACAAGTTCTTGCAAGACTTGACGGAATTTTGTATAAAATCAGAAAAAACGAAGAAGAAGCAAGACTAAAAGAAGCAAAAATCGAATACAACAAATCAAAAAGTTATTATAAAAGAATGGATATTTTACACAAAGAAGGTGCAATTTCGGATAATGACTGGGAAGATGCGTATTTCGGCTTAAAAACACTTGGCGAAAAAATAAAAATTCAGCAAGAAAAAATAAATTATCTAAATAGGGAAATAAGCTACAATATTATAACAGCACCCTATGACGGCTTTATAAGCGACAAAATGAGTGAAGTAGGTTCATATGCCAAAATCGGAGTGCCTGTTTTAACAATAATGGGCAATAATAAAACCCAAATAGAAACAATGGTGGATTCTTCCATTATTAATAATCTTGGCTTGAATGAAACAGTAGAAATAACTGCGGGCGGAAATTATTACGAAGGAAAAATCGCCCATATTTCAAAGACAAGCTCGACAACCGGCGGGTACTTAATTAAAATATATTTAGACGGAATAAAAAGCGAATTGAAAGACGGCATGAGTGCCGATATTACAATACCGATTAAAAATGTTTATTGTACATATATTCCTCTTGATTGCATCTTTGAAGAAAACGGGGAAAAGTTTGTATATAAAATTGTAAATATAAAAAATAACATCGGTACTGTACTAAAAGAAAAAATCAAAACAGGATTAATAAAAGATACGGAAGTTGAAATTATAAAAGGAATAAATGACAACGATTTAATAATATCAGGCAATTTAAACAAATTGAACAATAATATCAAAGTAAGATTATGAAAAAATATATTTTAATTATTGTTTTTTTGATTACATTTTTTGCCTTTTATATTATTCAAAAAAATTCATACTCAATAAGAATAAATTTTCCGCTCAAAGGAATGAATTGTGAAAAAATCAACTTTCAAATTGCAAACAAGATTAGCGAAATCTTACTTCAAATTGAACAAATAAAAGACTTTGTAATTTTTTCAAAACAAGATTCCTGCAGTGTCTACATTAAAATCAAACCTTTTTTGATGCTCAGAAAAAAACTTGCCTTTGAAATTGCAAGAAAATTTGATAATGAATTTGAAAATCTTAACTTTGACTTAGATGATGAATACGATTACCCTTACTGTACATTCTTTATAATGGCAACAGATGATTCTTATTATGATTTAAAGAAAAAAGCCCAAGATATATTAGAAAAACTTTTAAATTTAAAAATAGCGTCAGAAGTTGAAGCTTTCAGTCCGGAAATAGTAACCTATATACATTTTGACTACAATACACTTTTAAATTATGATTTATCAGTTAGTGATATAAAAAATATTATTCTTAAGACAAATATAAAAAACACAAGTTCTTTAAAATCAAATGCAAAAAGCAGTTTTTCCGTAGATACTAATGGCAACATAAATAATATTGATGATATTAAAAGCATTGCTTTATACCAAAAAAATAAACAATTCTCTATTTTATTAAAAGATGTCTTTGAAGTTGAAAATGCTCTGAAAACGCCTCCCTTGGGGCTTATATTCTTTGATGAATATAAAGCAGTTATTTTTGCAATTAAAAAAAGAAAGTTTTATCCTGCTTTTTTGTTTTATTACAAATTAAAAAAATATAGAAATTTTTTAAACAAAAATATGAAAAACTATAAATTTACAATCATAAACAGTTCAAAACTAAAAAAAACAGAAGTATATCTTCAAGAAAACTCAAGTACCGACGCCCTTTTTGATTTATATAAAAAAATTAAACACAAAGGTTTTAAAAACACACTTTACCTGCTTTCAATGCCAAACCCTAAAATAGGTTTAAAAGACGAATTTTTTGAATATTTAAACAACAGATTGATAATTCTTTCAAATCCTGTTGAAACAAATAAGATAAGAAAATTTTTAAAAAAAAATAAATTTGATTACATTAAAGAAAATAAAAACAAAATTGAAATTTATAAAAACACGCCAGATGAAATCATTACAGAAATAAAAAATTTCAGTAATAATTATATAAACAATACAACATCTAAAAAACTACAAATTAATTACCAAATTGTACAGTACTTTTTAAGAGACTACGGTTTTATAAAAAATGAAGTAATTGATGCAATCTTTGCTTCAAACGACGGGTTGGAGGCAGGGTATTACTTTGATGAAAAAATAAAAATTCCTATAATAATAAAAGCAAAAAACCAAAAAAATAATTTTATTTATTCAAACACATACAAAACTTTGTTTCCGTTTGAAAATTTGACAAAAACTTTTATTAAAAACAGTTATTATATGATAGTCAGAAAAAACGGAAAATATTACGCCGAATTAATACGCAAAAACCCTTCAATTTGAAGGGTTAAATCATCCGCCAGTTTCTTCCTCTATATTTATAATCTTTAAGATTAATTATTATCTGTTTATTCTGAAATTTATCATTGCTTTGTGATTGAGTGCAATCATTTCCATTGAGTTGAAAATTGTGTTTGCATCGATTGTAGATTTTGTGTCAAGGTTTACAGTTACTTTAGATGAATAAAGTTCTGCAAGTTTTTGATCAAAATTTTCAGTAATTTGTAGTTTCATCTTTTTGCCTTTCGTAACTGCTTATATATATAAAGTATATATTGAATACATAATTTCATATTTAAATTTATTTGTTACAATTCTTAACAATATAGCAAAATATTATCACTTGTTTTCTTCAATTTTTTTAAGAGCATCTGTACCCACAAGATTTTCTAAAATTGAACGGGAAGTTAAAAAATCGTCTTGCGCTCTTTGAGCATCTATTTTGGCGTTTCTGTAATATACATCCGCAATAATTAATTCTTCTTTCGATTTGTTCTGTGAATTTTTATAAACTTGCTCTCTTTTTTCAAAATTTTCTTTTGTCATCTTGGCAAGCTTTTCTTTTGTCTTGTAATCAATGTATAAATCTAAAAGTTTTTTTTGCAAATCATCAATTTTTCTTATTAAAAGGACCATATCTGCGTCAGTTACTTTTGAAAACCTGTAGTTTGCTTCTTTATCATCTTTCATAAAAGCATTAACAAGCCCCCCGCCTATTAAAGCACCGGTTGCAAGATACGGATCTGCAGCAAGACTTGCGCCTGCCAGAGAAGAAAAGCTTGTAATGGGTTTTAAAATTTTTTTAATAGTGGATTCATTTGGTTTGTCTTCATCCGGATTTGAAAGCTTGTAGATAGTATATTTCATTGTTTCGGATTTTGCCGTTGTTGCTTGCCACAGTATACTTAAATCGGAATTTGTTTTATTTTCATCCAACTCCAATTCATAGCTTATATCATTTGCAAGTTTTTTAAGACTTAAATCCGCATAATTTTGTCCTTCTTTTGTCGAAGGATTACTGTTGTCTTTAGGGTTAGAAGTTAATTTTGCACTTTGTTGTTCAATTTTTTTATCGTTTTGTTTATTTGATTCAACTTTATCCGTATTGGAAAGCCTTCCCATAAAAGGTTTCGGCTCAACTAAATCCGACACATTGATTGCATAAGAGTAAGGTAAAAGCAATAATATTAAATTAAGGAGAATTTTTTTCATTTCTATCCTCCAAAGGTAAATTTGAAACATTTAAAAGTTTCTTTTCATAATTCAAATCATTTTTATCGACATTCTGAAAAGTTAAATCAAATTGGGCAACATTTAATTCCTGTACTGTTTTTTTTCCTGCAAGTCTTACAAGAGCAAGTTGATATTTTTTTGCTTCTTGCTTCAGTTTAAATTCTTCTATTAATTCATCTTCCCACTGAGCAGAAGTAATTGATATATTTAATGAATCACTGCCGGATAAAGCATCAGAATAATTTTTGTTGTGCAGAAGAATTTGCTCCCTGCATTTTTTTAGCTTAGTAAGTGCGCCTTTGTATTTGAAATAGTCTACAATAATTTCATCCTGTAAGTCTTCAATTAAGCTTGCAAGTTCTATTGCTTCAGTATCTGTTATAGCCGGGTTTTGAAGTTTTTCATTATTTTCTTTATTGATTAAACTTGTAGCAAGTCTGCCGGCAGCATAAGCACCCGATTGCACACCGTAGTTCATTCCCAAAAAAGAAGGCAATAAAGCCGCTCCGGAAATTATTGCACTCATTGATTTAGCCAAAAGCGAAGAGTGGATTCTTCTTTGTTCTGCCGGAATTGCAAGTTTTTTAAGACAAAAACTAATCATAGGATTATTGTTTACGGTTGCATTCCATAAATTCTCAATATCTTCAAGATCAGCCCTTTGTTGTTCGTTTATTTGGTTTTGTGCTTCCAGTGTATCATCAACAAATAAAGAACCTTTTAAAGTATCTACCTGGTCTTTATATTGAACATCAAAGCTTTGAACTTTGTCGAGTCTGATTGCATCCTCGGCAAAAGCAAAAGGAATTATATTAAAAATTAGCAAAATAAGGCTTATATATTTCCTCACCATAATTAAATTTTATCATACAAAAATAAAACAAAAAGTTTGTAAAAATTTAGTTAATTTATAAAATATAAATTTTTTGAATAAAAAACCAATTATAATCATCCCAAAAAACCTTGTTTGTAATTAAAAACAGGCAGCTAAGGCTGCCTGTGGTTATGTGTTTATTTTAATATTAACTTATTCGGCGGAATTTTCCAGCATTTCTCTTTGTATATCGCCGGCTTTTTTGCTAAGATCTGCTTTTTGTTGCATTAGTTCGGAAAAATGCGATATTACAGCTTCTTTTGTATCTTTTTGAATTTGTCTTTGTTCGTCACTAGTTTCTTTATTTAGATTACCGGAGTCGTCAAAACCTGCATAAGAATCTGTCTCATCTGGCTGCAATTCCGCTTTTGAATATTCACTTTCCGACATTGCAACCCATTCCGGATTAAAACCATCGCCGGGTACATCCATCCAGCTTGTTTTATGCTTAATCCTCATTTCTGTATTTTCATCAAAAGAAGGTTCTTCTCTAAATTCCTTGCCTTGTTTTTCAGCTTCTGCTTTTTTTGCGTAGTAATCATCTACTTCTTGTTTTTCGGAATCGGATAGTTCATCATATTTTTTTCCGTTATAAGTATTAATCACGGTTACTTCATATCCGCCACCTATATCATACTTTGCTACTCCTGTTTGTTCATATTCTGCATCCATTTCTTTTTCACCGGTTTCAATCTGCATTAAAAGGTCTTTAATATCAGAATTTTTTTCCAGATATTCTTCATCTAAAATCTCACCATAGTCTTCTTCTCTTTGTTTTTCATATTCAGCAAGAATTTCATCATCATTAAGTAAACCTGTCGGATCTAGAATTGGTTTTAGATTTTCTTTAGGCGCCACTTTCATGTATATTGTTTCAATTGGTTCACTGCTGCGTGCATTATCCAAAGCATCCAAAATATCTTTATTTGCAGCTTCATCTGTGTTCGGTAAAGCAACCTCACTTAAGACGCTTTGCGTAGAATCAGCAAAAATCTCATTTACGATATTTTCTGTGTTTTGATTTTGCTGCGTTTGTTGAACATCTTGAATTCCGTTTTGCAGCCCGGATAAAATTTTTGGTATTTCCATAAATACACCATAACCTTTCTTTATTATTTTGTGTTCAAATCCATAACACGGCAAATTTTTGATCTCCTTTAAAAAATCCTCTCACATTTTCGGATTTTGTTACAAAACTTAAAAACAATTTTCAAATTTTAAACCCCAAAAATAATTTTGAGGTTTAAAACAAACTTATATTTTTTTAATCCTATGCTCAAAATTTATTTCAAACGGACATTTTTCTCTAAATTCCGTACTGTTTTGCAATGCTTTTTGCTTCTGAAACTCAAAATCTCTAATTTTTAATTCCTCAGCTTTGGAAAGATTAAAATACATTTTATTATCGTATAGTTTAATGGAAGTAATTTTGTAGCCACCAAAATCAACTTCATTTATGCCCGGTTCTATATGCTCATTAAGAATATTTTCAGCGTGCAATAAAATATCATTTAGCGCATATTCCAACGTTGAATTTTTTTCTATAAAATCTTTGACAATAACGCCATATTTTTCTTCCCTTGAAAAGGAGTTGCTTTTTACCGTTCTTGATACAAATTCAATACCATTTGCCTTTTTAAAATCAAATTTTTTATCTAAACAGGTTTTTGGTTCTAAAAAAGATAAGATGGCTTGGTTTGGGCTTAGGGAAATATCATTTATTGTTGTTGAATCGTTTTCATAACAATTTTTATTTTCATTCATAATTAACACCTATTTAGCAGCACATAAATATTTAATTCCAGTTTTTGGGGTTTTATTTATAATTTTTATATTTTTTTTACAAATTTTAATAAAATGTAATGCCAAAAAACCCGCCTTGTAAAAAGCGGGTTTTTTGAATGCATTGTTAAAAATATTATCTTTTTGAAAATTGAAATCTTTTTCTCGCTCTTTTTCTTCCGTATTTCTTACGTTCTTTAATACGTGCATCGCGAGTCAAAAGACCTTCTTGTTTTAAAGCAGGTTTAAATTCTTCATTAATTTCAACCAATGCTCTTGAAATTGCAAGTGCTATGGCATCAGCTTGTGCAGATACGCCGCCGCCAATTGCCTTAACACGTACATCAAATTTGTCTTGGTTTTCTGTTAAAACTAAAGGCCTGAAAATTGTCATCTCTAAAGATGGTCTGTTGCCAAAGTATCCTTTTAGAGTTTTTCCGTTAATAAAAACTCTGCCCTTACCTGATACAACCTTAGCAACTGCGATAGAGCATTTTCTTCTTCCTGTTTTTACGATTTCATTTTTATTATCAGCCATTATTTATCTCCTTTTAATTCGTATGCGATAGGTTTTTGAGCTTCGTGAGGATGCTTTTCACCGGCGTATACTTTTAATTTTTGGAATTGTTGGTCACCCAAAGTATTATGAGGCAACATTCCCTTTACTGCTTTTTCAATAGCTTTGCAAGGAGTTTTTTCCATTAATGCCCTGAAGCTAATTTCCTTAAAACCGCCCGGGTAACCTGAGTGGCTGCGATACATTTTGTCGGTTTCTTTTTTACCTGATACGGAAATTTTATCAGCATTGATGACAATAACAAAATCACCTGTATCAATATGAGGAGTATATTGAGGCTTGTTTTTGCCTCTTAAAATATTTGCAACTTCTACTGCTAATCTTCCTAAAGTAGCACCGTTGGCATCAATTAAGTACCATTTCCTTTCTACTTCCAGGGGTTTTGCACTAAATGTTTTCATTTATTACCTTCCTTTATAAGTTTTTCAATATAATTTTCTACATTATCATATCCGACGTATTCAAGACATAAGCCCTGAGGGTCGATAGCATTTGCAGCTTTTGTTCTGTCTTTTGATTCAAGAACAAATTTAATATGCTCACAATCCAGTTTATTTCGCTCTTGATAGAGTAAAGTCCCTACGATTGTTCTTACCATATTATAGAGAAAACGATTCCCTATAATATCAATTAAAACAAAACAACTTCTGTTATTTATGACTTTTTTTGCTTTTGCATAATATATTATACAGTCATTGTAAGGATTGTCCGATTTTGATTTGAATGCACTAAAATCATGGTATCCTGTCAAATACGACAAAGAACAATTAATTCTTTCTATATTAAGCGTAAAATACGGATAAAACAGACAACAGGAAGAAAAAACCGAAGCAACATGGCTATTTTCTATTGTATATCTGTAATGTTTGTATTTAGCATCTTTTTGGGCATGAAAGCCGGGTTTTGCTTCGTAAAGCTCAAAAATTTTGATGTCATTCGGAAGAATACAGTTTAGTTTATAACAAAAATCATCCAAATTTGATATTTTTGCTGCGTCAAAATGCGCAACTTGATATTTTGAACTAACCTTTGCGTCTGTTCTTCCTGACAGAAATATACAAGTTTTGTCTTTTGTCAATGTGCAAAGCGCTTTTTCAATTTCTCCCTGAACCGTCCTTCTGTCCGGTTGTTTTTGACTACCGAAAAAAGCAGTTCCAAGAAATTCAAAAACAATAATATAGCGAGTTTTTAGCATTAAACTAACTGAATTAATGCCATTTCTGCGTTATCACCACGTCTTGGGGTTAATCTTAAAATTCTTGTATAACCGCCATTACGTGTTGCATATTTTTTTCCGATAACAGAGAATAACTGTCTTAAAACAGACTGTTTCGGAAGTTTTCTTCCTTCCGGTAATGTATCAAACAGTTCACCTGTTTCAGTATCAATATATTTTTCTGTTTCGATATCAAAAATATCTTTTTTTGCTTCACGGCGAGCTGCCAAATCACCTTTTTTGGCAAAAGTTATTATTGATTCAGCATATGGTTTAAGAGCCTTTGCTCTCGCCATTGTGGTTGTAATTTCGCCATTCAAAAACAGTTGAGAAGCCAAAGAACGAAGTAAGGCTCTTCTTTGATCCGCTGCTTTTGAAAGCTTATGAATTTTGCGACCGTGTCTCATTTTATCTTTTCCTTTTAATTGACTGTTTTATATTAATTCTAAGTCATCAGCATCTTCAGGGTTTGGTTGAAGATTAAGACCCATTTGGTGAAGTTTTTCAATAACTTCGTCTGATGATTTTTTCCCAAAGTTTTTAATATTCAATAAATCATGTTCGGATTTCTTCAACAATTCACTCATTGAATTAATTGAGGCTCTTTTTAGACAGTTGTATGCCCTAACAGATAATTCCAAATCTTCAATTGAAAGAGTAGGAGCAGCTTCTTCTTGAACCTCACTAACTTCTACAACTTCCGGCTTTGCTTGAAGCGGAGCACCTGATATGCCTGCTATTTGACTAAAATGTTCTATTAAAAGATTAGAGGCTTTTGATAAAGCAGCACCAACTTCGATAGAACCGTTTGACCAGATTTCAAGAGTTAATTTGTCAAAATCTAACGATTCACCGACACGTGCCGGCTCAACATTATAACTAACCCTTTTAATCGGCATAAATACGGCATCGATTGGCAACAAGTCAATCGGAAGACCGTTTTTCTGTTCTTTTAATACATCTGTTGTAACATATCCTTTGCCAACTTCAACGGTAATATCCGCATGGATTGAACCGCCTTGTGACAAAGTACAAATTACACAGTCGGGGTTTACAATCTTAACCCCTGCAGGAAGTTCAATATCTCCTGCCAAAACAGGGCCTGTCTTTGTAGCATCCAATCTTAAATGTTGAGGTTCAATAGAGTCAGTTTTAACAACCACAGATTTAAGATTCAGCATAATATCTATAACATCTTCTACAACACCGGGTATTGAAGTGTATTCATGGGTAATGCCTTCAATTCTGACTGAAGTTACCGCAGCACCTTCAAGACTGGATAGCAAAACTCGTCTTAAAGCATTTCCGATTGTAGCTCCATAGCCTCTTTCTAGCGGTTCAATCACAAATTTACCGTATTGAGATCCGTCAGATGAAGTTGTAGTATTAATGTTTTTAATTTTCAGTTCCATAATTTTATTCTCTCCTAATTATTTAGAATAGTATTCAATAACGAGTTGTTCTTTGAATTCAGGATCAAGTTCTTCCCTTTGAGGAATTCTGTCAAAAGTGATGCTCAAATTGTTTTTATCAACGCTTAACCAAGCGTAGTTTAAAGCTAAATCAATTTGTTCAATAACACCTTTAACAAATTCTTTTGAGTTTTCTCTAACTGTAACAACATCGCCTGCTTTCAATAAATAAGAAGGAATATCAACTTTTTTACCGTTAACAAGTACGTGTGCGTGATTTACAATTTGCCTTGCTTGGCGTCTTGTGATAGCAAAGCCTGATCTGTATACAACATTGTCCAATCTTGATTCAAGAGTTTGCAGCATAATAGTACCTGTTACACCGGTTTTTCTTGAAGCAATCTGATAATACTTAGCAAACTGTTTTTCGCTAACCAAATATGTCATTCTGATAGTTTGTTTTGCTTTTAATTGTAAAGCATAGTCAGAACTTTTTTTTCTGGCTGCACCATGTTGTCCTGATGCATGTTGCCTCATTGATGTTGTTAATTTGCGATTTGACAAATCTTTAACACCGTAGTTTCTGAATAATTTATTTGTAGGTCCAGTATATTTAGCCATTTTAGCTCCTATTTGTTAATTAATTTCTATACTCTGCGTTTTTTTGGCGGGCGACAGCCATTGTGAGGAATCGGGGTAACATCTTTAATTAAAGTAATTTCAAGACCTGCTCCTTGAATAGCTCTAATTGCTGTTTCTCTGCCTGAACCCGGCCCTTTAACGTATACTTCAACTTTTTTCATACCTTGATCAATCGATTTTTTTGCAACAATTTCAGCAGCACTTTGAGCGGCAAAAGGCGTACCTTTTCTTGCTCCTTTAAAACCGCAACCGCCGGCTGAAGCCCAAGCAACAGCATTGCCTTGCGTATCTGTTGAAGTGACAATCGTATTATTAAAGGTGGATTGAATATGAACTACACCTTGTAATATATTTTTTCTTTCTTTCTTTTTAACTTTTTGTGGTTTAGCCATTATCTTTTTTTCCTTTTAATTTTCTTTCGTTTATCCTTTTTGGATTATGTTAATTTGAAAAATCTATTTTTTCTTATTTGCTATAGGTCCTGTTTTTTTGCCACGACGGGTTCTTGCATTTGTTTTAGTTCTCTGACCACGACACGGAAGTTTTCTTCTGTGGCGCATTCCTCTGTACGAACCGATTTCGCCTAAGCGTTTAATATGAAGCGATTCTTCTCTTTTTAAATCACCTTCTATTGTGTAGTGGGCAATTTCATTTCTTAACTTTTTAATGTCTTCTTCGGTTAAATCGTCCGTTCTAAGGTCTTGTGAAATATCACACGCCGCTAAAATTTTAGCGCTTCTTGTAGGTCCGATTCCGTAGATATAGGTTAGTGCTATAACCATTCTTTTATTGCGGGGTAAGTCAACCCCAACTAATCTTGCCATTTATCTTCTCCTATTATTAACCTTGTCTTTGTTTATGTTTCGGATGTTTGCATACAACAGTCACTCTGCCGCGTCTTTTGATTACTTGACAGTCTTTGCATATTTTTTTTACTGATGCTCTTACTTTCATTTTTTATATCCTTATATTTACTTAAGTCTGTATGTTATTCTGCCTCTTGAAAGGTCGTAAGGAGTCATTTCAACTTTTACCTTGTCACCCGGCAAAATTCTAATAAAATTTTTACGGATTTTTCCTGAAATGTGTGCCAAAATCTCATGTCCGTTTTCAAGTTCCACTCTGAACATTGCGTTAGGCAACGATTCAAGGATTGTACCTTCTAGTTCAATTACGTCTTTTGACATAGTTTTCCTTATTTTTTTGTTCAGTATAATCAATCATACATGTTGAATTTTTCATTGCAAGAAAAAAATGTCTTAAAATTCCTTTAAAACGCAAGTTTTACTCAAATTTTAAAATTTATTTTTTTAAATATTGAACACATTAAGTTGTTATCGAATCCGAGAAATCTTTTGTTTTAGTGAATTTCAAGAGCATTTGTGAAGTTTTATTAAAATTTATAAAACTTATATGTTTAAAAAAATAAATTTACATTGCTGTAATTAATTCTTGTTGATAATTAAAAAAAATTTAGTTTTTTATATAATCTTATAAACGGAGGGAAAATGGATAAAATTAAAACCTTTATTGAATTAACACGTGCTTATTCGCTTCTTGTTACATTTGCATCTTTTTTTGTTATTCTGTCGTATGCATACTACAGCGAAAAATTCAGTCTTTTTAATTCGATAATTTTACTCATAGCACTGGCTGCAGCGCACTTGGGTGCAAATTTGTACGACGATTATATTGATGTTAAACAAAAGCTAAAGCAAGGTATTGAGCTTGAAAATATACATTTTGATTCATTTTTACAAAAAGCAAGATTGATAACAACAAAACAAGTATCCCTAAAAAAAGTTGAACTTATTATTGCATCGCTTTTTGGGGTTGCGGCGTTATCCGGAATATATTTTGCTTTTGTATCGGGATTTCAAGTACTTTTATTTGCACTTATAGGCGGCATTTTAATTCTTTTTTATCCTGTAAGTTCAAAATACTATCTTTCAGAGACAATAATAGGAATGATATGGGGTCCTTTAACGATTATGGGCGGTTATTTTGCACTTTGCGGCGGATACGAACCTAATTTGTTTTTTATGTCGTTTGCAATATTCTTTTCAACTCTTATTCTTTTGCATACCCACAACATTATGGACTGGGAGTTTGACATTAAAGAAAGAAAAAACACTCTTGCAATTTTGACAAAAACAAAACCCAATGCAATAAAAGCGCTTTTTTGGATGATATTTGCTTCGTATTTTATTGTTTTTTTGGGAGTAATTACTCTAAAATTCAACCCGAATGTTCTTTATTGTTTTTTAACTTTACCAATTGCAACAAAGTTGCTTGAATCAATAAAAGATTATATAAATATAAAAGATGTCAAATTTGAACCAAGATGGTATTGGGGAATGTTTGAAAATTGGGAAGCAATAAAAAGTGAAAAAATTGACTTTTTTATGTTCAGATTTTACCTGGCCAGAAATTTTTCTTTCTTTTTCGCACTGTTTGTTTCCATAGGAGCAATGATATAAAAATACGGGAATGATATGAAAAAAATTATACTATTAATTTTATGTTTATACTTAGGAGGAATTATTATGTCGAGCGCATTAGACAAAGTTGAAGAAAATATATTTAAATTAACTTCCAAAACATTAAAAAATAACGACATTCTTCCAAATAATCAGGTCTATAAAGGCTATGGCTGCGAAGGAGGAAATGTATCCCCTGAGCTAAATTGGACAAATCCGCCGGTTAACACAAAAAGTTTTGCAATAGTATGCCATGACCCTGATGCTCCCAAAGAAAACGGTTGGTATCATTGGCTTGTTGTAAATATTCCTTCTGATATCAGAAGCATTAAAGAAGGAGGTAAAATAAAAGGCTCACTTGAAACAATAACAGACTTTAAAACTTATGGATACGGCGGAGCTTGCCCTCCTGTAGGCCATGGCGTACACCATTACAATTTCACCGTCTATGCTCTAGATATTGAAAAGCTTGATATTTCAAAAGACGCAAAACCCAAAGAGGCAGAAGATAAAATTTTATCCCACGCTGTAGCAAAATCAACAATAACAGCTTTATTTGAACGCAAATAAACTAAGTTAAAAAGTAATCACAAATAAGTTTTTCTTTTTTCTTAATTGTTATAGCTTCTTTTATACGCTGTTTTATAGAAGGTCTGTAGCACAGCTTTTTATATCTGTCTATAAGAATTGCCTTTTGCACAATAATTTTATTGTATTCTTTAGATTTTTCATCGTCAAATTCAATATAAGGCGCTAATTCTTTCAATTTCTTTTTACAATTTAGAATTTCTTTTTCCAAGCTTTTTTGTGTGTTATTCATTTTACTCTCAAAATTACTATGGGGATATATCAACAAAAAAAGGGAGATTCCCTTTGTTTTTTTATAATACAACAATTAAAAAATTAAAACTCATCCATAATATGTAAAATAAAAAACAGTATTCAAATAGAGTAATTTTTTAAATTTTATTCAATTAAATATAGTATTTTTAGATATAAAAAAAGATTTAAAATAAATATATGAAAAAGAATGTTTATGCATATCTGCACACCCACTGGGATACCGAATGGTACAGAGATAAACAGGACTTTGACATACGGTTTTTAAAAGTCTTTGATGAAGTTCTTGACGAGCTTAAAAAGAATAACGCACCTTATTTTTATCTTGATGGTCAGTTCTTAGCGCTCGAAAACTATTTAAAATACAGAAAAGAAAAACTTGATGAAATATTATATTTCATCAAAAACAAAAAACTTTCCATAGGCCCTTATTACGTAAGCGCAGACAGTTATTTGAGCAATTTCTGTATGGCAGTTAAAAACCTTGGATTAGGAATTAAGTATTCAAAAGAATTTGGCCAAAAAGAATTTATCGGTTACATGGCTGATATTTTTGGAATATCCGGTTCCGCATTTTGCGCACTTAATTTAAACAATATTGACAAAGCAATCGTCTGGAGAGGCGTAAACCCCAAAAAAACAAACAACAATGCAAACTTTATAAAAAACAACATTAAAACAACCTGGCTTGTTCAGGGATATTTTAATGACTTTTTCCACAGTGACCCTATAAATATTGACGGCATCAACGATTATCTTAACAAAATTTCTAAATATTCAAACCCCATACTCTTTCCAATCGGAGCAGATCATTTGGGTGTATTAAAAAATGCAAAAGAAAAAATAAATTTTGTTAATAGAAACCTAAAAAACTATAAAATCATTCTTACAAGTCCGTTTGAATACTTTAAACACACTGACTTTAAAGACAATACAAATGAAAAAGAATTTTTGGACAATTCAAACACATATATCCTCCCGGGAGTATACAGTGCAAGGATTTACCAAAAAAGAAACAATAGCTTTGCCCAGCACAAACTTACAAGATTAATAGAACCGCTGGATTTTTATCTTGGTAAAAAATATTCACCAAATATTGAATACTGTTATAAAACTTTGATGAAAAATCATGCCCACGACGGAATTTACGGATGCAGCACAGACAAAGTCCACAGAGCAATTGATTATAGAATTGAAAAATGTCAAAATGCTTTAGATTCAATCCTTTCTAATATAATTTATGATTTTAAAACCAAAAACAATATTCAGGGCGAATCAGCAGAAAGAATAGGGCTTTTTAACCTTTCAAACAATGATGATATTAAAGTTGTTGAAATAAAGCTCCCTTATGTATTAAAAAATTCTCAAATAATCGAAAAACAAAGAGGTTTTAAGGATTCACTGCTTTTTAATCTCCGCAAAATTCCGGTTACCGAAGATATTTGCCCGATTTACACACAAATAATTGAAATTGAAAAAAATAAAAAATTTGAATACTCAAATCCAAAAATCATCCCACCCAAAAAAACCCATAAAATCACTCATGTATCTATTGAAAATAAGTATATAGGGTTGAATATTAAAAATAATAAAATATTTATCTCAAACAAAAAAACAGATGAAAAATATGAACTGAAAATAAGCGACATTAAAGACCAAGGCGATAGTTACAATTTCTGTCCAAAAGGAGAGTATACGTATTTTAATCTCTTAAAATCCGAAATTTTATACAAAGGACAAATTGAATCTTGTCTTAGGCTTCGCTTTAAAAATATTACTCTTGACATCCGCATAAATAACCACAATGAATTTTTGGATTTTAAAGCACAAATTAACAACAAAAAGAAAAACCGTAAAATCCAGCTTGTTCTAATTCACAATAACAACATAAAAGAAACGACCGCTCAGGATATGGCAGGCTACATTAAAAGAAAAATAGATTATAATTATAATATAAAAGATCACATGCCGGCCGTTAGACCAAAAGAATTAAAAACAAACACCTTTCCGATGCAAAATTTTGTCTGTACAAAAGACTTAATTGTTTTAACAAAAGGCTTAAACGAATACGAAGTATATAAAAATGAGCTTAGAATATGCCTGTTAAGAGCTTTTGGAACAATTTCAAACCCCAAAAACAAGACAAGAGCAATACCTGCGGGTCCCGACATAAAAACACCGCAAGCACAAGTTTTGGGAGAAAATTATGCTGACTTTGCAATTTGTTTTGGAGATTTCAAAAAAGCTTTTTATAATTTGGACATCTTTTTTAAAAACTATGTTGTTTTTGACGGAAATTTTACAAAAAACAACAAAATTAAATTAGATGAGATTCCTAAAGAAAAATATATATACGGACTATATCAAAACAAAAAAATAAGCTTTGATTTTAAAGACAAAAAAATATCATTGATATAAAAAACATTTTTTTGGGAATATCAATACAAGGAAGAAGTTTATTGAAGGATACTAAAGTGGAGATAACTACTATGAATGAAATTAACCAGGCAGTGGAAATATTTGAAAAAAACGGCATAAAAAGCCGCCTTAACAAGGATAATAAAATTATAATTTCGCATTATGCAAGACCAAAAGATGAATCAATTAATGAAAATGATTTAATTAAAAACGTTATAGCATGCGAAGGCTTATTTGATACAAAAAATTCACTCCTAACCGAATTTCCTCTTGTTGTGGCACGAGAAATAAGGCTTTATGACGATACCAAAATTACAGAAATGCCTGAATTAAAAGCAGCGGGGATTATTGTATTAAATAAAACATTAAAAAAACTCCCTAAACTAAAAGCTGTAGGTTCAATTTCTCTTGAAGATTCCATGATAAAATCACTTCCTAAATTAAAAGAAGCAGGAATTCTTATTGCTCAAAATTCAAAGTTAAAAGAATTGCCTTCTTTAAAAAAAGCAACCAAACTATGCATTATAGACTGCCCTGTTGAAGATTTAAAAGAATTAGAAGAAGCCGAAGATATTTTCCTATGTTCAAGTGATGAAAACAACAAAATTAAAATTATCAACCTTGCAAATTTAAAAGAAGTTAACAAGCTTTTTGCTGCAAATACAGCTTTAAAGTCACTTCCGAAACTAAAAAAAGCACAAAAAATCGCCTTATATAATTGTGAAGTAAAAAGTTTAAAACTCAAAGGCGCAGAAATTGAAATCAAAAACCATATTTCAGATAGCGAGTTGAGCGAAAAGTTTGACACATTTACCGATTGGTATAATTCGGATATTCTTGAAAAATCTATGGATTTGCTCGGAAGTGTGGTAAATCTTATACAAAGTTAAAGGCTTCATATGAAGCCTTTTTTAATAGCTTTAAATATGTTAAGAAATATTAAAAAAGTATATACTTTTGAAATACTCTTCCGGAAAATGTTTTTATATATTTGTACAAGCTAAAAGGTCGATAAAATGAATCAGGTTAATAAAGTTGCACAATACGAAGAAAATAATCTAAACTCAAGCGACTACAATAGATTCTCCGCTTGCGAAGATATAGTAGACGCTTTGGTTGAACAAGGTTTATCCAAAAACTTTAATCCTGATACATATATGGATAAAATCTCAAAAGCTTACGGTATAAATATACAAGAAGCAAGAACTTGTCTAAAACTTGCAATAAGACAGCTTGAAAGTGAAAAAACAAACCAAAAAGATTCAACGGAAAAACTAAATGCACAAAGCGAATACTTTTACCCTTCATATACAAAAAACAAAACTAACTCAAAACATGACGGAATGGACAGTTTAACATCCCTTGCAAACTATAATCGTTTAATGTTTCAAATAAGATAAATTATATTTTATCCAATAAAACAACAGCCCACGATGCAACCGATTTACCATCACCGATTGAATCCATTTTCTCGTTGGTCTTAGCTTTAATTGAAACACAATCAAAGTCAATATCAAGAGCAGTTGAAATATTTTTGCGCATGTTATCTATAAAGGGAGATAATTTTGGTTTTTGACAAACAATATTCGAATCAATATTTATAACCTTGTAACCTTTGTCTTTGATTAATTCGTTTGTTTTCTTTAATAAAAGCATGCTGTTTGCATCTTTATATTTTTCGTCGGTATCCGGAAAATGAAAACCAATATCTCTTAAAGCTAAAGCTCCCAGCAAAGCATCGATTATTGAATGAACCAAAACATCCGCATCGGAATGTCCTAAAAGGCCTGATTCAAAAGGAATTGTTTCGCCTCCGATAATAAATTTTCTGTTTTTTGATAACTGATGTATATCATAACCTAACCCTATTCGCACAATACCAGCCTTTCGATTAAATCAGGCAATTCATCACTATTTACGCTTTTACAATGATAGTTTGCAATTTTTTCCAAAGCTTTACTGTTATTGCCCACACATACTCTATACTTTGCTTCTTGCAACATATCAACATCATTATCCTGATCGCCCGAAGCAATTATTTCATCGTAAGTCAAATTCCAATAATCTTTTAAAAATTTAAGAGCATTACCTTTAGAAGCTTTTATATCGTTAATTTCAAGATAAACAGGAGAGCTTTGAACAATTGTCAAAATGTTTTTATATTTACAAGAAAGCTCGTCTTTTACTTCCTGCATTAAAACTTTGTCTTTTATGACACCAAGAACTTTAGCTACATTATTAAGTTTAAT
This sequence comes from Candidatus Gastranaerophilales bacterium, assembly GCA_944325315.1. Lineage (GTDB taxonomy): Bacteria > Cyanobacteriota > Vampirovibrionia > Gastranaerophilales > Gastranaerophilaceae > RUG14156. The sequence continues at coordinate 28,887 of CALVAA010000019.1, forward strand.
TTCATCAAAACTGGAAATATGTATGTATTCTATGCCTCTTCCCAAGCAGTATTCGTCCATGATTTCCTTGTTATTATCTTCAACATATAATATATCATCATTATATATGTGTGTATGAACTTTTTTACTTCTTAAATATTCAATAATTTCTCTCACAATTTTGTTTTCAACCAAAGCCTGCCAAAGAATATTTTCCTTTGTCCTTACAACAGCACCCTGATAGCAAACAACAGGAGTATTTATATCAAACATATCAGCAACAAATTGAGCACCTTGAAACATTCTTCCGGTAGCTAAAACCATCTTTACATCCGTATTTTGAATTTCTTTAATAACGCCGGCCATTTTTTTTGTGTAGCTGCTGTCATAATTCATTAAAGTTCCGTCTATATCGCTTATCCAAAGTTTAATTTTTGTCAAAACATTACCTCATAATTTATTTTTATTATACAATAAAAAAGTCTATAACATTAAAAAGGAGCTTACACAAGGATGGCTGAAAAAATTGAAAGACAAAGACCAAAAGAACAGGACAGATTTGAAAGAAGGACTAATTTTGAATCGGTAGAAGAAAACTTTACAAAAGAACAAGCACTTCTTGAAGCATCAAGATGCCTAAACTGCAAAAATGCGAGGTGTAAACAAGGCTGTCCGGTTAGCATTGATATACCGGCTTTTATAAAAGAGGTTAAAGAAAACAATATAGAAAAAGCAGGGGAAATTATCAGAAATTCGTCCATGCTTCCATCCGTTTGCGGAAGGGTATGCCCGCAGGAAAAACAATGCGAAGGAAAATGTGTTCTCGGAATTAAGGGTCTGCCTGTTGCAATCGGTGCTTTAGAAAGATTTGTGGGCGACAATACAAAAGCAAGCAAAGTTGAAATTAAACCAAACGGTAAAAAAGTAGCAATTGTAGGCTCAGGCTGTGCCGGCATGAGTGCTGCAGCTGACCTTAGAAATGCAGGGTTCGAAGTTTCAATTTTTGAAGCGCTCCATGAATATGGCGGTGTTTTAAGATACGGCATACCTCCTTTTAGGCTTCCAAGGGTTGTTTTAGACAGAGAAATTAAAGCACTGCAAGATATGGGAGTAAAATTTTATAAAAACGTCATAGTAGGAAAATCCATAACAATAAAACAACTGAAAGAAGAAGGTTATGAAGCAATATTTATCTGCTCGGGAGCAGGTCTACCAAAAATGATGAATATTCCGGGCGAAAACCTAAACGGCGTTTATAGTGCAAACGAATTTTTAACAAGAGTAAATTTAATGCATGCACAAAGCCCTGATACTCCAACCCCGCTTAAAATAGGGAAAACAACAGCTGTTATAGGCGGCGGTAACGTTGCAATGGATGCAGCAAGGACGGCAGTGAGAGTCGGATATGAAAAAGTTTATATATTTTACAGAAGAACCGAAAAAGAGCTTCCTGCACGCTTGGAGGAAATTCGCCATGCTAAAGAAGAAGGTATTGATTTTCAATTCCTTCATGCCCCCATTGAAATAAAGGGAGAAAACGGTTGGGTTAAATCAATGAAATTTGAAATTATGGAGCTTGGCGAACCCGATGAATCGGGAAGACAAAAACCGGTTGGAACAGGAAAATATGTTGAAGTTGAACTTGACAGTGTGATTGTTTCGCTTGGAACAGGTCCAAATCCAATTATTCAAAGAAGTGCCGTGAATGATAATATAGATTTAGATACGGATAATAAAGGCTATATTATAATTAATGACAAAGGGGAAACATCCGTAAGACAGATATATGCAGGAGGGGATGTTGCTCCGCTGGGCCCGTCAACTGCAATTAATGCAATGGGAGCAGGAAAAAGGGCAGCCAAAACAATAATTGAAAATTTATTGGGTTAATGTAAAAAATGGCCGTCAAATTGACGGTCTTTTTTTAATAAGCATATTGTCTATTATAAGCATTAATCCTTGCCGCATGAGCTGCATTTTTTAATCTTGAAGGTGAGTGGACATATCTGACACCGGAATTTGAAAAAATATACCTACCATACGCTCCAAGAGTTTGCCTTGGCGGATTTTGATACATATAATCGTATCTTGTTTCACTTCTTGGTCTATCGTCTTCATAGTCAAAATCGTTTTGCCTATTTGAAGCATTTGCAGGCGAAAATAAAATTACAGATAAAAACAAAACACAGATAATTTTTTTCACTTTTCCACACCCATACTTACACTATACTTTAAATAAAATCAGTAAGCAGAAAAAAGTGTCTGTTTTAAATTTTTTATTTACATTTTTTAATATTACTCAAGTGCCTTAATTATTTCTTCTTTTGTTTTATTTAAAATATCATCCAATCCGTCTTGAACTTTACCTAAACCTTGAGCTATTTGAGGCTTTCCTCCGCCGTTTCCTTTAAGCGCTTTTGTAATATTTCCAACCACTTTCCCGGCTTGAACTTTTTTAATTAGAGAATCATCTACTTTTGCACTAACAAAAACACTTCCGTCTTTCTTAACAGAACAAAGTACAATTATGCTTTTGCCTAATTTATCCGAAAACAAATCAAGACCATATTTAATCGCATTTGGTGCAAAATCATCTGTTTTTACAATAAGCACTTTTGTGCTGTTAATTTCAAAAGCATGATCAATAAGTTTTTCGAGGCTCTCTTTTGCTCTCAAAATTTCAAGCTCTGTCAGTTTTTCCTTTAAGTCTTTAATTTCAAGGTTTAATTTATCAATTTTATCTTGAATTTTGTCAAAAGGCACTTTATTCAAACTTGAAAGCCTGTCTATTTCATCAGCTTTTAAATTCAAAAGTTCAAAACAAGCGCTCGAACAAATAACTTCTATTCTTCTGACGCCTGCGGAGCTTGCTTGTTCAGACACTATTTTTGCAAGACGTAAATCTTTTGAATTGTCCACATGGCATCCTGCGCACAATTCTTTTGAATAGCAATTTCCTTTATCATCATCAAAGCTTACTACTCTTACAAAATCGCCGTATTTTTCGCCAAATAAAGCCATAGCGCCGGTTTTATTTGCCTCATCCAAAGACATTACTTTTGTTGTTCTGAATAAGCCTTTATTAATCCAATAATTAATAGTATCTTCAACTTTTTTAATTTCTTCTTTTGTTAAAGCTCTATCAAAAGTAAAATCATAACGAGTTTTGTTTTCTTCAACACTGGAGCCTGCTTGGTGAACTTCTTTGCCTAAAACTTTCTGTAAAGCTGCCTGCAAAAGATGCGCAAGGGAATGATGTTTTGTAATTTCATTTCTTCTTGAAACATCTATTTGGGCTTTTATAATATCGCCTTTTTTTATTTCTTTTTCTTTTACTATTGTTCTGTGAACAAAAATATCCTGAACTTTAAAGGTTTTAACAACTTCATATTTTTCACCCTCGAATTCAAGATATCCGCTATCGCCGGTTTGGCCGCCGCATTCAGCATAAAAAGGAGTTTTATCAAGAATGATATCAAAAATTCCTTCAACGGCACAATTGATATTTTTTCCTTCTTTATCCACTATAGAAATTACTTTTGCATCGGAATTGTTTTGTTCATAACCGATAAATTCGGTTTTAGGATTATTTAGATAGTTCAAGTCATTTGTTATTATAACTTTTTGAGCGCTTGACCTTGCTCTTTCTTTTTGTTCTTCCATTGCCTTTTTAAAACCGGCTTCATTAACACCCAAGCCTTTTTCCGAAGCAATTTCAACCGTAAGCTCATAAGGAAAACCAAAAGTATCATATAACTTAAATGCATCTTCGCCGGATATTTCTTTTGAATTATCAACTAAAGCCTTTGATACCAAGGATTCAATCAACTGATAGCCTTTATCAAGGGTTTGTTTAAAGCGTTCTTCTTCTTTTAAAATTGTTTGTTTAATTTTTGTTTCATTTTCTCTTAATTCAGGATACTGTATACAATATTTATCAATAACAAGATTAATAACAGGTTCTAAAAACGGAAGCTCAAGCCCTAAAAGATACCCATGGCGCAAAGCACGTCTTAATATCATTCTAAGAACATATCCTCGGCCTTCATTAGAAGGTGTAATTCCGTCTGCAATCATGAAGGCAACACAACGACTGTGATCGGTTATAATTCTTAAAGATATATCCGTCTTTTCATTTTCTTTATATTTCTTATTTGAAATAGCACAGACTTTATCTAAGATATGTTTTAAAATATCTGTCTCAAAAGTTGATTCCACTCCCTGGCATACCATTGCAATACGCTCTAAACCCATACCGGTATCAACATTTTTTTTGTCTAGGGGAGTTTGTATTCCTTGTTCGTCTTGGAATAATTCAGTAAATACCATATTCCAAATCTCAACCCATCTGTCACATTCACAAGTTGCAATAGAACAATCATCGCTGCATTTTAAATGCTCGCCAAGATCATAATGAATTTCACTACAAGGTCCGCAAGAGCCTGTTGGACCCGGAGGACCCCAAAAATTGTCTTTTTTGCCTTTTCTTATTATTCTTTTTGGATCAATATCTGTTAAATTTTTCCAAATTTCGTATGCTTCATCATCCGTTTCAAATATCGTAACCCAAAGCCTTGATTTATCTAAACCAAGATACTCTTTACTTGTAACAAATTCCCAGGCCCAGGGTATGACTTCTTTTTTATAATAATCACCCCATGCAAAATTGCCCAACATTTCAAAAAAAGTATGATGACGGGGTGTTCTTCCGACATTTTCAATATCTGAATCCTTTCCGCCTGCACGTGCGCATTTTTGACAGCTTGTAGCTCTCGGCGGATTATAGGGGCACTGTTCCAGACCTAAATAATAGGGCACAAATTGAACCATGCCGGCGCTTGTCAAAAGTATAGTAGGATTATCCGGTATTAAACTTGAACTTTTAACACGTGTAGAACTGTGTTTTTTTTCAAAAAAACTTAAAAAACCTTCCCTAATTTCATCAACTGTTTTCATCATAGTGCTTTAATCGTAACACAAAAAAGAAAAAAGAACATATAAAATGTTCTTTTTTAAATTGTAATGTTAAGTTGTCAGATAGCAATCTGTGAGTTTCTAAGTGATTCTTGTTTTTGGCTCAATCTTTTTTCGCGTAATGTTTGTCTTTTCCATTGCGGTTCCGAATAAGTAGTTCCGCCTGTTGACATTATAAAGTATCCGTTTGTACAAATTCTTCCGTTAAGAGTGCACATAATATTAGAAGAATTTTGATAGCCTGAAGACTTTTCAATTGTATTTGTTATATAAATATTATTTATAGTTTGGGCGTTACATATACAAGTTGAAAACATTAACAGTAAAGCAGTAAGTAATAAAGAATATTTTTTCATTTTTTCTCCTTTATAGTATTTCTTTTATATTCATTCAAACGAGTTTTTAAATTAAAAGTTCATTTTTTATTTTGTTTTTAATATTTCTTTACAAAAAGCTTAAACAAACCACTTGATTATTTTTGTTGATATTGTATTATAAAGAAGCAAACAATTTGCGGGAGTAATTCAGTGGTAGAATGCTTCCTTGCCAAGGAAGATGTCGCGAGTTCGAGCCTCGTCTCCCGCTCCATTATCGCCTAAAACAGGCGATTTTTTAATAAAGACGAGGAAACCTCTTACTAACGTATACTTATACGTA
>CALVAA010000020.1 GCA_944325315.1 Candidatus Gastranaerophilales bacterium
CTTTTTTTGTTTGTTTGTAAAGATTTCCGCTCACGATAATACTTTAAAGGGTAGTCGCAACCTTCGAAGATAGGTAGCGTTATATTATTACCTTGAAGAACAAAAATATTAAAAATATTAATTTTTCTAAATAATTTTATAAAAATTATATGTAAAAAATTTTAAATATTACCTTATTTTGTGTAAAATTAAAATTAATAAAAAGTTTGGGAGCAGATATATGAAAATAATTGGGATAATTCCTGCAAGGTATAAATCAAGCAGGTTTGAAGGTAAACCATTAGCTGACATTTTGGGTAAGCCAATGATTTGGTGGGTGTATAACAGTGCTATAAAAGCCAAAGGCTTAGATGAGGTTTATGTTGCTTGTGATGATACACGAATTGAAACTGCATGTATTGAAAACAATATTAAAGTAATAATGACTTCTACAAGTCATAAAACAGGTACAGATAGAATCGGTGAAGTTGCAAGAAAAATTGAAGCTGATTTATATATAAATATACAAGGCGATGAGCCTATGATTGAGCCACATACAATAGAAAAAGCTATTGAACCTTTTTTAAAAAATAAGAATCTGCAAGTTTCAAATCTTATGACAAAAATTAAAGACCCTGTTGAAGTTGTAAATTTTACTGTTCCAAAAGTTATTGTAAATAAAGACAATATTGGAATTTATCTTACAAGAAGTGCAGCTCCATACCCCAAAGCAAGTATTGACTATCATTACTATAAGCAAGTTTGTGTTTACGGCTTTACAAAAGAAGCGCTTGATTTTTATTGTAACAGCCCCAGAGGAAGAGTTGAACAAATTGAAGACATCGAAATTTTAAGATTTATTGAAGCAGGCTATAAAGTTCAATTTATTGAAGTAGAATCTGATACCGTTGCCGTTGACACAAAAAAAGATCTTGAAAAAGTAAGAATGTTATTAAAGCAAAATAGAGGCGGATGTGAGTATTAAAATTTTAGACTGTACATTAAGAGATGGCGGGTATGTAAACAATTGGGATTTTAAAGAAAAAAATATAAAATTTATTCTTAAAAACTTAACTGATTCTAATGTTGATTATATAGAATGCGGTTTTTTAAAGCAAAATGATTACAATATAGATAAAACATTTTTTCAAAATTTTAGCCAATTAGAAAGCATGCTTCCCCAAAGACAGAGTTCAATTTACACTCTTATGATTAATTTTGGTGAAATCCCAATAGATTCAATTCCAAAGTGCAATACAAAAGTTAATCTTAGAGTAGTATTTAAAAAAGAAAAGCGCTTTGAAGCAATTGAATACTGCAAACAACTTGTCAGCAAAGGTTATAAAGTTTTTATCAATCCGATGAATACAAGTACTTATTCAAGCGGTGAATTGCTTGAAATTATAGAGCTTGTAAACAAAATAAAACCAATAGGCTTTACAATCGTTGATACAACAGGAGCGATGAACAAAAAAGATATTATAGCTATGTATTATCTTATTGAAAATAATTTAGATAAAGATACTGCTCTTTGTTTTCATTCACACAATAACCTCCAACTTTCTTTTTCAAATGCTCAAGTTTTAATGGAACAAAACACTAAAAGAGAACTTATTATTGATTCAAGCGTTTTTGGGATGGGCAGAGGTGCGGGTAATTTATGCAGCGAATTACTAATAAAATATATTAATGATAACTACGACGGCAATTATGATATTATCCCAATATTGAAAATTATAGACGAGCAAATAAATAAAATTTTTGCAATATCTCCCTGGGGCTATTCCGTACCTTATTATATGGCTGCTATTAATAATTGCCATCCGAATTATGCAAAGTTTTTAATAGAAAAACAAACTGTTCCGGTTGAACTTATAAACAAAATCTTGAATAATATCCCATACAAAAATCGAGGAATTTATAGCGAAGATTTAATTTTGGAATTGTATAGAAAAACAATAGAACATTTTATTGATGATGGCAAAGATTTAAATAAACTTTCAAAACTTTTATCAAATAAGCCGGTTTTGCTGATTGCTTCAGGTAAAAGCATAGTTCAGGAAGAAAGAAATATAAATAATTTTATCAAAAAAAACAATCCTTTTATAATTTCTCTAAATTTTATTCCAAAAAAGTATAATCCAAATTTGGTGTTTGTAACAAACATTAAAAGGTATAATAATTTAGATAAAACAAATATTCCTTTAGCTTTAACATCAAACATCAAAGCTTTTTCCGATTACAAACTAAATTATTCATCATATGTTGAAGACAATGAATTCAGTGATAACGTAGCTTTGATTGCGCTAAGAGTTTTATTAAATGCTGGAGTTAAAGAGGTTTCAATAGCAGGCTTTGACGGTTATAACAAAGATGCAAACGATAATTATTCAGAAAGTGAACTTACAAATATTGCATTTATACAAAACAGTGTCGTTAAAAATCAACAGATTAAATTACAATTGTCAAAAATAATAAAGCATATTAAAATAAATTTTATCACTAAATCGTATTATGAAATATAGGGTAAATTATATGAAAGAAAAATATTTTAAATTTTTAAACTCACCTTTTTTATTAGCTTTGTGCTGTGCTCTTTTTACTTTTTTCGGCAAATGCTTTTTAGATTTTGCATGCATTAGCGCAGTTTCAAGCATATTTCTTTCGATTCTTACTACATTAGAATATAGAGAAAAAATTAACATACGCTTTATGGTAAAATATTCTCTATTTTTCTTTTTGCTTTTTATATTAAGAGTTATAGTTTTAATTTGTTTTAAATATGACCCAATTAACCCATTTGTATACGTTACACTTGCTTTTAAGCTCCCCGCTATATTGAGCTTATGTGTTTTAGGGATTCCTTTTTCTTTTGTTTTCTTTTTTATTGCTTCAAAACTTACAATATTGTTTTTAAATAAAACTTCTTTTAAAAATAATATAAAAACTAATATCATACTTTTAGTACTGCTTATATTACTTATTGTTGGCTATTCGTTAAAAAACATCAATATTAACTTTTTGTTTGACAAAAGTATTAATTTATCAAATTTTAAAGAAAAAGTTTTTGATAAATTAGTTCCCAAGGTGAATACTTGGTCATATAGGGACCTTCCTTTTGGAGAACAAATTGAATATAAGAAAAAAATGTATTTATCTTATTATATTTATTTATACTTAATAAATAAATATCCAAATCAAATTACAAAAGACACTGTTATAAGTTGTGATATGCTGTTTGACAATATGGAAACGATTAATCGTAAAAAATATTATAATCTATTTATCAAACAAAAAAATATTTTGAATAGAATTAAAAATCCAAATCTAAATACATATCTTGCTTTAAGTGAAATTTACAAATTAACGCACTACTATAACTGTAGTTCTATAGAAGTTGATTTATCTAAAGAGTGTTTAGAGCATCAAAGAGAAGAATTAGAAATAAATAAAAATGTATGTAAATTAGGCGGAAGCTGTATGCTTGGAGACAGAGTGAGCGTAAGCAACTATATAGTTTTCAGCTCGGTTAATAATAAAAATGTCGTAATTATAAAAGAAGTAGAAAAAAAATATGATGATATAATTAGCTTTTTAGAAAGTCTGGATACTAATGATAAAAGAGTAGCATTGGGATTAAAAACATATCTGATTGGTAAATATTATACTATATTTAATTTAAATATGTCGGATAAAAAAGTAAAAGAATACTATAAAAATAATAAAGAACAAATAGATAAAAACATTGAAAAAGCGCTTGAATTAAATGAAAAATTTAAATTAAATGAAGATGGAATAAGAGATGGGCGTCTTGTTTCTAAAAGTGATGATTATTATGATATTGCATATATTTATAAACATGCAGGCGATAAAGAAAAATATGAACACTTTAATAAACTATATAATACTTACAAAAAAGTTTACAAGCCTGCAAAAAGCCCGGCGTATGTACCTCCAAAGCATTTACTTAATTCTGTGAATAAGAGTTAATTCTTTATTCTTTTTAATTTTAACATGGCCTCCTTTGATAAAATTTGTAAGAGAACCCGTAGGAGGCAGTGGTGTCAATGCCCACTTTATCGGAAAAACAAGAAGACTTAAATCAAGACCGAATATTTCAATAGTATTTCCAAGTTTTTGTTTTGAATCTTCTGTTTGAAAATCTCCAAGTATAATACTTGCAGGAATGCCATTCATGCCATTTGGAATTATGGTTTCTACTTTTGCTGTTATAATTTGGTTTTTTCTTACAATAATTTGTGTGCCAAAGGACACTCCTTCAGGTGCTATAAATTTAATTATTTGTCCTTCAAAGATATCTTTTTCGGATTTAATTTCATCTATTGGTTTGAGTTTTATTGGAACATATCCAGAATTTTCATAATCGTAATTTAAATTTACAAAAGGTTTTTCTAAATTCTTGTCTTTAAGAGTTAAATCAACAATAAAATCATTCATTTGAGCAAACGAACAGGGGTATAACAACAGAAAAAATAATAAAAGACTAAAAATTTTATTCATATTTGATTTTTTCCTTTGAATTGGTTTTAATTTTTTCAAGCAATAAGTATCTGTTGTTTTCAGAATTTAAAAGAAAATTTTGATAGTTTTCATTTGTTTTATATTCGTTATTAACTAAAAAATAAGGATATTTTGTATAAATATATTCATAAATCATCATAAGGCGTTTTGAAGTAAGATTTTTATTGGAAATTATATCGTATCTTTTTTGAGGCTGTGTTTTTTGAATATAAGTGATTAATGCAATCGGGTTATAGCCTGCTTTTACCATATAATCAACAGCAATTTTATCAGCTACAATTTCAAATTTTTTAGGTGCGGCTTTCATCTGCAAAGACCTTAAAGCACCGTTAAAAATTCCGTCATAACTTCTTGCGGCAAAAACAATTTGTCTTGCAAGGTAAGCTGCAAGCTCATTTTCGTCTTCAAGAAACTTATAATCATCTCTATATACAATTACTTGTCTTTTTGTAAGAGTTTTATCAATTTTAAGCTTCACTTCTTTTTCTCTGTTGTCATATACAAAAACAACAGGCTTATTTATTTCGTTTGCATTTAAAATTTTCATTGCACAATGATTAATTCTTGTTTGAACGGTTTGTTCGTTTTTTAATGCTTCGTCATTTGCAAAAGATAAAAAAGGTAGCAATAATAAGATAGCCAATAAAAAAATCTTTTTTTTCATATTTCTTCCAAAAAGTTAATACCTACTTTAAAATATTGTCATTTTTGGCTGTTTTTGTCAAATTATTAATGTAATACTAATGGCGATCTATTGAAGTTTTTATAAGAGCTTCTTTATCCACAATTTTGGAATTGATTTTATTAATAATGCCGTCAACTGCTGTGCCAAGTCCAAAAGCTGCAAGCGTAGCATAGATTGAACAAGCTATCAAAGCTGCGGTTTTATCCCCTTTTAAATTGTCAACACTTTTTGCCACTTTTGAACAACTGTTTATTGCAATTACTGCCGCACTTAAAGTGAGGGCTGTTTTAGCGCAATTACTTTTAATATATTTATTGCCGTTATTGGTATAAGATTTTTGAGCTAATAAATTTACAGGATTAATCGTCATAGATACCTCCTATGCTCTATGAAAAAACAACACCTAACAATATATTTATTTTACACTATTTTTAGAATGTCTTCAACTATTAATTCTTTTTTGAGTCTGTATTTTTCATATAACTTATCAACCGGCACTCTGTCTGTAAATTCCTTGAAAGCTCCGTAATTTAAAACTTTCATATCTGAATTTGCGTAATACCTTGAAATTTTTTCTCCAAAACCGCCGTCTAAAACACCATCTTCAAGAGTCACAACAATGCTGTGACCGTCTTTTAAATCTTCAAGTAAGTTTTCATCCAATCCGGTTAAAAATATAGGATTTATTATAGTGGGATTGATATTTATTTTTTCAAGCTCCCATTTTACTTCTTTTGCAAGATTTAAAAAGTTACCTGCCCCAAAAACGGCAACTTTTGAGCCTTTGCAGATAGTTTTAAATTTATTAAGTTTTGAAAAATCTGTTTTGCAATTAATCTCATTTTGAACAATTCCAAAAGGTACTCTTATAACAACGGGATGGTTATTTTGATTGTATGACCAATTAAGAGCCTTTATATATTCTTGTTTGTTTGTCGGCGACAAATAAACAATGTTTGGAATATTTGATATTAAAGGAATATCGAATATTCCGAGATGAGTAGCATCTGCTGAACTTATTGCGCCCCAAAAGACAAGAATAACCGCAGGAGAATTATTCAAGGCTAAATCTTGAGAAAGCTGGTCATAAGTTCTTTGAACAAAAGAACTTAAAATTGCAAGTATCGGTTTAGCTCCATTTTTTGCCAGAGCCGAAGCAAAAGCAACGGCGTGCTCTTCCGCTATTCCAACATCAACATAGTTTTCGTTTAATTTATCTCTAAACTCCTGGTAAAATCCGTAAGCTCCGGGTGTTGCAGGCGTTATAGCTACAACAGGTTCACCAAGCGCTTTTTTTTCGAGAATAAAATCGGTTGTAATTGTTTCATATGTTTCTTCTGAAACAGTTTTTTTGTTTTGATTCAAAAATCCGGGCTGTTGCCAGTGGTATTTTTCTTTTTCGCTTTCTGCAGGATAATAGCCTTTTCCTTTTAGTGTATGAATATGGACAATAACCGGCTTATTTATATCTTTTACATTTTTAAATGTTTGAATCAATGCTTCAATATCGTTGCCTTCTTCAAGATAAGTATATTCAAAACCTAATGATTTAAAAAAGTTATTTTGAATTTGTCCTTTACTTTCCCTTAATTCTTTGAGGTTTTTATACAGGCCGCCTTGGTTTTTTGCAATAGACATTTCATTGTCATTTACAATTATTATTATGTTTGAATTAAGTAATGCTGCATTATTTAAGCCTTCGTATGCCTCTCCTCCTGATAGAGAACCATCACCGATTAGTGCTATTACATTATATTTTTCTTTTTTTAAATCTCTTGCTTTGCTAAGTCCGCAAGCAAGTGAAACGGATGTTGACGTGTGCCCTATTATAAAGTTATCATGCTCGCTTTCATTTGGATTTGAATAACCTGTTATAGAAAACAGTTTATCATCATCAAAGAAACCTTGTTTTCTCCCTGTTAAAATTTTGTGAGGATAAATTTGATGTGAAACATCGAAGACAAATTTATCTTTTGGCGAATCAAAAACATAATGCAAAGCTATTATTGCTTCAACTATTCCCAAATCAGGGCCCAGATGCCCCCCTATTTTATTGACCCTGTTTAATATTCCTTTTCTGATATCATCCGCAAGGCTTTTCATTTGTTCTAAAGATAGTTCTTTTAAGTCTTTTGGTGAATTGATTTTGTTTATAACTTCCATTTTTATCCTTTCTTAATTCTTCATTAAAAATTTTAATACCTGGAGTCAGCTTTATGTCAATAAGATATAAACATTCGGGGATTATAAAAAAAATTATTTTTGAATATTTTAAAAAACAAAAGGATATAACTATGACTAAAAAAATTTTAATTGTAACAACAAATTCAACCGGCGAAGGAAAAATCAAAGACAATGGTGTTTATCTTGAGGAGTTTGCACGACCTTATTTAATTTTTAAAAATGCAGGCTATACAATAGATTCCGCAAGCTTAAAAGGTGGATTGTCTCCAATTGATATAAATTCTATGTCCTGTTCGAATCCTATTGAATGGGATGATTGCATAAAGGTTTTAAGAACAACAAAAAGCCTTTTGGATGTTGATATGAACTTTTATGACGCAATATATTTCCCGGGCGGACATGGGTGTTTATTTGATATAGCAAATAATGAAGAAATAAACAATCTTGTTGAATATTTTTACAATAAGAAAAAAGTAATTGCGGCTATTTGCCATGGCGTTATAGCTCTTGTTGGCGCAAAAGATGAAAACGGTGAATCAATTCTTAAAAAAAGATTTGTAACAGCTTTTACAAATAAAGAAGAACAAATTGCAAAAATGGATACTATTGTCCCGTTTTCCGTAGAAGACAAAATTAAAAAAACCGGAGCGAAATTTATTGAAGCAAAGCCATTTAGTGAGCATGCTGTTGCGGATGGCAACATAATCACGGGGCAAAACCAAAATAGTGCCGGTTTGTGTGCTAAAAAAATTATGGAATTACTTGAAGATAAATAATAAAAGGCGCAATTTGCGCCTTTTTAATAATTTTTTCTATTGTGCTTTTGGAGCTTTTTTGGGAAGAATATTTGCAAATTGGGTTTTTAAAATACCAAAGCCTTCTTTTATTGCCTCGCCTGCTTTGATTTTAACCTTTTGAGCACCTTCGCTTTTTGTAAACTGGTCAGCTAAAGATTTCTTACCCTTTAAATAGGCAACAGTAACCGTGCCTGCGGCAGCCGCACCTATAACTGCACCTGTAATTGCAGCGGCTTTTTGTCCTGCGGTCATTTTTGAAATTTGCATAACACACCTTGCTTTCTATAACTTGCAATTTTACAACACCTGTGAATAAAAATAATTATTATATGTACTGTTGTTTCTTAATAATTTTTTACATGATACTAAAAAATCAGTTAAAATTCAACAGTTTTGTTAATTATATGCTAATATTTTGTAATGAATGAAAAAGAAGAATATAAAGTCCTTATAGATGAGGGGATTTACAATATAAACAATGGAAAATACGATATAGCGATTGATTTTATCAATCAATCAATAAAAATTAAAAATGATTGGGATATTTCATATTTCTATCGTGGTGTTGCTTTTCAGTGTCTTTCAAAATTTGATGATGCGATATTAGATTATACAAAAGCAATATCTTTGAATCCAAAAATGACTGATGCTTATTATAACAGAGCTCAAATTATATTAAAGAAAAAAAATAATACAAAAAAAGCAGTTGAATATGCAATAGATGATTTAAGTTCGGCAATTAGTCTGGATGAAAAATTTATAGATGCTTTGTATTTAATGGCGGTTGCTTATATGAGAATAGAAAAGTATCATACTGCTTTAGAATACTTAGAAAAACTTTTAAAGACAGAACCTCAGGCAATTTATGCAAGGGCGCTTAAAAAATTAATTCTTCAAAAATATATTGTTTAAGGAAAGAAAATGTTAATTGAAAAAGAAATTAAAACAGAATTTGAGCCAAACAAAGAACAAAAAGAATGCATTGAATTTAAAACAGGTATAACTCTTGCACTCGCTGGTCCCGGTACCGGAAAAACATTCTGTATTACAAAAAGGATTGAATCTTTAATTAGAAATAATGTTCAACCTGATAGAATCCTTTGTCTTACATTTACTGAAGTTGCGGCACTTGAAATGAAAAAAAGGCTTTCAAAAACACTCGAAAAAAAAGCTGCAACGGATGTTAATGTTTATACTTATCATGGCTTGTGTATGGACATTATTCAATCGAACGAGTTTGAATTTTCTTTTAAAGATGTAAAGATAATCAATGATATAACAAGTTATTATTTCATAAAGGAATGTATAGATGAGATTGAACCGACAGAATACAGAGATTCAAACAACGATCCTTATAGCAAGATTCCTGTTTTATTGGAAGAAATTTCTCAAATAAAGAAGAATATGCTAACAAAAGAAAAGTATTTTTATAATATTAAAAACCATCCCGAGTGGGAAAGAATGCTCAAAGAAAAAATAAGAGAAAGAGATGAAAAACTAAATTCAGGAAAAAAAGTAACAAAGCAGCTTGAATCCACAATAAAAAAACTTGATGAAAAAATAAGAAAAGCAAAAGAATTGTGGCGGTTCTATGAACTTTATAATTCTAAAATGAAAAAAAATAATTTTGTCGATTTTAACGATATGATTTCACTTGTAGTGCAAAAATTTGAAGAAAACCCGTCTTTTTTAGAACAAATTGCATCTAAGTATGACCAGATTTTAATCGATGAATATCAAGATACAAGCAGACTTCAAAACAAGATTATTTTCTTTTTGATTGACGGTATGAAAAGAAAAAATGTTTTTTTAGTTGGTGATG
Source organism: Candidatus Gastranaerophilales bacterium (assembly GCA_944325315.1). GTDB lineage: Bacteria > Cyanobacteriota > Vampirovibrionia > Gastranaerophilales > Gastranaerophilaceae > RUG14156. Next base: position 10,010 of record CALVAA010000020.1, read on the forward strand.
ATAATCAGACAATTTTTTCTTTTCAGGGAGCTAATATAAATAATTTGGCCAATTTTATTAAAAAGTATCAAAATGAGCTCGGTTTTAAAGTAGTCTGTTTAAAAGAAAATATGCGCTCTACGCAAAGTATTTTAGATTTTAGCTATGCTGTATCAAATAATGATCCGTTGAGGTTGGAAGGAATAAACGAATTTAAAAAGTTTAATATAGATAAAAAGCTAATTTCTAAAAACACTCTTTTGAAAGACAAAGATTCTCCGGTTAAATATATTCAATATTGTTCAAGCGAAAGAGAACAAAATGCTATAGTAGAAAAAATTGAAAATATTATAAATTCACCTTTTTGTCCTTTGGATGAGCGCAGTGAAAAAAAATTATCAGAAATTGCAATTTTATTAAAGACGAATAAAGAAATTGATAATTATGCAATGAAATTAAAAGCAAAAAATATCCCCTACGAATTAAAAGAAGGAAAATCGATATTTAATGTTAAATCGTCCTGTGTTACTTATTCATATTTAAAATTTCTTCTAAATGAAAATATATATGAAAATGAAATATTAAAATTGTTTTTGTTTGAGCCTTTTAAAATTCATAGTCTTGATTATGAAAAAATTTGGATAGAAAGGCATAAAAATAACCAAACTTTAATAAGTGAAGATATTAAAAAATTGATTGCGGAGGGTAAATTAAAAGAACCCGAAAAGTTAAAAAATTTTCTGGACAGTTACTTTGAGCTTAAAGAAATTGTATCATCAGAAGATATAAGAACAGTTGTATTAACAGCAATGGAAAAAAGCGGAATTTACAGATATTTTATAAATTGTCCGGTTAATAAATTTGAAAATGTACAAGGATTAAAAAAACTGACAGAAATAACAGAAGAATTTTACACATCATCTTTTCAGAATTCTTTAGCTGACTTTATAGATTATCTTGACTTATCAAGACAAAACGATTTTGAAATTAAAACGGATAAACCCCAAAAAACGCTGAATGCTGTACAATTGAGCACTTATCACAGTTCTAAAGGAAGAGAATTTGAATATGTCTTTATGCCAAATTTAAGAAAAAGACTCTGGGAATCTAATTCAAATCCTGCAACTGCGAGCCAAAATATTCCATTGGATGAAGTTATAGATGAAAATGAGAAAAAATTGTACAAATACTCAAACGAACTAAAACTTATGTATGTGGGTTTAACAAGAGCAAAACATTCTTTATATTTATCTTGTGCCGAAAATGTTTCTTTGGGTCTCAGTGATATTATAAGCGATAAACTTGATATGACGGATAGTTTTTTTGAGCAGGACAGTTTAGAATTACTTGAAGAAGACACCAAAAAAGAACTTGAAGTTAAAAGTTACGATTATGATAGAGAATTTTTTGAATTTTTAAATTCAATTATTGAAAATATAATTTATTCTCCAAGTGCAATCAACAACTACATTGCTTGTCCTAAAAAATATTTATATCAAAATATTTTAAAATTAGATTCATTATCCGACCCTAAAGACCATGCAAACTATGGTTCAAGCATGCATTATTGTCTCGAGAGGGCTTTTTCTTTTGCAAAAAAAGAAAAAAACTATCCCGAAAAGGAAAAATTTTATGAATGGTTTAAAGAAAAATTTGATACATTAGCTATATCAGATAAAAGCATAAGAAAAGTTATGGAACAAAGAGCAAAAGAAAACCTTGAAACTTTTTATACATATTTTATCCAAACGCCCGTAAATCGACTGTATGCCTGTGAGTATAAGCTTGATAATACTAATATTGATGGCTATAATACAACCGGCTTTATAGACAGAATTGAATTAAACGAAGATAACACTTATACGATTTGTGATTATAAGACAGGCAAAAAAGATAAGAAAAATTTCAAAATAAACGGCTTGAATCAAGATTACCTGATGCAGCTTTATATATACAAAATGCTTTTCGAGAAGAAAAATCCCGATAAAAAAGTTACAAAATTGAAAATAATTTTGCCTGACAGTGCGTTTGACAGTTTTGAAATTGAAATTCTTGAAAGCGCTGAAGTCTTTTTTAAAGATTTATTTGTTAAGGCTTGTTTAGACATATCTAAACAAAAATTTGAACCAAAAAAAGACAAAAAAGTATGTAAATACTGTTCTTATAAATCCGTATGTGAAAGTTTTATAATGTAAATATACGTTCATTAAGGTGACAAAGGATATTTTTTGCTATATTATATTTTTAAATAATACTATCGGAGGAAAGCTAAATGGGATATGAAATTCTATACAAAAAGGAACTATGTCAAAATCAATATGAAATAAAAGTCAAAGCTCCTTTTATTACAAAAAATGCTAAAGCGGGACAATTCATAATTTTGAGAACAGATAAAAATTCAGAGCGAATTCCTCTAACAATTGCAGATTGCGATAAGCAAAATGAGATTTTAACAATTGTATATATGGCAGTAGGTTATACTACAAAAAAACTTGCTTCATTGGATGTAGGTGATTGTATAGAAGATATAGTAGGGCCTCTTGGTGTTCCGACACACATTGAAAAGTATGGTACGGTAATTTGTGTAGCCGGCGGGTATGGTGCAGCTCCTTGCTATTTGATTGCAAAAGCATTCAAAGAAGCCGGCAATAAAGTGCATATGGTAATGGGAGCCAGAACCAAGGATTTAATCTTTTGGGAAGATAAAATGAAAAATGCCGTAAGCGAGCTCCATATTACAACCGATGACGGCACTTACGGCACAAAAGGCTTTACAACTGATGTTACTAAAAAAATTATAGATACGCAAAAAGTAGACTATGTTATAGCAGTTGGGCCAATGCCAATGATGAGAGCGGTAGCAGAGCTTACCCGTCCATATAAAATTAAAACAGAAGCTTCTATGAATCCTATAATGGTAGACGGTACCGGCATGTGTGGAGCTTGCAGACTTACTGTAGGCGGTAAGGTGAAATTTGCTTGCGTAGACGGACCTGACTTTGATGCTCATTTAATTGACTTTGATGAAGTGATTAACAGAACAAAAATATATAAAGACGAAGAAAAAAGATGCGACGAAACTAAATGTAATTTAATTAAAAAAGGTATAGAGTTAGAAAAAACAGGAGTTTCAAATGGCAGAAATTAACAAAAAAAGAATACCTTATTGCCCGTTATTATCAGCAGGTGCACCTGACTACAGGGTTTGTCTTCAGGAAAATTGCGCATGGTGGCAAGCAAGTACTAAAACATGTATAGCATCTGTTATATCACACAATGCAATTTTGGATATTAAACAAAAACAAGGAAAATAAAATGCCTGAAATTAAGCCAATGACAATTACGGAAAAAATCTTTGCAAAACATTCAAATAAATCTTTTGTTGAACCCGGAGATTTGATTGAAGCAAAGGTTGATATTGTTTTAGCTAACGATATTACCGGTCCGATTGCAATTCAAGAGTTTGAAAAAACAGGATGTAAAAAGGTTTTTGATAAATCAAGAGTTATTTTAGTGCCTGATCATTTTACTCCAAACAAGGATATAAAATCTGCCGTTCAGGCTAAAATTTTAAGAGATTTTACAAAAAAAGAGGATTTGGATTTTAAATTTGATGTAGGTACAATGGGGATAGAACATGCACTATTGCCTGAAAAAGGAATTGTCACATCGGGAGATTTAATAATAGGTGCTGATTCTCATACTTGCACTTACGGTGCTTTGGGTGCTTTTTCAACCGGCGTTGGCTCAACTGATCTTGGCTGTGCTATGGCATCGGGGTCTACTTGGTTTAAAGTACCCGGTAGTATAAAAGTGATTTTTAACGGCAAATTAAACAAATATACAACAGCAAAAGACCTTATCCTTTATTTGATTGGTGATATCGGGGTGGATGGTGCTTTGTATAAGGCAATAGAATTTTCAGGAAGTGCAATATCTTCTCTTTCGATGGATGGAAGATTTACAATTTGCAATATGGCAATTGAAGCCGGGGCTAAAAACGGCATAATTGAGCCTGACGATACCACAATAGAATATTTAAAAAACCGCTCAATCAGAGAGCCTCTATATTTAAAAAGCGATAGCAGTGCAAATTATGAAAGAATTATTGAATATGATGCATCTAAAATTGAACCCCAGGTTGCTTATCCGCATTTACCTGAAAACACTCATTCAATAACAGAAGCCATTAAAGACAATATTAAAATCGACCAAGTTGTAATCGGAAGTTGTACAAACGGCAGATTGGAAGATATGAAAATGGCGGCTGAAATTTTAAAAGGAAAAAAAGTTCATCCAAACGTAAGAGTAATTGTTTTTCCTGCAACACAAGATATAATTTTAAAATCAATTGAGCTTGGATATTACCAAACACTTATTGAAGCTAATGTTGCAATTTCTACACCTACATGTGGGCCTTGCTTGGGTGGTCATTGCGGAATTTTAGCAAAAGATGAAGTTTGCATTTCAACAACAAACAGGAATTTTGTTGGCAGAATGGGTGATATTGATTCTAAAATTTATCTTGCAAGTCCTTATATTGCAGCTGCCAGTGCTGTTATGGGCAGAATAGCAGGCCCTTGGGAGTTGTAATTTTGAAAAAAGTTTTATTATCATTATTTTTATTTTTATCTTTAACATTAACAGGCTTTTCAAATGAAATTGATAAACTTATTAAACAAAATGATTTTGATTTAAAATCAATTGTTGCTATTTATGTCGAAAATCAAAAAGATAGAAATGTAGTATATAAAAAAAATTCCAAAAAACTTTTAAACCCTGCAAGCACTTTAAAAACGCTAACGTTCGGAGCTTCTTATATAGTCCTTGGTGATGACTATGATTTTGAAACTGTTTTATATAAAGATAAGCAGAATAATATTTATATAAAACTTTCAGGTGACACTCTTTTAACTTCATCTGATCTTAAAGAGTTGTTTTCAAAGTTAAAAAAGAAAGTTAATGTTGAAAAAATTCAAAACATATACATCGATGATTCTATTTTTGATAATGATCCATATCCAAACGGCTGGATGAAAGATGACATGTGGCCAAATCAAAAACCCATTACTGCATACATAGTTGACAATAATACGGTTAAGTTAAATATAAGACGCTCAAGTCTTGCAACTAAAGTTGATATCATCCAAAGTGATGACTACAAATTTCCGATTGTTAATGAATTAAAACCCGGTGAAGTCCATGATTATGATATACTAAGAAAATACGGGGAAAAATCTCCTATTATCAGTTTTGCCGGTTCTATAAATAAGGATGAAACTTTAGTTTTACCGGTTTTATTTCCCCAACTAAACTTTAATATCAAGTTAAAAAATGCAATTGTTAAAAATGATATTCCTTATTTTAAAAAAATAGAAGTCAAAAAAATACCCAATGATGTTTCAAAAATTGCTTCGGTTAAACATTCGATTGAGGATGTTTCGAAAAGTATTTTATTTGATTCGGATAACTTTGCTTCGGAAGTTGTTTTTAGAGTTGCTGCAGCTAAATACATAAACTATAAAAGAAGCGCAACTTTAAAAGATAGCATAAATATGTTTTATGATATATACAAAGATGAAATTACAGAAGGCATAAAAGTTGTTGATGCTTCAGGTGTTTCTCATTATGACCTTGTTAGTGCCGAGTTTTTAACAAATTGCCTTGTGATGCTTTTCGAAAAAACAAATATTGAAAAGCTTTTACCGACTGCCAATCAAGGAACACTTAAAGACCGTTTAGGTTTCCTTGAAGGTAATATTAAGGCAAAAACAGGTACGCACAGTCAACTGTCTGCACTTTTGGGCGGTTTTAAGACAAGGAAAGGAAAAAATATTGTTTTTGCAATAATAATTCAAAATTCTCCAAAGAGAAAAGCAATTTTAAAAAACTTTGAAAATACTTTGGTTGGAACAATATATAAAAATTATTAGCTATTTGAGTTCATCAATTTTAACACTTATAAGTTTAACTATATCGAAAAGTTTTTTGGAAAGTTCTTCTTTGTTGGTTAAAATTGCAGTTTTGAGTGTCAAAAAACTTGTTTTTTTGTAGTTTAAAATATAGTTGTTTTTGAATTCCACTATTGAATCATAGACTCCTGAATCTAAATATTTTTTTTCTTCGCATAAAAACATAAACATTTCGCACATGGTTAAATATGAGTTAATCACATTTGTTTTATTGAAATCTTTTTGAAATTTTAATAAGTATTTCAATAAAGCTTTATATTTTTTATAGAGCATACTTCTTTTATTGGGCAGAAATGTGCTTAAATATTTGTTTGTTGCAATATAACCGGTATCAAAAAGCTCTTTTTTCTTTTCTTTATTGATTAAAAAATCTACAACGGAAACATCTTTTGTATTGATTTTGATGTAGTCAAATTTGTCTTTTTCTTTGTATAAATCAACAATATAATCTGTTGCAAAACCGCAAATTGCATTATAAACTCTATTTAAATATTCGAGAGAATTGGTTATTTGTTTTGGTGTTTCGTTATCTTCAAGCCTAAATTCAATGATTCTTTCGGAAAGATTTTTAATGGTTTCACTCACTCTCCACAATGGAGTTGATTTTAGTAAATCACCGTCTACAATTAGAGAATCTTCAATTTCAAGCGGTGTAAACAGGCCAGGCATTGAAACACTTGCTCTTATTGCTTTTGCAACTTCAAAATCCGGAGTTTTTTCGTTTGAAAATTCTTTAAATTTCAGATTTGTTAAATCCACGGAGTAAATAACCAGTTTTTGCGTGATGTCGCTGAATTTGACAGGAGGCATTTTGCCTTTTTCGTAGTTTTCTCCGTAGAATTTTTTTTCAATTTGTTCTTTCATCCAGTCTAAAAATATCTTTCCTTTTGAAAGAGCAAGTTCTTTTGTAAAATCCATATTTATATCTATAAACATTTCAAAACCGGTATTAGATAAGATTTCATATATTTCATCATACTTATAACCAATTGCAAGCAAACTTGCAAATACCGCCCCAATGGAACTTCCGGCACAGCCGGTAATTTTGATGTTATTTTGCTCAAGTGCTTTATACGCTCCGCAATATGCAAGACCTCTTATACCGCCTCCTCCGAATATAACAAAATAATTATTTTGTGCCATTTTTTTGCTCCATAAAATCAGGCATATTACCGTCGTGCATATAATCGTTGTCTAGTGTGTCCAAGCGTTTGTTTTCGTTTTCGTATTGCTCAGACATATCTATAACATTTTTTAAAAGTTCTTTATCATTACCTACAAGTCCTTCTATTGCCTTTGAAGGGTTTGTATAATTTTTATTTTGCCTTAAAAATTGCGCTTCTTTTAGAATTTCCTGCATGTTTTTTTGCGACAGGTTTTTATTTTTGTTTCTTAAAATGACTATTTCGACACGTCTGTTTTTGGCTTTATTAGCTGCCGATGTATTTGGTGCTAATGGTACGGTATCTGCAAGGCCGACTGCTGAAAATAATTTTGAGTTAAATGAATGTTTGTTAATTAAATATCTTACAACGCTGCTTGCTCTTGCCCCTGAAAGTTCCCAATTGGAAGGATATTTTAGATTGCTTCCGATTTTATCGGAGTCGGTATGACCTTCAACTTGTATATAATGAATTGAAAATTTTTCTTTGATTAATTGTGCAACTTTATCAAGTATATCATATGACTTTTGATTCAATTCAGCCCCGCCGGAGCTAAATTGAATTGCATAACTGTTTAGTTTGATAACGAGTCCTCTGGGGTCGATTTCTGCACTCAAGCCTTCTTGGTTAAGGCTGTTAATGCTGTCTTTTATATCTTCATAAGAGCTTTGTTCGTATTTTTGGCTCATATATTCGAGCATTAAAGGATTCATCGCTCCGTTTTCGCCTTGAAATATTGAATCAGACCCTTCCATTATACTGGTTTGATTATCAAAAATATTTTGACTAAAAGCTTTTCTTAGCGCTTCTTCAATATTTTTAAATGAATCAATGTCTGATTGGGAAAGCGCATATAACACAACAAATGTTGCAAAAAGCAACGTCATAAAATCTGCATAACTAACAAGCCAGCGCTCCAGATTTTCGTGTTCTTCGGGTGGTTTTTTTCTTGCCATTAAACATTAGTTCCTTGTTTTTGTTTTTTATCAACAATGTAACATTCAAGTTTTCTTTCTATTAGGGCCGGCGACTCTCCTGCTTGTATTGAAAGAATACCTTCTATCATAAGTTCCATTGATGTAAATATTTTTGCATATTTTCTCTTTGCTCTTGTCGAATACGGTATTGTTATTAAGTTTGCAATTACAAGACCATAGATTGTTGCAACGAATGCAACGGCAATACCTGCTCCTAATTTGGCAGGATCAGACAGGTTTTGCATAACTTGAATTAAGCCTAAAACTGCCCCGATAATACCAAGTGTGGGAGAATAACCACCTGCCGATTCAAGAACTTTAGCACCCGAGGCTATTTTTTCCTGTATTTGACTCAATTGCGTTTCCATCATATCTTTGACCAAAGTAGGGTCTGCTCCGTCTGCTACTGCTTCAAGACCTAATTTTAAAAGTGGGTGTGAAGCGTTTCTTGCTTCTTTTTCAAGAACAATAACCCCTTCTTTTCTCGCTTTTTGCGCATAACCTATAATTTCTTCGATTAAAACTTCAAACTTTGGTTGTTTTCCAAAATACACCACGCCAATACAGTGTCCTGCAACTTTAAAATCTTCGATTGGAAAACTCAGAAAAACAGCCCCTAAAGTACCGCCTCCTACAATAAATAATGCGGTAATTTGCAATAGTTGGCCTATATTTCCGCCTTCAAGAGCCTGACCTAAAAGAATAAAACCAATCCCTATAAAAGTACCGATTAATGCTGCTATATCCATTGATTATAAAACTCCTAATTTATTGCTTTATTATCGTAAAAAAGGCTCTTTTTGTTATCATATAATTAAACGAAATATTATTTTTGTTTGGGTTATAATAATCTTGTCAACTTTATGAGGAATAGTTTTATGGGTTTAACTTTAGCGCAAAAGATTTTGTCATCTCATTCAGGGCATACAGTTTCTGTTAATGAGCTTGCAATAGTTGATGTTGATGTCTGCGCAACACAAGACGGTACAGGGCCTTTAGCTATAAAGGAATTTAAAAAATTAAACAAAAAATTAAAAAACCCAAAAAGAACCATTCTTTTTATTGACCATGCTGCTCCTTCGCCAAGAAAGGAGTTGTCTAATGCACATAATACCATAAGGGAATTTGCAAAAGAATACGGCGCAGTGCTGTCAGATATCGGTTCAGGTGTTTGTCACCAAAGATTGGTTGAAAGTTTTATTAATCCCGGTGAAGTACTGGTAGGTGCTGATTCTCACACATGTACATCAGGTGCTTTGGGTGCTTTTGCAACAGGAATGGGTTCAACAGATATAGCGGTTGCTATGGCTTTTGGCAAAACCTGGTTTAAGATTCCTGCTTCAATTAAAATTGAAGTAAACGGAAAATTTAATCAAAATGTTTCGTCTAAAGATTTAATGTTATATTTAATAGGTCTTATAGGTGCAGACGGTGCTACTTATAAAGCTTTAGAATTTTTTGGTGAAACTATTAAAAATATGTCAATGTCTGAAAGATTTACCCTTGCAAATATGGCAGTTGAAGCAGGTGCTAAGGCAGGATTATTTGAAACTGATGAAAAAACAAAAGAATATTTAACTTTAAAAGGAAGGCCGGACAAGTTCAAAGAAATTAAAGCTGATATTGATTGTGAATATGAAAAAATTATAAAAATTGACGCTTCTGCAGTCAAACGTATGGTTTCTTGCCCTCATACCGTTGATAATACCAAGGAAGTAAATGAACTTAATAATGTCAAGGTTAATCAGGTTTTTATCGGGACTTGTACAAACGGAAGAATAGAAGATTTAAGAATTGCTGCAGATGTATTAAAAAACAACAAAGTTAATCCCGATGTACGCTTAATTATTGCTCCGGCAAGCAAAGATGTTTATCTTCAAGCGTCACAAGAAGGTCTTCTTGATATATTTTTGCAAGCAGGTGCTAATCTTATCCCTTCCGGCTGCGGCCCTTGTGTTGGTGTCCATGGCGGAATTTTAGGTGACGGGGAAGTTTGTCTTGCAACACAAAACAGAAACTTCCAAGGAAGAATGGGGAATACAAACGGTTTAATATATCTGTCAAGCCCATACACTGCGGCTAAATCTGCCATAGAGGGGTATATTTGCTAGTTTAGCTTAATTTCATTTTTTAATTCATTAATAAATTCATTTCTGTATAAAAATCCAAGATGACTTCCGTTACTGAATAATACTAATTTATTATCACAATATCCTTTAAGCTTTTTTAAACTGTCTTTATTTATAAGATAGTCATCAAGTGAATGATATATTTTATAGTTATCGTTGTTGATTAAATAATCGGATATGGAGCTTAAACTGTTAATTTCTTTAATTTCATCATAACTGTATTTTGTAAGCAGATATTTTTCAAAATATCCTCTATAATTTGTTTTGTACACTGTTGTGTAGAATTCTTTATTGTCTATTTTTTCTTTCTCTTTTAAATTTGTCATATATATAATATCTGAGAGTTTTTGATGAAATATATAAGCTGTGATTAGTTTTGCTTCATAATTCGATAAAGGCATTGTAGTAAAATTTTTTGTAAGCTTTTCTTTATTGTTGTATGCTCTCATTGCTTTTGCGGCAGTGATAGCAACTTTTTCTTTAAAATCATCAGGGTATCTTTTCCAACTATCAATTATTTTATCCACCTGTTCTATTGCATAAACCAGATCAAAAGGCGGACAAATCGCTATGAATTTGTCTATATTACAAGCTCCTTTTTCATATTGATCAGCTGCAAGAAAAAGTATTGCATAAGCTCCTAATGATGTTCCGATTGCTGTTCTTTTTAAGAAAAATCTGTCATATTTTTTACTTAAATATGCTGTTGAATTATTCACAAGCTTATTTATATATTTCATGTCATCTTTTATTATGCCTGCTTGATGATTTTTATCAGTACTTTTTAAAAATTCCCACTGAAAGTGAGAACCGAAAATAATAACGCTATATCCTTCATTGTAGAAAATTTCTGCTATAGTGTCGTTATGTGCGCTATTTATGCCTTCTCCCACAGACGGAAATATTAAAACCAAAGGAGAGGTTTTGTTTTTTTGAAGTGCGTATCTGAATTTATATTTTGGTCTGTCTTTTGTTATTTCGACTTCTGCTGATTGAATTTTTTTGCTGAAATTCCTGTTCCAAACCGATATTTCTTTCCAAAATTTTTTATCTGTATCTTTTATATCGAAAAGTGCTGTCCGCATGGAGTCTAATACGGGGTTTTGCGGGTTGTAATTTTCAAGAATAATATCAGCAGTCAAATTTTGACTTGGAAGTGTGTGTACAATTAGGTTTTCATTTCGGTGTATTCTTCCTTTGACATTTTTATTTTCTCGTTTAATTGTGTTATCAACAAGATCTACTTCATCATAATCATTTTTGATACTCTCCAATACTTTCAATCTGTCGTAATTTGCAAGTTTGATATATTTTTCAATTCCGAAAAATTTTCTTGCAATATCATAAGGATCTGAAAAGTTTGATTCAACCATTTTTACTATAGGCTGGATATATGCTGTTCTGTTAATTAAAAGCCCCATTTTTATTGCTGCTGCAACAGGGGATGCTATGTATGTTGTAGGGTTTAAAAGGAAATCAAAAATTCTCCCTATTATATCTCTTGAACTTGTTGATGAAATAAAAGGTAAGACAAGGTAACTGCCGCATTTTACTTTACATTTTGCAAGCGCTTGCTCTATATCTTCATTGTACATCTCAAGATTAAAAATTTTATATGCAACATCTATTAATCCGCCAAATCCTATTATTGTATTGATTAAAAATCTTTTTGTTTCGTTTTTAACTGCATCAAAGTCTCTTTGTAAAAGCGAACTTATAAGTCTTTTTGGATATTCAATATTACTATAGGCATGGCTTAGGGAATCAATTAAAAAATTCGGCATAACAGATGCCCATATAATATGAATATTTCTTACAAAAATTTTGTTCATTTTAAGATTAAAATCAAAAATTTTTCTGTTGAAATTTTCATATTTATCTTCATTTAAAAAAATGTTATCATATCTGGGATGCTTTTGTGTTTTTTTGGCATCTATACTTTCAAAAGCAAAAGCAGGCACTGTATTGAAGGATAAAAAACAAAAAATCAAAAGTAAACTAATAAGTTTTTTCACGTTTCAACTCTTTCAAATAAACTACTTTTTAAAGTTATATTATTTATTTGAAAAAATAATTAGCTTACTATTTATATTCTGTTGATAAATAATTTTTATCAGTCTTTGTCTTTTATTTCTTTAACTTTGTCTTTTATTTCTTTAATACACTTTATGGATAACATCAAAGCCCCAAACCAAACTACTCCTCCTGCTATACTGTATTTATTCGGTTTTAGGCCGCTTTGTACTGTATTTTTATATGTATCCCCAGGTGTTTTTTCAAAAGGTTTAAAAATCATTTTTCCTGTGTCTTGCGTTGCAATCAACGCTCTTTGACAAATATTTTTTGCAATGGGTTTAATATTCATTTATTTCCCCCTAGTCTTCTGCAAGTTCAATAATTAAGTCTTTTACTGCTTCTGTTGCCGTTGTTTTTGTTTTTTTAATATCATAGTTATCAAGGGCATTTTCTACAACATCAGAAGTTTTATCAACAGCGCTTATCCCTACAAGTGAGGCGATAGCTGCGTCAAAAAGCCTTACGGGGTTTGTTATGTTGTTTTTGGTTAGAAAGTTTTTAATGCTTTCGCCTTTTTTTTCATCTGTAAGCTTTTCAACGGCATTTTTTATTCCGTCAAGCATTTTTTCATTTTTTGCACAGTTTTTATCTCTTAAAACTTCAGCTCCTTTTGTAATTTTATCTTTTTTTGCAAGAACCTTAGAAGCTGTATCAGGTTTTTTTAATTTATTCAAAACAGAGCCTGTTACATTAATTGCTGCTTTTGCTCCGTATTCTCCAAGTGTAACAACGCCTTTTCTTACATAACTTACAACTTTTTTACCTTTAAGAGCAGCTGCAAGCATTAAGCCGACAGAAGCAAATATTGTTGCAGGGTGAACATCCTGTCTTGCTTTTTCAACAGCTTTTTTGTATTTATCTGTAAAAAAGTGTTTTTTTTCTTGTTCTTTGTTATTTATAGCCTCTGTTGTTGAACTTTCAAATGTATCTTCTGCTTCGGGAGTTAATTCAATGTATTCAGCATCGATGGCATCATTAGTATCAAAGTCGTCTGAAAAAATATATTGTGACTTAAAATTTTGAGGGCTAACTGCATTAATTTCCATTTTGTATGTCTCCCGACTTTACCATTACGATTTTATAAAATTCAAAAATAAAAATAATTGCTTAAATGTTAACAAAATTTAACATAAATTATCAACAAACTTATTTTATCGCTTAATAATTTTTTTGCAATATTGCTAAAAATTAAAATATTTTCTGTCTTTTATCTCATCCGGCATAAACTGTTGTTTAAATTCCGGATTGTCGTGCGTGTATACGTATCCTGTTCCAAAACCGTATTTTTTTGCATCTTTATAATGCGCATCTTTCAAATGATCGGGCGGAGGGAAATCCAGTCCGGATTTAATATCGTTCATTGCTGCATCTATTGCGACTATTGCTCTGTTTGATTTTTTGGCTCTTGCAACAAATTCCGTTGCCTGCGCAAGTGTGATTCTTGCTTCCGGCATACCTAAATGTTCAACGGCGCTCAGAGCGGCTTGTGCTATTAAAAGTGCTCTAAAATCAGCATTTCCTACATCTTCCGAAGCAACAACAATTAACCTTCTTGCTATAAAGCGAGGGTCTTCTCCTGATAACAGCATTTTTGCAAGATAATAAACGGCTGCATTAGGGTCTGATCCTCTTAAACTTTTTTGATAAGCGCTTGCATAGTCATAATGAGCATCAATTGAATATCTTATGTTTGTTTTTTGCAAAAGTTTTTCAAGTAGTGTTTTTGTAATTTTTTCATCACTTGCAAAATAGCTGTTTTCTATTGCGTTTAGGCAAAATCTGGCATCACCGTTAGATAAATCCACAATAAAATCAAGAGCATCTTTTCCAAGTTCTTTTGAACCGTATGTATTTGTTAAATAATTAAATCCTTTAAGGGTAATTTTTTCAATTGATTCTTTGTTTATTTTGTTGAGTATAATAACCTGAGCTCTTGAAATCAGTGCAGGTGTTGCGTGAAAAGAAGGGTTTTCGGTGGTTGAACCTATAAAAAAGAAAAGCCCATTTTCAATATGCGGCAAAAGCGAATCTTGTTGTGTTTTTGAAAAACGATGTATTTCATCAACAAAAACAATTGTTTTTGTTCCTTCTCTCAGTTTTTGTTTAGCTATTTCTACCGTTTCTTTAATTTCTTTTACGCCGGAATTTACTGCAGACAATTCAATGAAATTGGCATTATGATAATTAGCGCATAACCTTGCAAGGGTAGTTTTGCCGCACCCCGGAGGCCCCCAGAGAATAAATGAAAAAAGTCTTTTTGCTCTTAAGAGCTTTATAAATGGCGAATTTTGATTAATTACATTTGTTTGTCCGAGGTACTCATCAAGGGTCTTAGGGCGCATAAGTTCGGCTAAAGGTATTTGTTTATTGCTATTTTCAAGTGAATCAAACAGGTTCATATTTAAATTATACCATGACTATATAAAACCATGGATTTTTAGTGTAGAATAAAAAAGGAGTTTTTTATGAAAAAAAGCATATGTATCATTTTACTGATTTTTTTAACCGGTGTTATTTTTTGGTATGTTCTTTTGAAAAACCAAAATGAAAATGATAAAGAAAAATTTGTTTTTTGGTCAATTCAACTAAAACCTGTTTACGAAAAAGAGATGAGTTCAATTATAAAGGATTTTGAAATTAGACATCCGGAAATTAAATTTATCTGGGTGGATATTCCGATACAGGAAGCACAAAAAAGGACTCTTGCTTCCGTTCTTTCTTCTAATCCTGCGGATTTAATTAATTTAAATCCTGATTTCTCCGTTATTTTGGCGCAAAAAAATGCACTTGAATATTTTAAAATCGAAAATACCTCTCAATTCAACAGTTCGCTTGTTGACAAATTAAAATATAAAGAAAAAATTTATGCACTTCCTTTTTATGCAACAAGTCCGGTTACAATGTATAACAAAGAAGCTTTTAGTAAATGTCTTAACGGCTATTTTATTGAAACATACGAACAGCTGTATGAAACATCTTCAAAACTTTTTAATTGTTCCGATACACCCGTTTTTGTCTCAAGTTTAAACGAGAACGACAATTTGGTCAAAATTCTAAATAAATTCGGAATAACCGATACATCGCAGGAGTCTGAAAATAAGGCTATTGAAGTTTATTCAATGTTTAATGATATGTATAAAAAAGGGTATCTGCCAAAAGATATTTTAACGATTAACCACAGGGAAGCTGTTGAAAAATACATGGCACAAAAGGCAAACCTTATTGTTGCAGGGTCAAATTTTATTAATATGGTTAAGCAAAACTCTTTAGAACAGTATAAAAAATCTGATATTGCGCCTCAATTAACAACAAAACAAGCAGGCTATGATGTTGCGCTTATGAATTTGATTATTCCAAAAAAAGCAAAACATAAAGATTTAGCGCTTGAATTTGCGCTTCTTTTGACAAATAAACAAAATCAATTAAAACTTGCAAAATTAACAAATGTCTTGCCTGCAAATAAGTATGCTTTGGAAGATGAGTATTTTAAAAATTGTTCAGATGATTTAGTTGAAAAAGCACGTTGTATAAGTGCAAATCAGCTTGACAATCTTCAAAAAGAAGGTTTTGGTGATGAAAATAAAAAAACAATAAACGAATATGTAAACAGAACCTTAGAAGAAATTCTTTTAAATAAAGCATCTGACGAAAAGTTTGTAGCTATAAAAGTAAATAAGTTATTTTTAAATTTAAAAACTTTAATAAAACAATAAAAAAAATCCCTTTTAGGGATTTTTTTAACCTTCTACAAAAAGAATCTTATATATTTACACTTTGACCGTTTATAATTTTATTTAAATTTTTTTTTGCTACGGAATTTTGTACAATGATTTTTTTTACAAAGTCTATTGCTTCAATGTCTCTTTTTATTGCGCTTTTTAATTGTATTATTTCCTCAAAATCAAGTTCGTTTATTTTCGTTGTTTCGCATATATCAAATACGTTTTTAAACTTTTCTTGAGTGTCGTTTTCATAGCCATCCAACTTTAGCTTATAACAATACCAATTGTAAAAGTGGTATACAAGGTTACAAATGTCTGTTTTTTGATTATCCAAAACAAATATTTCTTTTGTTTTAAAAGATAATTTTTTATTTAAAATGAAGTTCAAATAAAGTGCACTTATTCCTTTTTTGGGATATATAAGTCCTTCTTTTTCGTTTATAAAAGATAAAGCTTTATTTGCGTTTTTTATTAAATATACCGTGGTTTTGTTTTTTTGAATATAGTCTAAAATTGCTTTCGGGTTTTTTAAATTTTCATTTATAAATTTTTCTATTTTATCTTTTTCGTTTTCTTCTCTGTCGGATTTATTGTTAATTGTTAAAGTTACTCCGTTTGAAGCGAGATATTTTGCGCCGGCAATATTTCCTGTTAAAATATTTTTTCTAAGCGGTTTTTTTCTTTTAAGTATAAAATATTTAATAATTTTTTTAAAAGTTTTTTTCATTATATATCCAAAGTTATCCTCTTAAATTAATAAAAACTATTTATTTAAAAAAATTGCCTTTTTGGATATAATTGTTTTATGAGAATTAACAAATATATAGCACAGAGCGGCTACTGTTCAAGAAGAAAGGCGGATGAACTTGTTGTTGAAGGAAGAGTTAAAGTCAACGGCAAGGTTATCACTATGCTTGGGTTTGAAATTAGAAAAAAGGATAAAGTAACAATTGACGATAAAATTATCCGCTCTGATAAACTTGAATACTTTAGGTTTTATAAACCAACAGGTTATATTACAACAAAATCAGATGAAAAAAACAGAAAGACAATATATGACATTATCCCTAAAGAGTATCATCATTTAAATCCGGTCGGAAGGCTGGATAAAGATTCAAGCGGACTTATAATTTTAACAAATGACGGTAATTTGACCTATGAACTTACTCATCCTTCAATTAAAGTTGCAAAAACATATATAGTAAGAATTGACGGCAGATTAAAAAATCATGAACTCGAGTTGTTAAATAAAGGAATTGAAATCGAAAAAGGAAAAGTTGCTTATTGTGATTGGATGGTTTTGGAGGAAAAAAAGGATGAAACGCTTTTTGAAATTGTGTTATATCAGGGTTTAAACAGGCAAATTAGAAAAATGTTTGAGTTTTTAGGCTACAATGTAGTTTCTCTAAAAAGAATTCGTCATGGAAATATTGAGCTTGCAGGTTTAAAGAAAGGACAAATTAAAGCAATTAAGCCAAGGCAGATTAAAGAACTGAAATCTTATTTGGAAAAAATAAGAGATTATACATAGTTTTTATTTAACTTTCAACCTTTTTATCATTTATACTTTGTGTGCTATAATACTTTTAAAACAGCAAAAGGAATAAGACAGTATGTTGGATATTAAATTAATAAGAGAAAATCCCGAAAAGATTAATGAACTTTTAAAGAGACGTAATTCTGATTTATCAATTGATGAAGTAATTGAAATTGATGAAAAAAGAAGAAAAATTCAATTTGAATTAGATAATCTTAGAGCAAAAAGAAAAAGTGAATCTAATAAAATCGGCTCTATGAAAAAAGAAGGCTTAGATACAACTCAAATTCAGGCGGAAGTCAGAGAATTGGGTGACGAGATAAAAACCTTTGAAGAAAAGTTGAATGAGCTTGATTTAAAACAAAAAGATATACTCTTAAGAATTCCAAACACTCCTGATGAAACTATTCCTGTCGGATGCGATGATTCTTTTAATAAGGAAATTAAAAGATGGGGCGAGCCTACTAAATTTGATTTTGAATTTAAACCTCACTGGGATTTATGTCCTCAGTTAGGAATGCTTGATTTCGAAAGAGGAGTAAAACTTGCTCATACAAGATTTACTCTTTACAGAAACTTAGGAGCGAAATTAGAACGTGCAATAATTAATTTCTTTTTAGATACACATACACTTACAAGAGGTTATGAGGAAATTCTTCCTCCTGTTCTCGCAAATTCAAAAACAATGACAGGAACAGGTCAATTACCTAAATTTAAAGAAGACATGTTTCAATGTGTAGATGAAGATTTGTTCTTGATTCCGACAGCAGAAGTTCCTGTTACAAATATATACCAGGATGAAATTTTGGATGAGTCTGATTTACCTAAGTATATGACAGCATATACTCCATGCTTTAGAAGAGAAGCCGGTTCAGCGGGAAAAGACACAAGGGGACTTATAAGACAACATCAATTTAACAAAGTGGAACTTGTTAAATTAACTAAGCCGGAAGAATCGGAAATTGAACATGAAAAATTGACCCAAGATGCTGAAAATGTACTTGAGCTTTTAGGCTTACCATACAGAAGAGTAGTTTTATCGACGGGTGATATTGGATTTAGTGCAAAAAAATGTTATGATTTAGAAGTGTGGATGCCATCTTATAATTCATATAAAGAAATATCATCTTGCTCAAATTTCGGTGATTTCCAAGCAAGACGCGCAAACATTAGATTCAGAAGAAAAGAAGGGAATGTTGAATTTGTACATACTTTAAACGGATCAGGACTTGCAGTCGGAAGAACATTGGCTGCAATTTGTGAAAATTTTCAAACAAAAGACGGTCACATTATAATTCCTGAAGTTTTAAGAAAATATACAGGTTTTGATAAAATATAAATTAATGCTAACTTTTAACAGGAGATAAAAAATGAAGAAGATTTTAATACTATTTATGGCATTTTCTCTGGCAGGTTCTTTAGTGACTTTTGCTGCAGACAAAACTGCGAAAGCCCAAAAGGAAGCTCAAAAATCCATTGAAAAAGCCCAAAAAGAAGCTTTAAAAGCTCAAAAGAAACACGAAAAACAGCTGGCCAAGGAATTAAAAAATAAGGATGATATTATAAAAGATGCTGAATATAAAGAAATTAAAACTCAATATTTTCAAGCGGAAGGTTACGGTGACACTTATAATTGCAAGGTTGCAAAGCAAAGATTTTGCAAAGTAAAAGATTTGGACTCGGGATTGTATGTACTGTGTGACAGAGATGTTTCAAGAACGCAAATGGAATCAGCTAAAATATTTTATAAATACGGTAGATGCGTAAAATTAAACTAAAATAAAAACAAACCCTCAATTGTTGAGGGTTTGTTATTTTTTGTAAAATATCAGTCCTTTGTTTTTAATTTAGATATTATTATTTTAAATTAAAGTCAAAGAAGTTTATATTAAAAAAATATTTTTTGCGTTGATATTAATGTTTTTTGCACTTTCAAGCTTCGGCATAGTTATTGATAAAACAAAAGACGGCAGCATTCGAGAACTTGTTGTAAAGACAGGCTTAATTTAAATGCTAACAGAATTCCAAACAGAATTGTTTTTACGGTAGATAAAAAAGATAAAATTAATGCAGGGGCTTATTTTAGAAATTCTGAAATTTTTGTATACAAGGAATTATTATCTTACATAGATAACAAAGATGAACTTGCTGCAATTTTGGGCCATGAGATAGCGCATTCCATAGATATGAGGCAGGGTGTTCCAGGGGCTATTTTTTTCCAATTACAATGGGCTTGAATTCAAAAAAATATGAAGAAAAAGCAGACAAAAGAGCAGTTGATTATATGGTTAAGGCAGGATACAACCCTGTTGCTTATATAACTGTCGGAAATAAAATATTTAACCGGGAACGATACGATATTTTTCGTCCCACCCATTGGGTTTAAAAAGACTTGCCAAAGTTTATGAATATATATAACATTTAAAATATCCGCAGTATCTTGTTCAAAATGAGTACAAAGATAATATTTACTATCAAAACTTTCTTCTTGTTTCAAAAGAAAACAGAAAGAAACCGAAAGACAAGTCATATAAGTAAACGTGGTGCAGACAGAGTTTTGTGGGTTTATCTTTCCGTTTATATTTTCAGCTGCTTTTTGGAGCAGGATTGCTCTTAATTCCAATTAGGGGCGGACATGTGAAATTAAAACCGGGCAAGGTATATGAGCTTGAAACTTTTTAATTGTCTTTAAGAAATTTTTTTGCTTTTATATATTTGTTTTTTAATAATTTGTTTAACTCTTTTTCAAAATTGTCTTTCAGGTTTTTTTGAACTTTTTTGATTTTTTCTGCCATTTCGAAAAGTTCTTCTTGCCCTGCTTTTGAATAGTCAATTGAATATTTGATTTTTTCAATTTTTTCTTCTGACTTTTGAATAATTATAAAAAGTTTGTCTATCTCGCTGTCGTTAAGATAGTATTTTTTTAATCTTTCCCTGAGTTTGTCTTTGTGTTCTTGTCTCAAGCTTTCAACTTCTTCTTGAAGTTTTTCGCTAAAATTGTTTTTTTTATGATTTTTAAATAAATTCATTTTAAATTCCTGCTTACTTTATTATTTTTTAAATTTGAAATTGCATACATCATCAATTGAATATTTGCATAAATAAAGCATTATTAATTCTCTGCCCAAAAGGTAAAAGGCAAGCGAATCACCGTATGCTTCATGCGCCCTTTTTGTGCATAGATTAACTATGTCGTTAAGTTCTTTTTTATTCATGCCTGAAGCCTGATAAGTATATGTCGGAGAGAATTCCGCTTCTTGATATGTCTTTCCTATTACTCCATATTTTTCAGGCGCTTCTCTTAATTTTGTGTGTTTGCCCATTGTAAAAACACTTTTTGCATAGGTATTTATTATATCTGTATTTGAGCAGATGGTATCTATTGTTTCAAGTGCATCTTCTTTTGTTTCTGCCGGAAAACCGAAAAATATGAAAGCAAAGTTATATATTCCTGCTTGGCGTGCTTTTTTTAATATGTTTAATCTGTTATCTATATCAACACCTTTATTGATTAGTTTCATGATTTTCTTTGAACCTGATTCAAATCCCCACAAAACCATCTTTAAGCCTGCTTTATGTGCAACTTTAAAAATTTCTTCGTCAAATTCACTTTCAAGCCTTGCGTCACAAAAGAAGCTTATCTTTATATTGTTTCTTAAGATTGCTTCAGACATCTCTTTCATATACGAAGGGCTTATAGCTTCATCTATCAATTCAAATTTGTCAATATTATATTTTTCTTTGAACATTTTGAATTGATTCATCAACTTGTCGATTGATTTAATATTGTAATGCAGTCCGTAATCATGATCGCAAAAGCTGCATTTTCTCCAATAACAGCCTCTCGATGTTTGAAATGGCATTACTATTTCGGGTGCAAAATATTTTTTAAAATCGTAATCGTCTAAATTTGGGGCTTTCATGTTGTTTAAAGACATAGGCATTGCAATCCGGTTTTTTCTTATTTTTCCGTCTTTCAGGTACATAAGATTGTGCACTTTTTCTATCGGGATTTCGCCTGCTATATATTTTGCATGCTCTATTATCGGGATTTCGCCTTCTTCTACTATTAATGAATCGCAAAAAATGTCAAAAATTTCACTATATTTTTCTATACTTTCGCTGACTCTTCCGAAATGGTTTCCGCCTATAAAAATGTGTGCTTTTGTATTTTTTTTGAGCATGTTAGAAAGAGTCAACCCCGGAATTATTTGGCTTGAGGAATTGATTGAAATTCCTATGCTGTCTGCATTTTTGCTTTTTATTAACTCAAGTTTTTTTTCGAAAAATTCAATAAAGGGGTTTGTTGATTTGTCAAAGACATAATATTTTATATTGTCATAATCCAATTTGAACAGTTGGTTTTTGTATGAAGAAAAACCTATTTGTGAAGGTGAGTACGGGAGTGAAAAAATGTCTAATGCAAGATTTATGTTACTATTAGCCTGATTAAATAGGTATGGATTGTAAAAGTGTTGTTTTGACTTAAAAATTGAAACTGAATTTTCAATAAGAAGTATGGTTTTATTAACTTTTTTTGAATTTTCCCTGATGAAGTTATCTATCATTGAGGCTTTTGCGATTTTATTTTGCCATTCAAAGGGGTAATCATTAAAGCTTTTGTTTTTATCAAATACTTCTTTTATTTCTTCTTTTAGTATCGGCAAAAGTTCTTTTGCCTTATTATATGAATCTTGTATACTTTTTTTGGTTAGAATTTCATTATAAAAATCAATATTTAAATCCAAAGCGCAAGCTTGGTGACCGCTGTTTTCAAATTGTCCTATTAAAGTGGGCAGTGAAAAATGCGGACTTGTGGGCATCCATTGCGGAGGAAATATTAGTAAGGTTTTCATTTTATTTAACTACAGGCTTTACTATCTGCTGTTGTGCTGCAATTATATCTTCCTGTTCATATGTTTTAGAAAGCTCTTGACCAATAGATTGTACTATGCTATCATATTCGCTTCCTGTGGGCTCAACGCCGTCGTTTTCTGTTTTGTATTTTTGAATTGCAGCTTCCAGTTTTTGATTGTATAGTTTTTCTAAAGCATTGTCAAGACCATCTTTGTCTTTTTTCATTGAGCCTTCCGCTTGCAGGGCTGCAAGGGTTGCAAGTTCATTTTTATCTTTAAACCTACCTCTTATATATACGCCCAATTCTCCATAGACATCTTCTATGCTGTCTTTACCTTGGTATTGCCCGCTATTTATTTTTTCTTCTACTTGTTGGAGCGTTTTTTGGTACTCTTCTTCATTGCCTATAAAATCAGCTTTTGAAATGCAGTCATATCCTAATTGGTCAAGAATACTTGACAATTCAAGTTCGACTCCTTGTGCGTATCCGTCTGCATTCAGGCCATCAGCAAAAATTATGCTTCCTTTTGCTCCGTTTTCGTCTTCTAAAATATTTCCGTTTTCGTCAACAAGCGAAAATGACCAAACTTTATTTTCAAGTCCGCCTTCTGTCATAACATTGTTTGCTATTATCCCTTTTGAGCGTAAATATTCAAGTGAATCTTCACCCAAAAAACCGGTGTCATCAGTTGCAGAACCATATGTTTTAACTGCATATACCAATTGTTCCTGAATATATAAATCAAGCTCACTGTCAAATGAATTTGCTATGGCTTCCGCCATATCAACTTGTTCAAATGTACCGTCAGCGTCAATATCCACAACAGCCTTTCCTCTTTGTCCGTTTAACATTTTGTCTAACCCGCTCATATCATGTTTGCTTTGGGTGATTTTAACCGACTGGTTAAAAAGACTGCTTGAATTGATTTTATTAAAAGCTTCCTCAATGCTTAAGCTGTTAGTATCTTGATAAAATGATGAGTCCATGATTGAATCTGAGGTTGCCTGGGTGCTTTCTTTGTTTTCTGTTGTTCCTGTTTTTTGTGTTTGTGATTTAGAAATTTCAATATCAAAACCAAGTTTTGTTATCATATCCTTTACTCTCCATTTTGTGCAATATTTTATATTTATATAAAATATTTTTATTAAATAAAATTAATATATTTTTTATATATTCTTAATAAAACTTAACATAAGGGTATGTGAGACAAGCAATTAAAGACTATATTAGGTCGGTTGGTTTGATGATATAGTATAAGCTATAAAATTAGCTAATTCATTGGTTTTGCTATTGTGATTTTTTCTAACTTTGAAACCGGTTATGGTTTGAAACTTTTTCCTAAAAGCATTAATTTTTTGTTTGCTTTTGGAGAAAGTTACACAAAATTTATCCCGTTGTTGTATTTATTAATTCTATATTTTAAGCTGTAAAGTTTTTATAGATGATATAATAAAAGACACCCTTTTTGGGTGTCTTTTATGGAGCGGAATGCTTATACGTTTTTGAGCTTTGCGAAAATTACGTATAAGTATACGTTAGTAAGAGGTTTCCTCGT
>CALVAA010000021.1 GCA_944325315.1 Candidatus Gastranaerophilales bacterium
TCGGTTGTTGGAGGCTCGGTTGTCGGAGGCTCGGTTGTTGGAGGCTCGGTTGTCGGAGGCTCTGTTGTCGGAGGCTCGGTTGTCGGAGGCTCTGCTACCGGCACATCAGACGCCGGTGGATTTGTCACCGCAGTGCTTATTGTTGGGCTAACTGTTTTAGGTGTTACTTGCGGTTCAGCCTCAGCTTCCATTACGGTATATTGGATATTTTCCAATATAATTTTATTTTCATGTCCTAAAGCATCAGGGTTATCATAGAAAATATCGCCTTGTTGACCGTTATTTTCATTGTAATCGTTCATGATTGATTTTAAATCAATATTTAAAATATCTTTATTTGATAAATCAGGATTATTATTTAAATAGTCTGCTAAAGCAGGGTTGTTTTCCGCAATTTGATATACGGCGCTTGCGCCCAATGCTTCAAGACTTGAAGCATCACCTTCATTTTGCGCTTCAACTATTGCTTCTTTTAAACTTGCATCTTTATATCCGACATGTTCTAAAATATCAAGTGCGCTATAAGCTTCACTTCCAACCTCATCAAGCGCAACAGCGTCTGTATCAACATGAAGGTATGTAATTTCTTCATCATTTCCGTTTTGGCTTTGAAGAACGTATTCTCTTGCTTCATCATCGGTCATTTCACTATCTGAAAGCATAGAAATTGCCGTGTCAGGACAAGATAAATCTATTGAGCCTGTTTCCATTGCTTTTTTTGCAATTTTTTCAATAACAGAAGATGTATCTTCATTTGTATATTGGAAAATATCGTTATTGCCTTCGTCTTTTCCTAAAGCACTAAGGATATTTGTCCCTTGAAGACTGTTTAAGTCTTCAAGTCCGTAGTTTTCGGCTATAGCTTTTTCGATAGCCTGTTGAGCTTCTTGTTCATCCATATCGGAAACATCAATATTCAGATTTTTTTCATTTGAATTAAATGCTATACTTTTTGTAAAACCGGATTCGTCTGATGCCTGTTCTTGAGATAATGTAGAAATTTGAGGACAGAATACATATTCATTCCCGGCATCATTTGAAAAATCTGCCGCCATTATAATTTCAGGCGGAATTTTATCTGTTCTTACATCTCTTGCAAACTGTTCATATCCGTCATTTTCAATTTTACTTTGAACAACGTCCAAATACTGTTTTTCAAGTTTATTATAAGCATCTGAATCTAATTGGTTTTTATAATCTTCAATATTAAAATCGGAAGGATTATCAACCAAAGCTGCTGCTGCTTCGTATACTGTCTGTTGATTTTCTTCTTCTATATCAGCGGATAAATCTTGGGCAACCTGCGCAATTTTATAAGTCTTATTTATACCGTCTATCATCCAACGGTTATTATCCAAAATTGCTGCCGCAGCCGAATTTCTTTGTTCTTCGGTCAAATTTCCGTATCTGCTGTTTATCAATTCTTCCATCTGGCCGTCATCGCTATCAAAGTTAATTTTTCCCAAAGCCTGATCCGGCGCTTGGACTGTAGCGGCATAGCTGTTTGATACAATAACTGTCATTGAAGAAGCATTGTTGCTTTCAAAAACACTATTGTCTACGATAGGAGAACTGCTTGTTTCGCTTGCTGAAACACCTGCCGTGTTTAAATTAGCCGTTGCAGCTTTAAATTTGTCTAAATTTAATTCAAATCCCATATCCAACCTTCCTTTTGTTGTTCTACATTTAATTACATAAATCCACGTATTGGTGTTAGCAAAACACCTAATACAATATTTATTTACAAAAGTTAATATTAGATATTAAATCTGACTGAACTTTTCCCTAAAACCCTCTTTTAAAGCATCAATTATCTGCCCGGTTGATAAATCCTGTCTTATTTCATTAAGGGTTATAATTTTTTCTTTTTCAACTCTTTGATTAAAAATTTTTTCAATTAAATCATAGTCCAAGCAATATGGAATTGAACCGTGTTGCAGTAAATAGCCTTTTTTTCTGTATTGGGCAGATCCTATAAATTTTTTTCCTTCATAAGAAACATCAGCACCGGATGAGATATTCATACAATAAAAAAAATTTTTATTTTCGCCTTTGGCGTATGAAAGTTTAATATTTAATTTTTCAAAGCCCAAAATTAAAGCGTCCGAAATATCTTTATAGCTTTCGATTATGCTGTCTTTAAAAATTTTAGAAACAAAACAATAAGTAAGTTCTCTGTCGTGCAAAAGTGCCCTGCCTCCGCTTGGACGCCTTACAACATCAATATTAAAATTATTGTAACAATTTTCTTTTTGATTTCTGCCCAAAGAAATGCACTTCGGATACCACTGGTAAAACCTCACAATAGCGTAATTAATACCGTTTTCAACAGCAAAGTTAAGCATGTCGATATCCGTTTTCATATTAGTTTTGCCATCGTTTACAATGTTACAATTATCCGATTCGAAATTGACATTCATAAAATAAATCATATCATATAAGTATGAGGATGATACAAAAACTAAAATTATTTGAACAAACGGTTGTCTTTTTGAGATGGGCAACTGATGCTGAATTTGGCAAAATTCTATATGTTGGAGAAGATTTTGTCGAATTCCTTGTTTTAAACCCCGATACAATGGAATATGGCGATAAAATTCTTATCAATTCACAATTAATACTTGAAGTAATGGTTTCGGGTTATGAAATTTCAAGACTGTTAGCTGAAATTTCCGCTAAGGTTACAAGCCAACTAGATGCCAACGACCTGCCTTTTTAGGTTTTTAAGGTTTGGTATTTTCAAACATACACAAACACTGTTTTTGCTTTTTGTAAATTTCAAGTCTGTTTTTGTGCATCTTGCAAGCTTAGCACAAAACTCAAGCCCTAAAGTAAAATTATCGTTAGCTTCACTGCAATTATTTTTAAATTCGGCGCAAATACAAGAGTCTTTTTTGTAGATTCTAATTTTTGCTTTGTCGTTTTTGCTTGCATGGAATGCAATATTTGAAACAATATTTCCGATTATACTTGATAAAAATATTTCAATTGAATTGACATTAAAATCGCAATCATCCAAAACCATATCTATATTTATATTTCTGTCTATAAAAATATATTTATAATTTTCAATTTTTTTATCAATAATTTTTTTAATATCACAAGGAGCAATTTTATTTTCAAATTTTCCGGTTTTAAAACTGTAATTAACCAAAAAATTTTCAATATATTCAAGAATATCTATAGTTGTTGCTAAAATATCTTTGTTTAATTCAGTTTCTAATTTGCCTTGCAAACCTATTTTAATGCTATACAAAGGGCTTTTAATATCATGCAGAATATTTGCAATTACTTTCTCGTTCTCATTAATTATATCCGCTTGTTCGTTAATAGTTTTTTCCATAGACTAAAATTATACCGATGGAAGAAAAAAATAAATTACCCTATAAGGCTATTTAAACAATTACTACAGGTAACTATATCTTTTCAAAGCAATAAATTGTCCACGAGCCTGTCTGTTTCTTTTCGATATATTCAAGCCTTGTGTCCGCCCATTCAAGAGCTTTATTTCTTGAATAAGATGCAATTAGATACAAAAAAGGCGTTGAATAATACTTTTTATCATCTGATGCAAGATTGAAAAGCTGCTGTTGACTATAAAGGCTGACTGATTCAAGATCTACAACAAAAAGCTTTTCTCCCTTTTTCATTGAAGCCAAAATTCTTTTGTCCAGCTTAAAAAAAAGTGTATCGTCTTTATTTTCTAAAAAAAAACTCTATATATGTTGTGCCCGTCTTTAAAAGCATCGTAGGTTGTGCCTTTGTTGTACATGTAGGGAAAATTATATTTATCTATCGAATAAGCAATGTAGTCATCATCATTGTAGTATTTCGTAAAATGGGTTTTAGGATAGAACAAAAAGAGAATTTTATCATTCTTTTTTACATTCATCTCTTTTATCGCAACAATAGGAAGTCTCTGACCTTCAGTCCTTGTAAGCCTTATTGAAGAAGTATGAGAGACAATAATATAAAACAAGCTCATAAATATATAAACGGTAGCAAGCATAATTTTTGTATTTCTTGAGTTTAATTGAGCCCAACCAATAGCTGCCATTAAAATCAAAATTGGGTATAATTCGGTTAAATATTTTGTTAAAAACACAATTTTTCCCGCAACTGCGGCAATTAAAATTGTTAAAAAAGTTGCTATAAATACACTAAGAAAGTACTTGTTTATTCTTTTTGCTTCAATATTTGATTTAATTATCACAAAAAGAGCAATCACGGAAGGCACAAGAGCAAAAAGAATAAAGCCCACATTTATAACATCATTGCAAATTATCTGATGGTAAAAACTTTTAGGAGAATTTGTAATGTTTTTCAAAACAGGAGAAAATAAATCAGTAAAATAGAAAAATATTTTAGACCAATTAAAAGGCGACCACCACTGGGAAAAATATGTCGGGTGGGCAAAAATTCTGAATAAAAACGGAATTAAAGGCAAACAAAGAATTAAACCGGAAACAATAGGGATGTATAAATCGTGTTCTTTTTTCTTTTTGGGTCTGAATGCCATTAAACCAAACATATTAAATATTACAAAAACAAAACCTATTGTATGTTCTAAAATCAATAAAACAGAAAATAATGTTAAAATTGAAGCATTTTTTCTTGAAGGAAACTCATACATTTTAATTGAATACAATAAAACCAAAGATGACAATAGAAATATCATCGAATAAATTCTTACTTCCTGTGAAAAGTATATTAAAAATGAACTTATTGCGCTAATAAGAACACAGGCAAGTCCTATTTGTACCGAATGATTTTTGGTTTGATAATTTTTACCGACAAAATACATAACCAAACATCCTAGAACATTAGGCACTAAGGATGATAATCTAAGCATAAAGTCAGAATTTTTAAATATCATTATCCAAAGCTTAAGATAAAAGTAATGCAAAGGCGCATGACAATTTTGCCTGATTGCCTGGAAGAAATCCGTATTGAACTTCAACATAGCAGTTGAATATGTCACATATTCATCATTCCACAAGCCTTCAGGTCTGTTTAAATTCCAGAGCCTTAAAGCTATACCTAAAATTAAAATTAAAATTAAAACTACTTTGTTATCTTTTAATAAGTCTTTCATAAGGCCATTTTATCAAAAGCACCGTGTACTGTCTTCATAAATTAAGATGAGTTGAATAAGGTTTATTTGCTTAAATTAAAAATAAATTTTATAATTAAAAAAAAGAGGAAATTATGAACAAAAAAAACGGCTTTACACTTGTAGAAATATTAATCTGCCTTATATTAATAGGCGTTTTGTCGGCTGCCATGATTGCAAATATGAAAGTAAAGAGGTTTGACGATCAAACCATGCTTGCAAATATCTTCAAAGCAGTTGATGCAATTGATGGTGCAACCACAAAAATTATAGAGCTGGAGACGGAAAAATGCCCTACCGGTTCTTTAATTACAAACGTCACCGGAACTCCGACTTTCACATTTGTAAACAATTCCGGAACCAATATGACAACAAATGAAGTTGTGGATTTATATGGAAACTATTTGAAATATGAAGAAACAGGATTTAATTTCTGCGACAAAACTTCATACTGCACAAAAGCAAGCATCACCGATACTGACAAAATAAAAGGCGCAAAATTACCGGGAGATATATATATCGGCTTTGAAGTAACAGATATTATAGATTGCCCGAATTATTATCTTCCAAACTCATCCACAGAAACAACAGGACGAGGAAAATGTTGGGGAAAAACATACATTGATATAAACGGCAGTGAAGCTCCAAATGAACTCGGAAAAGATGTTTTTATATACGGATTAAACGGAAAAGGAATTGCTAAATAAAATAAGGAGGAAATTTCCTCCTTATTTTTTAATATGCTTCTAAATATGAATCCAATTCCCAAGCGCTTACATAGGTTCTATATTTATCCCATTCTATGTATTTTGTTGCCGTGAATTCGTTAAAGATGTGCTCTCCTAAAGAATTTTTTATAACATCATCCTTTTTAAGAAGGTATAAAGCCTCAAACAAAGTTCCCGGTAAAGCCTCTATATTAGCTTGTTTACGCTCAGAATCAGACATTTCGTAAATATTTTTCTCTTCAATTTGTTCCGGAGGCTCAATTTTATTTTCAATACCGTCTAAAATTGCACCCAAAATTACTGCCAATGCCAAATACGGGTTGCAGGAAGGATCAGGAGAGCGGAGCTCTATTCTTGTTGCAATACCACGTTTAGCAGGAACTCTAATAAGAGCCGAACGATTAGCCAAGCTCCAAGCAAGGTAAACAGGAGCTTCGTAACCCGAAACAAGTCTTTTATAGCTGTTTACAAGAGGGTTTGTAACCGCACTGAAGGATTTAACATGTTTTAAAATCCCGCCTATGGAATACAACGCCTCTTTTGAGAGTTGATATGGCTCATCCGGTGCATAAAAAATATTTTTATTATCTTTAAATAAAGATAAATTACAGTGCATGCCTGAACCATTTATTCCAAAAACCGGTTTTGGCATAAAAGTGGCATGAAGCCCATAGTCTTTTGCTATGGTTTTCACAACATATTTAAAAGTGATAATATTATCAGCAGCCTTAAGAGCATCTGCATATCTGAAATCAATTTCATGCTGTCCGTCTGCTACCTCGTGGTGGCTTGCTTCAATTTCAAACTCCATAGCTTCAAGAGTACTTACAATATCCCTTCTTATATCTTCAGCCATATCAGTAGGGGCTGCATCATAGTATCCGCCCTTATCATGCGGAATGGTTGTAGGGCAATCGTTTTCATCTACTTTAAAGATAAAAAACTCGGCTTCAGGCCCTACGTTCATCTTGTAGCCCATTTTTTCCGCTCTTGCTATTACTCTTTTTAAATTACACCTTGGGCAGCCTTCAAAGGGAGTGCCGTCTGCGTTGTGAATATCACAAATTATCCTTGCAACGTTTTCCCCGTTTCTTTCGCACCATGGAAGTATCATGAATGTGTCCAAATCCGGGAAAAAATACATATCCGAAGTTTCAATATTCCTAAAACCTTTAATAGACGAGCCATCCAGCATAATTTCATTATTTAAGACTTTATTTAGCTGGCTTATTGGCAAGGACAAATTTTTAATTGCACCGTTTATATCACAAAACTGCAATCTGATAAAACATACGTTGTTTTCTTCGCACAATTTGGCAATTTTTGCTTTTTTTGCTTGAATGTCTGACATTTTTCCTCCAGATTTGTTAAAATAATAGACTTTATTATAAAATACTATACGAAAAAAGCAAAAAATGTCTTTTTTTTAATACAAACTTAATATGTATCAAAATTTAAACAATACTTTTCGGCAAGCTTGTACTTGTTACTCTCACGCCGAATTTATCTTCTATAACTATTACTTCGCCTTTTGCAACAAGTTTTTCATTGACAAATATTTCAACCTGTTCACCTGCAATTTTTTCAAGCTCTACTATCGAGCCTTCCTCCAAGTCCATTACTTCTTTAATAGAAGATTTTGTCCTTCCCAATTCTACGCTGACATGCATCGGAATATCCTGCAAAATATCCAGATTCTTTTTTATAGAACGATTTTCAACTATTTCATCAAACTCTTGAAATCTAACAGGTCGCACCGTTACAAGTTCGGCTGTGCCTTTTTCATCCGAATTATCTTGTTTAGTCTCGTCAAAAGTACTGTCATTCGGTTCACTTTGCTTTATTCCGGCATCAATATCATTTTGAATATTATCTTCCATTTTATTCCTATTGAATTATAAACTGACCAAAACTAACTCTCATTACTTCTCTTTTGCCTTCAAAAATATTGTTTACCATTGCCAGAATTTCTTCCTTAGCAATTTCCTTTCCCGTTGGGGTTGAAAGCTCATCTGAAGTTTTATTGGACAAAACAGATATAATAGCATCCCTAATTGCAGGTTTATATCTTTCCATTTCTGCTATTATTGCTTCATTTGGATCAACAGGAGCGCTTGCACCATGGCCGCTTGCTTTTGGAGCAGGCATTGAAGCAAGTTCAATTTCCTCCTGAGTCTTGGATAATTCCATTGCAACACCTACTTTTAGGTATCTTCTTGATGTTGCGTCTGCAAGATTTAAAATGAAATCTCCCAAATCCAACAAAACTCCTTCTTCTTTTATTTCTTCTCCGTCTTCTTCAAGTTGCTCTATACCGTCTTGGGGAGCAATTTTTGCAATTTTTTTATTAAAAGATGTTTCAAGCAAAAAATACATTATTGTAAGAGAAATTATAATTACAATAAGCATGACAACATTGTTTAAAATCATCACAACATTTGGGGTCAACTCAAAAGGTTTTTTATTATTAGGATTTTTATCTGTTTTATCATCTGTAGGTCTTGCCATATTTCCTCCAATTATTATAGCCATTCATTATTTTTTTTATTTCTGAACTTAAATTTAGAAAAGAAGTTCTTTGTTTTTGTCCCTAATGTGCTTACGCCTTTTTTTGCGCTTACACCTACTGTTTTTATGCCTTCTTTTGTTGTATTTATTCCATCTTTTATATTATCAACCGTATCATCTTTGAGCTTTTCAGTATCCCATTTTTTTCTCTCAATTTCCGATAGTTCTTTTTTAGAACCTATATTATGTCTATCTTTTACATACTGTTTTAGATTTTCTCTTGTAATATAAGTAGGAGGTTCGACATAATTTGGATTCAACATTTTCATTTTAACATTATAAGCAATATCAGGGCTTATATATTTGGAGTATTCTTTTAATCTTAACATTCCTTCGTAGTTATTTGAAATTGTTGTATCTAAATTTTTCATTTTATTATTTCTGATATTCTTAGCATAAATGCTTTCCCAAAGAACGGTTTCCTTTTCAACATCCACAAAACCAACATAAACACTTACCCTGTGAGTAGGGTTTACTACATCCATACCCGAAACATTGAAAATATTCCAAACGGTATTCTTTAAAAAATCACGCTGAATATCCATTCCCATGGTTACAACAACGATTTTTTTAACACCGATTTTTTTGGCAATTTTCTTTAAAAGCGGATATTCAATATTGTATCCTTGTTGCAACCCTTGCAGCGCTTCAAGGTCATATTGCCTTAATCCTGCTTGTTTTAATGCAATTATAGCCGTATCAATGGGGACAACCTGAACATTTTTTTTCAATAATTGCCCCCTTATATCGGAAGCAAAAAACTCGGGTGTTCTAAAGTATGCATTGTAATAATTAACGGGAGTCAGCATAGTATCTGTTATAATCCCGATTTTTTCAAGTGCAAAGGATTGATTCACACTAAAAAACATTACAACAAAAAACAATAAAAATCTAAATACAAAACCCCTCATCATAATAATTAAATTATCAGCTATATTTTTCTTAATTAAAATCATATATTTAAACGATTTTTTTGATTTTAAAATTTTTTTCATTAAATAAAAAAATGTAAAGACCGTAAATTAGTATAGAACTATATTTATAGGACTTTATATGGCTTTTAGATACAGATTGCAAAAAATTCTTGAAATTAGAATTAAAAAAAAAGAAGAGCAATTGCAAATTGTAATAAAAGCGCAAGAAGAAGTAAACAGAATCGAGTTTTTAATTATTGAAAATTTAAATCAAATAAAAAGCTCGACAGCACAAATGCGGCAAGCAGACCCTATGATGTATGAACAATTTGATAACTTTATAAAGCATCTTTGGGAAGAAGACAAAAAACTACAAGAACAAAAACAAGAAGCAATAAATGAACTAAATAAACAAAAAGATATTTTAAGAATAAAAGAACAAGAAGTAAATGTATTAGAAAAGCATAAAGAACACCTGAAAGAAGAATACATCAAAGAACAAAAAGCGCTCGAGCTTAAAGAATTAAATGAAATCGGCTCACAAAAATTTTTCATGAAAAACCGTGAAAAAAAAGAATTAGAAGAATTTGAAGAATATATAGAAAACCTTAAAAACAATGGAAATTGATACTTTAGCCTCAAAAGAATACAGCGAAGATATTATAGAAACTAACCTCAGAGAAATTTTTCAACAAGGACAATACATCAGGCCCAAAAAAATAAATGCCTTTGATGAAGTCAGGTTGAAATTATCGGAAATTTTTGAAAATTTTTTAAAGCGTGATGAAAATGCAAGCATTGAAGATTTGTTAAACGACAAATTTTTAGATTTGGATTTTGCTTCGGAATATAATATTGATGCAAGTAAAATCGGAGTGAATGATGCAATCTTTTTTGTAAATCTTTTAAATCAACAAAATTTAATCAGCTATACTGTTGAAGATAACTCAATAAGCCTCAATACAATAGACAACAAAAAAATAAACGCAACAAATTCACTTCTTGAGATGCTGAAAAGCTCTTTTGACAGCAAAAAACCAATTAGGCTTGATTTTGATAAAGATGTAACAGTTATTTTAAAACTTGACCATAAAGGAAAAATCCAAGCACACTTTATACCGGGCAATGCCGAAGTTGAAAGTTATCTTAAAAACAATATATCCTGCCTAAAGCAAACATTTGATAATGAACAAATAAACTACTCTTATTTGGGTTATTCAAAGTATAAAGAAGAAAAACAACAACAAAACCCTAAAAAACAAAAAAAGGAGCAATAAATGAGAGATTCCTATATTAACGCAATGAACACCCAAAGAACAACGGTTCAGTGGATGAATGCAATATCAGAAAACCTTGTTAATTTATATACACCGGGCTATAGAGAAAATCAGGTAACATTTAAAACATATCTGGATAGTGCCGTTCCTGACATGGTTTTAAAAAACTCGGGTCAAGGAAAAGCAATACCCGGAACTTCAAATGAAAATGTATTTTTAGAGGGCAAAGGCTTCTTTGTTTTAAGAAATGACGAAGGAAGAATTGCATATACAAGACTGGGCGAATTCAAATTTGACGGCGAAGGTGTATATAGAGCAACTGATGGCTCTAAAGTACAAGGATACATTCTAAACGACAAAGGCGAAATAATGTCCGGAACAAAATCTTTAACTTCTGATTCGTATGAAGATACAATTGCACAAGGCGGAGCACTTGCAGTTCCCACAACCGAGATTAAGCTTTGGATAGACCCTGATAACGGAAAGTATCTTGGAAAGTACGACGAATTCGAGATTAAAGAAGACGGAATTTTATACGGGAAAGCAAACAACGGAAAAGACAGTGCTCCCCTATACAAGCTTGCTATAATGAATTTCCACAACCCCCAAGAGCTTTTTGAATACAAACAAGGGCAATACCTGGAAACCGAATACTCGGGAAAACCGGTTATAGGAAAGGGTGAAGTAAGAAGCGGACTTTTAGAATTATCTAATATTGATTTTAAGGCAAATGCCACATACTGGCAGCAAGCAAACACCCAGCTGGATTTGTCCGGTAAAATAATGTCTACATACAAACAACTGTTAGAATCAGCAATGGAATTATTGAGCTAAATGAAAAAAATTATCTCTCTTTATTTAATGATATTTGTTTACTTCTGCGCAATTAATTTCGGCTATTGCGCAGAAGATTTTTTCTTTGATTCAGGCAACACAAAAAAAAGCAGTCCTAAAACTTTGTTTAAAAAAGAGAGAAAATGGTGGTTTTTTAATAAAAAAAATGATAATGAACCCCAACAAGGATACAGCGGAGTATTGCCCAACATAGAAGATGATTTTAAATATAAAAAACAATCAACAACAACACAAAAACAGGATATGATTATTCCGGAAGAAAAAAATATAGAAGAAGAAAATCTCAAACAAGCTCCTTTCAATGATGCGCTTTTTTTAGATGTTATTGTTAAAAAAGAAAAGTCTTCAAATTATGTTAATGATCTTCAAAGAACAAAATTTGCACTTAATAATTTAAAAAAGTGTATTGAAAACAAAGAAGACATACAACGTTTTAATGCTTGCGTAAATATGGTTGATATGTATGTTAAAAATCTTCAAAATAAATATCAAGATACCTCCACGAGCTTGAAAGAAAGCTATATTGATATTTTAAATACCAATTATTATGCAAAACTTTTGGGAAATTTAAAATACGATTCAAATTACTACTCGCAATACATTCCGACTTCACAAGGCAAATACTCTAAAAGCAATATTGAACAAGAAGAAGAAAAACTTTTAAACAGAATAAATAAAACTTTATTTTTAATTAATAATGAAGCATAGTTTGCTATTTGGTGCAGAATGTCTTGTTTTTTATAATTTTTTGTACTATAGTATGAATAATATTCGGGCTTGTAGCTCAGCTGGTAGAGCAGTTGACTCTTAATCAATTGGTCGAGGGTTCGAATCCCTCCGGGCCCACCATTTAATTAAGAGCCTCAAAAGGCTCTTTTTTAGTGGCTTTTTGTTTTGAGGTTTGCGTTTGCGGATTTATAGTTATATGTATATTAAATTATATTTTAAATATATCTTTAAATTATTCAGTTCAGTTTAATCCTTTCAAGGTTTCGTTTCATAGAATAGATGAGTTTTGGTATTTTTATCCATTTCTTTTTGTTTGTTATCGAATTTTAAATTTTTTGGGTAAAAAGTATCCAAATTTTTTTGGCAGAATCGGCTATTATTGTTCTATTGAGTTTTACAGAGATGTTTTTAGGAAATATATAAAAAGAATGCAAAATAAGCGTAATTGATTCAAATATTATGTTTGCATGCTATAAGCTACCAATTGTTTTGCTGAAGTTCTTTTTGAATTCTTTAACAAAGTTTGATTGCAAGAATAAAAGCGCAAATTGTCATTCCGAACTAGTTTCGGAATCTTATCGGGTTTGGTTAAAAAAAATAAAACTACCAACTGTCATGCTGAGCTTTCTTCAGCATCCTACCGGGTTTCATTTATGGAATTCAATTTCAATTTCCTAAGGTGTATAAACTGAAATTATTAAACCCTAAATCCCTAAGACCCTGAAACGCACGCTTGTGTCCAGAATTTTTGGGTGACAGTATAGAGTTTGATGCCTATAAATAAAGTTAATTGTAATTATCCGCACAAATTATACTTCCATACTACCAACAAAACCGCCATCTCAGAGCCACTAAAACTTTCAAAATAAGCAAATAAAAAACAAATAAAACATTTGGAACAAAATTAAAACAAATTCGTCTTATAAAGTATAAATGCCGTATTTGCTACTGGGCTCTTGTGGAGAGAACAAGAGCCTTTTTTTATTTTAGTGCTTTTTTATAAATTAAAATCAACGCAAGAATTAAAGAATACAAAACAAGCTCGGCAGTTTCTTCAATAACCGTACTGTGCAAACTTGTCTCTGAAATAATTTGCAATAAAACACACAAACAGCAACAAAAAATTTCAAAAAAGGGAATCTTCACTTTTTTTAAAACAAAAATTGCATCAATCCAAACTTTATTTATAATCGCATAAATGCTTCCCAATGCAATATACAAACCGACAACATAATTTGCAATCCAACCGTATTTATAATCCCTCCAAGGATGCATGGCATTAGGGCCTTCTTCCGGTATCATTGCAAAAATAGCCCTTCCATAGCTTATTTCTCTCATAAACATTAAAAATAATACAATAGCTATAACTCTAAATAAAACCTTGTTCTTTTTTACACTAAAACAAAAGAAAAAAGCAATCATCAAAACAATAAGCTGCGTGTTTTCCAGCAAACTGTTTTCATAAATTTCTACAATATTAAAAATCCTAACTGTGACTATGCTGAAAATCAGCGCTGTAAAAGCCACAGCAATTTCTTTTTGCGGCAGAAAATTAAATCTATTCAATAAATTCCAAATGTTTTTCTTCAAGATGTTATTATTCTAGCACATTTATGATAAAATTAATATATGGAAAAACAATTTAGACAAGAATTCTCAATAAAATCTATTCCAACAGACGATACAACACTTTTGGAAAATACCTTAAATGCAATGTCAGCTTCGGATTGGGAGCTGTATTCAATATACGAAGCAGAGCAAAATTCAAAAATAGTATACAACTGTATTTTTGTAAAAGAAATACAAAACTCAAAAGACAACTCTGATGATGAGTTGGTAAACTACAGAAGCTCGGTTGAGCGTATGTTGTATTCCAAAGATGAGCCTTATGAATTATGCATTAACATGCAAAAGAAAATTTCCGATAAAAAGGATAAAATAGAACGCATAAAAAAATTCTTAGAAAGCTCAAAAGACGAAGAAAGAGAGCTTTTAAACGAAGAGATAAAAAAAGATATTGATGAATTAAACGACTTGAAGCGTGATTTAAAAGAAATTCTCGCTCCTTCTAAAATGACAAAATTTTTGGGCGAACAAAAACTCTCAATAAGCCTTAGCTCTGAAAATTATTGCCTTTGCGATCCGGCATTAGAAAAAAATTTACTATCGCAAACTGTTAAAGTGCGTCAGGAATTGACGAATGAATTAGGCTATATTATTCCAAAGGTTCAATTTATTGAAAATTCTTCTTTAGATGAATTTGATTTTTCAATAAATGTCCATGGCGTAAGTGTAATTTGTGCCAAAGCATATCCTGGCTATCTTGCTTTTTTTGAAGACGAATTAAATTTCGATAAACCTCCGAAAAAATCTTTTAGAGTGAAAGACCCTCTGAGCAAAAGAAAAATTATCTGGATAGAAAAAGAGGAGTGCCAAAACTATTGGGCTGAAGGAATTGAGCCCGGCGAATATATTGCAAATTATCTGAGTTACTTTTCAATAGTCCATGTTGATGAAATTTTCGACTACAACGATTTAAACCGCTATGTTGAATTTGTAAATAACCAAAATTCTTTTTTAACGGACTCAATTTTAGGAGAATTCATCAGTATTTCAGAACTTAAATATGTTCTTGTACAATTAATAAGAGAAAGAGTAAGCATTAAAGATATTGTCTACATTTTTGAAAAATTAAACGATTTTTCGGACGATTCAAATAAATCCGACCTGTTAGACAGGCTAAGAATTGCGCTTTCAAGACAAATTTCAGACAGCATAGCGAATAAAGACAAGGAAATCTTTGCTTATGAAATAGACGACGATACAATTGAACTATTACAAAAACAAACAAGCAAAGAGGAATCCGCAGTAAAAATAGATCTTTCAAAGTTTTCAAAGTTCAAAAAAATATTAAAAGAAACAAAAAAAGATATAATAGAACAAAATGCCGTTCTTGTTGTACCGCAGCAATACCGCCAAATAATTTTTATTCTTGTTTCCCAGTTATTTATGGATATTCCTGTCATTTGCTTTGAAGAAATATCTCCGGATTATAAATTAAGAATTATGGGCAAAATATAAAAAGGCTTAAAAGCCTGATTTTTGACAACTATAGCTATTTGTTTCCGTGTTTTCATAAGGTTCACAGTGAATTGTAATTAATGCTTTGCCTAAAGCAATTCTGATATTTTCTTCCAATTCATCGCAAACCTTGTGACAAAGCTTTATTGTCATATTTTCATCTACCAATAATGTAATATCGATATCTCTTTGTGAACCGCTTTTCCTGCTTTTAAGGGCTTTGTATCCTCGAATTTTATCACATTTTTGTAAAATTTTTTCTATTTTTTCAACATCTTCAAAAGGTAAACTGCCGTCTAAAAGATTATTTAAAGCATCTTTTGTGAGCGTAAAACCTGTTTTTAATATTATAAGAGCAACAAAAATCGCAATTAAAGAGTCAAATATATAAAACCCCGTAATTTTAATCAAAATAAGACCAATAATTACACCAAAAGAAGAATATATATCCGCACTTAAATGTTTTGCGTCTGCTTTTAATGATATTGAATCCGATTTTTTTGCAACATAAAAAAGATACTTACTCACAAAAATATTAGCAACAACTGAAATTGCCATAACAACAATTCCCAAGGTTGAATCAAAATTCGTAATCTCTGAAGTTATTATCTTTTTAACCGCTTCAAATATTATATAAAATGCGGCAATAACAATCAAACACCCCTCTATAAAACCTGCCATATCCTCATACCTTCCATGGCCAAAAGGATGTTCTTTATCAGCAGGTTTAACGGAGCGGATTACAGCAAAATAAGTTAAAATCGAGGCAAAAAAATCACTCATGGAATGTATAGCTTCAGATATAATGCTCATGCTGCCCGAAATCAAGCCCGCTATCAACTTTAGAATAATTATCATGGCATTTGAAAAAGCAGAAAGAGATGCCGCTAATTTTTTTTCTGTTTCAATTTTCATTAAAGAACCGTTAACTTTTATATTTTACTATCTATAATAGTACTCATTTTATAAAATTACAAATTCCGCATTAAAATTTTTTCTTTATTCTTTCCAAAAAAAGCTTTGCAGCAGGTGAAAAAACTTGATGTTTTTTCCACACGATATCCAATCCCGATTCAAGCTTTGGTCTTAGAGGTCTAAAACACAATTCGCTTTCAGGCGATGTATCAACAAGTTTGTCAAGCGTTATTGCGTATCCTATTCCGGCTTTCACCATTATTGCCGCATTATAGACGAGGTTAAAAGTTGCAACCGTATTTAATTCATCAAATTTTCCCTGAAACCATTCAACAAATTCGTTCTTTGAGGAAGTTTTTCTTATTGCCTGCCTTGAATTAAGGAGGGGAATGTTTTTTAAATCATCAAGCTCAATGTAGTCTTTCTTTGCAAGCGGGCTGTTTTTTTTCATAATAACGCCCCAACGGTCTTTTTTTGGCAGCACAATTTTATCATACTTAGAAACATCAACCGGCTGAATCAATATTCCGAAATCCAAAAGCCCTTTGTCTAATTTTTCTACAACATCTTCAGCATTTCCGGAATAAATATGAAACTTTACTTTTGAATATTCAGACCGGATTTCTTTTATTATTTCTGCAATACAGTCCATACATTCGGACTCACCGCCTCCTATGTACACATCTCCGCCTACAATATCGTTTATCGAAAAAAATTCCGCTTTCGTTTTTTCAACCATATCGACAATTTCTTCTGCACGTTTTTTCAGAATTTCTCCTTCATATGTAATTGAAATTTTGTTTTTACCACGAATAAAAAGTTTCTGCCCTAATTCCGCCTCAAGCTCCTGCAATTGTCGTGTAAGCGTTGGTTGGGTTAAATGAAGCGAATTTGCGGCTTTTGTAATAGTTCCTTCTTTTACAACCGCCAAAAAATATTTTAAAACTCTAAGTTCCATAAAACTATAATAAATTTCTTATTTATGCTTGTCAAGCATAAATAACTATTTAATATAAGTATTTGCTATTTTCAAAAAATAGTAAATAATAAATACAGGAGACATATAATGAAAATAATAAGAGTAAACACCCCCAGAGGACTGGAACTAAAAGGCGCAATGTTTAACTGCGATAAAAGCGACACTGTAGCTATTATGATAAGCGGAATATGCTCAAACGTTTTTCAAAACGATTTATTAACCGCAACAGGCGAGCTTTTAGCTAAAAACAATATAACTTTTATTATAGGCCATGCAATGGATGCGTTTTCTTGTATTGCCTACAGTGATTTTACAACAGGAAAACAAAAATATACAGGGGTTGTTTTTGATGATTTTTCTCTTTCTTACGAAGATACTGAAAGCTATGTAAAATATGCAAAAGAATTAGGTTTTAAAAACATAATTCTTATGGGGCATTCTTTGGGCTCAAATAAAATTATTGACTACCTTGGAAACACTCCGGATAATTTTGTTAACTATTTTATTGTAACAGCTCCAGTTGATTTATCCCACTGGTTTAATGTAATGCCAAACGTAAAAGAATGCGTTAAATTAGCTGAAAAATATAAAAACGAAGGTAAAGGAGACCATATTTTACCTTATCTTTTCGGCGGCTTTTCCCCAATGTCCGCTGATGCTGTTTTATCTTTTTACAATGCGGACAACCTAAAAAACTGCCCCGTTATAAGTAATGAAGGCAAAACAGATTCTCTGTACAATATCAAAATTAACGGCTCTTTTGTTATAGGAGAAAAGGACAGTCTGGTTAACGGAGATCCTCAGGGCTTTGTTGAAAAAATAAATTCATACACAAAACACCCTGAACTCAATGCAACAATAGTTGCTTCCGGTGCATCTCATATTTTTTACGGAAAACACGAACAATACGCAGCTATAATGCTTGATTGCATAAAAAAGCAAATGTGTTTGGTATAGTTTAGGGAAGACAAAATGAATTTTAAAAAAATATTAAACATTTTTATAATTACCGCAATGATACTTATGGGAGAAAATATAATGAGTGAAGCAAAAACGAATAATTGGGATAAAATTTTTCCAAAAAGCGACAAAGTGAATATTGAAAAAGTACACTTCAAAAACAGATACGGCATTGAATTAACAGGCGATTTATACACTCCGAAAGAAAAAAACGAGAAAAAATATGCAGCAATTGCAATTTCCGGGCCGTTTGGTGCTGTAAAGGAGCAGGCATCGGGTTTATATGCTCAAACTTTAGCTGAAAGAGGTTTTATAACCCTTGCTTTTGACCCTTCATACACCGGTGAAAGCAAAGGAGAGCCAAGGGATGTTGCATCTCCCGATATAAATACTGAAGATTTTTCTGCCGCAGTTGATTATTTGAGCAACAGAAAAGATGTTGATCCTGATAAAATAGGTATTTTGGGTATCTGCGGTTTTGGAGGCATGGGATTAAACGCGGCTTCTATGGATACAAGAATTAAAGCAACAGTAACTTCAACTATGTATGATATGTCCAGAGTTAATGCCAACGGATATTTCGATACAATGGATGAAAAAGCACGATATGAACTAAAACAAAAATTAAACAGACAAAGAAGCGAGGACTTTAAAAACAAAACATACGCCAAAGGTTCAGGCTTGCCTGACAAATTGACAGGCCAAGAGCCTCAATTTGTAAAAGATTATTATGACTACTACAAAACAAAAAGAGGTTTCCATAAACGCTCTATCAACTCAAACGGCAATTGGAATATGACATCTTCATTATCATTTGTGAATATGCCAATACTCACATACAGCAATGAAATTCAAAATGCCGTATTAATAATACACGGCGAAAAAGCACACAGCAAATATTTTAGTGAAGATGCTTTTAAAAATCTAAAAGGAGAAAACAAAGAACTATTAATAATTCCGGATGCAAGCCATACAGATTTATATGACAATATGGAAAAAATACCTTTTGACAAAATCGAAGCATTCTATAAAGAATACTTAAAATAGTTATGCAAAGGAGGTTTAATGCAGATTATTAACCAAACATTTGACAAAGAACGTTCATTATACAACACAAAAAATTCAGATATTTTAAACTGCAAATTTCAAGGCATAAACGATGGCGAATCAGTTTTAAAAGAATGCTCAAATATCAATGTTTTAAATTGCAATTTTTCACTCCGTTATCCTATGTGGCATACAAAAAAATTTACACTAAAAAATTCAACAACAGATTCCAAAGCAAGAGCACCTCTTTGGTATTGCACCAAAGGCGAAATAGAAGATTGCACCATACAAAGCATCAAATGCTTAAGAGAATGCAAAAATATCCTTTTAAAAGACACAAAAATAGTCTCGGATGAATTCGGCTGGAAATGCAATAATATCAAAGTTTCGAACTGTAATATCAATGGCTTGTATCTTTTTTTAGAATCGAAAAATATTGAAATTGATAATTTGAATATGGAAGGAAAATACTCTTTTCAATATATTAAAAATCTTTATATTAAAAACTCAAATTTAAACACAAAAGACGCTTTCTGGCACTGCGATAATGTTACGGTTGAAAATTCAATTATAAAAGGTGAATATTTAGGCTGGTTTTCCAAAAATTTAACCCTTATAAACTGTAAAATTATTGGTACGCAGCCATTGTGCTACTGCAAAAATTTAAAACTGACAGACTGTACAATGGAAAATACCGATTTATCATTCGAATATTCAGATGTCGAAGCAAATATTAAAGGTAACATTCTATCCGTTAAAAATCCTAAATCAGGAATTATTATAGCAGATTCAATAGGGCAGATTATTAAAAAAGATTCTATTATGCCTTTTGGAGCAATCATAAAAACAAAAAAAGAAAAAATTGCCTGCTAGATTTTATTTACTTATTGAAAAAAGTACATACGATAAAAATATAAGTAATAATAAAATATGCTCAAAAAATCAAAATAAAGGCAATTTTTCTTATGCTTAAGTTTTATTTATGTATGAAAATTTTCCCAAATGAAATAAAATATCAAAAACAACAGCCAAAAAGCCAAAAGACATTGCAATTTTGCGCCAGAGATTTATATAATATTAACCTTATAAAAAAAACAACAAAAAAACCTGCTGAAGCAAAAATTGTCGAATTCGATCATTCCGAAAGGGACAAAAATTTAATCTATAGCTTGGATTCCATCTGGCAAGATACAACATATATGCCATGTATTTCATATAATTACTTCCAGGAGCTTAA
This sequence comes from Candidatus Gastranaerophilales bacterium, assembly GCA_944325315.1. Classification (GTDB taxonomy): domain Bacteria; phylum Cyanobacteriota; class Vampirovibrionia; order Gastranaerophilales; family Gastranaerophilaceae; genus RUG14156. The sequence continues at coordinate 20,404 of CALVAA010000021.1, forward strand.
AAATAACTCTTTTATTGCGGTCAGTGAAAAAAACAGTAAAAATTTAAAAGCAAAAGATATTAAAAGCATTCTGCAATATGAAGATTCAATCATTGACGGCAAAAAGCAATGCGAAATAATATATATTCAGGCTGCTCCTGAAATTGCAAACAATAAAAAAGCACCGGTTAAAGGAGCAGGCGAACTTATAGTTTGGGCAGCGGTTAAACATGCAAAACAGACAGGATGCGAAGAAGTTTTTTTAACAAGTACAAACAACGGTTTTTATGAAAATATAGGTTTTGAAAATTGCAAAAGACAATATGTATTCGGAAATGAATTTTGTTTAAAAAGCAAAGATTTTGATTGGTTTTTAAAAAAGACAGAAAAAAAATACCACCTTGACTGTAACATATAAAATTGTTATATGCTTATTCTCAAACCAAGCATCAAGCCTATACCTTCCCTGCCACCGTTTCTTACCATTGCCTCAAAAAAGCCTAAAATTCTATCTCCCCAACGTTTTTGAATTCCAACACCGTACCTTACGTAGGGTTTAACAGATAAATCAGGCAGATATACATCATTCGCCTTAAATCTTCCCGCATCTAAGACATTCCAAGCGACAGAAACGCTTAAATAGGGCTGCAGAAAATCTTTCAAATTTGCAATAATTTTCAACTGAGGCTCAATATGTATAGCATTCAAAGGCTCTGTATTTATATCAACACTAAAAGGAGTACTATAGTCAAAAGTATTAATGAAAGAATACGCCATCATAAAATTCGGCTGCATGATTAACCTGTTGTTAAATAAAGAAAGATTATAACCTGTTTTTTGTGCAACAGCGGCATTCAATGTTGTAAAATCTTCGCTTCCGAAATATGTATGCGCTTTTGCACAATTTGCCCCTGCATTTATACTCCAAAGAGAATAAAATTTGTTTTTATAAAACGCAGCAGTCAAACCAAATAAGCCGCCATTATTATATATATCGTTATTGTCAAATGTCTGATAAGAGCCGTTATACATTGCATAAGCACCAAACATTCCCTTCCAGCCCTTTTTTAAATCTTTTAATCCGCTCTGTGAACCAAATAAACTTCCCCAACCAATATTTGAAACATCAATTCCGTTTTTCAAAGGAACATTTTCAAAGACAGAATAAGGCTTAAACCAAATTCCTTCTCTTTGTTCAGGTATTGATAAATTAGAAAATTCAAACCGATTTTTACTTATTGAAGCAACTTTATTTTGAAAAGACACCCCGACTTTATCATATTCGTCCATAACCATAACCATATCAAGATTTGAAAATACTCTGTTAAAAGTGTCTATTTGCATTAGATATCCTGCAAGTTGTGACGAAACCAAAGAGGAGAGAATTCCGGAATTAAAACCTTTTTTTGAAAAGTTAAAATTACCATCTTGCGAGTTATAAGAAGAAAAATAATCAAAAATAGGAGTTTTTATTATTTTAGGGCTATATCTTATTGAATCTTTAAGGACGGAATTACTAAAAGGTATTGATATAAAATTGCCTTCCGGTGTGCCTGAAATTAAAAGGTCGGGAATGTAAATATTTCCCTGTCCGCTCAAAGAATCCGCACTTATAGTGTCCATTGTATTTGTATTAAAGTTTACATCCGGATAGATATATGATTCTTGAGACAGATTCATTGAGCCAAAATTAATATTATTTATTTCACTATTTTGCATATCAAAAATTACACCTGATGAAAAACTTGTATTTTTGCTATTAAAATAATTGCATCCTTTGAGTATATTTACCCTACCTCCCTGAAATAAAAAATCGCCTCTGTAGTTAGCATTATTTCCCCCCAAATTCAAAATGCCGGAATCTTCTTTATATATTAAACCGCTCCCTCTTATGCCATCAAAAATATTTGTTGTACCCTCGCCTTTAAATCTAATAATATTATTGGAAAAAATATCGTTTGCTCCGCTTTGGTCTTTATTTCCTTGAAAAGTAGAATTTTCAATAATAACTTCACCCTCATTTCCAATAGCTCCGCCCCTTGAAGAAGAAGATTCCAAATAATTATTTAAAAATGCAGAATTTTTAATCGTTAATTTTCCGTTTATATAATTATAAATAGCCCCTCCCGAAGCATCAATATCGGAATTTATATAGTTGTTATTAAAAACGGAATTTTCAATATTTAAATCACTGTTATTATAAATAGCTCCGCCATAAGAAAAAGAACCGTTTGAGCCAAGAACATGGTTATTGTTAAAATATGTATTTTTAATATCCATCCGGCCTATATTAAAAATACTACCACCATAGGTATACGTATCTCTTTCATCACCGATAGCACGATTGCTGTCAAACAAAGAAGAAGCGATATTCAAAGTACTGTTTCTGCCGTTATAAACAGCTCCTCCATAAGAAGTGACAGAACCTTTAGAATAATTGTTGCTAAATATTGAATTATTTATATCGACTTCGGTTGTACCCGTAGTATCGCTTTCAGAACCTAAAGCCCCGCCGGATGAGCTTGCAGCGTCCGTATAATTATTATAAAAAAGCGAAGAATCAATTGAAAGTTTCCCGTCTCTATAATTATAAACAGCTCCACCCAGTGCAAAATTAAAACTTTGAGAATCAGCATGGTTATCATTAAATACAACATTTTTTATAACTGTATCAGACAGTGCATTAAGTATTGCACCTGCAAAATATGAATTTCCGCTCAGCTGCCCTTTACAATTAATTATTTGAAGATTTTCAAAAAGGCCTCCGTTACTCAACACAAAACCGCCAAAAACATTATCTCCGTCAATAAAGTGATTATCCCCTTCGAAAGTAATCTCTTTTGTATAAAAACCGTTTCCTATATTTTCGGTTGAAGCAAGGTTATCTAAAATAATTATAGTATCTCCGCTGATACTATCATCAGCCGACTGCATAAGTTCGTCAAAAGTTCTTACGTAAATATCATTTGCCAAAGCAAATTGTACACACATTAAAAAACCGACTAATATTATTTTTAGCTTCATTGCATTTATAATATTAGTTATTATTTATTCTTTGTATTATACAAAAAGGTATTGTTTAGTGCTTATTTATAATAAACCTTTGTATAACCATGGTATAATTATTATAATAAAATTTTTTTGGAGAAAGAATGCAATTAAATTTATTTTCGGATACAAACGATACGCCTGAAATTTTAAAGCAAAAACACACAAAGCCAAACAGTCTGGATAATATTCCTGAAAACTGTGTTATTGTAGACATTGAAACAACCGGCTTCAGTGTTCTGAATGATTCTATTATTGAAATTTGCGCTCTTAAAATTAAAAACAACAAAATTGAAGATGAATTTTCTTCTCTTGTAAGGCCAAACAAACCTGTACCGTCTTTTATATCGAACCTTACAGGAATAACAAATGAAATGCTTAAAGATGCAATAGAATGCAGAAGTGCTTTAAAAAATTTCTGTAATTTTATTCAAACAAACCCGATTGTGGGACACAACATCAGATTTGACCTTTCGTTTATAAATAAAAATCTTGAACAATTTTATAACAACACCCTGCCCAATAATTTTTTCGACACTTTGGTTCTTGCAAGAAAAATTTATAACTTGGCATCTTCCAAACTAACAAACATTGCAAATCATTTAAATATTGATACGCAAAATGCTCACAGGGCACTAAAAGACTGCTACATTACCTATGAGATTATACAAGATATGAGACAAAAACTAAGTAAGTAAGTTAATATCTAAATTTTAAAATAGTTATTATCATTTTAACTATGAAAAAAATTTTACTTGTATCCTCTTTAATTTTGATTACTTTTTTAGTAATTTCTATACTAAAAGCACTAAACTACACATACATCAGTGCAAAATTCAAAGAATTGCGCCCAATACAGGAAAATATCCCTGTTTATTATAAGGGTATAATTATCGGAAAAGCAAAAGAAAGAAAACACAGCAAAGATTTTAATCATACGCTTGTTAAAATTGTGCTCTATCCTAAAAAGCTTCTTTTACCCAAAAACACTGCTGCCATTTTAAAAAAAGAGAAAAGAGACAAAAAAGAAAAAGATTTTCTTGAATTAATTTATCCAAAAAATCCCTCAAATATTATGTTATCAAACGGCAGTATTATAGAAGGAAAAGTAAGCAGCGATATAGATACATTTTTACAAAACCAGAATCCTGATGATCTTGAAGCAATTAAAAGGAACTTTGCCCAAAGCATCGAAAACTTAAACAAAGCCTCACTGGAGCTTGCAAACATGTTTCAAACCCTGGATAAAATTTTATTGCAAAACCGAAAAAATATATACTCAACAACAGAAAACATTGAAAATTTGACTAAAAAAATTGATAACTCCCTTGAGCAGGAAAAGATAAATGCAACGGTAGACTACATTGAAAAAACAACTGATAATATAGCAGCCCTGACAGGAGGAATCAACGGTTCTCTGCCGACAACTATGGAAAATGTCAACGGAATAAGCTCAAATATTAATGCAATAACTTGCGGAATGAGAAAAACTTTAAGAAAACGCTTTGGAGGGCTAAGGCTAATTTTCGGACAAGTAATAGATGAGTGTAACAACTAAAAATTTAATCACACTTTTTCAACAAGGCCTTTCATTATAAAAAAGTTCAAAATCATTGTAATTGGAGTAATAAATATTTTTGACAATACCGCAGAAAAATTAACAATAAAGCACTTAGCGAAACAATTTATTATAGTGTCATTAATATATACCAATAATTTTGATACCAGATAAATTAGCACTATTTGATAAAGAATATAAATAAAATATTTTATACCAAGCGGAATTTTGCTGTTGTTTTTAAAGATATGTCTTGTTGAAAATACAAAAACAAAAGTCACTCCGGCAATTGCTCCTATTGCATTATCCAAAAATAAATTAGAACAAAACAAAGACAATATTGTATAGCAAGAAAAGTCTAAAACCCAGCCAATCCCGCTATAGCCTATAAAATTTATCATTTGTTTAAATAATTTATTCATTTTAAAAATTCTTCCAATTCTTCAGGAGTTCCGAGTACGTGTACTTTTTTAGAATCTATATCCGAAATATAAATCTTTCCTCCTTTTTTAAGCAGATAATCATACAAAGGAGCAACATATTTTTCCTTAGAAAATTGTTGTTCGCTATAAAATTCATCATACAAATTCTGATACAATTTACAGGTTTTAAAGTAGTATGCGCCAATAGTGCAATAATTTGATATTCTTTCTTTTTCCTTAATTTCAACCACTTCATTATTTTCATCCAGCCTTACAAAGCTCCAATGATTTCCTGGTGCTTGAAAACAAGGAATAAAGCCATCGCCTTTTAATTGAGATGTCTTCATTTCATTTTTTTCAACATAAGTGTCAATATTATAAATCAATAAAGAATTTTCACTATTCCAATATTTTTTAGCGAGCATTGCTGTTGTAGCTTGTCCGTCTGTTAATTCATCAATTATAATAATATGATATTTTTTAATGTCTAATTTTTTTAACTCAGTTTCAATAAAACTTTCTACATCTTTCTTTTCATCCTTTAAGGCAATAAAAATATATTTATCGGCACTATCTTTAAACCCTTCAAGGCTAATCATTGACCATTCAAAAAGAGTTTTTCCTTTTGCTTCTATCATATACTTTGGAAAATCATACCCCATTTTCCTGAATCTTGAGCCCAATCCTCCCATTGTAATTACTATATCTATCTTATTTTGCCGCCCTTGCAGTTTAATATTGCTTCTTGATTTTTCGCAAATTCCTTCCAATTCTTCAATTGAATTATTTAAAAATTCATCCGGTCTTATGGTTCTATCATCAACATAAAAACCCTTATGTCCCGGCCATACTTTTCCGTAAACAATCTCGTCATAAGGAATCTCCCACTTCTCAAGCCATTTAGTTAAAACAGAAGCAGTATGCTTATTTATAAGCCCTATATTTCCATTGTATGAGTTCATATTTCTTGATGTATAAAGAACAATTTTTGCGCCATTATTTTTATAGTATTTTATTTTTTCAACAATATTTTTATAAGGCACTAAATCCTCGTATTTTTCCTCTTTTTTCTTTATAGGACAAATAGTTCCGTCAATATCAAACACAAAAGAATAATCTTTAAACATCTCTTTCAAGCTCTCCCATAATGTTTTGTGCGTTTAAAATAAATCCTAAAACTTTATATTCATTATCAATATGCAAAGGAAGCATAGAGCCTGAAAATTGCATATACTGTGTATAAATTAATAAAATAAAATATTAAGCCGTCAATAATTTTATTTTTGTTTTTAAAATATAAGATTAAAGTATATAAAAAAGCAAATATAAAAACAAAATTTTTAATATCAAAAACAACTAATGTTTCATAGAATACTGCTGCTCCGATTAAGAACAATACCGGTTTTGAAATTGGAATTTCCTTAATATTTTCTGTTTCATTTTTATTTTTATATTTAACAAAAAAGTAATATATCAGATAAGAGATAATACCAAAAAAGGACAGAAGATAAATTAAAAACATTTCAGCGGATTTATTGGCAAAAACTCTGCTTGTCCATTCAAGCACTATATCGTTATAAATTTGGGGAGTATTACCTGTTAAAATCATATAGGGTATGCAAAAAATAAAAGCAGCTATTATAAGCAGAGTTTAAAAAGCAGCTTCATCCCCGTTTTTAATTTTTTTAAACATAATAAATCCTTATAATTTTTTATAAAAAATTATAATATAAATTATAATTATATTCTATATTTCAAATTTGTTTGCAGTGCAATTTTAATTAAAAAAACCAATCAAGAACAAGGAATACCAATTTCAGCGCATAGTAAATTAAAATATTCTACTGATTCATATAGTTCTTCTTTATCAAATATTTCAAACGTAACTTGCGGGAACAAATGCAATTCTTTTAATGCCAAAAGTATAGATTTAATATCTATATCGCCTTTTAAAAGGCTTGAATGGGAATCTTCCTGCTTAAAATTATTATGAAAGTGCATGTGATGAAGCATAATACCGTATTCTTTTATCCAAGAAGAAACCGGAATATCAGAATGCAAATTACAATGCCCTATATCGATTGTTGCTTTTAAATTGGAACTGTTTATTGCCGCTATTAAGTCTCTTATAAAAACAGGGTTTGGTTCATGAACATTTTCAATTGTAGCCGTTATACCTAAAGCCTTAAATTCTTCAATGAATTCTTTGTAAAATTCGATATTTTTTAAAAAAAACATTTCCTGATATTTTTTCTGCTTCAAAAGATTGTTAAAGCATGTGTGAAAAACAACCGTTTCAGCATCAAAACAAGCTGCAAGTTCCAAGCTTTGATAGTATCTTTTTGTGCTTACTTTTTTAATTAAAGGGTCTTTTGCCGCAATATTAAGATTTGAAAAAAACCCATGGAGTGTAACTTTACCGTCAAAATCGTTTAAAATCGCTTTGTATTCTTTTTTGTTTTTTTCAAAATTATCTTCAATATCAACAAGCCTTCCAAAACGGGAAATTTCAATCCCGCAATTTAATTCATTAGCTATATGGATTGCCTCCCTAAAATCATGGTATGATACGGTTGATGAGATGAATTTTTTAATTTTATTATTCATAATAAAATTATAAGTTAAAAAGCTAAAAAATGTATATAATTGAATTATTTTTAAAATTAAAAGAAGATTTTAAAAAAAGAAAAAATAAACCTGCCGCCATAATTGAAGATGAGCCTGAAAAATGTTCACATTTGTTCATTCCGATTGACTCAACCGGGAAAATTCTTGCCTGTTCAAAATGCGGAGAAATATATAAATTAAAAAAAGGCGAAGTCAATCCCTTCGAAAAAAAGAACAATATTATATCATAATTATTTAAAAATTACCAAAAATTAGCCATATTTTTAGACTGCTGTTTTAAATTCCGACAAAAAATAATGACTTTTTTAAAACACCTGTTATACTTAAAATATAGGCTTTTAAGTGATTGGAGGTGGTGGCCTTTTAAAATTAGTTGAGCAAATCAGGGCGCTTTGCTTTTGTTCTTTTTAAGCTTTCCTTTCTCCTAAAATTCTCAATTTCCTTATGATTACCGTTCAATAAAACTTCAGGCACTTTCATTCCTTCAAATTCTCTTGGTTTTGTATAATGCGGATATTCTAAAAGCCCTTCTAAACCCTCTGAAAAGCTGTCATTTGATGCACAATTATCCTTTCCCAGATAGTTTTTTAAATTCCTCGAAATGCAGTCGATTAAAATCAAACAAGGGAGTTCACCTCCGGTCAAAACAAAGTCTCCGATTGAAATTTCTCTTGGTTTTAAGCCCAATCTTATCCTTTCGTCAAAGCCTTCATAGTGTCCGCAAAGAAAAATAAGCTGGTCTTTTTTTGATAATTCATCCGCAATTTCCTGACTGAATTTTTCCCCTTGAGGGGTGAGCATTATAAATTCAGAATTTTCCTTGCGTTCTATACTTCGGTAGCAGTCAAAAATGGGTTGACAAGTAAGTACCATGCCGCTTCCGCCGCCATAGGGAGTATCATCTACTTTTTTATGTTTATCAATGGAAAAATCCCTGGGATTATAAGTGTTGACACTAATAATACCTTTTTCAATTCCTCTTTTTGTAATTGAACAAGAACAATAAGAATTTATTATTTCAGGAAAAAGAGTAATCACATCATAAATCAAGACAAAAGTCCTTCTATTGGGTTTATTATAATTTTTTTATTTTCAATGTCCACTAAAGGAAAAAACTCGTCAACAAAAGGTACAAGCTTAATTTGACCTATTAAGGTTTTAATGTTTAATAAATCTTGAGAAGCATTGGATGAAACATTAACCACTTCGCCGATTTTTTCCTCATTTTTATTAAAAACAATACATCCGATTAAATCATTAATAAGAAACTCATCTTTTTCGAGCTTTTTTAAAGCCTCTTCTTTTGAAACAAAAAGTCTTTGGCCTTTATATTGCATTAATTCATTTATATCATTAATTTCTTCAAACTTTACAATTGCAAAATTTTTATGGAAACGCACGCTTTTAATCTTGAGTTCTTTTTTTGAAACATCGTCCAATAAAATAACATTTTTAGCGTTTTTTATCTGATTAATATTGTCGTATCCGACCTTGGCTTCGCCTTTAATACCAAAAAAATTAGTGATTTTTCCTATTGAAATATAATTGTTTTCCATATCGAAATTATATCACAAAATAAAAAACCCGCTTCAATCTCTCCTAAAAGCGGGCTAAACGAGTAGGGCAAACTCGTTTTTATGGTTTATAACATTAACAAGCTTTCCGTGCTATATGCCTGTTATTTTATCATAATTATAATATTAAAATTGTAACATGGCAAATCATACGGTAGGTCAAATTCAAAAAAATATTAAATTTTACAGAAAACAAAAAGGCTTGACCCAGGAGGAATTAAGCGAACTTGCCAATATATCATGCGATTATCTTTCCGAAATTGAGAGAGGAAAAAAATCCCGAGCATTAAAAGACTACTAGCTATAGCAGACGTTTTGAATATTTCTGCTTATAAGTTTTTAATATAAATATTTAGAATGTTTTCAAATTAGATGTCATACAATCAAGTGTTTTCTTGCCGTATTTTGTAAACTCTACAACATAACAAGAAGCATTATTTTCTTTTAGAACGCTTACTATTTTCCCAACACCAAAATTTGTATGAAAAACTCTTGTCCCGATAGGGAAAAACCCTTCCGACCTGTTTTTATTGCCGTCGGCAGGAGATATTGCTTTTTGTTTTGCTTTAGCTATCATTTCAGCAATTGAAGCAGAATTTTGTGCTTTTTTTTCACCGTCTTCTTTCTTTTTTACAACAAAAGCATTTGTGTGTTTAATTTCAGTCTTTGGAAGGGTTTTGTTTTCTTCAAATTTTTGCTTGCTTTGTTTTATTCTTGCTAGTGAACTTGCAAAGTTACCCTTAAAAGATGAATCAGTATTTGTTTTGGAACTATATTCATATGATTTTTTTTCTTTTACACTTGAAACAGCAGCCTTAAAGCTGGATTTTAGTTGACTAAAGCCGCCTTGAGCCGACGATTCATCTTCAATTAATGAAGATGGGATTTCATCCAAAAATCTGCTTTTAGGATTAGTTTGATAGTTTCCCCAGACTTTTCTTTGTTTAGCGTATGTTAAAAAAAGCTTTTCTTTTGCTCTTGTAAGCCCCACATACATTAATCTTCTTTCTTCTTCGAGTTCTGTATTGCCTCCCCCGAAAGCAACACTTCTTGAGTGAGGAAAAATGCCGTCTTCAAGTCCGGCTAAAAATACAACGGGAAACTCTAATCCTTTTGCAGCGTGGAGCGTCATTAAAGTAACGCTTTTTTCATCATCTTTAATTTCATCAATATCACTTACAAGTGCTACTTGAGATAAAAAATTTCCCAAAGCTCCAAGGTCATCTTCTGTTTCAAGTGTAAAATCGTCTGTTTCAAATTCTTTTACAACATTTACAAATTCTTGTAAGTTTTCAAGACGAGACTGGTTTTCAACACTATCATCCTGCCTTAAAGAAGGGCTATAACCGCTTGCTTCTAATACATAAGGAACATACTCTGACAGCATATACTCATTTTGTTTAGATGTAATTTCTTCAATTGTTGTATAAAAATTTTTAAGTTTAGTTTTTGCTGAAGCATTTATTTCTTCAATTTCATCTAAGTGTTTTAAAGCTTCATATATGCTTAGTTCTCTTTTATCTGCCCAATTCGAAAGCTTACTTATTGTAGTATCCCCTATGCCTCTTTTAGGCTCATTTATAATTCTTCTTAGCGCTTGAGAATCATTATGGTTATAAATTAGTTTTAAATATGCAATTATATCTTTGATTTCTTTTCTTTCATAAAACTTTAACCCTCCGACAATTTTATAAGGAATTGAATAACTCATAAGCGCTTCTTCAATTGAACGGGATTGGGCGTTTGTCCTGTAAAGAATTGCTATTTCATCTTTTCTGTAATTAATATTTTCAATTTTTCTTGCAATGTATCTGCTTTCCGAAAAATCGTCCTGCGCTTCATAAAGACCCAGTTTTTCGCCTTGACCTTTGTTTGAATAAAGATTTTTTTCAAGTCTCTGTTCATTGTTTTTTATAACAAAATTGGCAGCTTCAAGTATGTTTCCGCAAGAGCGGTAGTTTTGTTCAAGTTTAATTAATTTTGTGTTTTTATAATCATTTTGAAAATTAAGAATAATTTTAAAATCCGCTCCCCTCCAGGAATATATTGATTGGTCAACATCACCGACAGCACAAAGCGAACCTGTTTCATCTTTTGATGAATCAGGCGGGTATAATAAATTTATTAAATCATACTGAGCTTTATTGGTGTCTTGAAATTCATCAACCAGAATATGTTTAAAACGATTTTCATATTTTTTTCTTATATCTTCGTTTTCTTTTAATAAATTTACGCTTAGCATTAGCATATCATCAAAATCTATAGCGTTATTTAAGGCAAGCTGCCGCTCGTATTCATAGTATATTTCTGAAATTTTTTGATTATAATAATCACGTGCAAGTGTAGCAAAAGCATAAGCATCCTGCATTTTATTTTTAGCATTTGAAATTGCTGATTTTACCGCTTTAATTTCAAAAGATTTTTCATCAATATTTAATTTTTTTAAAGCATTTTTAATAACGGTTTTAGTATCGGTAACATCATAAATTACATAGTTATTATCCCAGTGCCTGCCGTCTTTTGTTTTATAATTTTCAAGGTCATACCTTAGAATTCTGCCGCAAATATTATGAAAAGTTCCGACCCACATTCTTTTTACGACGTTTTCACCTAAATACTTTGAAAGTCTTTGTTGCATTTCTTTTGCTGCTTTATTTGTAAAAGTTACAGCTAAAATTTCATTAGGGCTTACGCCGCTTGAAACAAGATTTGCTATTCTCGAAGTTAATACTTTTGTTTTTCCGCTTCCGGCACCGGCCAAAACAAGAATTGCACCATTTTTTATGCAAACCGCCTGTTTTTGTTCGTTATTAAGCCCTTGTAAAAATTCAGCTTCCATATGCGTCAACACTATTTGTCCCCTCTAAGTATTTTCAAAAATGAATAAATATGGTATTATTATAAACAACATTATACAAGAAAAAAATAAAGGAATAAGTAAACAAATATGGAAGAAAATTTCGATAAGCAAAATCCGCCCTCAATTGTAGTTCCGCTTGAAGATTTAGATAAAGTTGAACCATCAGAAGGCGATGATGTAGATGCACTTGCTCAAGAGCTTGCTACAATAAGACAAAGCGCCAAAAGAATTGCTATTATCGGATCAAGAAATCTTACTATTACTCATCAACAAATTATCGAAACTCTAACCACAAGCCTTGTTATGCAAGGAAACACAATAATTACATCGGGCGGCTCATCAGGAACTAATGCCGCTGCTATAAGAGGGGCTCTTAAAGCGAATCCGGATAAGTTAAAAATTATTCTTCCCCAAACAATAGGTCAACAACCTTCAGATGTTCAAGACCAGTTAATTGGTGTTCCCAATATAATAGAGCATCCGGATAGAGCAATGATGACATTGGCAGACGCTTCCAGAATATGCAACCGTGAGATAATTTCACAATGCCAACAATTAATTTGTTTTTTATCACATTCTTCAAACACTCTTCACAAAGCAGTAGAATTCGCTGAAGAATCTCATAAAGTTGTAACGGTATTTTATTTAGATTAAAAAAGTTCTGATATATTTATGTGCTAAAATCAGATCTTCTTTTTTTAGCACTTCAAGCATTTGTATTATTTCATTTTTTAAATTTTCTGATTCATCTAAATGATAAAATTCAAAAAAATCTTTAGGTTCAACTTTGAGCGCTCTTGAAAGTCTGTCTATTAAATCCGGGGAGGGAAAGTTTTTTCCTCCTTCAATACAGCTTATGTGTTTGTCATCGACATTTACAAGCTCAGCCAGCCCGGCCTGGGTATAACCTCTTTTTTTTCTGTATTCTTTTACTTTTTTACCGAATAAAATTTTAATATTACTCATTTTTCCCTCATTAATATTCTATATAGGTTTGTTTTTTTAAAAAATGTAATATTAGGTAATTTATTGACAATAAATTACCTATTTGATAGAATTCATGACAAGATAGGTAAAAATAGGTCATTTTTTGCACTTAATTGACAGAAAAGTTAGGAATACTATGAAAAAAGCTTTTTCACTTGTTGAAATATTGATTTCACTTATTGTGATATCTTGTATTGTTGCGGCGTTTGCTCCGCTATTTACAAAAAAAGTAAGCGGAAGTCT
>CALVAA010000022.1 GCA_944325315.1 Candidatus Gastranaerophilales bacterium
AGTGAATCTGAAACAGAAACTGACATAGATTCAACAGAAGATGATAATGATGCTAATGATGGCGATATAGATTTTGGCGATGAAACAGAATCAGAATCTGAAAGTGAATCAGAAAGTGAGTCTGAATCAGAAACATTGCCTTCAGAAACAGTTCCGAGTGAATCAGAAACAGAAACTGAATCTGAAAGCACTACACCTCCTCAAACAGAATGCCCTGACATCGGAACGGATGATTCTTCAAATGATCAAGAAGGCGGAGCTAATGACAGTGGTGCAGGATTTGGCGATATAAATACAGCCCAAACAGAAACACCAAAACAAACAGAACAAATTATTGAAACAGAAGCAACTATTCCGCCTGTAGTAACTCAAAGCAATAACGCCGGCAATAATACAACTTTTGACGAAGCACCGGTACAACAAACTCAAGCTCCTGCACAAACAGAAGCACCGGCTCCTCAAACAGAAGCACCGGTACAACAAACTCAAGCTCCTGCACAAACAGAAGCACCGGCTCCTCAAACAGAAGCACCGGTACAACAAACTCAAGCTCCTGCACAAACAGAAATAGCAAACAATCAGGCAATTGATGCTCAAGACGAGGCTATAGAGCTTGCAAGGCTTGAAGATGATTTAGACAAATATTTTTTAGCATAAATAAAAAATAAAATAATATTTAAAAGCTTCCTTTATTCAAGGAAGCTTTTAAATTAAAACACAATTAACTGTTTTTTTCACAACATTTAAAAGCAAATGCCTGAATGAATTTAGATGAAATATTAATCCAGGCATACTCTTTTTTATAATCACTTTTCGGGCAGCAAACTTTTGCATCTTTCAAGGTTATAACACCATCATAGCACTTATTATCATTGTCCTTGTCGCATTTAAAAAGTTCTCCTTCAACTTTTAAATGTCCTAAAGAACAAATCAGAATATTAGATTCTGAATGTTTTGCAATTTCATAAATAGCATCATAAGTTTTGCACATAAAAACCTCCTTTTTTAATATTGTTCATATTAAACCAAAGGTTTTCAAAATACATTAGACATTAATTTAATTAAATTCTGATAAACGAAAATTTTTCCGCACAACTAATATACTGACCAATTTCTTCATCGTCAAATAATTCGCTTACACTAACTAAAACATTATTTTTGTCTATCTTTAGCCCTGCAAGTATACCTTTATCTTTCATAAATGCAAGAAATTTGTCGCTGCAACCTGTATTCATTGTAAATTCATCATAAAATTCTTTGTTGTTTATCTCAAAACCAAGTTTTTTTAGTTTATCAGCAAGTTTGTGCGCATTTTTAAATGATCTGTTTGCAATTTCTATTAAGCCTGTTTTTCCTATTTTTCTTAAATACAAATTTGTACAAAAAGCAACCAAAGCTTGATTTGAACATATATTTGATGTGGCTTTTTCCCTTCTTATATGTTGTTCTCTCGCTTGAAGAGTTAGACAATAGGCAGTTTTTCCGTTTTTATCAATTGTTTTGCCTGAAATTCTTCCGGGCAGTTGTCTTTTATATGCATCCTTGCAAGCAATAAAACCTGCATAAGCTCCACCAAAATTTAAATTTATTCCCAAAGACTGAACGTCCCCTACGGTAATATCCGCACTTGGCGGCTCAAATAAAACAAAGGGCAAGATATCTACAATTGCTATTATAAGCTCATCCGAAGATTTTACAGGCATTTCCTTTAATTCGCCAAACCTGTTTGGACTCTCATAAACCCTTGCACATAAATCCTTTTCAAAACATTCTTTTCCTGTTATAAGTTCAATATCATTTGCCCAAAGGTATGTTTTTATAACCTCAAGATAATTTGGATTGACATCGTCGTAAACAAAAACTTTATTTCTTTTTTTTAATCGTGCCGCCATTAAAATAGATTCGGCAGACGCTGTTGCACCATCATATACAGAAGCATTTGAAACGTCCTGATTCAACAAAGTGCATATCAGTGATTGAAATTCGTACATAACACGCAAAGTACCCTGAGAAATCTCAGCCTGATATGGCGTATAACAAGACAAAAACTCAAATCTTGAAGATATATCCGAAACCAAAGAGGGAATATATCTTTTTCTTGCGCCTCCACCAAGAAAACAAAGATAGTCAATTTTATTCAAAGAAGAAAGTTTTTTTAAATACTTCTGCGCTTCCCGTTCATCCTTTGGTTCTCCAAGCGGTAAATCCATAGCCCTGGCTTCTTTTGGAATAATTTCAAACAATTCATCGATTGACTTCACTCCGACAGAAAGCAACATCTCATCTCTGTCTTGTTTATTTAATGCCTCAAAATTATACATTTTACCTTCTTATTGAACTTCGTCTCTATAGTCAGTGTATTCCAATAATCCTTGCGAATCTTGCTGAAAATCTTCAGATTTTATTTTAACCAGCCAAGAAGAAAAGGGGTCTTCATTTATAAGTTCCGGCGAATTTATAAGATTTTCATTTACTTCAACAACTTCACCTGCCACAGGCATGTAAATTTCACTTGCAGCTTTTACCGATTCAATTGTTGCAAAAACTTCATCTTTAGAAAATTTAGAGTTAACTTCCGGGAGTTCAACAAAAACTATATCCCCCAATTGCTCAACTGCCCAATCTGTTAGACCAACCGATACCAAATTACCTTCCTCTAAAACCCATTCATGGGTTTTAGAACATAAAATCCCGTCAGGTATATTCACTTTTTTATTCTCCTATTTATCATATTTCTTTTTTATAAAAGGTTTTTTGACAATTTTTGCATTATATAATTTATTTCTTACCATAATTTGTATACATATGCCAATACTTTCTTCAATATTGTTAAGTTTTGATACTAATTCATTATCCAGCCCAACAAATTCTATCATACAAAAACCGATATTTTTTCCTAAAGTAGGACTTGGTGCTCCTGATGTCACCTTTCCTATAGATTTATTATTTAAAAAGACTTCATAACCTTCCCTTGCAATTACTTTATCTTCCATCATAAAAGCAAAAAGCTTTCTTCTTAAAGGAGTTTGTTTTAATTTCTGAGATAGAATTATATTTTTCCCGCTATAATCTTCTTTTTTGTCTTTTGGAATGAAAAAGCCGAGAGAAGATTCAACAGGAGTAGTATACTCATTTAATTCATGACCATACAAAGGAAGTGCCGCTTCCAGTCTTAAAGTGTCTCTTGCACCCAAACCTACAGGCACAACTTCTTCATAAGAAAGTGTCTTAGTCCAAAGAACAGATGCAAATTCGTTTTTAAATAATAGTTCAAAGCCGTCTTCACCTGTATAGCCGCTACGCATTAAAAAAACAGGAATATTATTTAAATTTGCTTTTTTAAATGAAAAAAACTCAGGTTGTTCTTTAATTTCAATACCCATTTTTTCAATAATATATTTTGCCTTTGGTCCTTGCAGAGCCAACATTGAAAATTCATCACTTTTGTTTATAATTTCAACATCAAAATTTCTTGATTTATTTTTTATAAAAGAAAAATCATCCTCAATTCTTGAAGCATTAACAACCACCAAATAATCAGCTTCTTCGATAATTCCAAAGGAATTATACACAATCATATCGTCTTCTATTCCGCCATCATCATTTGTTAATTGGCAGTATAGTGCCCTACCTTGTCTTAAGTCCGATATTTTTTGGGGCACTAAAGACTCCAGAAACTTTAAAGAATCCTTTCCTTTAATATATAGTTCGCCCATATGTGAAACATCAAACAATCCTGCCGATTCTCTTGTAAAATTGTGTTCTTTTATAATACCTTCATACTGCACAGGCATAAGCCAGCCTCCAAACGAAACCATTTTTGCCTTTAATTTAATATGTTCTTCATACAATGCTGTTTTTTTCTCTGTCATTTTATTTCCTTTTATCTTACATAAATTCTCGGAAGACGCATTTTTAACCTGCAGGTTAATTCATAGTTAATCGTGTCCAATTTTTTCGCCCAGGAATCTATTGAATCTTCTTTATTATTTTCACCCAATAATTCAACTATATCTCCTTCCGCACATTCTACTTCGGATGCATCAAACATCATTTGATCCATTGTTATTCTTCCGATTTGTTTAATTATTTTACCGTTCAAACCGGCACTTATCTTTCCGGAAAGTGCTCTTGCAACGCCATCTGCGTAACCTATGGGAATTGTAACAACTTTTTTATCGCAAGGAGCTATATAAGTATGCCCATAGCTTATACCGTCATTTGCCTTAAGGGTATGAATATTTGTAATTCTTGCTTTTAGTCCCATCACCGGAAGCATTTTAGGAAGATTTAAAGGATTGTTTAGATACGGGCTCAATCCCCACATTATTACCCCCATTCTTACCATATCAAAAGAGTATTCGGGGTATGAAAAAATCCCGGGAGAATTAAGACAATGAATTTTAACTTTTTTAGATTTCAATTCATTATTGTATGGTTTTATAATTTCTTCAAACTCGCAAATCTGACGTTTAAATAATTCCTTATTTTCAACATCGGCAAAATGGGTAAAAATACCTCTTAAATCTATAAAATCGCAATTTAAAACCTTTTTAATAAAAGCTGACGCTTCGTTTTTTTCTATACCTATCCTGTTCATTCCAGTATCAAGTTTAATATGGACTTTTAGTTTTTTATTTAATCTTTTAAAAAGCTGATTAGCACTTTCAATATGTTCTTCATTAAAAATAGAAAGCTCTATATCATATTTTAGTGCATTTTCAAATGCCCAAAGAGGACTTGCGCCTAAAACAAGTATTGGTTTGTCTATTTTGTTTTCCCTTAATTCAATCCCTTCATCTATACTGGCTACACCAAAATAGGTTACCCCGCAAGCAATTAATACAGGAGCACACATTATAGAACCATGCCCGTATGCGTCTGCTTTTACGACCGCAAAAAGTTCCGGCATGTCAGAATGATTAGAACAATTATTTTTTAAAAACTCTTTAATTTTTAAAACATTATGCTCTAAATTTGCAAGGTTGATTTCAACCCAAGCATCTCTGTTTTTATTAACGAATGTTCCTCTGAAATTTTGCATTTATTTATTTTGCTCCAAAAAAAGTTCATATGTATTTTCCATCAAACACGCAATTGTCATCGGACCTACTCCGCCAGGAACAGGGGTAATATAGCTTGCAATTGATTTAACTTTATCAAAATCCACATCACCTTTTAAAAACCTGTCGTATTGTTTCGTTATTCCGACATCTATTACAACAGCACCTTTTTTAACCATATCTGCCGTTATTATATTTGGTCTTCCGACAGCACTAATCAGAATATCTGCCGTTTTTGTAAGTGCCTTTAGGTTTTTTGTTTTAGAATGCGCTATGGTAACCGTGGCATTTTCCTTTAAGAGAAGTGCTGCAAGCGGTTTTCCTACAATATTTGACCTTCCTACAACGACTGCGTGTTTTCCTTCAATTTGAATATTGTATCCTTTTAAAAGTTTTATTATACCCTTCGGAGTACAGCATTTTGCCCAAGGCTCAAGACCGCAGTATAATTTTCCGACATTAATCGGATGAAAACCGTCAACATCTTTTTTGGGATTTATAAGCTCAATTATTTTTTGCTCGTCTAAATGCTCATACAAAGGAAGTTGCACAAGTATTCCGTTAACTTTTTTGTTTTCATTCAACTCATGAATCAGCTCAATTAATTTTCCCATTGTAATTGATTTGTCAAAACGATAAACATAAGATCGATAACCTAATTCTAAAGATTTTTTTTCTTTTGATGCAACATAAATTTTACTTGAAGGATTATCATTTGCCAAAACTACCGCTAAACCAGGCTTATCGATACTTTTTTGAACTTTTATTTTGAGATCTTCAAACAATTGTGATGCTATTTTTTTACCGTCTATAATTTCTCCCATAAACCCCCTATTCTTCAACTTGAGGCAAATTCATGCGTGAATAAATTAAAGAAAGACAATTTAGAATTTTATCGTAATCCATTTTTTCAAATTTTTCTATGTATCCTAAAAAATTGAGCTCCAAGCCGTTTATAGCTTCAAGTGCGCTATTTAGATTTTCTTTTTTAACTTTATTTAAAATTACACCCAACTGCCCTTGTGCGGCATATTTTCTGGATGAGTCAGCTATCTTCGAACTGAGCGCTATACTTTCTTTTTTATCTGACGAAACTATTATTGTTTCTGCTATAGGATAATCTACAAGTAAATTTAAATACTTTAAATCATACTCGCAATCAAAAATCACAAAATCATATCTGTCTATAAATTTAGATAAAGAATCTCTCATAAGCTTTGTTGAAGGACATTTGCAGTCCTTTGGCGTCACAAAGTGAGACACAAGCATGTCTGTATTTTCATCAACCTCAACAACAATATCCTCAAGTGCCCAATCAATATATTCTTGTTTTGTCATTCCTTCGGGAATTCCGGTTTTGTATTCATGCTTTCCGGATTTTATGCCATAAATTGTATTTCTTGATTTAATACCGAAGCTGTCTGATAATTCGGAGGTTAAATCATTGTCAACAAGAAGAATTGAAGATGTCGGAAAATTCTTTCTGATTAATTTTAAAAAAGCCCTTGCTAAAGTTGTTTTTCCGCTTCCGGATTTGCCGATTAAAGCTATTGTTGATGTCATAGATTGTCCTTATTGATATATAAATTATATTGAAAAATAAAAAACAAAGCAAGATTCAAAGCAAAAGCGCTTTATCCTCTTTAGATATGATAGACAAAACAGTATTGCAATAGTATTATTTTAATTAAGAAAGTATACTTTATCTAAGATGGAAAATCAGGATTTTAATTTAGACGAAAACATAGAAGAAAAAGACCAATACAGCCTCGAATTATCAGTATCGGATGAATTCAAAAGGGGTTGTAAACTTTATAATTTCAGAAGGCCGGATAAATTTTCAAAAGAACACTTAAAAGCACTCCAGGATATCCACAGAGATTTTGTAAGACACCTTGCAACAATACTTACCGGATATTTAAGAATGGAAGTTGAAATAGATGTAATCTCTGTTGACCAGTTGACATATGAAGAATACATTTGTTCAATGCCGTCACATGTCCAGAATATGATTTTTAAATTGAATCCTCTATCCGGAGAAATTTCAATGGGAATGAGCCCCGAAGTCTTAGCTGTTGTCTTAGATAGAATGCTTGGCGGCTCAGGCGTTATCAACGAAAGAGGAAAAGAACTTACCCAAATTGAAGAATTGCTCACAATTAAATTTGTTGAAAAAATTATCAAAATATTGGAAGAAGCATGGGGAACAATTTTACCCGTTAAATCAGAATTTGTGACTCTGGCTAACGGATATCATTCTGTCCCGATTACAACAAGCGGAGAAATCGTAACGTTGATATCCTTTGAGGTAAGATTGGGTCAAAAAAACTTTGGATTGATGAACATCTGTTTTCCTTATCCTGTTTTAGAAACAGTTCTTCCAAAATTAACCCCGCAATATATTTATCAACATGCAAATGTTGTTGCAAATGAAATAGGAAAAAACGAAACACTGGAAAGAATAAAAAGTGCAGAACTTGAAATGCAGGTGCTATTAGGTTCGACTAATATCGAGATAAACGATGTTTTAGACCTAAAGGTCGACGACATAATAAAACTTGACCAAAAACTGGATAAAGAGTTGGTTGCCTGCATAAACAAAAATAGAAAATTCTATGTAATTCCGGGCATAAACCAGAATAAAATATGTGTAAAAATAACTGACCAATACCATAACAAGGAGTAATTTTTGGAAAAAGAACCTAAAAATCTTGATATTACAAAGCTTGAAAACATCGAGCGTCCAAAGAGAGTTGAAAAATCTAAAACATACAATCTCTTACTTGATGTAGAACTTGAAATGTCTGCAATTTTAGGAGAAACAGATACCACACTTCAAAAAGTTTTAGACTTAACTAAAGGCTCAATAATAGAATTGGACAACAAAACAATAGAACCCATAAAATTACTTGCGAACGGCACGGAAGTTGCAAGAGGCGAAGTTGTGATTATAGAAGACAACTTTGGTTTAAGAATAACAAGCATCACAGAGAACAATATCGGTGAATAATATGACAGAAAAAAAAGTTGAAGTAAACAGTGAGATACTAAAAGAGATTTTTAAAATTGCAAAGCTTAACCCGCCAAAGGATATTACAGATGAAAATCTTCTTGATGCGGTTTTTAAAATCAAAACACAAGAACAAAGTCAAAATGGCGAAAACACAATGGTTTTTAACCCAACTTCAAATAATATTCTCGTAATAGACGATATCGGCGTAGTCACATACCAGCTAAAAATTCTTTTGAAAAACCTGGGATATAATGTACAGGTAGCAAAGGATATCTTCAGCGGTTTGAATACTTTTATAAAATCGAACTATGCTTTTGTTGTTATGGACTTATTTGTATCAACAGAACAAGAAGGTTACACTTTATTGAATGAAACAAAAAAAATAATCACTAAAAATAATCTTGATACAAAAATTATAGTAATCACAGCATCCAATAAAGCCGAAAACAAAGTTAAATGTTTAAACGGAGGAGCGGATATATTCTTAAAAAAAGACGCAGGCTGGCAGGATAAATTAATTGAATTAATTGAAAATTCTCAAATAAACGCTTCGGGTAAATAATTTTGTTAAGAAAATGATACAAAACTAAGATAATAATTGTTAAAATTAATATAAATTTTTTTTAGTACTATAATATTTAAGTATGATAGAAAATTCTACACTTAATAAAAAAACAGCACTATACCCGGGAAGTTTTGATCCTATTACAAACGGGCATTTGGACGTTCTGGAACGTGCAAGCGCAATGTTTGATTCTGTTGTAATAGCTGTTTTAAAGCATCCTGAAAAAAAATCTTTTTTAAGTGTGGAAAAAAGAGTTGAACTCATCAAAGAAGCCGTTAAGGATATGAAAAATGTTACGGTTTCAAGCTTTAACGGTTTAACTGTTGAGTATGCAAAACAAATCGGGGCAAAATTTTTAATTCGTGGACTAAGAACAATCACAGACTTTGAGTATGAAGTTCAGTTGTGTCAGACCAATCAAGTAATAGCGCCTGACATTGATACTGTTTTTCTGTCTACAAAGCCGGAGCACAATTTTATCTCATCCAGCATAGTTCGTGAATTATCTAATCACAAAACAGATATTTCTAAATTTGTTCCAAAAAATGTGGTAAAATATTTACAAGATGACGTAAGAAAGGTTTTAAATTAAAATGGCAGAGTCAGTAAATAAAATGTTCGATTTAGTTGATGATTTAAGCGCTTTGTGTGATGATGGAATTCCTGTTTTTCCGGGGCGCATGATTGTTAACACAAAAGAGCTATACAGAATTGTTAATGCTTTTCCTAATTCGATTTCTGATGAAATTAATGATGCCAGAATAATTTTAAAGAAAAAAGATGAAATTCTTCAAGAAGCTAAACTGAGGGCAGAGCGCATCATTCAGGATGCAGAAAATGAAAGATATAAACTTTTAAATGAATCAAGCCTAAATAAAGCAATGGAAGAACATGCGGAAAAATTCCGTCAAAGCGTTTTTGAAGAATGCCAGCAAATTAAAATGGCAGCTTTCAATGAAGCTCAAGAATTAAGATTAAATGCTAAAAATGATTCAATAAGAATGAGGGAAGAATCCCAAGAATATGCCCAACAACTGTTAAATGGTCTTGAACAAGACTTAAACAGACTGTATCAGGTTGTTATGAACGGACAACAAAAGCTTCAGGAAATGAAGGCAAATGATACAATGCAGCAAATGAACAGTGAAAATAAATAAACAGAATTAATTTATAATCTCAGGATGGTTTGAATTAGATAAAACAATTTCTTTATATTCGTTTTTATCGTAATTTATGCCCCAATTTTTTATATTTAAAGTTTTATACTTTGGTTTTTTATTCTTTTTTAAAAAACTTATCTTTTTTTTCATTATAAAACCACTTCCAAGCCCATTGAAGACTTTGTTACCCTGATAAGCATTTTTATCTTGTCAACTTTTACAATAAAATCAGCGGCTTTGTCGTCTTTTTCGGACAGTCTGAATTTTATATCATAATTTTCCAATTTTGGTTGTTTAAAATTATAAAGCGCAAAAACATCATCAAAAATGTAGCCCATAAAACTTATATTATCATTATACGATACACACATAAAGCCTCTTTCCGGAGCAATTTCAACTTTGGATAAAACAATTGGCTCTAAAACTTCTTTTTCTATCTTTTTTTCTTCTCTTTTTGCCTGTTGTTTTATCGGAGAGCTTACATTTTTTATTTCTTTTTTTGAACTTTCCGTCTGAATCTTCGAAACAGCCTCGAATTCCCCCGGAGCAATTTCTATAAAGCTGTCTTCTTTTAATATTTTTTGAATTATATCATACTCATTTTCCTGCGCACTTTTGCTGTATGTTTTTTTATCCGGCGTTATTTGCTCACCTTTATTATAGTTATCTCTCAACTCCGGATCGTAACTTGAAAGTTCATAGTTTCTTTTTATGGCAGATGTTGCCGGATCACAAAAACCTGTTTGTTTTATATTTTTATCAAAAATAAAATATTGTCCGTCATTTTTGGGCTTTTGCACCTGTTGGGTTTGTTTTTGTTTTGGATTTAAAGCATTTTCCGTTTTGTCCAATAAGTCTTTTTTGCTTTTTAATTTTGCGCCGGAATTTGTTTTACTGTTTAAAATCAAAAGCATAACAACAAAGCTCACAACACCGGCTATAAGCATAAGCATTAAATCATAGAATCCTACACCATATTCTTTAAATTTATTTTTAACTTTTTTAAAATAAAATTTTAATTTTGTTTCAATTTTTTCTATAATACTTTTTTTAGAAGTATTATGAGCTTGCGCAATTTTTTGAGCCTCATTTAAAATACTTGCAAAATCTTCGTCTTCTTTTAAGTCACCTTTATTTTCGCTGTCGGATAAATCATTATCCAAAAGATTATTATCTAAAGGTATGTCTTCAATTACCTCTTTTTCTTGCAAAGGTTCGTCAATATTCGTATTTTGCGCTTCTTTTTTTGCGTTTTCAACTTCCTTTGCAACCATTGTTTCGATTGTTTTTGGTTTTTTGTTTTGTTTGTTATCCAAAGACTTTTTTGTTGTTTTTACTTTTTTTTCAACAACTTTATTTTGCGCTTTTTCAATTTTTGGAGTCTTTATAGAAGATTTTTTTTCTATTGAAATATTTGTTTTAGAAGAATATGAATTTTTTTTTTCAGTTTTTGTTTTTACAGCTTCTTCTTTTTTCTCAACTTTTTCTTCTTGCGCCTTAGCTAATGCTTGTGTTTGTTTTTTTGCAACTGCTTCGTTTTTAATTTCTATATTAAAGTTTATTGGCCTTGTAGTATTTATATTAATTTTTGTGTAGCCGTTATTTATATCTTGTCCCGCATAAGGATAAGAATTTGTTGTAACACTTCTTATATCAGTATTTGAGTATGAAACTGAAGATGAAACATTTTTTGTTTCGGGAAGTAAAATATAATAGTTTAAATCGCTTTTTTTAATAATTTTTGGTTCTTGCGAAAACTTATTTTGAGTATATAAATTAACGCTGTAAGAATTTTGCGAATTTTTTTTAAGTTCGATTTTACTTAAAGAATTTTTAAATTCACTTTCCAGACCAAAAGCCGTGTTAATTATAAGTGCTATAGAATATAAGGTTAAGGTAAATTTACTAAAAAATATTTTTTTAAAAACGCCCACTTTTTACTATCCTTTAACTTATTCTTTTATTTTGAATTATAATTAATACATATTATAATATAAACTTTGAATAATGTAAAAAAATCGGTAAAAATAATGAATCAAAAAGACAAAAATATTGTAAAAACAGGGCTCGTAACAATAGTTGCAAGGCCAAATGTCGGAAAATCAACTCTTTTGAATAAAATTTTAGGACAAAAAGTTGCAATTACAACTCCCTTGAAACAAACCACAAGAAAAAATCTCAAAGGAATATACACTGATGATGATTCTCAAATAGTTTTAATAGACACACCCGGTATTCATAAGCCGATAAATGAGCTTGGTAAATATCTTTCAAAACAAACTAAAGACGCACTTATTGACACGGATTTGATTCTGTTTATGCTGGATGCCACAACGCCTGCGGGTCTTGGAGACAAATGGATTTGGGAAAATTACCTCAAAGATATTGGTACTCCGATTATTCTTGTTTTAAATAAAGTTGATTTAATAAAAAATATAGAACAAAGAGAAGCCAATCTTTACACCTATAAAAAAATAATAAATAAAAATATAGACACAGTTAAAATAAGTGCAAAGACCGGAAGAAATATTGATGATTTAATTAAAAAAATCAAAACCTATCTTTCCTTGGGTCCAAAATACTACGACGAAGATATAACAGCAGATACTAACCTCAGGGAAATTGCAGGTGAAATAATAAGAGAAAAAATTATTTTAAACACAAAAGACGAAGTTCCGCACAGCGTTGCTGTTTTAGTTGACAATTATAAAGAAGAAGAGAAAATTGACAAAATTTCAGCAAAAATTATTGTAAATTCAGAAAGCCAAAAAGGTATACTAATAGGCTCAAACGGCACTATGCTTAAAAAAGTCGGCAAAAGCGCAAGGCTTGAACTTGAAAAGATTCTTGAAAAAAAAGTTTTTCTTGAACTTTTTGTAAAAGTGAAGAAAAATTGGCTAAAAGATAAAGAAACAATAAAACAACTCGGCTTTGAATAAACTATTTAGCATTCAAAAATGTCTGCACATTTGTTGTCATGTTCTCTTCTTTAATTT
Source organism: Candidatus Gastranaerophilales bacterium (assembly GCA_944325315.1). Lineage (GTDB taxonomy): Bacteria > Cyanobacteriota > Vampirovibrionia > Gastranaerophilales > Gastranaerophilaceae > RUG14156. Next base: position 12,798 of record CALVAA010000022.1, read on the forward strand.
TCCATCCCGAGTTTGTTTTTGTAAAGATAAAATAAGCAGGCAATCCAACTTTATCGTTTCTTGGTATTCTTGTTGCGCTAAGCTTGTAGCCATCGTCTACTTTTGTAATTTTACGATCAACGTACCTATTTTTATACCCCACGGTTTTAGCAAGAGTACTGTGACCTTTAAGTTCTTTTAAGTATCTGTCGTAGGGAATCAAAATTGCTTTTTGCCCGCCTTGTTTTTTATTAACCACACGAACAATTTTTGCATTATTAACATAATAATATGGCAATGATTGAGAATAATTGTTTGCATCATTAACATATTTATCAAATATATTTAAAATATCTTCCTTGTCGTCCGCAAAAGAAACAAGCGTAGTAAAACAAAAAATCAATAGTATAAACAATATTTTTTTCATAATCCATCCTTACTGTAATATCGTTATTATACAATAAATGATTTTTTTTTAAATGTCAAAAAAGATAATCGGCTATTCGCTCAACTGTTAACATTGCCAATAAAAAAGCAGACTCAGATGAGTCTGCTTAAATATATTTTTTAAAAAACTATTTTTTGTTAACAAGTTCTTTAAATTTTTTACCGGCAGAAAATGCAGGAACTGTTTTAGCTGCAATTTTAATTTCTTTACCTGTTTGAGGGTTGCGGCCGGTTCTTGCTGCTCTTTTTCTGGATTCAAAAGTACCAAAACCAACTAAAGTAACTTTATCACCTTTAGCTACAGTTTTTTGAATTGTTTCTACTAAACTGCCCAAAACTTCAGCAGCTTCTTTTTGAGTAACTTTAGCTTTTTTTGAAATTTCTTGTACTAATTCTTCTTTGTTCATTTAGAACCCCTTTCTATATCTCTTATGGAGATTATATTGAAGATTTAATTATATTGCAAGCTTTTTTTTTAAAATTTAAAAAAAAATTATTTCTGATATAATTCTTTTATGAAAAACAAATTCCAAAGATGGTACGAAAAAGATGAATATCTTGCTGCTTTTATGAACTTAATGCAGGATTTACCTATAGATATACAATGCGAAATTGCTGTTGATATGATTATAAGAGCCTCTTCTATGATAGACAGAGACTACGATAAAATTATCAAAGAAGTAGCGGATTATAACCCCAGAGACTTTAAAAGATGGTACGATAAAAACCCCAATATTCATCTTGCAATAGAATCTTTAAGAGATTTAGACCAAGAACAAAGAGATATAATAGTTCAGGAATTTTGTGATAAAATCTTAAATTCCCACTATATAAAACTTGATGATATAGAAGGGCAATAATGAAAAATATTTTAATAACAGGGGCAAGCTCCGGTATAGGTTTAGAAATTGCAAATTTATTATCAAAAAATAACGATATATTTATGACGGCAAGAAGAAAAGCAAACAAGGTTAACTATTTTTCTTGTGATTTAATTGACATTTTTGAAATTGAAACACTGTACAACAAAGCAATTGAATACTTTAATTCAGACATTGATATTCTTATAAACTGCGCCGGTCAATACCTTTACAAACCTATTGAAAAAATGACACTTGATGAAACCACATATCTTCTTGATGTTAATTTTAAATCAGCATATATTCTTTCAGGGCTTGTTATAGACGGAATGAAAAAAAACAAATGGGGAAGAATAATTAACATAGGTTCAATTTCAGGCATGGTAGGAGAAGGAGGCGCAACACTGTATTCTGCCACAAAAGCAGCTCTTGGAGGTTTTACAAAAGCTTTGGCATTGGAAGTTGCAAGCTATAATATTACGGTTAACCAAATAAACCCCGGCTGGGTAGAAACACCCTTAAGTGATTGCGCTCTAGATAGAAGCGAAAAGCAAGAAGTTATGGATGTTACCCCCCAAAAACGCTTTATAGAGCCTATTGAAGTAGCAAAATTATGCGAATATTTAATAACAGACGCCGCAAAAGGAATAACAGGACAAAATATAAACCTTTGTGCGGGTCTTTCCATAGGCTGTTAATATTTATGAAGAAAAGAGCAAACTTTTTAATTTACAAGTTTCAATATATTATACCTGTTTTGGAGAAAATATGATTACCCCGCTTAATTTTCTGCCTTATTTTTTAAAAAAGCCGCTAAAATCTTCTTTAAAGCCTAAAGAGCAGACAGACAAACAAAAAAATACTAAAAACTTTAACTCAATATATTCAAAAAATTCTGCTATTAGTTTTGGACACTACTTAAACTATGAAAAACCAAAAGATTTTTTTGAAACAGTAGATGATAATTGGTTTCAATTACCTAAAATTCAACTTGAGGATAAAACCACATACTGTTTCAAACCGGATAAAATACAACTGGAATGCGCCAAAGCACTTTTTGAAGGAGACCACGTTGTTCTTGTTGCTCCGACAGGGACAGGAAAAACCGCCGTTGCAAACTGGGCAATTACCCAAAATTTATCTAAAAATAAAACAACATACTACACAACCCCCCTAATTGCCCTTGCAAATGACAAATACAGAGAATTTTCCAAAATATACGGCAAAGAAAACGTGGGGCTTTTAACCGGAGAGCAAAAAATCAACCCTTCTGCCCCGATTGTTATTATGACGACTGAAATATACAACATACAGTCATCAAATTTAAAAAATTCAAAAAATATAGCTACGGTTATATTTGACGAAGCACATTATCTCGGAGACGAAGAAAGAGGTTCTGTGTGGGAAAACTCAATTCTAAACACACCCTTAGATAACACGCAAATATTACTTTTGTCTGCAACAATAGGAAACGGCAAAGAGCTTGGAAGCTGGATTCAAAGCTTAAGCGGAAAAAAAGGTTTGACTCTTATAGTATCCCCCCCGCAAGACCGCTATGTGCCTTTAGTTTGGTATATATATGACAAAAATTTAAAAGATAAACTTATTCCTCTTAAAGAAGGTGAGATAAATCCCAACCAGATTGATTCAATAAATTTATCTGATAAGCAAAAAAGAGCTATGGATATTATCTATAAATTCCAACACGGCTTTAGCAAATACCATGAAGTTGAAGACAAAGAACTTGAAAAAACAGCACAGGATTTTAAATATCAACTTTGGAAAATCAAAAAAACTCCCCCGGAAAGAGAAATTCCAAATTTTAGCGAAAAAGAATTTCAAAATGTCTTATCAGCTATTTACCCAAACATTCCGAAAGAAAATATATCAGAAATTACCCAACTTTTAATCGATGCAAAAAGTATATCTTTTAAGCATCCGGAAATTGAATATCAGCATGATGATTATGTTGGCTTTGTTGAAAATTTAAAAAAAGACAATCTGCTGCCTGCGCTTATTTTCAGATTATCCAAAAAATCATGCCAAGACACAATAAACGAGTTGAAGAAAGCGGAAGTTGATCTTACAAATGAAGAGGAAAAAAAAGAAATCAACAAGATTATTAAAGACTATAAAAAAAGAGGGATATACCTCGGCAAAAACTTTGACGAAGAATCGGTTTTAAAAGGATACGCATACCATCATTCCGGAAAACTTGCGCAGTATAAGAAACTTGTTGAAGAACTGTTCTCAAAAAAACTACTAAAGGTTGTGGTTGCAACTTCAACATTATCCGCCGGAATCAACATGCCTGCAAGAACTACCGTTATATGTGATACAGTTTTCCAAAAATACGATCCCAAAACAGACGATTTAATATTCTATCCTTTAAGCGCTAACGAATTTCACCAAATGGCCGGAAGAGCAGGTAGACGCGGCATAGACAACATTGGCAATGTTATTTTATATAATTTGAGAAACCCAAAACAAGAAAAACAAAATTCGGATTCAATAAGAGAAACAATCAGGAAAAACCCAAATGCAAAACCAAACGAACTTTTGTTATCTTATGAGCTTTTAGAATCAAAAGCCGATCCTATAAAAAGCTTCTATAGACCCGATTGGTGTTCGTGCGCTAAGTATTGGGAAAATAATACAAATGATAAAGCATTAAAAGACAATATTAAAAACTCTTTTAGAGTTTTTAGCGCAAAAGATGCCGATAAAGAAATATCGATTCTTGAAAAAAAATTCCAACGCTATAACAACGTTTTAGAAAAAACAAAGCACATAAAAAAGAAAAACAACGGAATTACAACTTTGAATCCGAAAGGCAGAATTCTAAAGCTCTCACAAGGGCCAAATCCCCTTCTTTTAAGCGAATTATTATATGAAGAGAAGCTAAAGGATTCATCCCCTGTTGATTTATGCCAAATTATAGGATACATTGCAGGGTCTGACAATGAGCAACAGGATAATCAGGCAAATGAATATACAAGCAAAATTTTATCCCAAAAATTTGATGATGAAGATGGCAGAGATGAAATTGTTTCAAAATTTTTAAAAAACAACAGACTTGTAAAGAGGGCTGAAATACCTATAAAAAAAGCACAGTTAGAATCGAGAATCCCAAAAGAGCAAATTTTAAATTCAAATACTTATTCAGGATATATTTTGTACCTTTGGGCATCTTTAAACAGCAAAAACAAGCGAAATGATTCATACGAAAATTTTCGTTTAATAAGCGAGGATGAAAGTAAAAAAACCGTAAGCAGTGAATTAGAAAAAGAATTTCTAAGAAACACCCAAGAAGGTATAATATACAAAACAATTTCACAAACCATTTCCACCTTAAAACAAATAGCTTCCATTTGCGATTTTGCTCTTTCAAATAGCGAACTATACCCGAACGAAACGTACTGGCAAGACCTTAAACAAAAGGCAATTGAAGCAATTAACCTGATACAACAACCTCCGATTTATGATGAGTTTAGTGCATGAAGATAAATTTTCAAAACATTATATATAAAACCAATCAAAAAAAATCTATAGAAAAACCGTATTTCTATAGTCAAAAAACAAAAAGCGATTCTTTTGAATACACAACAAACCCGGTTAGTTTTTTAGGAAACTGTTCGCCCAGTAACTTTAAAATTACAAAAATCAAAAATTTAAGATGCCCGGTCTGTGGACTTATAATGTTAACTCCTGACCAGGAAAGAATTTTTATAAATGATGTTTTTCAAAAAACAGGGCAAGATTTAGCAAACGCTCTTGAAAAGTATGAAGATGAGACCATTTTTCTTGAAGACGAAGCAAAAAGCAAGCACAGAACTATATACAGGCCCATAAAACAAGAAGCGGTTAATATAATTAAAGAACTGGCGGTCAAAAACCCGGATTTAAAACTTGACGGTTTAGTACAGCTAAAAGCCAAAGAGGCAATAAACAGACTTATAAATATTCAGCTTGAAACGGTTAAAAAACTTGAAAAATACATTGATGCTAATATTAAAGATCCGCAAGAACTTTCAGAGCTAAAAGAAATTGTTGCAATTTATAAAAGACAAATAACAGGTGAAAGTTCTACAAGATTTGAAAGAAAAAGATTTATATATGCAATTTCAAATATTCCAAATGAAGAAAAACACCGGGAACAAATAAAGGAAATTGCTTCAGAGCTTCCAAGATCAGATACCGAAGTAAACTCATTTTTTGTTAAATACTCCCATGACAGAACCCCGAGAGAAATTGCAAGCAAATTTGTTCACCAATCAATTCCAACCACAGAACACCTTGTTCCAAAATCAAAAAACGGAAAAAATCATACATCAAACTATATTTGCGACTGTTCGGACTGCAACAGCAAAAGGGGCAATGTGGACTTTAATATTTGGATGGAACAAGTTGACAATTTTCAGGAAAATTTACAAGAATACATAGAAGAAATATTTCTCGAGCTTGAACGCAATCCCAACTTAAAAAGCTTTTTTTCAAATTATATAAACGAACTCATAAGGACAATAGATAAAATAAGCAATGGAAAAATTAAACTTAAAACCCCGATATATTATCTGCCAAAAGAAATTAAACTTGAACAGGCCCAACAAACAATAAACAAATACCAAAAACAAATACAAGCAAGAAAAGCTGAAATCGAAAGTCTTCAAAACTACCCTCATTACGATTATATTGTTTTATATTCAAGAGTTAAAAAGCATATTGAAATTCTAAAAAACGAAATATCATACATAAAAAACAAAATTTCACAAGCATCAAACAAAACACAAAGACAATTGGGCGGAAAAGAGATTGAATTAGAATTTGAAAAACTAAAAGAAAAACAACAATATCTTGAAAACAAAAAAACAAAACTCGAAAACTATATTGAAAAAATCAGAAAACAAACACCTTGTTTTGATTTGTTGGATACAAGAATAAACGAACAAAAACAGCTAATAGCAGCTGTTAAAGGCATAAAGCAAAAAATTGTGCAAATGCAAAACGAAATATCCGACGAAGAAAAATTAAGAGAATCGATAAAAAGGCTTAACGAAAAAAATCAAACCCTCGAAAAAGAATGTTTGTCCATACGCCAAAAATTTCTTTTTGATATAAATGACAAATCTGCATATGAAAAATTATTGCACTACCAAACGCTGTATTTACAGGCTTGCACAATGTTGAATAATGCAGATAAAAAAACAAACAAAAAAACCGGCCAAACAGCTTGGGAAATTATCAAAATTGCAAAAGATTCCGTAGAGAAAAAATATATTGCTTTTTCAAATATGCCAAATGCCAGATACTTTAGTAATAAAGAAAAAATAGACGAAAACAACAAGGCAATTGCAAAGTGTTCCATGAAGCTTGAAGAATACAACACAACAAAGCAAATGATTGAATTTTTAAATGAACAGATACTTGAAAAAACAAACGGAAAAACATACCAGCAAGTAAACCAAGACTATAAAGACTTAATTTTGGAAAAAGAAACGGTAGACAAAATTATTAACATAGAAAAGCTTGAAAAACAACTTGCAGCAACAGAAAGAACGAAAGATCAACAAAGAGCAATTCTAAGAAAACTCAAATCAGACAAAAGTATTGCTGATGATGAATTTTACAGATTGGTAAACAAAATATATTAAATTATAAAGTTATGTAACAAAAATATGAAATATGACAATTATACTTTTTATATCGTTTTTATATAAGAGTAAACACGATGATATATAAAAAGGAGATAGATATGAGTTTTTCAATTGGAAGTTACAGCAACTCTGTATTTACACGACCTGAAACAGCAGGCACAATGGCACGTACGCAAAGCGCACCAACTTCGCCATCTATTTTTACATCAACTGAAACAGCAGGCTCGATTGCTTGTTCCAGCCCTTCAACAAGCGCTTCAACAAGCTCATGCTCAAGCAGCACCATAGCATAACACAAACAAAAGAGGGCAAGAATATGACAGATATCAGATTGACTAACTACTTGCTTGGTGCTCTGGTTATAATTTCCTGCACAATGTTTATATGGACAATGAATTATATTTCAACATCAAGTTCAACACAAATACCAACGGCAATTTCAGCATTTAACGCTTAAAGATTGTAAACTACTTTATTAAAGCAAACTACCAAACAAATTTAAAAGGTTCCCCAAAAAGAACCTTTTTTTAATTAATTTTTTTTCTTGATAACATCATGCCTGTACCGATATTTATTATTTGAGATTGATAACTCTTATTATCAAAAAGCAAATTTACATAGTCTTCAACTTTTTCATAGTGAGATAAGATATTATCCGCAACAATTACCCCGCCTTTTATAAGCATTTTATCTATAAATTTAAAATAGCTTGTGTATTCTTTTTTATTTGCATCAATAAAAACAAAGTCAAATTTTTCTCTTTTATTTTTATCTATTTCTGCTTTTAAATCTTCTAAAACCACAACAGCAGAGCCTATTTTGGGTTCAACTTTTACATTTGGAAAACAAAAAGTAAAGTTTTTTCTTGCCACAGATTGCCTTTTTTCCCAGAATTCTATTGTTGTTAACTTTCCGTTTGTTTCACTTAAAGCATCCAGTATCCAAAGCCCGCTATAACCGTTTGAAGTTCCAATTTCAAGAACATTTTTTGAATGGTTTAATTTAACCAAAAAATTTAAAAAATTAGCACTTTCTCTATCAAGATTCCAGAATTCACACCTTGTTCTTTCAAGTCCTGAAAGAATTTCTTCAATTTCAGGACTGAAAGCTGCAAGATTAATATTTTTAATTTCAATATTCATATTTACAGATTTTGATTTTTATCAAGAATAATAATATTGCCAACATCAATATATGATTCTTGCGATTTTACCAGTTTCATTTTATCAAGACTATATACAAGATAACTTTTTGCATTTATGCCTGTGATTAAAATATTTTTGTCGTTTGGAATCAAGGTCATTTTTGAATAAAAACCTTCTTTGGACAATTGTTCTCTGGAAATAATTTTTCCTTCAACAGTATCATAAACATCCATGTAGCCTTCTTTAGAGCACAAAATAAATAATTTTGTGCCATACATTATAGCATCCGTTGGCTTTTTATCCACTTCAACCGTTTTTAACAATTTGCCAAGAGCCTTATCGAAAACATAGAGCTCGTTTTGGGTTCTTGATAAAGCATATATATTTGCAATATCCGCAACTATTTTCGAAACATTATTAACGCTTCCCATAGGTTGGACAACATAATCGTCGCCATTTCTTGTCACATTAAATATTTTAGATTGAAAGATATCTACAAAAGATATTGAATCATCTAACTCACAATAACAAATTTTGGAAGGTTTTTGTCCTAATTTTACAACTCTTTTTAATTCCATCGAATTTAAATCGATAATATATATTGAATTAGCGTTTTGAGATGTAACATAGGCAATATTTTCTTTTTTATTTAAGGCAACATCCGTTGCATTAGCGTCAATCGGTATTGTTGCAATAACTCTTTCATCTTTTAAATCTATAATTTCAAGATTTTTGCCGCTCCAATACAAAACAAGCGCCACGTTGGACGTATCGGAAGTTACTATTTTTAAAGGCATTGAAGATAATTTTAATTCATATAAAGGATTTTGATTTTTATCATCATAAACCGCTAAAAACTTTGAATTTCTCGGGTTTATCATAGTTTTTTTACCTTTTAGTTCCACTGCCGCAATAAACTCATTTCTTTTTACGGCAGGAGCATAGGGACTTTTCTTTTTAGCGACGTCTTCTTTTAGGGCAAGCGAGGTTTCTTCTTTTGTTGGAATAAGCAAATCCCCCAGAGTAAGCTTTAAGCTTTCAGGCATTTTAAGCCCGACAGGAGTAAGCATATCCTGCGGCATTAAACCAAGACGGACTTTAATTGGAAGGTCATCTTTTTTTGTAAGAGAATAGTTTCCTTTTTCATCCTTAAAAACCTTCAAAAAAGAATACCCGTTATTCAATAAAACAACCTCAGGTAATTGAGACAATGACTTATTTTGCGGATATGTGTATTCAACAGTAATTTTATCAACATCTTTTTGAGCGGGAGGGTATAAAGGGATATACATTATATCTCCTAAGGTTACAACGCTGTCAAATCTTTGTTGTGCTTTTGGTAAATTTGTCTTTACAAATTCCCATACATCATCGGGCAATTTTGAAGCAAAAACGCAGGCATTAAGTCCTGTAAAAAACAACAGAGTCATAGTAACTATATACTTTTTAATCATAAAAAGCCTCTTTCTTATTTATGTAAGGCAGATTTCATTCTATCCAACAAGCTTTCCTTTTCTTGTTGTTTTGACAAAAGCAGCAATTCACGGTAAAGCTTTTCTTCGCTTTGAGAAAGTTTTTTTGGAATCGCCACTTTAATTGTAATATAATGGTTGCCTTTTTGCGAGTCGCTACCAAGATAAGGTACACCTTGCCCTTTTAGAGTAACTCTATCATCGTTTTGAACCCCCGGAGGAATTTTTGCAATAGTTTCACCATGGATTGTTTTAACTTTAATTTCATCTCCCAATACCGCTTGAGGAGTTGAAATTATAAGCTCTGTAAATATATCAAAGCCTTGACGGATAAATTCTTTTGATTGTTTTGTATGAACCACAACATACAAATCACCGCTTCTTCCGCCGTTTCTACCGGCGTTTCCTTCATGGGCTACACGCATTTTAGAACCGTGTTCTACTCCATGGGGGATTTTAATTGTAAGCTTCTTTTCTTTTTCAACAGCGCCTAAGCCATTACAGATTTTACAAAAAGCTTTCGGATTTTTGCCTGTACCATGGCAATTTGGACAAGTAGTTACAGAAGTAAAAGAGCCTAAAAGAGTTTGAGTGCTTTTCTGAACTCTTCCGGCACCGTTGCACATAGGGCAAACAGTATCCTTAGCGTCCTTTTGCATACCTGTCGAATTGCAAGCTTCACAAGGCTCTAAGTGTCTAATTTTAATTTCTTTTTCTGTACCAAAGCAAGCTTCAAGAAAATCAATTTCAATATCCAGTCTTAAATCCTCACCTCTTACGGGTGCATCGGGGTTTCTTTCATAAGAACTTGAAAAACCTCCAAAACCGCCAAAAAATGAAGAAAAAATATCTGATAAATCAATATCATTTATATCGAATGAATTTGGATTAAATCCTGCATTTGAAAGACCGTCTTCGCCGTATCTATCGTATATTTGTCTTTTATTATCATCAGATAAGGTTTCATAGGCTTTTCCAATTTCTTTAAATTTTTCGGCAGCATCTGCTGCTTTATTTACATCAGGATGATACTGCCTTGCTTTTTGTCTGAAAGCTTTTTTTATTTCATCCTTTGTAGCATCTTTTCCTACACCCAATATTTCATAATAATCCATTGTTTTATTCATTTTCCTTTTTTACTGCAACCCCCACAAGTGCCGGTCTGATTATTCTGTCTTGGATTTTATACCCTTTTTGAGCAACGAAAGCTATTGTATCAGGCTCAAGTTCATCACTCGGAACTTGCGTAATTGCTTCATGCTCATTAGGATTAAAAATTTTGCCCTCTGCTTCAATTTCTTCAAGTCCGATTTTTTTAAGAGTATCCAAAAGCTGCTTATAAGCAACTTCATAGCTTTCTTTAACAGTGGCACAATTTTCAATTTCTTTCAAGTGTTCTTTTGCTCTGTCAAATGTATCTAAAACCGAGGTCAGCTTTCTTAACAATTCGGCCTGGGCATATTTTGAAAGTTCTTCCTTTTCTGCCATTGTTCTTTTTCTGAAATTATCAAAATCAGCAGCAAGGCGAATATATTTGTTATTCAATTCCTCATATTTTTCTTCTTGTGTTACTTCTTGTTTGTTATCTTCATTAAGCTCTTGCTGTTCGCTGTCTTTATCTTGTTGTTTATTTTCTTCCTCTTTATTTAAATCCCTGTTTTCAACATTTTCTTCTTTTTTGAAAGGATTTTTATTTTCATTCATTGAATTGTCTCCTTAAAAAATATTTATATACTTATATTATAAAATATGAATCGCTATTGTCGAGTGCACAAAAGAATATATATAAAAAAATAAAAGGCGCAAAATATGCGCCTTTATCAACTCTCTATTTTCGTAAATACTAACAAAATGCCATCTAAGCTTTAGTCCACATAGCATCTGTAGATAATTTTGTGTTAACAAATTCCTGAGAAAGGTTGATATTGGAAGGTGTGAAAATAAAAACACTTTCTCCGATTTTCCTTTGAGAACCGTCAAGCGCATGTGTACATCCGCACAAAAAGTCCACTATACGTTGGGATTGTTCTCTATCTAAAAGTTGAAGATTTAAGATGACAGTTTTTCTTTCTTTTAACGCTTCTACAATTGTAATTGATTCATTATATGCTTTTGGCTCAATTACAACAACTTCATGAGCACCTGCTTTTGGCTGCGGAAGTACTCTTAAATTACCTCTGTTTTTTCTTATTGGATTCGTCTCAGTAAAACTAGGTTGCAAAGCAGCGTTTCTATCAGTCGGATATCCAGAATCAAATCCTTCTTCCACGCCGTCTTCGTATACTTCTTCGCCCATAGGGTTAAGTGAATCGGTAAGTGCGCCGATAATTTCCTTAATTTTTTCTGAAAGTGCCATCTTTTCTCCTTTAATTATCTTCAAATAAAATTCTGCCTAATCTAATCATCGTAGCTCCGCACTCCAGTGCGATTTTATAATCGTTACTCATCCCCATTGAAAGTTCTTTTAGAGAAAATTTATCTTTTAAATCTTTCATGTTGGAAAAAAGTTCTCTCAGCTTATTTTCATCATCAGTCAGAGGTGCAATATTCATAAGACCCACAAGCTCCAATGACTTCAACTTAGCTGTTTCGTCGATTAAATTTTCAAGCTGCGCCGTATTTACTCCAAATTTTTGCGGCTCAAGAGCATTGTTTACCTGGATTAAAATTTTTTGTTTTATGCCTTTTTTGTTTGCCACATCATCAATACATTTTGCGATTTTTAAGCTGTCAACCGAGTGTATATATTCAAAAAAACCGACAACGTATTTGACCTTATTTGTTTGTAAATGTCCAATAAAATGATATATCGATTGCGATTTTGCCGTATCATCTATTTTGCTGATTTTTTCAACAGCCTCAAGCGCTCTGCTTTCCGCAAAATCTCTCAACCCTGCATTATATGCCTCTATCATTGCTTTTTCATCGTAGTATTTTGTTACAGCGATGATTCTAGGGCTATAGTTTTCAATGCCTTTTAAAATTCTCTCTAAATTATTCCTTACAGCCATTTAAAAGCTCAAAAACTCCCTATTAATGATTTTTTAGAACAAAATGTTCCTTCTTTTTTAATTATAAAATATTGTTTTTAACTTGCAAAAAATTTATTTTACTAAAATTTTAGATAATTTCCATCATGCCAAAACATGCATTGGGACATGTTTTTAGCATGATATAAAATTTGTAATATTTGTTAATATATCACAATGCAAAAGGATTTTAACTTCAAAAAAGGCATGCTTTTAAACAATTTTTTAACAGTATTTGTTTTTATTAAATAAAAAGGAGAAGTTATGAATATAAAAGCCAAATTAACCGAAGCGCCGGCCGAGAGCTTAAATAAAATTTCTAAAAATATTACAAAAAATCATACCGCCCAAATAAAACACATAGACCCGGAAGAAATTTTAGAGGCCGGCGAAGCCATTGCAAATCAAAATAGAGCTTTTATTAATAACTTACAGTCTTTTAATATTGAATCATTGGATGACTTTTCTTTGGATGAAACTTTTGATTTAGATGAATTAAAGCCATTATGCAGAGGGGTAAACATATCTCCGGTATTAGAACTTTGCTATTCATATATAACAGAACAATTAAGACATATTGAAAAAACCGGAAAACTAATTCCATATAAAGAACAAGAAGTTATTCAAACGGCAAAATCAATGGGATTAAATGAAAAAGAAACAATTGAATTGCTTGAAAAAACTAAAAATGAATTTTTAGACAGAATAAACATTCTTAAAAAACAGGCAATTGATTCAATAAACCAGCTAAGTCCAACTAAAGCGCCTCATAATGTTTACAGGGTGATTACAAACTCATCTGCACCAGAAAGCAGACAATATTTTAACAGTATTAATGCTCTTAAAAAGGGGGATAGTGTTGTTTTAAGCACAACTCCAATATACGTCTGCACTTCAGGCAAAAAAGCAATGGGTAACTACGGAAGAGCAAACAATGCCACTCTTTTTAAAATAAATCTTCCTCAAGGCTCAAAACTTTTAAAATTTCCGTCTACAGACGGAATTGACCAGTGCATAATGAAACCCGGAGCAAAATTTTTAGTAACTGACAATAAACCTTATAAAAATAATTTTCATCAAATAGAATTAGATTATCTTTTAGATGATTAAAAAAGTTTTAATTGTTTAGGATTATTTGTCCTATAAATTTTATCAACTTCTTCGAACAAAAGAAAATTGGGATTTATTTTATCTAAAAATCTGCTTTTTTTGGTATAATTTTCTTCTTTGCCGTTTTCACTATAGCTTATAAACAAACGGTCTTTTGCTCTTGTCATACCAACGTATAAAAGTCTTTTTTCTTCTTCAATTTCTTCTTTTGTTTTTGCAAGCCTGAAAGGAATGAGTCCTTCTTCACATCCAAATATAAAAACACACTTAAATTCAAGCCCCTTTGAACTATGGAGTGTCATTAAAGAAATTCTATCCGCATTTTTATCGTAAGTATCAACCATATTTAAAAAAGCTGCCTCGTGGTAAAAATCGTATCTGTTTGGAAATTTTTCAGCTAAATTTATAAGGTGGTCTAAAACATTTTCTTCAACTTCTGTAATGTATTTATGCTTTAGGGCTTTAATTTGAGAATCTATAGGGCTATTATCATCAATTGAAGATAAAAGCTCTCTTATTGGTTTAGAAGAACACAACGCATCTTCGCTGTAACTGGCGTAAGGCATAGAAATTCTATCTAATGCTTCTTTTAAGGGTTTAAGACAGCTTTTTGAGCGATAAAGAATTGCAAAATCAGAAAAAGTATAATTTTGCTCATTTTCAAACCCTTGCGCTCTGTTTGAATCAAGCGAAAAAAAGCTTCCTCCGCCAATTAAATTTTCAATTTTGCTTACAATAAATTCTGCTTCGCTGGCTTTAGTGTATGCTTTATAAATAACTGTTTTTTCATTCACTTTATCATACTTTGAGATACTATTATAAGAATTTATAAGGTCATTTGAAGCGTCTGTTATATACTTTGAAGAGCGGTAATTGTTTTTTAAAATAATTTTTTTTGAATCCGGATAATCGATAGAAAAATTATTAAAAAACCTTGCGCTTCCGCCCCTAAAGCCATATATTGCCTGATTATTATCTCCTATTACAAAAATATTTTTACTTGTAAGCAATTTTATTAATTGATACTGCCTGGAATCAATATCTTGATATTCATCAACAAAAATATATTTAAACAGCTGAATATATTCATCTAATACTTCTTTATTTTTTTCTAAAAGTTCAATTGTAAGTTTTATTAAATCTTCAAAATCAAGTGCATTTTCTATTTTTTCATCATCTTTATACAAAAGTTTTTCTTCTTTTGTAATAATTTGAAAATCAGACTTTAAACCTAATATATCACCTTTTTCTTTTAAAATTTTAAAACAAAGCGAATGGAAAGTATGCACATTTATAAATGTTTCTTTTCCCAGAATTTTTCCAAGCCTTTCGGATAATTCCTCGGCTGCTTTTTTTGTAAAGGTAAGTGCAAGACAGTTTTTTGCTTCAATAAGATTATTTTTTATCAAGTATGCAATTTTTTTAGTTAAAACAGTGGTCTTGCCTGAACCCGGTCCCGCTACAATTAAAAGTTTTGAAGCGTCTGATTCAATTGCTTCTTTTTGAAAAATATCTTCTTGTTTTTTTGTTTCATCTTTGGCTTTTTTTGATATTTCTTCTTTTGAAGGAGCGTATTCCTTTTTTTCGGTTTTTTTGTTTTCAATTTTTAAATCCAGACCCAATTTTAAATTATAAAAATCCTTAACTTCACCAGGGTTAAATAGCTTAATTACACCATATTCACCATCATAACCGGGAGTTTTTATGACTTTTTCTTTTCTAAGCCTATTTATAGCTTCAGCCAAAACTGTAGAATCTTGTTTTAATTTATCTGTTTCAATTTTTTGCAATATATCTAATTCTGATCCAAACTTTGAAATAAGTCTTTCATATTCCGTTTCAACCTTTTTAGAAGCTACACCAAGCTCAAATATTTCCGAAATAATTTCAATCAAAGGTATTAAACTAAAAACAACACCTCCTGTTTTTGGGATAAATTCGCCTTCTTTTCTGTCTGCAAGCTCTTCTACCCTATACGAAACGCCTATTGTAAGCGGTTTAGAACAAACAGGACAAATACCTTTCAATTTTTTTGTTTCAAAAGATTCAAGGCAAACTCCGCATTTTCTATGTCCGTCAAAATGATATTTTCCTTCTTCAGGGAAAAATTCTACCGTTCCAACATAGCCTTTACCTGTCATTAAAGCATTTTTAAGAGAAAAATAATCGGGGTTAAAATCAAAAACAGTTGCTTCTCTTGCTAGTTTTGAAGGAGAATGAGCATCCGAATTTGAAACAAGACGGTACTTATCAAGCTTTGAAACCCGCCAGTTCATATAAGGGTCAGAAGAAAGTCCTGTTTCAAGAGCAAAAATATGGTCTGATAAATCTTCATAACAGTCTTCTATTGAATCATAACCGGATTTTGAACCAAGAGCAGAAAACCAGGGTGTCCAAATGTGTGCCGGAATTATGTATGAATCGTTACTTGCTTCAAGTGCTATTTCAAGCAAATTTCTTGAAGTAATACCTAAAATTGGTCTTCCGTCTGATTTAATATTTCCTATTTTATCAAGTCTGTTTCTAAATTTTGAAGCAGATTCAATATCCGGACAAAAAACAACATGGTGAACTTTTCTTGTTTTGTCAAATCTTTTATAAATTGTTGAAATTTCAACAGACAACAAAAACTTAGGAGGAGTTAATTTTGGATAGTTTTTAAAAACCTCATTTTCAATTTCATCTTTTAATTTAAAAACTCCATCCCCAAGATATTTAAGTTTTTCTTTGATTTCATCAAAATAAATAGGATGGGTAAAATCTCCTGTAGAAATAATACTAAGACCTTTTTTAGCTCCCCAAAGAGCAAGATTTTCTAAATCACAATTTTTTGAAGTTGCTCTTGAATATTTTGAATGAATATGTAAATCAGCATAAAACATTTATTATAGTATATTATTTAAAGAATTTTTTACAATAAAATAGCAAATAAAAAATTTTTCATTTAAAATATTAAAGAGGTGAAAACAATGCAACAAAAACCAATAGAATGGAATGAATATTTTCTTGAAATTGCCCGCACTGTATCTAAACGCTCAAACTGCCTTAGAGCGCATGTGGGAGCTGTTATAGTCGGGACTGATAAAAAAATTAAAGCAACAGGCTATAATGGAGTACCCTCTAAGGTAGTATCCTGTATGGAGCTTGGGGAATGCTACAGAATCAAAAACAATATCCCTTCAGGCACTTGTTATGAAACCTGCAGAAGTATCCATGCCGAGCAAAACGCAATAATTCAAGCAGGACAAGACCGCTCAAAAGGCGCTTCAATGTATATCTGGGGGCATAATTTTATCTGTATTTTATGTAAAAGGTTTATAGTACAATCCGGAATAGAGACAATATACCTTAAGAAAGATGATAATTCACCTATTGAAATTGTAACGGCAAAGCAGCTTGTTCAAGAACTCACAGAAGAAAATTTTATTTCAAAACCGTAATACTTTTGAGTATGAAAAAACAATCCAAAACAAGGTATAATATTGTTTATGAAAAATAAGGTATTTATATCCACAGCTTTTATAGTTATAATTTTAGCGACATTTGCTCCAAGAGCAAAAACAACGCCAAACTACAGTTATAAAATATATACGCCCGACAATATTACAGGTGTCAGCCAAAGCGTAAGTAAAGCACAAAAAGATACTCAGATTATTTTTATTGTAGATTTTTCAAACTCAATGAATGATACGATAGACGGAAAAAGCAAAGTTGATATGGCAAGGTCAACTTTAGCCGAAATTTTACCAAAAATTCCTCCGAATGTTAAAACCGGTTTAAGAGTCTACGGACACAAACCAGGCTTTACATATCTACAAGGGTGTCAAGCTTCAACCTTAAGCGTGCCTTTAGCAACAGGAAACTATCAAACAATTTTAGGAAGCTTATATTCAATTAGGGCAACGGGTTGGACGCCTATTACGTACTCTTTAAAACAAGCAATAAATAATGATTTTCAAGGTACAACAGGAAAAAAACACATAATCCTGCTTACGGATGGCGGCGAGAATTGCGATGAAAGCCCTTGTACGTATGTAATAAACCTTATGAAAACAAGGGACGATGTTGTAATTGATGTTATTGCTCTCGATATTAGAGATGTTGAAGCAAATAACCAACTAAGATGCACTGCTCTTATGACAAGCGGCAAATTTTTAAGTGCGTACAATGAATCCGATTTGTCAAACTCGCTGTTTGAAACAGTAGGTATAAGCAAAGATGTAAAAGGGAGTATTAAATTGCCTTCTCAATAATTTTTGCTAAAATTTATTTATGGAAAAAAATATACTAATAAGCGCAATTGTTAAAACTAAAAATGCGCAAGAGACAATATATGAGACTTTGGAATCAATCAAAAATTTTGATGAAATCATTGTAATAGATGAAAATTCAAATGATGATACTATTGAAATAGCAAAAGAATACAAGGCAAAAATAATTTTTCTTGATTCAACCGAACCAAATTTAACATATAGACAATCTTTAGATGAAGCTACAGGTGAATGGGTCTTTATTGTTGAACAAGATGAAATTATACCTGAAGTATTGTTCAAAGAAATTAAAAAATATATAAATAATCCAAAGAAAAACAGGTATTGCGTAGCTTTTAGTCAAAAAACCTTTTATTTAAACAAAGAAATCAAAGCGGCAAGAAAAAAACAGGTTTTAAGACTTTTTAAAAAATCTTATTGCGAATTTAAAGATAAAACCTTTGAAGTTAAATTGATAAAAGGAAAAATTCACAGTATCAACAGCAACTTTAAAATTCAAAACAATTGCATTTTAAAGTATCAAAAAGAAAGTATTTTAAAAACTTTTATAAAACAAAAAAAATCTTTAAACTCAAAACCAAGCGTTATTATAAAACCTGTGTTTTGTTTTATATATTGGTATTTTATTAAAAAAGCATGTCTGGACGGTATAAGAGGCTATATTTTTGCTCAAAAAAAATATTTTAGAGAATTATCAAAACAAATTGCCTGTTATGAAAAACAGCAAAAGGAGGAGCTATGATTTTTGACAGATTAAACAATTCCGATAAATATGAAGCCTTAAATGACAAATTTAAAAAAGCTTTTGATTTTTTAAAAACACAGGATTTAAAAAATTTAAAAGACGGAAAATATTTAATTGATGATGAAAATATTTTTGCAAATATCCAGACACTAATAACAAAAGATGAAGCCGAAAAAAAATGGGAAGCCCACAGAAAATATATCGATATTCAATATGTTATAAGAGGGAAAGAAAAAATGGGCTATGGAATGTTTGAAGATTTCAAAAGTTCTATACCATATGATGATAAAAAAGATATTGAATTTTTAGAAGGAAATACTTTTAATTTTATAAACGTAAATCAGGGTGATTTTGTTGTTTTTTACCCTCAAGACGTACACAGCCCAATGCTTAAAGTAGAAAAAAACGAAGAAATCAAAAAAGTTATTATAAAAATTGCGATATAATATTTTAAGTAATGTTAAGAAAAATTTGTATTTTTTTTCATGTTTGGGCTAAGATATAGTAACTATATAGTATAACAAACAAGTAAAGGAAAAAAAATGTCAATTAATTTGAAAAACAAACAAGAAATTATCAAAAAATTTGGGAAAACAGAAAAAGACAGCGGCAATATTGAAGTTCAAATCGCTATGCTTTCTCAAAAAATCTCTGAATTAACAGAACACTTAAAAACCAACAAAAAAGACTTTCAAGCAAAACGTGGTCTTTTGGTTATGGTCGGCAGAAGAAAAGGTATGCTTACATATTTAAAAAATACTGACCTGGAAAAATACAGAAACCTAATTAAAGAATTAGGAATTCGTGGTTAATAATTAAAAAATATTTTCAAATTAAATGCTGCAAGAGTTATACCTTGTAGCATTTTTATTATAAAGTTTTATATTTTTATTCGCTTACACCTAATTTTCTAAATTCCAGCCAATAAGGGGGTTTGATATTAACTCCTGCCATTGGATATCCTTAAAAGTTATAATAAAATATTTAACTCTCAGCTCTAAGACCCTAAAAAGATTTCAGGGTGATAATGTTTATTTGGATGTTAAAGATTATTAACCATCTTTAAATATTAACTTTTGTAAAAAAATGAACTTTTTGCGCAATAAGACAAATTTTAAAGACTTTATTAATACAACAGTATTTTAACAGATAATAAAGAGAGTAGTTATGACAGAAGTTGAACTAAACGCTTTGTTTAACATTTCCCCGGAAAAAGTTAAAAATGTGTATGCAACAAACACAATCAAAAGCGTACAAGAAATCAGACGTATTGTTAAAATCTTTTCGATTGCAAAAGAACAAAGAGAAACCTCTAAAAGTATATCAGCTCGTAGCTTGGCTGCTTTTAGAACAATTTTAACAAGCAACAATTAATCAGCTTTTTGCTCCTGTAAAATCAGAGATTTCTACGTCGCCTATCAATAGTTTCAACATTTGCCAAACTCAATGTTTGTCAAATGTTTTCACCCTGGCTCACGCTTTTTTGCTCCTGTAAAATCAGAGATTTCTACGTCGCCTATCAATAGTTTCAACATTTGCCAAACTCAATGTTTGTCAAATGTTTTCACCCTGGCTCACGCTTTTTTGCTCCTGTAAAATCAGAGATTTCTACGTCGCCATCGTAGTGCTTCGGGTCAAACTCAACGTTTGTCCCTCTCGCACCGGCTTACGCTTTTTCCGCCTGTGGGTATCTCGCAAGTTTTCGCTTTCGCTTCGCTAACGCTCAATTGCTCGATTATCCTACAGCGGTCATCAATAGTTTCGCTTTTCGGTCTTGCTCAACGCAAGTCCTCTAAGCTACACCCTGTCTTACGCTTTTT
>CALVAA010000023.1 GCA_944325315.1 Candidatus Gastranaerophilales bacterium
CGCGTCTCGGAATCGAACCAAGGACACAGGGATTTTCAGTCCCTTGCTCTACCAACTGAGCTAACGCGGCAAATATTATACTTATTGAATTTTCAATTTCAGTTAGCCAAGCTCCATTTGCCGAAGGTCAACAAAAGAATAAATCCCAACACCCCGGCTAAAGGCATTTTGACAATACCTAAAATAACAGAAAAAAAATTAAAAAGCAAGCAAATTTTTAGCATAATATCAATATAATGTAAAGCATTAATATCCATAAACAAAAATAAATTAAAAAAATAAACAGAATAAATACTATATTTGAAGTCAAAAAAAATCATTCACCTGCTTTGTATAGAGGAAAAAACATAAAAACCCTTGCATGCAATCATTTAAGCATGTAAAATTATTTTATTAAGAATGGAGCAGTTGTAAATGAAAAAAATATTCTTTAGCATCATCACCTTTATTGCATTTGCCCTTTTTGTATCACCGGCTTTTGCAAGCTATGAACTGGAACAAGGCCCTGATAGTTATCCGGATTTGCCGGTTGATCACTGGGCTTATGAAGCAGTTACTTTTTTAACTGATAAAAAAGTTGTTGTAGGCTATCCGGATGGCTTATACAGACCTGATCAAAAAGTAACCAGGGGCGAATTTTCAACAATGGTTATAAAAGCTCTCGGGCTATACGAAAAAGACACGCCTGAAATTTTTGACTATAAAGACACACAAAACCACTGGGCAAACAGAAACATTCAGGTTGCTTCGTACTACGGTCTTGTAAAGGGTTATCCCGGCGGATATTTTTATCCAAACAGAGATGTAACAAGACTTGAAGCATTAACCATAATTCTTAACGCTTTATCTCCGGAAAACATTAACACAGAGCAAGCCAAACACTTTGTTTCAATATACAAAGATTACTCTGAAATTCCAAATTGGGCACTTATTTCAACCGGACAAGCACAAATGCTCGGACTTGTATACAATACTCCGGGGCATGAAACAACTCTTGAGCCGATGCGACCTGCTACAAGAGGAGAACTTGCAAGGTTCATTTTTAATATGATGGAAGCAGTTAAAACAATTCCAAGTGAAAAAATAAAACAGGAGCAACCAAAACCAATTGAGCCTAAAAAAGCTGATGGGTATATCTTAGACAATGTATATTACGATGAAGAATATGCCGTAATTCCCAAAGGAACAATTTTACCGCTTACAATAAACAAATGCTTAAATGCAAAGAAAGTCCAAGAGGGTGAAGCTTTTATTGCAAGAACACCTTTCAACTTTGTAACAAGAGAAAAATATCTTCTAATTCCGGTAGGCGTTCAAATAGACGGAAAAGTCCACAAAGTTAAAAGACCTCTTCGTTTTGTTAAAAATGGCTACATGGCGCTTACAACCTCAAATATTCTGGATGATAAAGGTAATCCGGATATGAAAATTGTTGCAGCATTGGGTGAACGCAATGCGGATATGAGAATAATCAGAAATGACCCATATCTAACAAGAACCAGGTACAACGTAATACACGGTCAAAATATGTACATTCATAAAGGCCAAAGAGTAGACTTTGTTCTTTTAGAACCTTTGAGAATTAAAATATTCAAAGAAGAAAACACTGATATATAATTTAAATAAGCCCTGAGATTTTATCAGGGCTTATTTTTTACTATTTTTCCTCCGGCAAGCTTTGTAAAAGATATTATTGAACAAACCCCTATTGCAACAGACAATATATTACTTAAATTAACACCTTTTACTTTATTTTTTGTTGTAAGCTTATAAGCCGTCTTTGGGTTTTCATCTTTTTTTAACTGCAAAAAATCTGCAATCGGAGTCCTTGAAATATTAGGCGCATCAACAACGCCAACGTTTGGCGTATTTATTTTTCGTTTTGGCTTTTTATCATTAGCCAACTGCCCTTTATTGCTATTTTTATCGGATGAATTAACAATATTTGGTGCAGGAGCTTGGACATTAAATTTATTCACAAAATTTTCCATACATTAATAAAAACATTAAAATAAATTTATTGCCCATTTAATTGAATTTAAAAGAAATAGTTGTTATAATTTCTTTTATAATAATAGGAATAAATAAATGGCAAAAGCATATAAAGCAAAATGGATTATTCCTTCAGACGGAAATGTTTATCAGGATTGCGCCTTGATTGCAGAAGAAGGAAAAGTGGCTTCTATTGTAAAACAAAGCGAGCTGAAAGAAGAAATGCTTACACACATAAAAGATTTTGGAAATGCAGTTATAACCCCGGGGTTTGTTAATCTTCATAATCATTTGCAATACAGCCTTTTGGGAGCATCTAAAAACAAAAATCTTAAGGCAAAATTAAAAAAATTATATACAATAATCAAAAAACACTATTTCTTAACAGGAATATCCAAAAAATCTTTCATATACAGATTAGCAAATCTTTTATCGGATTACTTTTGCATGACAAGAGAAGAAAAAATAGCTTCTTTTAAATATGGGATAGAGCAGAGCCTTTTGTCGGGAACTACGGCGGTTGCACAGCTTTCAAAAGAAAGTAAATATTTTGATGTTTTAAATGAAATGCCGCTTAAAACTTATCTTTTCTTTGAATTATTTTCAGATTCCGTTGAATCAAGTAAAGCGGAATTTCGTACAATAAAAAAGAAAATTGATAAATTAAAAATGCAAAAATCAGATAATACTTTTATCGGCGTAGCACCTCACAGTGTTTGTTGTGTTCACAAAAGGCTTTTTAAGATTCTTATGAAATATTGTAAAAAAAATAATATTTTAATGACAATAAGATTGGCTGAATCAAAAGAAGAAATAGACTGGCTAAAACATGGTTTTTCAGATGTTGATTTATTAAACGAATTTACCGGAAATAAAAAATTTGAACCTTTAGCTCATGACCTAAGTCCTGTTGAATACTTAAAAGAACTTGGAATTTTGTCAAAACAGCTTATAATTTCATACGGAAATTACCTTAAAACAGAGGATTTGGAAATTTTAAAAGAAAATAAAGTTTCTCTGGCGTACTGTCCAAGAATAAGCGACAATCTGCACAATAAAAAGCTTGATTTAAATACTGTTTTAACATACTTTCAGAACAGATTTGGTTTTGGTGTAAATTCTCTTGCTTTTAATTCGGATTTATCGCTTTTAGAAGAGTTGAAATACGTTAATCAGGGACAATTAAATACAGTTGAAGCTTTAAAATATTTGACTATCATTCCTGCCAAAATTTTAAGATTGAATAATACAATAGGCTCTTTAGAGCTTGATAAAGATGCTGATTTTAACGTTTTTGAACTTAATGAAAACGAAGATTACAATGCAGTATTAAATAAAAGCCGTCCGAACCATGTTTATATTAAGGCAAGAAGGGTAGTTAAAAGAGGCGAACTTAACATTAAAAATTAATCAACAGTATTATAAATTCTATCTCCGGCATCACCAAGTCCAGGAAGGATATAGCCTTTTTTGTCTAATTTTTCATCCAGTGATGCTGTTATAATCTTAACTTTTTTATAATTCGAATTTACTTTTTTGATTCCTTCAGGTGAGGAAATTAAACTCATAAAAATAATGTTTTGTTCTAAAACACCTTTTTGAATGAAGTTTTTAATAGCATCATTTGCACTGTTTCCTGTTGCAAGCATGGGGTCGAGTATTATTACAAAAACTTTTTTCCTGTTCTTTTTAATTTCTTTTTTCTTATCATAATACCAAACAGGCTCAAGTGTATTTTCATCCCTGTACATTCCGATATGATGGACATTTGCAAAAGGAAGAAGCTCCTGAGCTACATCGGAAAAAATCATGCCGGCTCTTAAAATAGGGGCAATGATAAGCTGTGCTTCGCTGTCAAAGACTTTGCAATTTGTTTTTTGAAGCGGGGTTTCAATTTCTTTTTCAACAGTGGGTAAATCCTTTGAAGCTTCAAATACAAGTGCGTATGTAATTCTTTTTAAGGCATTTCTAAATATCTCGCAAGACGAATTTTTATCCCTAATCACCGCTAAATTATGATGAATTATGGGGTGATTTAAGATAGTTAAATTCATATTATCAAATTCCATATCCGTTCCTTAATCTTTGTATGTATTTTTATCAGACAATATTTTAAAAACATCGTCGGTTTTTTGTATAGCATCTTCAAGCTTGTAGCCTTTTTTTACAAGCTCATCACAAAATTGCACTTGTTGTTCAATATTTTCGCTGTCAGATAAAATTTCTTCAACCGAATGTCTTATGCTGCTTTGGGGATTATCCATATTAATTTGCGCAAGACCCATTGTGCCTAAAAAACCAAGCGCTTCATTAATGGTTTTGTTATCTTGTTCAAGTTTCCCGCTGTTTTCTGTGACACAATTGTTTTTAACCGGAGACACATTATTAGCACTGCTTTGTTTTTGAGTGTTAATATAGTTATTTTTATAGCCTCTTGTTATATCATTATTCACTGATTACTCTCCATTTGCGCAAAAAATTGCCTTGTGCGCTTTGTGTTTTTTTATACAAAACACAAAATAATTTTTTTTTGCTACTTTTTAAAAAAATTCTATCTAAAAAATATATTTCTTAATATTCTACCTTTTAGATTACTTTTTTGCAAGATAGTAATAAAGTCTAATTTATAATTATGTTTTTTGTGTTTATAATTGAGTGTAATTTAATAAAGGAAATAAAATGAAAAATTGGATTATAGTGCTGTTGATATTTATCTTGCCGTTAAGCTTGTATGCTTATTTGGATGCAAAAGCACAAAATGATGCCATGTGCAAAATAGAAGGCAATAAAGAGGTAAAAAACCCGAAAGCAAAAATTATAAAATTTTCATCTCCAATGTGCTCGGAATGTAAAGAAGTTGCTGTTGAAATGGATAAAGCAATGCAGAATTATAAAGATTCCGTTATAGTCGAGGAAATTAATGTTGTTGAAAATGTTGGAAAAGAAGGAAAGTACAATAAAGAAGCAATTAAAAAGTATAATATAGTCCTTGTTCCTACTTTAATATTTTTGGATAAGCAAGGAAACATTGTAAAGAAACAAGAAGGTTTAATGAAATCCAATGAAATTACAGAAGTTTTAGACGGTATAAAATAAAATGCTTACTCAATTAACAAACAATCTTTCATACTATATCCAAACCGGCGAATTTTCCCTTGTGTTCTTATTGGTTTCTTTTTTGGGAGGTATATTAGCTTCGCTTTCCCCTTGTTCCATAGGCATGCTTCCTTTAATTGTAGGCTATGTCGGAGGATATGGGGACAGCGACAAATTTAAAACATTTTTGCAGTTATCCTCCTTTACGCTCGGCTTGGCGGTGGTTTTATCAATTATAGGCGTAATTTGCGCTGTAACGGGAAGTGTATTTGTTTCTATAGGCGGAAGTTATTGGATAATTTTCCTTGCTTCTTTTATTCTTGTAATGGGCTTAAGTCTTTTAGGGTTAATTGAGCTCAACATTTCCCCTATTGTTAAAAAAATCCCAAAAGGAAAGTCTACAAGTCTTTTTGTGTATCCTTTTTTAGTAGGCGCATTATTTGCATTTGCTGCAAGTCCTTGTTCTACTCCAATTTTGGCAGGGATTATGAGTTTTGCTACATTAAGCAAAAATATTATACTTGCGATGCTAATGCTTCTGTTATTTTCAATCGGGCAAGGCGTCGTTGTAATTCTGGCTGGAGTTTTCACCTCTTTTTTAAAAGGTTTAAAGAATTTTTCAAATATTTCGGAAGTCTTAATGAAAATATCGGGTTTATTATTGATTTTGGCTTCATTCTTGATTTATATTAAAGTTTTTTCTAAATTTTTTTAGAATAGTCCTCCCCTTATAAATATTTTGCATCAGCGCTTTTTTATAGTACAATATAGCTATAGATATTAATAAGGGGAGTATATGGCAGACACCACAGTTCATAATAATTATGATGCCAGCAACATCAGAGTCTTGGAAGGATTGGAAGCAGTAAGAGTAAGACCGGGCATGTATATAGGTTCTACCTCGCAACGTGGTCTTCATCATTGTATATACGAAATTGTAGACAATTCAATAGATGAAAGTCTTGCAGGATATTGTGACACAATCCATGTTACGGTTCATAAAGATGATTCGGTTACAGTTCAAGATAACGGCAGGGGAATCCCTTGTGATATTAAGCCCGATAGTGGAAAATCGGCTCTTGAAATAGTTCATACGGTACTCCATGCGGGTGGAAAATTTGGAGACGGCGGCTATAAAGTTTCAGGCGGCTTGCACGGTGTTGGTGCTTCGGTTGTTAATGCGCTATCTGAAAAATATGTTGTTGAAGTTGCAAGAGACGGCTGGATACACAGACAAGAATACTTAAGGGGTGAGCCTACTACTGAAGTTCAAAAAATTAAAGAAACCCAAGACCACGGTACAAAAACCCATTTTTGGCCTGACCCTGAAATTTTTACCGAAACAACGGAAATTGATTGTGAAGTTATTGCAAACAGACTTCGTGAAATGGCATTTTTAAACAAAGGTTTAAAAATTATATTCCATGACGAAAAAAATGAAAAAGAAACAACTTACCATTACGAAGGCGGCATAGCGAGTTATGTTGAACATTTAAATAAAAATAAAAATGTTCTTTTTGAAAAACCTGTTTATATTGAAAAAATGGTTGACGGTATAAATGTTGAAATAGCAATGCAGTATACTGACTCTTATAGCGAAAATGTATTGTCTTTTGCAAACAATATTAATACTCATTCCGGAGGAACACATTTAACGGGCTTTAGAAACGGAATTACCCGTGTAATTAATGATTACGCCAGAAAAAACAACATTTTAAAAGAAAAAGATGCAAATTTAGCAGGCGAAGATGTTAGAGAAGGTCTAACCGCAATTGTATCAGTAAAAATTTCAAATCCCGAATTCGAAGGACAAACAAAAGAAAAACTTGGCAATGCAGAGGTTACTCCTGCTGTTAATGATGTTATAAGAGATAAATTTCAAGAGTGGTTGGAATTTAATCCAAAAGTTGCAAAGACAATAATAGAAAAAACAATGCAAGCAGCTCGTGCCAGAGAAGCAGCAAGAAAAGCAAGAGAATTAACAAGAAGAAAAACAGCGCTTGAAAGCTCGTCTTTACCAGGAAAACTTGCAGATTGTTCTTGCAGGGAAGCTGAAAAATGTGAATTATATATAGTTGAGGGTGATTCAGCCGGAGGAAGCGCAAAACAAGGCAGAAACAGAATGTTTCAAGCGATTTTACCATTAAGAGGTAAAATTTTAAATGTTGAAAAAGCCCGCTTAGATAAAATATATAATTCAGATTCAATAAAAACAATGATTCAGGCTTTAGGTATAAATATATCCAAAAACCATGAAGAAGTTGATGTTGCAAAATTAAGATATCATAAGGTTGTCATAATGACCGATGCTGATGTAGACGGAGCACACATCAGAACATTAATGCTTACATTCTTCTTTAGATACGCAAGACCGCTTTTGGAAAACGGGTATGTCTATATTGCGCAGCCGCCTTTGTATAAAATTACAACCGGAAAGCAAACAGAATATTTGTATGACGACAGAGCGCTTGACAGATTGGTAAGAGAAAGAGGCGTTAAAGGGGTACATTTATTTAACAGGGCAAAAGACAAATCGGTATCAGAGGATAAACTCGAGCCTTTAATGTATGAAATGGGAAAATACTACAGATCATTCTATAATCCTATAATTAATCAAATGCCTTCGGTTATTATAAGGGGACTTATTCGTTCAAATATTACTCCGGATGATTTTGAAAATGAAAACAGAATGAAAGAAATATATGAATATCTTGCACACTACATTAAAGATCACGCTGAAAACTACGGTATAACAGAAGCAAAAAATTATAGGGTATTTTTGGCGGCAAATCCGGAGAATACGAGGTTTAATCTAAAAATTGAACTTGGGGGTGAACTTGAGCCTGTTTTGATTACCCAGCATATGATTAAATCTCAGGAATTTCTGAGATTGAAAGACGCTTATCCTAAAATAAGAGAGTTTTTAATTGAAGAAGAAAAGCTTTTGAAGCTGGAAACGGAAACAGGAACTGTAGATATAACATCATTTACCCAACTTTCAAAGTTAATTGAAGATAGAGGACAAAAGGGAATGCAAATTCAACGCTTTAAAGGTTTAGGGGAAATGATGCCCCAGCAATTGTGGGAAACCACTATGGACCCTGCAAACCGTACTTTAAAAAGAGTAAGCCTTGAAGATGCGCAGTTATGCGACGAACTGTTTGATGTATTAATGGGCGATAATGTTGCCCCAAGGCGTGATTTTATTGAACAAAATGCAGTTTATGCGACGAATATCGACGTGTAAAAACCGCATAGCCGGTGCGATAACGAGCTTGCGTTGAGCAAGCGAGTTAAGCACTACGATGGCGACGTTTCAAATTCCTGCCGAAGGCGAATTTGACAGGAGCAAAAAACCGCATAGCCGTGTGTGGAAGCCAATGCGTTGAGTATTGGCTGTAACCGCATGATGCCGCCGTTGCGATGCCCACAATCCGTTAGCGAACGATGGTGAGCTTTACGGATTGGAAATACCCTTGGGGTACCGGAGCGATAGCAAAGGAAGCGAAGGAATCTTTGATTTCACAGGTGAAAAAAAATGCGAAGCCAGAGTTTAGCTTGGAGTTTGGAAGTACCCCCGGAGTGTGTATAAACTCTCGTTGAATAATATAAATATAATTTATATTATTTATTAAAAGTTTTATTTGTTCACATCCACCTTCATACTGTCACCCTGAACTTCCTAGAATTTTGCGAGTCTTTGACGAGCTAAAATTCTGGACACAAGCGTGCGTTTCAGGGTCTTAGAAAGTATAGGGTTGAATAATTTTGTTTATATTTATTTAAATAGTCTTTAATTTAATTCTGCCAATTACCATTTCTAAGATGCTGAAAGAAGTTCAGCATCTTAGCCGATAGTTTGTTCCGTCTAAACTATCGGTTTTTTAATTCACATTTTTAAAAATACCTATTAATCTAAACAATCTTTACCAAAAACAACTACTCTGTTTCTTCCGGATTCTTTTGCTTTATACAAGGCGCTATCAGCCTGTTTATATAAATCGGTATACTCTTTATTTTGCTTATTAAATTCGCTCACCCCAATTGAAATAGTGACGGAAATTTCCTTAACATCTTTGATTTTATAATCTTCAATATTAATTTTTTTAGCTTCAACGCAACTTCTCAATCTTTGAGCTACAACTTTTGCTTCTTCAAGATTGGTATGAGGCAAAAGAAAAACAAACTCTTCTCCCCCGTACCTTGAAGGAATGTCTGATTCTCTTAATTCCTTTTTCATGGTTTTGGCAACGCTTTTTAAAACAAAATCGCCGACACTGTGCCCGTATGTATCGTTTACCTTCTTAAAATAATCAATGTCAGACATAATGCAACATAAAGGCTGATTTTGTCTTTTTGATGAAGCGGTTGTTTCTTTTAGTCTTTTTTCAAATTGATGACGGTTATTGTATCCGGTTAGTGCGTCGAGGGTTGCAAATTCTAAAACCTCAACATAAGATTTAGCCCGCTCTATTGTCGCTTGTGCTTGAGCTTTAATTTCTTTTAAATATTCAATTTCTTTTGAAGTTATTTTATCAAAATGATTATAAGCAACAATTGCGCCGTAAGCCTTAGAGTCGACAATTAAAGGAAAAATTCCCATTTTTCCGTCTTGTTTTATAATAACGTCTGTTTTTGGGGTAATTTCTTCTAAATATTCATAAATTTGTTTATCTGAACATTTATTTGGCCAAATCAAGCGGTATTCTTTTTTATTTTTATTTTTTATAAAAATATAAATCAAATGGTCTTGGATAAATCCGTCTATCATTTCTCCGATGATTGGAAGAATATAGTCAAGTTCATATTGCGTTTCCGTAATTTTTGCAATGTTTCTTACGGTTTGATGAAACTTTGAGCTTATTTTTACAACTTCGCTGTCTTTCAGACTTATTATATATGCTGAAATTTGCGCAATTGCAAGAGGGAAAATTTCAAAAAAAATATTATTCTCGCTAATTTCATCCCTTGAAGACAATTTAACTATACCAAGGGTTTTATTTTTACTTACTATCGGAAAATAAAGAGTGTTAGAATTAATAATGTACTTATTCTTTTTTACAAGAAAGTTTTCAAAATTTTCTTTGATTTCTTTGCTTTCATTACTCAAAGACAAGTTTTCCCATGGTTTTGTAAATTCTTTCAATAAAAAAGAATATTCATCCATTAAAAAAATTTTTAATTCCTCAATAGAAAAAAAGATTGATAAAGCTTTCCTGAAGCCTTCAGTAAGGGCTTTTCTATCAGTTACCTCGTCATTCAATTTAACAAGAGTGTACATAAAATCATATAAAGTTTGAAAATTCATCTTAATCCCCTACAAAAATTTCACGACCCGCACAGTATTTAAAGCTTCTTGAAAATTCATCGTCTTTTTTGCCTTCAAAATCTATAACAAGCTTTCCTGCTTTATATTGCGGTTTTTCTTCTTTTTCTTTTAATTTCTTAAAGTACTTTTCATCTTTATTTATAGCAATTTTTTGATTAACATTACTTAAAACATCATAAATATATTTTGTTTTAACGCTGTCTCCCTTGGAATCCAAAAGTAAACCTGCTTTTTTAAACTCTTCTGCTGCAGCTTCATAGTTTTTTGTATCACTCAATAAAACCGCAAGATTAAAATGTGCTTCGTATTGAAACGGGTCTTTTTCTATTGCCTTGCAATAATAGTATCCGGCTTGATTGGTATTTCTTAAAAGCTGGTGAATTAAACCGAGGTTATAATTTGAATTATACGATTTTAAAATATCTACTGCTTCTTCGTATGACTCACCCGCTTTTTGAAGATAATGGTAACTTTTTTGAGGGTTCAAGCCCGCAAGAAGTGATTTTGTTCTATAGGCAATTCCCATATTGTAGTATGCAACACCCCTGTTATAAGCATACGATTTTTTATTATCAACCAAAAAAGGAATTTTTATAAACTTTGGCTTATTTGCTATTACCTTTTTATACTGCTCAATTGCTTCATCTGTTTTATAAGTTTGAGACAAAATTATCGCATAATCTATTCTTGCAACTTCATAATCAGGCCTTATCAGAAGAGCTTTTTCATAATTTTTAAGTGCCGAATAATAATCCTCATAAACGACATAGATATTTGCAAGGTTATACATTGCTCTATAATGTTTAGGATGAAGCTTGATACCCTTTTCATAACAAAATATGGCATTGGACAAGTCTCTTTTTTTAAAGGCTTTATCTCCCTTGTATACCCAATAATATCCTTTTATTTTATAAATTTGTCTTTTATAAAAATCAAAAAATAAAAAAATACTCAACAGAAAACCCAAAGCAAGCACTAAACTCACCACTTTTGCAATTGTAGATTGAAATATTTTTTTAAGTTTTTTCATCTTTTTTTGTTGATAGCAAAATTTTACGCTTCAAAAAGCTTATATAGACGTTCCTCGATTAATTTGTTGTCTAATTCATTTTTATTTTTATTCAAGTTTAAAGCCTTTTGATATTGTTTTGCAGCAGCAATCTTTTCGCCAGATACCTCATGGCTTCTTGCAAGATTAAAATGTGCAAGAACATATTGAGGATTAATTTCAACTGCAGTTTTGAAGTATTCCATAGCCCGATTAGCATCTCCCAAACCATCCAAGAATACAACTCCAAGATTATTGTATGCTATATCATAAGTAGAATCAAGCTCAATCGCTTTAGAATAGTATATAATCGAGCGTTCTATCGAATCTTTTTCCCAATATGCCATGGCTAATCTTGAATAAATTTTAGCATTTTCACTGTCTTCTTTCAGAGCAAGCTGATAATATTCAATTGCACTATCCAAGTTTTCAATATCATAATATATATCAGCTATTGCTTCATGGATTTGAGATTTATTCTTTGTCAAAAGTAAACTATTTTGAAGCATTGAAATTGCAGCTTCCGAATTTCCTTTGATTTGATGATATATTGCAGCTAAAGCTTGTGCTACAACTGCGCTCCATTCATCGTTAGGGTTTGCTTCAAGAGCTTTTTTGTACAATTCTATAGCGCTGTCATACTGTTCTAATTGAACGTATGCATAGGCAAGAGAGTTTTGATAGTACGGATTATTTTCATCATACTTAAGTGCAAGTTTAAAAGCACTTAAAGCATTTATTTTTTCATCTTTTTTAAGATATAAATGACCCAATTCATAATAACATTTTGAAAATTCCGGATATTTATTTGCAAGAACAGTGTAATAATCAATTAATTCGTCAACTTTATCATTTTGATACTGTTCAACAAATTCAATTGCACTTACCACTTTCATAGGGTCATTGTTTGACAAAATAACAACATTGTTTAAGCAATCAAAAGCAATATCAAATCTGTTTTTCTTTATTGCAATTTTTGCCATTCTTTCATATAAAGCTATTGATTTTTTTGAATTATCTACAGCATTTAAGTAAATATTGTATGCTTTTTTTTCGGAATTAATTTTTTCGAAAAATTCGCCAATTGCCCTGTATTTAGCAAAGTTCAGGTCATCTGCAATATTTTTGCACATCATTTTTATACTGGCAGCATCAAAAACGCTCATCAAAGTGCCGGTAATGCCATAATAAAGCGCATTTGTATAGTCTTTTATTGATTTTTTTGTCTTTGCGTTTTTGATTTTTTCAAGCATAGTAAGCGCAAGAACCAAGCGTGTTCTCGACGTTATAGGTTTTAATTTTATCGCTGTTTTAAATTCTTCTTTTGCTTCATCAAAATTTTGATTTAATGATAAAAAATATCCTAAATACATATGTGCATTAGCATCTTTAGGGTTAAGACTTACTGCTTTTTTGCACTGCTCTATTGCACTTTCAACACCAATTTGACCATTTTTATGCAATAAAGTAGCAAGGCGATAATAAGCGCTCGATTGGTTTGGATTTTCTTTAATTGTTTCAATATAACAATTTATAGCGGTTGTTAAATCTTCACTTTTAGATTTTAAAAGATATCTTTGATGAGCCTTAACCGCCATTTCCAAACTATTTTGCGCATTAGTCATAATATTATCTTCTTTTTGGGGAAATTTATTTTTTTGCTTTAACATTCCAATCCTAACCTTGATAGAATTATACTATCAAAATATCGATTTTCTAAAATTATGCTTTAATTTAGGCCTAAAGAAATCCTCTATTTGTAGGAAATATTTGCCTTATTTCAAAACACAAAAATAAACCACCCGGAACTTATATTTTTAGTTTTAAGGTGGTTTATATATAAAAATAAAGAAATATGATATCAAAAGAGAGGCAATATTAGTCTATTTTTAATTTTTTAATGTCTTCTTTTTTATCTTGGTGAATTTTTTTCAATTCAATATTTAAAACCCCGTTATTAAAGCTGCTTTTGGCTTCGTCGGGATTAATTTCACATTCAAGAGGAATAACTCTTGTAAATTTACCGTAGCGAAATTCGGAAGTTTTAATATCTTCTTCTTCCTTGCATTCTTCAAACTTTGATTCTGCTTTAATTGAAATAGCATTTTGGCTTAATTCAACATCTATATCTTCTTTGTTTACATTTGGAAGCTCAACTTTAATTTTATATTCGTCCTTTTTTTCTTTTATTTCAACAGCGGGACGAAAAGCTTTGAAAACAGGCAAGTTTGTTTTATCTAAATATTCAATATCCCCAAACGTGTCTTTTAAAAATCTGTTTAAATCTTCATGGATATTTTCAAAAAAATATGAAGGTTCTCTTTTAATAATACTGAATCTCATTTTTATCTCCTTAAAATCCTACATATTTATTTTGAAGGAATTTAAGGAATATAACATTACCTTTTAAGACAATATAAAAGCTTTATGCGAGCAATTTTGTTTCCTGCCTAATAAGCAGGTGGGTGAGCGCCAGGGTGCATCCATTTCCTTTAAAAAACAAATATATTATTTGCCAAGGTATACTTCAAACACCTAGCCTAGCTTTCTGAGCAATTCTCTCCCTGTTAGATTCAATGTAGGAACAAAATTGTAAACCCGCACAAAGCTAATTACATTATAGCATACTTTGTGATAAAATTTAACCGTTAAGGAGAAAAAAGTGAAAAAATTATTAATTGCTTTTATTTTAATTTTAGGTGTATTTTGTATAACAAATATAAAGACGGGAGCAACAATGGAAAACAACGTTACACAAGTAAGAGCTTCACATATTCTTGTGGATTCACAAAAAGAAGCTATGGATTTAAAAACAAAAATCGAAAACAACGAAATTACTTTTGAAGATGCGGCAAAACAATTTTCAAAATGCCCTTCAGGACAAAAAGGCGGAGATTTGGGTTATTTTGGACGTGGAATGATGGTAAAAGAATTTGAAGATGCTGCTTTTGAAGGTAAAAAAGATTCGGTTACCAATCCTGTTCAAACGCAATTTGGCTGGCATTTAATTAAAGTTTTGGATAAACAATAACCTTAAAATAAGTTTTCAAAGTCATTACTATTACCTTGGAACAAATAAAATTAATTTGCGTCTTTAAAAAAAGAATAGCAAAATGGAGCTGAGGTATGAATGTTAATGGCTTTGATTACGATTATACTGAAATCAATAAAGAAGAAGACGGAAGAATAACTTCAATTTTACAAAGCGAACAAAACAGCGAAACTGAAGATGACATCAAAACTTTTAATGTAATAACAAATAAAGATGAAGTATTACAAATGTATTTAAAGGATGTCAGCAGGATTAAACTTCTAAAAAAAGATGAAGAAATTGAAGTCGGGAAAAAAATTAAAGAAGGAAGCAAAAAAGAAGTAGCCATTGCCAAAAAGAAACTAATTCAGGCCAATTTAAGACTTGTTATTTCAATTGCAAAAAAATACACAGGTCAGGGAATTCTTTTTATGGATTTGGTTCAAGAGGGTTCTTTGGGTTTAATTAAGGCAGCTGATAGATTTGATTACAGAAAAGGATTCAAATTTTCAACCTATGCCACCTGGTGGATTAAACAAACTATAATTCGAGCTATTGCAAATAACTCCCGCTCAATTAGAATTCCTGTTCATATGGGCGATAAAATAAGAAACCTAAAAAAGGCAATGGTAAAATTAAGTGTTGATTTAGGAAGAGAACCAACGGATATTGAACTTGCAAACCATCTTAAAACAACAGTCAAAAAAGTCAGACTCATAAAGCAATCAATAATAAAAGAGCCGATAAGCTTCGATACACCGATTGCACAAGATTTGTTTTTAGAAGACTATATTGCAGACAATATTGAAAATGCGCCCGGTCAAAGGGTTGAAAAGATAGATTTTAAAAAAGACATTTATTCTTCCTTAGATGTTTTAAACAGTAAAGAACGTTTTATTATCCTAAACCGCTTTGGTTTAAATAACAGAAAAACAAAAACATTAGAGGAGTTGGGGAATATTTTAGGTTTTTCAAAAGAAAGAATAAGACAAATTGAAATGGAGGGGTTGAAAAAATTAAGAAAATCTGAAGAAACTCAATATCTTAAAGAATATTTGGTATAATAAATAAATGAATAATTTAATTTCAATTAAAAATTTAGAAAAAATATACAAAGATGAGCAAACTTTTTTAACACCCAAAAAGGCTGCTCATCTTGTTTTAAAAAATATTAATTTAGATATCGAAAAAGGCGAGATTATCTCTCTTGTAGGAGAAT
The DNA here is from genome assembly GCA_944325315.1 of Candidatus Gastranaerophilales bacterium. Lineage (GTDB taxonomy): Bacteria > Cyanobacteriota > Vampirovibrionia > Gastranaerophilales > Gastranaerophilaceae > RUG14156. The sequence continues at coordinate 15,716 of CALVAA010000023.1, forward strand.
CCGGGTGCGGAAAAACCACCCTTGCAAATTGTATTTTAAAACTCATAAAGCCAACCAAAGGACAAATTCTGTTTAACGGTGTAAATATTCTTGAATTTGACAAAAAACAAACCTTTGAATACAGAAAAAAAATTCAAATGATTTTTCAAAATCCCTATTCAAGTCTGAATCCAAAAATGAAGATAAAAGACACTTTGAAAGAACCTTTGATAATTCATAAAGAAAAAAATAAAGAAGAAAGAATTGAAGAAATAATTGAATTAACAGGAATTTCAAAGGATGATTTAAAAAAATACCCTCATGAATTCTCGGGCGGACAAAGGCAAAGAATTGCAATAGCAAGAGCGCTGATTTTAAAACCAGATTTTATTGTGGCGGATGAACCCGTAAGTGCTTTAGATGTTAGTATTTGCGCTTCAATTATTAACCTATTGCTTGATTTAAGAAAAAAATTGAATCTAACAATTCTTTTTATATCCCATGATTTAAACCTTGTAAGGTATTTGAGCGATAAAATTGCCGTTATGAATAAAGGCGAAATTGTAGAATTTAATAATTGTGATGAAATTTTTTTGAATCCAAAAGATGACTATACAAAATATCTTTTGTCTTCTGTGAGAAATATCAAATATTACAATTAATTTTTTTCTATTATAATTTTTATATGGCAAAAGTTGTTTTAGTGGGTTATGAAAAAATGCTCTATTCTTTAATTGAAGGGATTAAAGAATCGAAAGACCACGAAATTTTAGGAGTTTTTAGAAACGATAGAATAAAATACAATAAAATCGAACTTTTTTTTAAAGATATTTTTAACCCTTCGGGCGACTATACGATAATAAAAGCAAACAAGCTCTACGATATTAAAGGCAATAGCGTTAACGGGGAAGAATTTTTAAATGAAATTGAAAAATTAAAACCTGATTTAATAATTGTAGGCTCTTGGGCAGAAAAGTTTAGAGAAAAAATATTAAATAAAGTTACCTGCGTTAATTTTCATCCGGCACTTTTACCTAAAAACAGGGGGGCAAACCCATATTTTTGGTCAATTTATCTTAATCAGAAAATATCCGGTCTTACAATCCATTTTATGGACAGTAAATTCGACACAGGTGATATAATTCTTCAAGAAGCTATAACAATAGATGAAAATGAAACCGGAGGAAGCCTAAAGGATAAAACCGTAAGACTTGCCAGAGTTATGGTCAGAGAATTTTTAGATTTATACGATAAAAAGCAAATTCAACCTATAGTGCAGAATGAAAATTATGCAAGTTATCAAAAACAAATTGGAGAAAGTGAAGTTATAATAGATTTAAACCAATCTAAAGACAATGTATCGAGACACTTAAGAGCGCTTTTTCCATGGGCAAGCCCTTATATTAAACTTTTGAGGCGGTATATAAAATTTGAAAAATATGAATTTTTAGAGTTAAATGAAAATCAAAAAGAACTGAAAAATTATACAATTGTTGAAAACAATAAAAAATTTTTTATCTTAAAAGGAAACGATTTTTTAATAAAAATCTACAAATGATTATCTTTAATTCAAATTTATAATATAATTTATTAAAAGAGAGAATAAGATGAGAATAATAGCAAAAAACCTTGTAAAAATATATGGAGACAGATCCGTTGTAAACGATGTATCCTTTGATGTAAATAAAGGAGAAGTTGTAGGGCTTTTAGGCCCAAACGGGGCCGGAAAAACCACAACTTTTTATATGGTGGTAGGATTGGTTAGAGCAAATAAAGGACAAGTTTTAATTGAAGACGATAACAAAAATATAATTGATGTAACAAATCTTCCAATGAATGAAAGAGCAAAGCTCGGAATCGGCTATTTACCTCAAGAAACTTCTATATTTAGAAAATTAAACGTCGAAGATAACTTAAAACTTGTTCTTGAAATGAATGAAAAATTAAACCAAAAAGAAAAAGATGAACTTTTAGAAAATCTGTTAAGTGAATTTGGGGTTAAAAAATTAAGACTGGCTCCTTCGGTTGCTCTATCCGGTGGCGAAAGAAGAAGAGTTGAAATTGCAAGAGCGTTGGCTGCTACGCCTTCTTTTATTCTTTTAGATGAGCCCTTTACGGGAATTGACCCAATTGCAATAGGTGAAATTAAAGAAAATATATACAAACTTGCAAAAGAAAAAGGCATAGGAATTTTAATCACAGACCACAACCCCAAAGCAACTTTATCAATTACAGATAGAGCAAATGTTATTTTTGACGGCAAAATTAAAATTTCAGGCAAAAGTACAGACGTTGCAGTTGACCCTGTTGCAAAAGAGTTCTATTTAGGAAAAGATTTTGTACTATAATGAATGGCGCAATCCAAAAAATTAAAAATTTTAAATTAAGCCTATTAGATAAATTTATTTTATCTCAAGTCATAGGGGCAACTTTAGTTTGCCTTATCCTGTTTATTATTGTTTGGATTGCTCCTGAGACGCTTTTTAAAATTATCAAAAAAATTCTAAATGACAGAGTAACTGTTTTAATGGGCATCAAGCTTCTAATTCTTGAAATTCCGAAGGTATTAGCTAAAGCCATCCCTGTCGGTATTTTACTGGGGTCTATTTTTACTTTTGACAGACTCTCAAAAAACTCGGAACTTTCTATTTTAAGAGGTATCGGACTTTCTTTTAACAGAATTATGACGCCTGTTGTTATTCTGGGTTGCATTTTATCAATATTTTGCTACCTTGTAAACGATAAACTTGTTCCTATTGCAAGTAACAAGCTTGGTGAATCTAAAGGCGGAGGAAGCCATTTTGTATATATTGTTGAAAATCAAGATAAAACACCAAAGCAAAACATTATAGTTTCAAATTTTAATCCGACAACAATTTTTAACATAACTGTAATGAACTTTTCAAATGAAAAATATAAAGATGTTACGACATTTGAAAGTATAGTTTTTGCGCCGACTGCAAAAAAACAAAAAGACTGCTGGATGTTGTATGATGCTTTAATTTATGAAATAGATGAAAACGGAATTTATAAAAAAATAGCCCACAAAAAAACTTACCCGATTCTTCAAGAAAAAAATCAAGCTCAGGAAGTTTTTGATTTAATGCTTAATACAACAAGAAAAGAACGTGTATTTACAAATCATCAAATATCAAAGTATTCAAAATTACTCAAAAAGGCTAATTTTTCAGACGAATACAGATATTTTAGGGCGAAATTATACCAAAGATATCTTCATCCTATAACTTGTATTTTATTTGCAATTATAGGTTGTTTGTTGGGATTTGCACCCCCAAGATCCCAGAGATTAATCGGGTTTACAATAGCCGTTGGTATGATTTTTGGCTACTACATCACTTTGCCGTTTTTTGATTTATTGGCACAAAAGGGAGTATTGCCGCCATTTTTGGCTGCGGCATTTCCTATAATACTTTTTATAATATCAATATTTATAATTAAGAAAGTAAAGGATTTATAATGAAAAAGATTTTAATTTTAACCATGGCTTTTCTTTTAAGTTTTTGTCCGACTATTGCAAAAGAAAAAATTCAAGTACAAAAAAACAATGATAACGGTGTTTATATTTTTAAAATTAATACAAAAAAATACGGCAATAAAATAAAACCGTACGTATCAAAAAAACTCACCACCGCACAGAAAGTATATGATGACAATTGTTTTGATTTGGTTGTAAATGGCGGCTTTTTTGATGTTAAGAACGGAAAAAGTGTATCAAATATTGTAATTGACAATGAAATCAAAGAAGATGTTGAAAATTATAATGAGCTTATTGAAGGTTTAAAACAAGAAGGACGCCTTGAAAAAGTGTTATCAAGAGCAGAACTTAGAGTTCTTGAAAACAAAAGACACAAATTGAAATTTGATATTGCATATCATAACAGCCCCGTTCAAAAAGGATATAGAATTAAACATTCTATTCAGGCAGGCCCCGGTCTTATTCCTGAAATGGACTTAGTTAAAGAGGGGTTTGTGGTTATTGAAGATGATATTGTAAAATCACAAAGCGTAGACATTTTAAAAAGGCGTGAAAGAACAGCAATAGGTTTAAAAGGAAAATATCTTTATATTGTAATATTTACAAAAGACTTTAAAGTTGATGCAAATGAAATGAGAGAGTATCTTTTAGATGAGCTTAAATTGCAAAAAGCAATGGCATTAGATGGCGGCTTATCCACATCACTTAATTATAGAGATATTTCAATAGGGTCTTTAGGCAAATACCAAAGGAGAGTTAAATCATTCTTGGTAATTGAAAGGTAGGGTATAATGAAATTTGAGTTTTTTTCTAAAATTAAAAAAATAACCGCTATAGAACTAAGTGTTCTTGCGCTTGCCCTAATAGCAGCAGGAGTATACTTTAGCCCCGGTTTTATTCATAAACAGGAAGTTATGAAGGCGGCTAAAATTAAATCTGCTAATGCTGTGTTTACTTCCAAAATTCTTGAAGAATTTGCACAAAATAAAAACGCCAAGCCATCAGCTGTTGCACAAAAAGTTCTTGAAGAATTGAATCAAACAAGTAAAAATCCATATAATAAAAAAGCTCCCGCATATACATTTGATGTTTCATGCAAAGGTTGCAATAGCGTTGAATATGATGATAGTCTTTCAATGGTTATTCTTACAACCTATAACAAAAAAGGCGAATTAATGGCAAGAACCGTTATAAAGCCGCCTTCATTTGTTACTTACAATAAAAATGATGAAGATAATAAATAATATTGTAAAATTTAGCTTTACAATATTATTTATTTTTTACTTAATTAATGCTATACTAATTTGGTGAAGTTTTCACACTGCTAGTTTAATAAATTGAAACTAGAACGCTTAACAACGAGGCGTTCTTTGTTTTTTATTAAGGATGAAAATGTCAAAAGAATTTTTAAACAAAAGAGAGTTAGTTAATTCAATTACCCCGGTTATTGAAAATACCGCTATGAGATATGGACTGATTCCTTTGGAAATTAGCCTTGAAAAAGAAAACGGCCATTGGTTTTTGAGAATTTTTATCTATTCAAATAATCATAATGTTTCTCATTTGGATTGTGAAAATATGTCCAGAGGCTTAGGAGATATGCTTGACGAAATTATTCCTTTCAAATATTTTCTTGAAGTCTCATCTCCGGGATTGGATAGAAAATTTAAATCCGAAAAAGAATATATTATTTTTAAAGGCCACAATATTATATTAAAGCTTAAAAATCAAATTGAACAAATAAGCTCTAAAACAATAGAAGCAAAAATTTTAGATTATAAAGAAAATTTAGGAGTACTTGTTGAATTTGAAAATGAAAAAATTATAATCCCGATTGCAAATATTCATTCTGCAAAATTAAACGATAAAATTGAAATAAATAAAAATAAAGGAGACTATGATGATTAAAATAGGAACAGCTTTATTTGAAGCAGCTGAACAGTTTGAACGTGAAAAAGGAATCTCAAAAGAAATTCTTGTAAATTCTTTATGTGATGCACTGGTTGCTGCTTACAAAAGACACATTAAAGATAAAGATGCAACAAATGTTGAAGCAATTTTAGACGAACAAGCGGGCGAAATAGGTGTATTCAGAACAAAAGTTGTTGTTGAAAACGTTGAAGATGAAAACACTGAAATCTCATTGAATGATGCAAAAGAAATTGACGAGGATGTAGAGCTTGATGATGAAGTTAAAATCGAAGTAACTCCCGAAAACTTTGGGCGTGTTGCAGCTCAAAGCGCAAAACAAGTTATTACTCAAAGAATAAGGGAAGCAGAGCGCAAATTGGTTCTGGATGAATTTATGTCCAAAAAAGGCACTCTGATTACGGGAATCATTCAAAGAAGAACAGACAGAGCCGTTATTGTAAATATCGGAAAAACTGACGCTATAATGCCAACCAGAGAGCAAATTCCCGGCGAATACTATAAACCCGGTAACCGTATTAGGGTATTTGTTTTGGATGTAAGAGAAACATCAAAACTTCCGCAAGTTATTGTTTCTCAGGCCCATGCCGAAATTGTAAGAGAATTGTTTGAACTTGAAGTTCCTGAAATCGAAGATGGCATCGTAGAAATTAAATCCATTGCTCGTGAAGCAGGTTTCAGGACAAAGCTTGCAGTATGGTCAAATGATCCTTCGGTTGATTCTGTCGGCGCTTGTATCGGCCCCAGAGGAACAAGAATTCAGACAATTGTAGGCGAATTGAAAAATGAAAAAATTGATATTGTAAGATACTCTGAAGATCCTGTTGAATACATTGTAAATGCTCTTTCTCCGGCAAGAATCATATCGGTAGATATTTTAGCTGACGAAGAAGACAGAAAAGAAGCATTTGTAATAGTTCCTGATGATCAATTATCTCTTGCGATAGGAAGAGAAGGCCAAAACGTTCGCCTTGCCCATAGGTTAACAAACTGGAAAATCGATATTAAAAGTGAGTCTCAAGCAAGGGAAATGGAAAATCGTAATGTAGAAGTTCAATATGAACAAGAACCTCAAACACAAGATTTTATTGAAGAAGAAGACAGCATCGATGAAATTGCGCAAGAGGCAATTGAAGAAACGAGCCAAACAGGAATCGATGAAGAAGACAGAGAATTTGAACAACCCGATAAAACAGAAGAAAATCAGGAAGAGTTTTAATTTTTTGTCTTAGTTAAATATAAAATAAAAGAGACATTTTTGTCTCTTTTATTTTATGCGTTTGCACAAAAACCGCCTGATGAACTGCCTCCCGCACTAGGTGCAGTATTAGATGCTATAGTTCCTGCGGTTTCGGATGAAGCAGTAAAAAGACTGCCGGAAGGCGCATTAGATGCAATCGTTCCTGTTGTTTCTGCTTGTTTTTGTTCATTTTTCATCGATTGTGCTTTGTTTAAGTTAAAAGAAGTATCCATTTGAGTCTCTTTCCAAAAATACTGTTCCAATTATTGTAATTCCACAACAACCGGCGATGTAAACTTTAACGATAAGTTTTGTAAATTTTTTAATTAATTATAGTATTGGTGCAGGTTATAGTTTTTTGAAGACGGGTTTTGCTTAATTCCGGAATGACAGAAGAGGGTAAATTGGCGTACAAAATACCTCCTAATCGTCATGCTGAACTCGTTTCAGCATCTAAGCGACGATAATTGATAGAATGAAACTAAACACAGTAAAAGTATAAACAGGAATTATTTAATTCTAAAATTAATAAGACCCTGAAGGGCACTCTTACAAGAGAGAATTTTAGTTCAACTCAGCTTCGCAAAATTCCGGCAACTTCAGAGTGACAGTATAGAGTTAGATGTAAATAAGCAAAATTAATTTTAATAATTAATACAGACCATAATTATATTATTATATTTATATTATTCAGCAATAATTTAAGCATACCTTAAAGAACATTTCCAAACTCCAAGGTTTACTACAAACAAAAATCAACTCCATACTCCGGCAAAATACAAACTAAAATATATAAGCATAATTATTGTTGGCATCAGCGCATTTATTATTGAAAAACAAAAAATCTCTTTATTGTTTATATTATGTTTGCATTGTTATAGTATAGTTTAGCTGTAAAATGAGGAAGTATAAAAATCACACAAATCATACAAACAAGCATTAAAAGAGAGAGAACAATTGATATAAAATCTTTTAAAAACAAAGGTAAGATTTCTAATGTTGCTGAAAGTATTCCTGCTATCAAACAAAGCAAAATTATTACTAAAATTTGAATATTTGAATAAATAAACATTCTTATTGTTTTTTTAAATAATTTAATTTCTACTACGTTTTCTTTTAGAGAATTTTTTTTAAAATTTTTAAGTGAAACAAAAGTAACTAAGAAAACAGGTATTAAAGCTACTATAAGTGGCAAAAAATTAATCCCATAAAACTCCTTAATTAAAATATTATTTTAATTATTTTACTATAGCATAAAGTAAAGTTTTGTGAACTTATATATTTTAAAAATTTAGGGGTAAAGATAATTAATAATATAAATTTATAAGTATAATAAAGTATGTTTGATGCAATTATAAAGTATGTGCAATTATAATAAAGGTGTAATGTAAGAAAATATCTTGGATTTTTCTAAAAAGCTTTAATTTTAGAATTGCGCTATAAAATTTTTAAAGAATATTTTGATTAAATTAGTAATAAAAATTGCTATTATAACCATAATAGCAATTTTAAAAATTATTTTAATTTGTTTAGAATTCTTTATTAGTGGTTTATGCGTTTCTCCGCCTGTCAAATCAGAGATTTGAAACGGCGGTATCGTAGTGCTTGTGACGGATGCTCTCGCATCCGTCACATCTGCACCGGCTCACGCTTTTTACATCATTCCCATGCTCCTGTGGTGCTCGGCTTCGCCTGTGCTCCTACGTTGCTTGAGTTCAGTGTCGGGCTGTTCATTAGAGCTCAACGCTCTAATGCCACGCCCTTACATCCTTTAGGGTCATTCGTAATTTTCAACAGCGCACAAGCGCTGTAAGAAAATTACATCATTCCCATGCTCCTGTGGTGCTCGGCTTCGCCTGTGCTCCTACGTTGCTTGAGTTCAGTGTCGGGCTGTTCATTAGAGCTCAACGCTCTAATGCCACGCCCTTACATCCTTTAGGGTCATTCGTAATTTTCAACAGCGCACAAGCGCTGTAAGAAAATTACATCATTCCCATGCCGCCCATGCCAGGCATTCCGCCACCCATAGGCATATCAGGTGCTTTTTCTTCAGGAATTTCAACAATTGCAGCTTCTGTAGTTAATAACATTGAAGCAACACTTGCAGCATTTTCTAAAGCACTTCTTGTAACTTTAGCAGGATCAACGATGCCGGCTTCAAACATATCTACATATTTGTTGGCCATAGCATCGTATCCGTATGCGCCATCGTGTTTTCTTACGGCATCAACTACAACTTCTCCTTTGGCACCTGCATTATTTGCAATTGCAATTAGAGGAATATCAAGAGCTGCTGTTAAAATTTTGAAACCGGTTTTTTCATCATCATTTTCAAATGTTCTTGTTTCAAGTTCTTTTTGTAGTACTTGTTGAACTCTTAAAAGAGCAACGCCGCCTCCCGGAACAATTCCTTCTTCTTGAGCTGCACGAGTTGCATTTAAGGCATCTTCAATTCTTAATTTAGATTCTTTTAGTTCAACTTCACTTGCTGCGCCAACTTCAATTACGGCAACACCGCCTGAAAGTTTAGCAATTCTTTCTTGAAGTTTTTCTTTATCATATTCAGAATCAGATTGTTCCATTTGTTTTTTAATCAAGTTAACTCTTTCAGCTACTGCTGCTTTTGTTGAATCATCAACAACAATGGTTGTTTCATCTTTTGTTACGGTAACTCTTTTTGCCTTACCGAGCATTTGAACAGTAATATTTTCTAATTTAATGCCCAATTCTTCAGTAAACATTTGACCGCCTGTTAATACAGCGATATCTTCAAGCATTGCTTTTCTTCTGTCACCAAAACCAGGGGCTTTTACTGCAACTGCTCTTAAAACTTTTCTCATTGTATTAACAACAAGTGTTGCAAGTGCTTCGCCTTCAACATCTTCAGCGATTAATAATAAAGATTTACCATCTCTTGCTACTTGTTCCAGTATAGGTACAAGGTCTGCAATTAAATTGATTTTTTTATTTACACATAGAACATAAGCATCTTCCAATACTGCTTCCATGCGTTCAGCGTCTGTAATAAAGTATGGTGAAATATATCCTTTATCAAATTGCATACCTTCTACAATTTTTTTATCTGTTCCAAATGTTTTGGATTCTTCAACAGTAATAACGCCGTCTGTTCCTACAACTTCCATGCAGTCTGCAATTAAATCACCTATGAATTTATCGTTTCCTGCTGAAATTGCAGCAACTTGGGCACGCATTTCTTTTGAATCAACAGATTTAGACATTTTTTTAATTTCTTGATGCGCACTTTTAACGGCATTTGCAATACCTCTTTTAATTCCCATCGGGTTAGCGCCTGCTGTTAAGTTTTTAATGCCTTCTTTAAATATTGCTTGAGCAAGAACACTAGCTGTTGTAGTACCATCCCCTGCTACATCATTTGTTTTAGAAGAAACATCTTTTAATAATTGAGCGCCTGCGTTTTCTAAACCGTCTTTAAGTTCAATTTCTTTTGCAATAGTTACACCGTCATTTACGATTTGTGGTGAACCGAATTTTTTTTCAATAATTACATTTCTGCCTTTAGGGCCTAATGTTACTTTTACAGCGTCAGCAACAGTATTTACGCCTTTCAATAAAGCTTCACGTGCTGATGTATCAAATACAACTTTTTTTGCCATAATTATTTTTCCTTTTCTAACTTTACAATACTTTAACCTTATTCAATAATAGCAAGAGCGTCTTTTATGCCTATTATTTTATATTCTTCATCATTAATTTTAACATCTGTTCCTGAATATTTAGCAAATAAAACAACATCGCCTACTTTTACTTCCATAGGCTCTTTTTCGCCATTATCAAGAGTTTTACCTGAACCTACAGCCACAACTTCACCTTTTTGCGGTTTTTCTTTTGCGCTGTCCGGGATAAAAATTCCGCCTGATGTTTGTTGAACATCATCAATTACTTTAATTACAATTCTGTCTGCTAAAGGTTTAATCATAATATCCTCCACTTTCTGATTATTTTTTATTTTACATTTACTATAATATATTTAATTTTAAAATTTCTTTGTTATGTTAACAAAAAATTAATAATTTGATATTATGGGAGCAATCAAGCCACTAAAATTTATGAAAGGAGAAAAATAATGGGATTAATAATGCTGCCATTCATATTCAACATAGTGCCTTTATTAATTATTTCAATAATTATTTCATTTTGCATTAAAAAATTCACTAAAAATATAGCCGAAGAAAAAACAGCCGGCTCTAAATCAAAATTTTTAACTTTTATTAAAAAAGCAGCTTGTGCTCCGGGATTTTCCATTGTTAACTGTATTATTTTTTCTTTAATATATATTCCTTTTTATCTTAAACTTTTTGACCCCAATTTTGTAAAACCTATTGAAAATATTCCTGTATTTGGTTCAATGATAGGTTCTCAATTTATAACGTTATTTTTAATACCTTGGCTAATAGCAATTATATTGACAAACATTTTTACAAAGTTATATTTTATTGTTTCAAAAAACGAAGTATCGGTTGTTGAAATTGTTTTTTATTCAATTTTAAACGGAATTTGGCCGCTTATAATATTCATTGGGTATATAATATTTAGCTTAAATAATGCATATTAAGATAATATTTATATAAGGAAGGTGTCTTTATGGGAATAGCTTTGCTACAGTTTAAAATAGCAGCAGTGCCTGTTTTTTGATTACTTTTATTACACTTAAAATTCTTAAAAGAAATTCGACAAAAGAAAAAGCAGCTGAAATTAAATTATTTAAAAAAACAATAAGAATGTTTATCTATTCAAATATTCAAATTTTAGTAATAATTTTGCTTTATTTGATAGCAGGAATACTTTCAGCAACATTAGAAATCTTACCTTTGTTTTTAAAAGATTTTATGTCAACTATTTTAAGCCTTTTAATGTTAATTTTAATACCTTCAATAATGTTCATACTTCCTCATTTTACAGCCAAACTATACTATAACAATGCAAACATAATATAAACAATAAAGAGATTTTTTGTTTTTCAATAATAAATGCGCTGATGCCAACAATAATTATGCTTATATATTTTAGTATATATTTTATTGCAGCTTAATAAAAATGCAAGCTTTTAAGCTTGCATTTTTATATGTTGGCTTGAATTTAAGCATCCTGGTTTTTTTGTTTGTCAATCATTCCTTGAATTTTACTTATCAGTTCTTCGCCTTTTTTTGCCATATCATTCGTGATTGACTCTGCTTTTTCCTGAATTTCTTTAACTGCATTCTGAGCTTTATCGTAAGCTTTTTGAGACGATTCTTTAATTTTCTCTCTGGTTTCTTCACCTGATTGAGGAGCTAAAAGTATCCCTGCAATAGCACCAACCAAACCACCTACAACAAATCCTGCAATAAATTTACCTGTTGACATAGTATTTTTCCTTTCTTTGTTATTTTTTAAATAAACCCAATCCAAAGCTTATGCCTTTTAGTATTCCTCTGGAAAAACTTTTGATTTTTCCTCCAAAGCAAGCAGTCGCTCCCACAAGTGAGGCTAAATTTGCTTTTGTATTTTGAAATTTAACATCGGCATTATTTGCAATTGAGTTGATTGATTTTGCCGCTTCTTTGAGTTCCTTTAAAGTAGGCTCAATTTCTTTTTGTATGCTGCTTGCGATAATATTTGCGTTATCGGTTAATTTTGTTGCACTTATTATTAACTTTATTATAAAAAATGTTAATATAGCAACACATGCAACGCTTGTAAGCATTAATATCGAAAAACTAATACTGGCATTTAACATATTTACCTACATTTCATCTACATTTGTTTCATTATTTTTAGCTTTTGCCAATTGTTTAGCTTTGAGATAATCGTTAAATTTTTTATAGGCATCTTCAACTTTTTCTTTTGAGGATTTTATCGCACACAGTGCTTGTTCTTTTGCCTGAATAATTTCCGGAGAATACTTTTCTTTCAGGTCATCAAATGTTTTTTTGAGTTCTTTTCTGGATTCTTCACCGGATTTTGGCGCTAAAAGTACCCCAGCAACAATGCCGCCAACAACGCCTGCAAGAATACCCATTGCAAAGCCAAATGAGTTGTCGTCTTTTTTACACATATTATCTCCTTTTAAACTTGTTTGCAATTATAGCATTTTTTAATTAAGTTTAAAAGCCCCGAAAAGTTTAATAGATGAAATATTTATAAAAATGCTTGCTAAAAAATTTTTTTTTGTTATACTAAAAAAGTACCTTCCGGGTACATTTTAATTGATAATCCTCAGTAGCTCAATGGCGGAGCAACCGGCTGTTAACCGGTAGGTTGTTGGTTCGAGTCCAACCTGGGGAGAAGTTTAGAAAAGAGGCTTAAAATAAGCCTCTTTTTTGGTTTTAAATTATTTTTAGTTAATTAACAATTTATTTAATATATTAATACTTAACAATAATTGTATTTATGAATACAATTAATATTATTTAATTATTTTTTTCATATTTTTATTTATTTCACCATTTTTTATTTATTTTTATTGTTTTAATTTTCTGGACATACTTTAAACTTGAGGAGTAACTATGCAGAATCAAAATGTATTTGAAAATGCTGCAAAAATACTATACGAAGATAGTATCAAACAGCAAAAGATTAATAAGTTAAGAAATAAACTAATCAAAGAGTTAGGCAATAATTTATCACCTGCCCAAATTCTCTATTCAAGCATTAGCGAACTTCTAACTTTAAGAAGAAAAATCGAAAAAGAAAAAACACCTTCTTGTACCCAAAAAGAGGTTGTTGAATTCTTTCAAAAACATTGCAATAATATTGGTTTTTCGCAAGCAATTAAAGATTTACAAAGAGGCTTAAGCATCCTCAATAAAAATCGAAAAAACTCACCCATCGAAGCGAAAAACATACTCATTGAAGATGGAATCTATGGAACTAAAACCAAAGCGGCCTTTAAAAATGCTTGTAATAATTATTCTTCAAGAATAATCAAAAAATATATTCTAAAAGGAATAATTAACAATATTATTTTTGACACTAAAAATAACTACAACATTAATAGCGAAGATTTACTATACAAAACCACTAAAGACTTAAAGGAGGAACTATGAATAAACAAAAAACTCTCAAAGGAGGGATTAACTACAACACATATATCTGGAGAACAAGTCCCAATGCCTGCAAAAAATGCCAAGATTTAGACGGATTAACATTCAATTCAATTGATGAAATACCTGATTTTCCACATCCCAATTGCAAGTGTTATATAGATATTATAGAAGAAAATGATGTTCAGGCAATTATTGATACAGACACAAATGGAGAAAAACAAGAAAAGCCAACAGACCCTTGTTATTGTATAAACTTACTTAATGAATTAGATGAAATTATATCACATATCAATAGTTCAAGAGAAGAGGTTAGACAATCAATAAAAAATATTTTTTCTAAAATAAATTCAAAAATATCCAATGAATATGAAAATTTATGTCAAAAATATTTAGACAAAGCTTCAAATTGGGATAATGCCTTAGGAGATTTTGCAAGAAATTATAATGATATGATAGAAGCAAATACAATTGGAGCAGATAAATATTTTCACGCCAAGGCAAA
>CALVAA010000024.1 GCA_944325315.1 Candidatus Gastranaerophilales bacterium
CCCTGAAACGCACGCTTGTGTCCAGAATTTTAGCTCGGCTCAGCTTCGCAAAATTCTAGGAACTTCAGGGTGACAGTGTTTAGTTTAATACGAATAAGTAATATTAATTTTAATTATTTATATAAACCATTCATCACCAACTGTCATGCTGAACTTGTTTCAGCATCTTAGTAATGGTAGCTGATAGATTTTAATTAAAGACTATTAAAAGTGTAAAGAATCATTCATTCTATACTTTGCAAGACCCTGAAACGCACGCTTGTGTCCAGAATTTTAGCTCGGCTCAGCTTCGCAAAATTCTAGGAACTTCAGGGTGACAGTAAGGTTAGATTCTGAGATTCATCACCCTATAAGACCCTGAAGGGAGTTCAGGGTGACGTTTACAGAAGTGAATTTGTAAACACATAAACTAAACTCTATCATGCTGAAGTTGTTTCAGGCCAGACACCAATAAAATTTTTAGCATAAACTTATTACAACAAGCCCATTATTTTTTAAGCAATTCCTTTAATTCATCCGTTATAATTTGCATTGCTTTATTTGTTTTAATATCATTTTTTAGTTTTTCGTGTTGATATAAAATTGTAGTATGATTCTTTTTAAACTCTTTTGCAATATCGGGATAACTCAACTCAAGCATCTCTCGGGATAAATAAATAGCGTATTTTCTTGCATTGACTACCTCTTTTGCCCTTGCGGTTGATAAAATTTCTTCTCTTTCCACACAAAAATATCTTGCAACCGTTTCTAAAATATTATCTATTGTAATTTTCTTTTTCTTTTGAGAAAAGTCTAAAAACTCTTTTGCTTTTTCAACATCCAACACAACTCCTTCAATGGAAGCTCTTGCACTGACCTTATTATATGCTCCTTCCAGCTCCCTTATGTTTGTTGAAAATTCTTTTGCCAAAAATAAAGCAACTTCATCGGATATAGGAAAATCAGATAAAATACTGTGACGTTTAACTATTTCCATTCTTGTTTCCAAATCAGGAACTTTAATATTCGCCTCTATTCCCCATTCAAACCTGCTTCTTAATCTGTCAGGAATAAGTTCAAAAGCACTTAGGGGTCTATCTGAAGCAAAGACAATCTGCTTACCCGCATGATAGAGAGCATCAAATGTGTTAAAAATTTCCTCTTCCGTTCTTTTTTTGCCTTCAATCCACTGAATATCGTCAATCAAAAGAACATCACAGGATCTGTGCATGTCTCTGAATTTACGCATTTTTTCATTAACATCGCCCGAATTTTTACAGTTTGCAAGAGACTCTATAAGCTTATTTCCAAAATCTTCGGCTTTTGTGTATCTGACTTTTAAATTTGGAAAATTTTTTAATATTCTATGCCCTATTGCCTGCATTAAATGAGTTTTTCCTAAGCCGACAGAGCCTGAAATAAACAACGGATTATATTTTTGGCCGGGAGCTTCACTTATCATTTGGGCTATTTTGTAAGCAAATTTCGAATTTTCGCCTTCTACAAAATTTTCAAATGTATATTTAAGATTCAGTCCGCAAAAAGAATGCATTTGAGCTAAATTTTCCATCCTTTTTGCGGTTTCTATATGCTCTTTTTGAGCCGGCGTTTGTTTTTGCAGTTTTTTCTTTTTGACTGTTTCATCAAGAACAAACCTGACTGCTCTTTTGATGCCGGTTATCTCGTAAAGGGTTTGCTCAATCTCTTTCAGATGTTTTTGTTGAAGCACTTGTATGCCAAAACTCTGGGCACTTTTAATCAAAAAAATGCCGTTTTCGCTTTCTTCCAATAAAGCCAAAGCCGGCTCTAAAGATGCTATCCAGGGCTTTACAAAACCAGGCAGCTTTTCTTCAAGAGAACTTATAAAACTGTTCCATACAACTTGTTCTTTTTTTTCTGTATCAGTCAAAAAACTATTCCCGTTTAGTCAATATCTAACCACATATTTGTCATGCTTATTGATTATATTTTATCATAAAATTTTTTTTAGTCTTTTATTTTTTTTAAATCCTCAAGAAGTTTATCCGCAAGTTTATGTGTGGTTTTTCCATTTAGTCGTTTTGATATCTTTTTTAGCTTTTGGCTTATAATTTCCATTTCATCCGTCCAGATAAAATTATCCAGAACATATTTTTCTCCTTTTGGAAAATCTTTGCTCATTTGAACTTCAATAATTTCAGCCAACATTTTTCTTGCAGTTTTTGTCATTTTTTCTATATCAACAGTTAAAAATCCGTCAGGAGAAATTTTAATTGCACCGTCTTTTATAAAATAATAATTCTGCATAACAGAGCGAACTCTATGAGCCTGAGTTATTTCAGGCTTTGATTTTAGCATATTATCAACAGCATAGGTTACAATAATTTTTTCTTTTTCTTCCTGTGTGTATAAACCTGCTTCAGTTAAAACATCAAGCATAGAAAGACTTACCATATCGGCTTTGTTTTCTTCAATAATTGATTTATACTTTCCTAAAGCTTCCAAACCCTCCTTAGGGCCCAGGGAATGTCCGTTTTCATGCCCTATTGTAAACAAATGGTCCATTTTATCATCATAATATTTATGAAATCTTTTATCAAGGATATTATCCAATCTTTCTTGTATTTTTTGCTTGGCATCTTCGCTTGTATTAAAACGAATTTGCCTATGGTAAACGTTTCTTCTTCCGCCGCCTATTGTAAGGGATAATTTATCATTATTTGGAAGATTTTCAGCCAATGTTATACCTGCTCTAAAGCTTCCAACATCACCTGCCAGTTCAACTAAATCAGCATCTACCATGGTTTGAAGAGTATCGGAATCTTTTGAAATTGTTTGCTCATATTTATCACAATAAGGCATATTTTCAGCCATCAAAGGAAGATATTCCTTAACTTTTAAAATATATTCCGTTCCTTCTTTGTTAACTATACCGACACGTGCTCCAAGATAATCTTTTGAAATAACATTGATGTTATTTTCTTTTAAAAGTTTGGATAACTCCTCATTTTCAAAAACCGTTTCTGTAAATTCATCTGAATAGTTTTCTCTTGTTACGGTGAATTCTAAAGGAGTATTTTGTAAAGTTGCCCATTTTTTATCCGCATAAGCATCAAGCATTTCATCAGCAACCAAAAAAGCCTGAGATTGAAGCCTTAAATATTCATTAAACTGTATGTTGGTAGATACACAGCTTGCTTTTAACAAAAGTTTTACTATTTCTTTAAAATCAGATTGAAATTTATCGACATAATCTATTCCGACAAGCTCTTTGCCTCTTCTTTCAACTACTGTTCTTTGATTTAAAATTTTCCTTACAATGGGAATTTTTCCATCTTTTATCATTTTTATTAAAATTTGGTGAAATTCTTCTTTGGAAAGGTCATCCGGATAAAAACCCCTGCCTTGTCTTTTTTCTAAATTTTTTGCAAGTTTTACAAGATTTGTCTCGCAATCAAGCGCAAAAATCCCTTTTTGGGCATCAAAAAGGATTTTTGTTAATTCAGCTTTCCTGTTTTTCTTTTTAATTTCTTCTTCTAAAAATTTCTTAAACGGTAAATTATGATGTGAATCAAGTTGCATGTTAATTTTTTCAATAATTCTTGCAGCTTTGGTTAAATATGCAAGAGCAAGCTTATCTCCGTCTTTTAACTCGTTATATTCTTTTGAATCTTCGTCTAAAAGCGGTTTTTCCAAAAGATATTCTTTTGAAGTTCTTTTTTCTAATTCCTCTAAAGTTAAGCCGTAATCATATTTCATTGTTTCTATCCTATTAAATTTACTTAAAAAAAATTATATCATTTATTCAAAAATTATACAGACATATTTTTAAATTCATTATAAGCATTAATCATTTGGTTTCTGAGTTGGATTGCCATTTGCATAGCAAGATTAGATTTTTGTGCTGAAATCATAACCTCATGAACACTAATATCTCCTCCGGCGGCAAATGTTTCAAAATCTGTTTCCGCTTTTTTATCTATAGTATTTAATTCATTAATGCTGTTTGAAAACCCCGAACCTATATCTTTTACCATTTTAGCAACAGGAGACAGGGTTGATTGTTGTTTTAAAGTTTCTGCATCTTCAAAATATTGAACACCCGCTTCCAACGGCTCTTTTTGCTTTGTTGATATGTTATCCATAACCACGGAAAAAGAAGAATTTTCGCCAAATGCTTTATCTGTTTGGTTTAAAGAATTTGAAAAAACTTTATTATAATTATCTATTGAATCATTAAAACCTAAAGTATTAAAGTTGGGATTTATTGTAAAGTTATTCATAATTTATCCTTTTTATATGTTAATTGCACTTTGAATCATAGTTTTAGTTGTCTGTGCAATAGTAACATTTGCTTCATAAGCACGAGAGGCATTCACCATATTTACCATTTCTTCCACAACATTTACATTTGGAAGCTCAACATAGCCGTTTTCATCTGCGTCAGGATGATTAGGATCATAAACAATTTTAGTGGGATTATTAGAATCCGTTATAGATTCAACCATTACTCCTTTAGATATGGCATTATCTATGCTCACGCCTCCAACCAAATAAGGATCATTGGGAGGGTCAAATTCAACACTTACATTTCCTCTTGGAAAACTAAAGCCTTTTTTTAGTGCCATTTCCTTAAAATTTACCTGTTTTTTATGATAAACCTGTTTTTCACCAAATTCATTTCTTGTAGTATTAACATTCGCTATATTTGATGAAACAGTATCCATTTTTATTCTTTGTGCATGCATGCCTGTGGCTGCAATATCAAAAACCTCAAAACTCATTTTCTATCCTTTAATTAGCTGTTTTGTCCTCTGATAATACTATTTAAGCTGCTATAAGACTTTGAAAGCAAAGATGCAACAACTTGATAGCGCATACCGTTTTGCGCCTCATCCATCATTTCTCTTTCCAGATTAACATTATTACCGTCAAGTCCTATAGGATCAGATGTATCATTTTGAACATCTATAAAAAAATCTTTATTTGTTTCGCTATTTAAAAATGCTATCTGTTCAGGGCTTTGAGCTAAAACTTGAGAAGGATTTTTTTGATACATCATTGAATTTTGTATCTTTATATTTTCCTTTTCATCCTCCCTTTTGATAACATCTTGAAGACTTTTTTCAAAAGAAACTTCTTTTCTTTGGTAATTTGGAGTTAAAACATTAACAGTATTAGCGCCTATTGCCTTTGAGCGCTCATAAAGACCGTCAAGCGCCATTGCTGCAATTGATTTTGTTCTGTTGTTAATTAAATCCATAATTCTATCCTTATTAATTTTATTTAAGCGGCAGGCAGACAAACAGTAAAAATTGTCTCCTTATCATCACTTTTGGTGAGTTCAAAAGTTCCGAATTGAGAACCTATGAATTTTTTACATACGGATAATCCTATTCCCCACCCGTCTTTTTTAGTTGTGTAACCTTGTTCAAATATTTTATTTTGTTCATCAGGTTGTATTGTATCACCGTGGTTTATAATTGAGATATTTATCTTTTCCTCGGTTTTTGACAGCTTGATTATAATTTCATCATTTTTAGTTGAATCATGGGCATTTTTTATAATATTGTTTATTACAATCAAAAATTTTTCTTCATCCACAAATGCTCTTGCTTCAAGTCCTGCCATCTCATCGATTAAAACTATCTTGTTATTTTTTTCTTTCAACACACTTGCATAAGTTTTAACCGATTCTTCAATAATTGTTTTAACATTTTTTTCCTGAAGATTAACCACATCAATATTTTTAAACTGATCAATTTGAGATTTTATTAATTTTATTGATTTTTTTATAGGTTCAACTGTCTCAATATCGCCTGTTTTCTTTTCAAAAATTCTTGTATAAATGTCTAATATGCTAAGTTGGTTTTTAATTTCATGGGCTATTTGTTTAGCATTCTGGTACACTTCATTTCTAAGCGTTGTATTGGTTTCATTGATTGTCTTATAATTTTCCTGAATTTTTGAATTGTACTCGTTTTCTTCTATTGTCTCTTGAAAATGTTTCAAAATATTAATAACAGCGTTATTCATAAGCTCATTTTCACGCCTTTCGGGTTTGTATGAGTAAAATTCTTCGTCATAATTTATTAAAAATATTGTTTTTAAAGTTTCATAGACGCTATTAACTAATTTTGAATTGAGTTTTAAATATATTTCATATTTATCTTCTTCGACTTCTTTAAAAAGAAAAGCACAATTGTATCTTTGCGAATTTATAACAATAAAATTTATAGGCTCAACATCAAACTTTGAAAACTCAAAATCGCTAAATTCTCTCAAATTAACATTTGTTGCATATTCAAGTCTTTTTATTAATCCTTGTATATTTTCAACATCTTTTAATCTTGAAAAAACTATTGCTTTTGAATTTTCCCCGGCAACAGGCTCAAGCACACTTCTTGCAATTGATTCTGCAATTGTTTTAGAGTATGTTTCGTTTTTTGTTAAATCTTTATTTTCAAAAAATGTATTAAAATTTCTTTTTATTTTATTCATTAACTTACCACATTATAAAAGCAAATTATTACTCAAGCCCTGTCGGGCTTGCGTAATAAATCTATACTGCAATTTTCTTTGCTTTTGGTTTAAAGCCTTTATTAATTGCATATAAAACAGCTTGTGTTTTTTCTTTAACCTGTAATTTTTGGAAAATATTATTAACATGTGTTTTAACAGTTGTTTCCGAGATAAATAATTCTCTTGCAACATCTTTATAAGTTGCACCTTCCAGCAACAAAGAAAGCACTTCTTCTTCTCTATTTGTTAAATAGTGTAAAAGATTTTCTTCATTTTCATCTTCTTTATTTTGTTGGCCATTCTTTTCAAAGTCTTGGAAATATTCAAAGAATTTTGAACATAGAACATTGGGGAGATAAATTTTACCCATTGAAACCTCATCAAGCGCCTTAATTAATTGAGCGGAAACCATTGTCTTTAAAACATATCCGCAAGCTCCAACCTTCATTGCACGGTAAATTAAATCGGCGTCATCATAAGCAGTTAAAACTATAATTCTTGTTTTTAAATTCAATTTTTGAATTTCGGCTATTGCATTTACGCCGTCCATCTCCGGCATATTGATATCCATTAAAACAATATCCGGCTGATATTTTTTAATTAATGATATTGCAACATTAGCATTCCCGGCATTTGCAATAACTTCATAATCATTTTCAAGATTAACAAGTTCACGAACACCTGAAGCATGTTCGTATTTATCATCAACTACGATAACTTTCTGTTTTCTTTTAAAATCTACCGTTCTTCTCATTACCCCTCCAAAAAATATATTTTTATAAATTTTAATCTATTCTATGTAACTCACACTATGAATATACTTCTATAAGGCGATTTATTCATCAATATTAAGGTTTAAATTTAGCACATATAATGTGGTTCTTTTTATCTAGTTCTAAAGATCAATAAGATATCAAGACTTTTATTTTGTTATGAACTTTTTTAAATTTCATCCAAATATACTAAATACGAATTTCTAAATTGAGTTAAGATAACTTTTGAAAACACTATTAAGGTGAAAAGATGGAATTTCATATAGGACAACATTGGACGGTTAATATTTTAGGTCTCAGTGTTCATTTGGACACACTGATAACTCTTTGGATTACCATGGCAATAATAATATTCTTTACACTTCTTGCTGTTGGAAATATTAAACTTGTACCTTCAAGACTCCAAGCTATATTTGAAAATATTGTTACAATTTTTTCTTCTTTGACTAAAGATATTGGTGCTGAAGGAAAAAAACACACTCCTATTTTAATAGCATTGTTTTTATTTATAATAACAGGCAATTTAATAGGACAATTACCTTGGAAAATATTAAACTTTATACCTTTTATTAAATCAACCCATGCTGAATTTGCATCCCCTACAAATGATATAAATGTAACAGCAGCTCTGGCTATAATAGTTTTAATATATTATATTGTATCGGGTGTTAAAACAAAAGGAATAGGTTACTTTAAACACTACTTTCAACCTGTATGGTTTATGACCCCCTTTAATATGCTGGAAGACATTGTAAGGCCGCTAACTCTTGCACTCCGTCTTTTTGCAAACATTTTAGCAGGCGAAATATTAATTCTAGTTTTAGGAGGTCTTGTTGCTTCGCTTTTAAGTCCTGAAGCAGTTAGCGCATTTTGTCAAAACACATTAGGCGGGATTCTTCCTTCAAGCTGGGTGTATAATATTGGCCTGTTTTTAGGTTCACTTTTACCCTTGCCTATAATGTTTTTTGAAATATTTGTAGCATTTATTCAAGCGTTAGTATTTACGCTTCTAACAAGCGCATATATTAACGGAGCAGTAGCAAAACATCATTAAAAGGAGAATAAAAATGGAAAAATTATTGGATTTATCAGTATTGAAATTTATCGCTATGGGTTTAGCAATAGGCTTTGGTGTAGTTGGACCAGGTATTGGCCTTGGACTTGCGACAAAAGCTATCATTGAATCAATTGCCCGTCAACCCGAATGTGAAGGACAAATTTCAAAATACTTCTATATTGGCGCCGGCTTAATCGAAGCTTGTGCAATTTATGCTTTACTTGTTGTAATTTTAATCGGTTTTGTATTGTAGTAAAACAAAACAAGCCAAGCGGAGAAATCTTTTATGTTAATGCAAATTGACGGAACATTTGTTTTCGTTATCATAAGTTTTTTAATATTTCTTTTAATTATTAAAGCGATTTTGTACCGTCCTTTTACAAAAGTAATGGATGATAGAAACAGTTTCTATCAAAAAAATTCTAAAATGGAAGCTGAATCTAAAGAAAAAACAAAAACCCTTTTAAAACAAAAAGAAGACATTCTAAACGAAGCAAAACAAGATGCGCTTAATATAATTAAACAAGCTTCACACGAAGCTAAAATAAAAAGCGAAGATGATATTAAAAACACCAAAAAAGAGCTAAAAGATAAGATTGAAAAAAATAAAAACGATTTAATTATTGAAGCAAATCAAGCCAAACAGGAACTAAAAACAGAAATTAATTCATTAGTTAAATCGATTGTATCAAAAGTTTTAAAACAAGACGTTGACATACAACTTGAAGAAGAAAAAATCAATCAATATCTTAACATTTAGAAAGACAACAGGATGTTTGAAAAAATTCTTGCAACAAACTTAATAAACTTTTTAATAGTTATATCAACACTATGTTGGATATACAAAAAAGCACGTTTGGGCGATTTAATCCAAAAAATGGCTGATGATATAAAAAAAGATGTTGAAAAAAGTTCAGCCAATGCTCAAAGTGCAATAAGTGAATATAAAGCTGTTAAAAAAGCAACAAAAGACACTCCCAAATTAAAAGAGGACATAATTTCAAACGCAAAAAACAACGCTGAAAATATAAAAGAAAAAATTAAACAACAAACATCGAACAAAAAGCAAGAAATAAATAACACATTGGCTGGAATTTGCCAAAAACAAGGTGAAAAAATAAAAAAATTCACAACAAGCGAAGCATACAAAGCGGTTATAAGCCTTGCTTTAGATGAAGTAACTAAAAGACTTGATGAAAACACACACAAAAAACTTATAAACAATGCAATAGATGAGTTAAGTACAATTGAAGGAAAATTATTTTGAAAAACAATATTGATATAAAAAACCTAAAAGCAGCAAAAAAATACGCCCTTGCGCTCACTAAAAGCGCAACGGATTGTATTGATGAAATAAACAAAGATTTAGAAAATATTAACGAAGTAATTTTTCAAAACCAAGATTTTAAAACATTTTTCCTTCATCCGATTATTTCTCTAAACGACAAAAAAAACATAATAAAAGAAACTCTTTTGG
This sequence comes from Candidatus Gastranaerophilales bacterium, assembly GCA_944325315.1. GTDB lineage: Bacteria > Cyanobacteriota > Vampirovibrionia > Gastranaerophilales > Gastranaerophilaceae > RUG14156. The sequence goes on from CALVAA010000024.1 coordinate 9,788, forward strand.
GTAAAATTAATCCAAAAACCTTAAATTTTCTTGAAGTTTTGCTTGATGAAGGAAGATTCAATCTTTTTAATACAATTTTTGAATTATTTAAAAAAGAAACAAACAAAATTAAAAACATACAAACAGTAGAGATAATAAGTGCTGTTGATTTAGATGAAGAAATGAAAAAAAGACTTGAAGAAAAGTTAAAAGAAAAACTGAACAAAGAAATAATAATGAATTTTGAAAAAGATAAGAACATTCTTGGCGGACTAATAATAAAAGTAGAAGATAATGTAGTTGATTTAAGCTTAAAGGCTAAGTTTAATTCACTAAAAAAAGAATTATTATACTAAAGAAAGGCAAAATATATGTCATCAACTATAAAAAGCTCTGAAATTACGCAGATAATTAAAGAAAAAATTGAAAATTATTCAAACAAACTTGAAGTTGATAATGTCGGATCAGTCATTGAAATTTCTGATGGCATTTCACGTATATATGGTCTTAAAAATGTTATGTCATCAGAACTTGTTGAATTTGACGATGAAAATAAAACCCTTGGGATTACTCTTAATCTGGAAGAAGACAATGTCGGGGTTGTAATTTTAGGCGACTACACCCAAATAAAAGAAGGTATGAGTGTAAGAGCAACCGGAAAAATTGCTTCTGTTCCCGTAGGAAACAGCCTTATAGGGAGAATAATAGACCCGACAGGAACTCCAATCGATGGCAAAGGCGATATAGAAACAACAAAAACCAGGCCAATCGAAAGAATAGCACCGGGTATTATTGAAAGAAAATCTGTCCATGAACCCTTACAAACAGGTTTAACCGCAATAGATGCTCTTACTCCAATAGGAAGAGGACAACGTGAACTTATCATAGGGGATAGACAAACCGGAAAAACTGCAATTGCAATCGATACAATAATAAACCAAAAAGGTAAAGATGTAATTTGTATTTATGTTGCAATTGGCCAAAAAACATCAACTGTAGCACACATTGCAAAAACTTTAGAAGAACACTCCGCAATGGACTATACAATTATAGTATCTGCAACTGCCGATAATTCTGCACCTCTTCAATACATTGCACCTTTTGCAGGATGCGCTGTTGGAGAAGAATTTTTAGAAGAAGGAAAGCATGTTTTAATAATATACGACGATTTAACAAAACACGCTCAGGCCTACCGTGCAATGAGCTTATTACTTAAAAGACCGCCGGGACGTGAAGCGTATCCCGGAGATGTATTTTATTTACATTCGAGATTATTGGAACGTGCTTGTAAGTTATCGCCTGAACGTGGCTCAGGATCTATTACGGCGCTGCCTATTATTGAAACGCAGGCGGGGGACGTTTCAGCATACATTCCAACAAATGTTATATCTATTACAGACGGACAAATCTTTTTAGAATCAAATCTGTTTAACTCCGGACAACGTCCGGCAATCAATGCCGGCATATCGGTTTCACGTGTTGGAGGAGCAGCGCAAACAAAAGGCATAAAACAAGTAGCAGGACAATTAAGACTGGATTTAGCCCAATACAGAGAACTGGCAGCATTTGCCCAATTTGCTTCAGATCTTGACGCCGCTACAAAAGCACAGCTTTTAAAAGGTGAAAAACTGACTCAAATTCTAATTCAGCCTCAATACAAACCATTATCTGTTGCAGAACAAGTTTCAATACTATTTTGCGGCAACGAAGGATTTGTAAATGATGTTGAAAATAAAGATATTCAAGAGTTCAAGAAACAATTCTTTGAATATTTCTCAACAAATTGCAAAGAACTTGAAGAAAAATTAAACCAAGGCGCTAAACTTGAAGATTCAGATAAAGAGGAGTTGATAAAACATATTACAAACTTCAAAGAAAATGTCTTCAAACCATAAAAGCCTAAATATAAGAAAGAAAAAATATGGCAAATTTAAGAAACATCAAAGACAGAATAAACAGTATTAAAAACACCCAAAAAATCACTAAAGCCATGAAAATGGTAGCAGCAGCCAAAGTAAAAAAGGCGGAATCTGCCGTAAAAGCTTCCCGTCCTTTTACTTTGGAATTATATAAAATGTTTTGTTGGGCATATAAAGAAGTAGAAAAAAATAAATGCGACAAAATTAAAACAAAAAACAATATAGACAACTACCCTGCACTTTTAGAAAAAAGGGAAGTTAATACTGTAGGAATTCTTGTTGTTTCTTCAAATAAAGGGCTTGCCGGGGCATATTGCGCTAATATTGTAAGATATAGTATTAATTTAATTAAAGAATTAATTTCTAAAGGCAAAAAAGTTAAGGTATATATTATAGGTCAAAAAGCAATTCCTGCACTCAAAAACGCCTCAAAACAGCTCAATTTTGAAATTGTAAAAACATACACCAATATTCTTGATGAAATTAATTCAAGTTCAGCTTATATTATAGCTTCGGCCTTAGCAGATGACTATATAAATCATAAAATTGATTCAATTGAACTTGTAACAACAAGATATAAAAACATGATGACATATTCAACCGAATCGTGGCAATTGCTTCCTGCACAAAGTGAAAGTAACCAAATCAAAGAATTCAGAAGCAACGAACTGGACAAAGAATTAAATGTAAACCATAATATCCAAAAAATTGAACCATTGAGCGAATTTCTGCCAAATTTAAATATGGTTTTATCATCAATTGTTCCTATGTATATAACAAATGTAATTTTTCAAGCACTCCTTGAAGCACAAGCAAGCGAGCTTGCTTCAAGAATGAGCGCAATGAGTGCTGCTACAAATAATGCGGCAGACATGATTTCAAATTTAACTATTGAATACAACAAAGAAAGACAGGCAAAAATTACCCAGGAAATTACCGAGGTTATATCCGGAGCCGGAGCTTTAAAATAAGGTTAGCAAAATGAATCATAAATTTAAAGTTGATGAAAATAAATGCATAAAATGCGGTCTTTGTGTTAATGACTGTCTTACAGGGGCTCTTGAAAAAAATAAAGACAACCTGCCTTTTATGAAAAATCCCTTAAAATGTATTAAATGTCAACATTGTTTTGCAATTTGTCCCAACGGAGCTATTTCTATTATGGGCAAAAACCCTGAAGATTCTGCAGCTGTTAAGCAAATTAATCCTGATGACATTTTAAATTTAATTCAAACAAGAAGAAGCACAAGAAACTATAAGCAGGAGAATGTTCCGAAAGAAACAATTGAAAAACTCAAAGCAATGCTTAATTATGTGCCTACAGGATGCAATTTTCATAAACTTCATTTTTCATTCATCGAAGATATTAATGTAATGGATGAATTCAGGGTAATGGTTAACAATAAACTCATATCACTTTTAAATACAAAAACAGTTAAATTTTTTGCTGATAAATTAAATAAATTTGCCAAATACAAAGATGCCTTTTTAAATGGCGAGGATGTAATTTTTAGAGGTGCGCCTCATTTGGTTGTTGTGTCCGCTCCGATTGAATCGCCCTGTATTAACCAAGACGGCATTATTGCTCTTTCTTATTTTGAACTATACGCAAAAAGTCTTGGGCTTTCAACTCTTTGGTGCGGTTTTTGTCAGGCAGTATTAAAATTATTTCCTTCGTTTTGTGAATATTTACAAATCCCAAAAGGTTACCAACCGGTTTATGTAATGCTTTTTGGCATTGGAAATATTGAATATAAAAGAGCAACACAGCCGGATGAGTTTACTTTTACAACAATAGAACAACATGAAATTGAAGTTGGTATTTTTGATAAAATAAAAAGATTTTTTTGGAACTTTATTAGATAATTATTCATATCTTAAAGCATCTATAGGATTTAAAAGCGAAGCTTTATAGGCAGGATAATAACCGAATCCTATTCCTACAAGACCCGAAAAACCAAAAGACAAAAGTATCGGGGCAAAGCTTATAACGACGCTCGTTGAAAAAACAACACCTATTAAAAGAGCAATAACTATGCCGGATACTACACCTATCATCCCGCCTATTAAAGAAAGAACAAGAGCTTCTATTAAAAATTGCATTCTTATATCTTTTGCACGCGCTCCTATTGCCATTCTGATTCCGATTTCTTTTGTACGCTCAGTTACAGATACAAGCATAATATTCATTATTCCTATTCCTCCGACAACAAGAGAAACAGAAGCAATTGAAGCAAGCAAAATTGCAAAAGTTTGAACAGTGGATTTCATTCTTTCTTGAAATTCTGCGCTGTTTCTAATTTGAAAATCATTTTCCTGAAATTTTCCGAGATTATGTCTTTTTCTTAAAATTTCTTCTATATCTTTTTCAGCTAACTGAGTATCTTCCAGAGACGTTGCTTTGACTATAATTTGATTCACCATACCCGGAAAATCCGTCCCAAAAACCTTTCTTTGTGCAGTTGTTAAAGGAATAAATATTAAATCATCCTGATCCATAGGTCCTTGTTGTCCTTTAGATTTCAATGTCCCTATAACTCTAAAAGGAACATTACCAATTCTTATTGTTTTTCCTATTGAATTAACATCCCCGAATAACTCAGCTTCAATAGTTGAACCAATAAGAGCAACTTTTGCGGCATTTCTGTCGTCGTCAAATGTGAACGGCCTTCCTAAGTTAATTTCATAATTTTTTGCGTATAAATAAGGAGTTGTAACTCCGTATACCGTAGTTGACCAGTTTTGATTGCCATACATTACCTGCTTCGAAGAAGATAAAACCGGCGCTACCGCATCTATCCCACGAGCTGTTTTTTTTATGGCTTCAGCATCTTTAGTGCTTAAAGTTGGTTTTGTTCCAATCCCCATAGAAACTCCGCCCGTTTTAGCGGTAGCAGAACGTATTGTTAAAAGATTAGAACCCATTGATTCCATATTTTCCTGAACTTGTTTATTTGCACCCGAACCAATTGCAAGCATTATAATAACTGCCGCAACACCTATAATAATACCCAAAGAAGTCAAAGCGGAGCGCATTTTATTAACTTCCAAAGACTTTAGTGCAATTTTTAAAGTAGATTTAAAATCAATCATACAATTTTTATTCTAAAACATCAGATAAAAAAATAAAATAGCCTGTTTAAATTATTAAACTTCAATTTCATCAAGAGTTTCCGTTTTTTGCCACATCTTTTTGTCATTTAAGGCATAAACACTATATTTATTATTCGCATTTAAAACTATATAGCGACAAGCTTTAGGGTTTTTCTTATTGTATTCAAAAACACTTCTAGGTTTATAAGTTTTGTTTTGTTGAATTTCTTTTTCACAATAAAGATATCCTTCTTTTGTCAGCACATATTCACAAATATTCTTCCCGTCATTATCTTTTTCGCTAATTGCAATTAAATTCCCGTTTTGCATTAAAGCTGTTATGTTTCTTGTTCTGTCTTCAACGGAAATTAAATTTGTACCGTCTAAAAATTCATACCTTGTTTGTATTTGCATATTATCTGCCATAGAAATTTTATTTATGACTTTAGGCAACGATGTTTCGTCATCAAAATCTCCGAAAACTAATCTCTTATCATTACCGGAATCACAAGGAACAAACTGTTTAAATCCGGACTTTTTCCCTATTTTGTTATACAAATTTGCCAATGAATTATAATTAGAAGCATAGCCATTATATAATTTAACTTTTCCTTTTATAAGTTTTATTGCATCATTAACCGCATCGTCAATTTGTTGTCCCAATGTCGGACTTTTCTTGGGTTTAAATACAGATTTTACGGTATCTAAAAAATTTTCTTTGGTTTTTTGGTTAGAAATTTGAAATTCATCAAGAAACAACTCCGGCTTTTGATTGTTTTTATCCTGAAATTTTGAATCTGATTTAAAACTAACTTGTGCGTTTTTATAGTTAACAAATACACTTTGAACTTTCATTGGCGATTTCTCCCGGCAATATTAATAACAATTCAAGTGTATCATGAAAAAATTATGTTTTATTATCTCTTATTTTAAGCCATTCTTCTTTAGGCAAATCAGAAACTATTTTTCCGTCTTTGAATCTTATAATTCTTTTTGTATACTCTGCTATATCCGGTTCATGGGTTACAAGTACAACGGTTTTTCCAAATTTTTCGTTCAAATTTACAAAAAATTCCATAACATCTATACTTGTTTTAGTATCCAAATTGCCTGTCGGTTCATCTGCCAAAATTAAAGGAGCATCATTAACTATTGCTCTTGCAATGGCAACTCTTTGTTGTTGCCCGCCGGACATTTGAGAAGGCATATTATTTTCTTTTTTTTCAAGTCCTACAATTTTTAAAGCTTCCCTTGCTTTTTCATATCTTTTTTCTTCGCTTATTCCTTTATAAATCATTGGAAGGCAGACATTATCTATAGCTGAAGTTCTTGAAATCAGATTGAAACCTTGGAAAACAAATCCGATTTTATTATTTCTGATATCCGAAAGTTCATCTGCACTCAAAGAAAAAACATCGACACTATCAAGATAATACTCTCCGCTTGTCGGTTTATCCAACGTTCCGAGCATATTCATACAAGTAGATTTTCCGGACCCCGATGTTCCCATTATCGCAACAAATTCTCCTTCGTCTATTGAAAAAGAAACACCGTTTAAAGCATGAAAAACTTCTTCCCCCATTGTATATGTTTTTATTACATTTTTTACTTCAATTAAAGGCATTATCTTTTCCTATATTCTTGGTGCTCTGATTTGTTTAGTTTGTTTTTTGTTTTTGGAATGAATGGAAGATATAATTACTTTGTCTTTTTCTTTGATTTCATTTGAAATTATCTGTGTTTTTGTTTCATCCGAAGCGCCAAGTTCAACATTATAGCGTTTAGGGCCTGATTTTGTTAAGATCCATATTCCTTGTTTATCATATTTTTTATCATTATCCTGAGGTGTAAATTTTAAAGCTTTATTATCAACACAAAGAGCATCCTTTACTTGAGCCGTGATTATTGAAACATTGGCACTCATCCCCGGAATTACAAGTCCTTCCGTGTTGTCCACAGAAACTATTACGGTATAAGTTACAACATTATTCGTTGTAGTAGATGCCAGTCGAACCTGGGTGACTTTTCCTTCAAAAATTCTGTCCTGGTATCCGTCAAGGGTATATTTTGCTGCTTGCCCGACTTTAATTTTTCCTATATCCGCTTCTGAAACGCTTGTTTCAATTTGCATCTTTGCAAGATCTTTAGCTACTTCAAACAAAGTCGGCGTATTAAAACTTGCAGCAACGGTCTGACCCACATCTACAGCACGGGAAATTACAGTGCCGTCAACAGGAGAAGTAATTTTTGAATATCTTAAATTAGTCAAATTATTCTCCAAAGTAGCACTCGCCGCCGCAACTTCCGCCTTGGCTGAATCCACCTCCGCTTTTGCTTGAAGATAATTAGATTGGGCTAATTCAACATCGTCTCTTGAAACATAATTTTTTTCAAACAAATGCTTATATCTTTTATAATTGTTTCTTTTATAATTCAAAGTGGAACTGGCTTTGGCATAGGCTGCTTTTGCATTTCTTAATTTCGCACTTGATTGATCAACGTTTGCTTGAAACAAGCTGGGGTCGAGTTCGGCTAATAAATCGCCTTTTTTTACAACACTGTTAAAATCAACGTAAATCTTTGCCACTGTACCTGAAACTTGTGTTCCGACTGCAATTGTATTAATCGGTTTAATTGTACCCGATGCTTCAACATATTGTGTTATTGTTTGTCTTTTAATTTCTTTTGTAATATATTTTTCGCTGTTAGATTTAAAAAATAGTAATACAAAAACCAACAACGCTACTGTTATTGATATCGCTATTATATATTGTTTTTTCATTTAACCCCCATTGATTTTAACAATGTTTCTCTTGCAACATTATAATTAAATACAGCTTCTACAAAATTAAGCTGCGAATTATTATAGTTAGCAAGGGCATCCTGTAATTCAACATAGTTATTTAAACCAACACTGTATCTGCCGTCTGCCAGTTCAAAATTTTCAAGCGTAGCTTTAACTTTTGAATTCATCAAAGGAATTTTACGCTCCAATTGACGCATATTTACATAATTTGTCTGAACTTCCCAAAATATATCCGTTTTAGCTACATTAATATTGTGATAAGCAATATCAAGGTATGATTCGCCTTCTTTTATTTGATAATGTATGCCGTATGGATTAATCGAACCCAAGCCTATACTTGCCCCCAATTGCAGCGGGCTTGAATATGTTGATTCATTTTTTGTATATCCCCAGGTCAAACTACCATCTATTTGAGGCATATATTCTTTTTTGATTGCTCTTAAAGATTCCTCTTGAACTTTTGCAAGCATCTCATTAGATTTTAAATCAGGGCGCAGTTCAAGTGCTTGAGACACTGCTTCTTGTTTTGATAATGTCAAAGGCTTAAATTCAAAATTCTGAATAATGTCTTTGTGCTCAATACCGGATGTTAACATTATCAGACCGTCCTGCGTCTTTTTAAAATTTTCACAAGGAGGCTTTACAGTTGTTATACTTTCAATTTTTTTTCTGTAATCAGCCTTTAAAAAACTGAAATTTTCAGTGTTCTGAACAATAAAAGGCTTATCTTCCTGAAAAAACATTGAATTTTGAAGCGCAATTAAAGCTGTTTCAAGATTATTCCTTCCTTCAACAAGTTGTATTTTTGAGTCTGTAAGATTAACTTCAGCATTAACTACATCAATTTTAGATTTCAAACCCTCGTCAAACATTGCTTTTGTACGTTCATAGTTTAAAGTATTTATTCTTACGTTTTGTTCATAAATATCTAAATTAGCTAAAGCCGAAAGCACTTTATAATAGTTAATTTTAACATCATATACTACTTGTAAAACATCATAGTCATAATCGTATTGAGCAGAAAGAGTATCATATTTCGCCATGTTTATTCTTGCCGTTGTTCTTCCAAAATCCCAAATGGTTTCCGAAATCCCGACATTAAAGCCTAAAGAATTATCGTTTGAATTAGTTATTCTTGTCCCGTTATTATTGTTGTGATTGTAATTTACTCTTGCTGTGAGTCTTGGGGCATAATTGCTTCTGGCTGTTCCTATGCCTGCTTTTGCAGCTTTAATTCTTTCATTTGAAATATATAAATTAGGATTATGACTAAGGGCATAATCAACACAATCTTCTATTGTCATAATTGAAAGCTCATTAAAAGGAATTTTTGATTTTCCTTGTATGATAGGCGGAAGTTTAATTTCATCCACTCTTATTTTTTTATCTTTTGTTTTTTTATTTGTGTCTTTTTTTTGATTTGAATTTCCTTTATCCTTCTTTTTGAAAATTTTAAAAAAGCCGCTGCTTTGTTTTGAGGGAGTGTCCTTTTTATTGTCCTCTTCTATGGCAAAACAAAAAGAATGCATCATCAAATACAAACTTATTAATATTATTGAAAATATTGTTTTTGTATATTGTTTCATCTAGCCCTCAGTGACAACATTTTAGCTTAAAAAACATGTTTTTGAAATCATTTGCAAAAATGAAAGTGCTATTGTTGTTCGCCGGTCTGCCGGACTTCAACTTGTTTTTCCTGCTGATTATTTTGTTCTTTATTAATATCTTTGTTATCTTGTTTAGGTTCTTTATCTATTTTATTTTCTTCTTTTTTTGCCTGCAAAATTTTTGATTGATTTTGCACATCCTTTTGACCTTCGAGTCTGAAGTAGTGTGAATCTTCCCACCTTAAATCAATATATTTTATCTTTTGGCCAAAATTTTTAGCCTGCGGCAAAATTGAAGCAATACTTATAGCACGTTTGAGTGCAGTATCATTAATTTCCCCAAAACGAATAAGATATTCTTTTAACATTATATAGACATCTTTTTGGTTTCTAAGATCAATATACTGAACTTCCTGTCCGGAGTATGTTTCTATTACTTTTGTTAGCTTTAAAATTTCATCAACTCTTTTTTTGTCCCAAACCTCATCTTTACCGTCTCTTACTCCGTATGTTAAAAGTTTCTTTGCTTTTATTGAAGAGTCAAAAGGCAAATAATCATGGTCAATCAAAACTCCATCTGTAGAAAGAGCGGAATTAGGCTCTGAATCCAGGTTTGGGGCAAGCAAAAAAGCCGGAGTTCTTTCATCAATTATAATTGTCAGCCTTGCGGGAAACCAATATCTTCTGACATAAACCTTTTTAACAGGCTGTAATTGTGCAATATTGTCTTCCAATTCTTTTGTATCCAAACGAAAAATTTGGGTATATGGAAGCTGGGTTTGCCTTACCATGTTAATTATTTTATAATCAGGCGTAATTTTGTTCCCTTGAATTTTTAAAACGGAAGGATCTGCTTTTGCTAATTTTTGCGGGTCAATATACCAATAAGGAAGCTTTAAAATTTTATACGAACAAAAACAAATACAAACTATCATAACTAAAGACAAAAGAACCCTAAAACGCATAAGCATTGTTCTTGTAGCTGCTATTTGCCTTTTAATTTTATTAACCTTCAATCTTCTTTTTTGATAAAGTAAACCCAATTTTTTTACCTTTTGTTATTAAAATTCTGCTGTTTTAAGTATAATTTCTACAAGTTCATCATACTCAATCCCCATAGCTTTAGCCTGCGCCGGTAAATCGGAAGTATCGGTCATGCCGGGATTTGTATTAATTTCCAATATATATGGTATGTTATTTTCTACCAAAAAGTCAACTCTGGATACTCCCTTACATGAGCATGCCTTATGCGCTTCAATTGCAAGTTTTTGTATTGTTTCCGTTAAATCGCTATCAAATTTTGCGGGAAGAATAAACTCGGTTAATCCTTTTGTATATTTTGCTTCATAATCATACCATTCGGTTTTTGTTTTAAATGCAAGAATCGGAGTTGCAAAAGTTTCTATTTCATTGTTCTCGTCTTTTCTTTCTAAAACCCCTACTGTTATAGATTCGCCTTTTAAATATTCTTCTATTAAAATTTCTTTGTCACATTCAAGTGCCCTATTTATTGCATTATCCAATTCATCCATTGAATCAATTTTTGTCATTCCTATTGAAGAACCTTCATTTGCCGGCTTTATAATCATTGGAAAATTTAATTCTTCAACTTTTTTTCTATAATTTTCTTTATTTACATTAACAGATTTAATTAAAGGAAGATTCGCCGAAGACAAAACTTTTTTTGTCATAATTTTATCCATGCAAACTGCACTTGCCTTAACGCCGCATCCTGAATAAGGTATGTTTAAAAATTCTAAAACTCCTTGTATACATCCGTCCTCACCGTATCTTCCGTGGAGCATATTTAAAACAAATTCAATTTTGTTTTCAACCAAAACATCTGCTATGTTTCTTGAAACATCAATCAAAGTAACATCTTTATACCCAAGCTCAATTAAAGCTTGGAATACTTTTCTTCCTGAACGCAGAGAAACCTCTCTTTCGTTTGAAAGTCCGCCCATCAAAACTGCTATTTTTGAATTTTTATTTATTTTTTTAATATTTTCCATTTTTTATCTTCTTCCTTTGACATTTTTCCAACATATACTATTTCGGGTTCAAGTTCTATATTGAACTTTTCTTTAACCTTTTGGTAAATTTCAAAAACAATATTGGTATAATCCAAACTTGTTGCATTCCCTTTATTTATAATAAAATTACAATGATTTTGGTAAACCTCGCAATCACCTATTCTAAAACCACGAAGACCGCATTTATCTATTAAAGCTCCTGCCGAAAATTCACAATTTGAAGGATTTTTAAAAACAGAACCGGCATTCGGAAAAGAAAGATTTGGTTGCCTGTTTTTTCTGAAGATTAAATTTTCATCCATTTTTGCTTTAATTTTTTCTTTGTCCTCTTTTTTAAGCTCAAATTTTGCGTTAAGTAAAACGTATTTTTTATCCTGCAAAATTGAATGTCTGTATGAAAAAATAAGTTCATCTTTAGTTAAGTTCAAAATTTTATCTTTTTTGGTATCATACACTTTTGCAGACAACAAACAATCACTTATTGTTTGACCGTGAGCTCCGGCGTTCATATAAACTGCACCGCCCAGTGTTGCCGGTATTCCAATTAAAAATTCAAAACCGGATAAACCTTTATCGTAAGCAAGTTTAGACAAAGTTTGAACTTTTAGACCGCATTCAACTTCTACAGTATTTTTTAAAAAAATACAGCTTTGTATTAAACCCGTATAAAACAAAGGCTCATCCACTCCTTTAGATGAAAAAAGAATATTTGAACCGTTTCCTATAACAACAGGGTATTTTTCTCTGAATTTTTTAAAGAGAGTTATTAATTCTCCGTAATTATCAGGCATATAGAAACTTTTTGCAATTGATTTAATTTTTAAAGTGTTAAAATTTGTCAACTGAAAATCTTTGTATAATTTTACTTCATTTTGCGAAAAAATCATCAATAAAACCGCCTATTTTTGTAATATCTCCCGCACCTAAAGCTAGAACAACATCTCCTTGTTTTAAATTTGGAGCTATCTTGCCTGCCGCCTGTTCAATATTTCCTTCAATATATTCTATATCTACCCTTTTTTCAATCATCATTTTTGCAAAGTTAAAAGAATTATATTGACTGTCAAACTTGTCACCTGCGCTGAAAACATCAAGAATATAAAGTTTGTCCGCCCCGTCAAAACTATTTGAAAACTCATCCCACAAATCTTTAAACCGGCTATATCTGTGCGGCTGAAAAATTACCACTTTTCTGTTTTTAATGCCTTTTATAGCGCCAATGGCAGATTTTATCTCGGAAGGATGATGCGCATAATCATCGTACAGCTTAATATTGTTTTTATTAAAAACTAACTGAAATCTTCTTTTCATTCCGGAAAAATCACTAAAATATCTTGAATAATCACTAAAGTTAAAACCCAGACTATCCAAAATACAAACAACACTTAAAGCATTGTATATGTTATAGATTCCGGGAATAATAAGATTGATTTTTCCTAAAAGTTTGTCTTTTTTATAAACGTCAAAAGAAGACTCTAAACCATTTATAGCTATATTTTCTGCCGTATAATCAGCTTTTGCTTCAACTGAATATGTAATAATATTTTTTGCTTTTGTTTGATTCAAAAAATCAACAACGCCTTTTGAATCAATATTCAAAAAAACCTTAGCATCTTTTTTCAATTTATCAACCGTCTTTTCAAAAACGGGGATAATATCATCCAAACCATTTTTGTAGAAATCGGGATGGTCTTTTTCCAGATTATTTACTACAAAATAATCCAAGGAATACTTCTGAATTGTGCCGTCCGATTCATCAAGTTCGGCTATAAAATATTTTGAATCTTTACTTGCAAATGCATTTGTCTCAAGTTTTGGGATAATACCGCCAATAGCATAAGCCGGATTTTTCTTCATTGATTCAAGTATAAAAGCGCACAACCCCGAAGTTGTTGTTTTGCCGTGAGTTCCTGCAAAACCGATGAATTTTGGAAAATTTTCACTTATAAACTTTAAGCAATCGGATCTGTGCATTATTTCAAGTTTTAATTCCTTAGCTCGCATTAACTCCGGATTATCCTCTTTAATAGCAGATGACACTACAACCTTTGGAGTTCCTATGATGTTTTTTTTATTGTGTCCGATTGTTACTCTTGCGCCGAGCGAACTTACAAGTTTTGTATATTTACTATCTGTAATATCAGAACCCGAGACTTTATAACCTAATTGCAAAAGAATTTTTGCTAAAGCGCTTTGTCCCACTCCTCCAATTGCAATAAAATGAAAATCATAGCCTTCATCTAAGCCCATCAGCTCAATCCTTCCGTATTCAAACAATTAACGGCAACTCCGTGTTGGGTTTTGCCCCAATCCATTGTTTTTTTTGTAAATATAATTTTAAAAATAATAAACATTGCAATCGGAAACCAGATGGTAATAAAGTATATAGAAGTCAACACGGATTCAAACAATGCCTTTATAAAAGAATAATTTGAATATTTCTTAAGACTGTATACAAAACCGCTTGTAAAAAATAAACCGGTTGTCATAACAAGTATTATAGAAGACAATATGCAATTTTCATAACCTTTGACAAAATGGAATGCTTGTATAAATATTTCGGCTATCAACCAAAAAGGAAGCAAAAACTGGGTAATATATGCAATTAAATCAAAACCTACTCTTAAAGACATGTCTTTTGAGGTGAAAACATCTTTAGCATATTCCAAATATCTTCTTATAGAGCCTTCTGTCCACCTTCTTCTTTGACGAATAAGAGAATAAAAATCTATAACTCCTTCTTCGTAAACTTTTGCTTCGGGGCAAAAGCGAATATCCCACCCTTTAATGTGTAATCTTGTAGACATATCTAAATCATCGGTTATAGTTTGCTCATTCCAGCCGTTTATGCTTTTTAAAGCTTGCAGCTTTATAAGTTCGCCGTTTCCCCTGAGCTCGACTGCTCCTCTTACAGCATCTCTGCCTGTTTGCAGATGTGTATCCAAAATGTATTCGTTACATTGGCACTTGGTTAAAAAATTCTGGCAAGCATTTATTATAACTTTTTGTGCCTGAACTGCACCTACATCAGCAGGTTCTAATTTTACTATCATTTTATTTAAGAAATCTTTTTCAACTCTTGCATCAGCATCGAATACAAGGATGGCTTCGCCTTTAGCAAGCTTCATTGCATCGTTTAAAACTGCGGATTTTCCGGCGATTGCATCTTTTTTTCTGATTAAAGATTTAATATTTTTATATTTATCTGATAATTTTTTAATTATTTCAGCAGTATTATCAGAGCTTCTGTCGTCAATTAAAATTATTTCAAAACCATCATAATCAATATTCAAAAGATTTAGTGCGGTTTTTTCAATTACTTCGTGTTCATTATGGCAAGGAACAAGAATAGAAACAAAAGGATGATAAGAGCAATTTACAGCAGGAGGAAATTTTTTCAGCTTTCTTTTTTGATACTTCGTTGCAAGCCACATATAAACAGCATATAAAAACATAAAGCCGATTAAAAATATAACCGCCCAAACAGTATTAAAATAATTTTGAAACACAATTAAAAAAGCTATCAGGAAAGAAATTATGATTAATAAAACAATTCTTTCTTTCATCTCCCTCTTTCAAACCTCTCTTATGATTCTCATTTTAGCAAAAAAAGTTAAAAGTGCAAAAATATATTATCTGTAATTTGTAAACTGTAAAGGAGCATCTATTTCATCTTCCTTTTGTCGTATTGTCTTGATAACTTCCTGAAGATCATCCTTGCTTTTTGCGCTCACTCTTACGCTGTCATTTTGAATTGAAGCTTGAACTTTTAATTTTGTATTTTTAATCATCCCAACTATCTTTTTAGCAAGTTCAACACTTAAACCTTTTTTAAGTTTTATCTCCTGCTTAACTTTTCCGCCTAAAGCATTATCAACCTTTTGCGGGTCTAAAATTTTAAGACTGAGATTTCTCTTAACGAGTTTTGATTGCAAAATATCATAAATATTTTTTAATTTCATTTCATCATTTGTTGTTATATTAATAACCTTGTCTTCTATTAAGACAATGTCCGAATCCGAACCTTTAAGATCAAATCTTGTATTTAACTCTCTTTTTGTTTGGTCAACAGCATTTAAAAGTTCTTGTCTGTCGAATTCCGAAACAATGTCAAAACTAGCATCTTTTGCCATATCAGCCTCCTTTATATTTATTTAATATAGCATAAATTAAAACATTTGACATAATGTTAATTTAGATATAATATATAACAATATATTTTTTAATTTTGATATAAATTTTTTTGTTATATATTAATAAACCAAAAACATGACTGGAGCACAAAAGGCGTGCTCTTTTTTTTAATTACTAATGCAAAAGGACTATTTTGTCCGAATAAAATTTCAAAATACGCTTAAACAACTATAATAAAATTATGGATTTAAGTATAAAAACAGCAATAAGCAGAGTAAGAAAAGACAAAAGTTATAAAATAAAAACATTTTCCGTCGGTTTAATTGTAACTGTTATATTAATTTTAAACATACTACAGGGAAATTGTCAGGACAACCGGTTATATCTTGCATTATTCACTGTTTTTGCCATTATTCAAATAATTTCGGCATTTTTAGGCGGATATTTTGCGCTGAACAGTAATTTAAGATTAATTCGGGGTTTTGGTAAGCTTTATGAATTTAAAAATTATAAAAAAATATTTAAAACAGGCTTTAAATTATTGCCTATTGCAATTTTAAGCATTGTTTTAATGTTCATTAGTTTTTTCTTATCTAAATTTATGCATAATTATGCAGAACTTTCTGCATACAATTCCGGTATTTCTTCAAATTTAATTATGGGATTAATATTTTTAGTAATATTTTGTCTCTTTTTATTTTCGATATACATTTATTGCGGATATTTGGCTTTTTGCATAGAATTAAAGCTTTCCATATTTTTTAAATTGAAAATAATTTCAAAAATATTAAAAGCTAAATCTTTGATAACTTTGCTTTTGAAAGTTTTTTTAACAGCACTTACGGCAGGAATTCTTATTTGTATTTTAACAATAACTTTAATAGATATTATACTTATTCCGTTTATTATAGCATTTTGTTATTTTATTATATGCGACTTGAATACTGAATTTTTAAAAGACACTTTTGTATTTAAATTAGATAAAAAATAAATATTAACTTTAATAATTATCTTTGCAGTATACCAAAAAGTTAGAGGAGAATTTTAAAACGTGGACACCAAAAAAGAGAAAGAACGTGCTGAATTACACCGTTCTATTTGGAATATAGCTAATGATTTAAGAGGAAGCGTTGACGGATGGGATTTCAAGCAATATGTGCTTGGAATGATGTTTTATAGGTATGTTTCAGAAAACATTGCTAATTATATTGATAAAGTCCAACATGAAGCCGGAGACACCGGTTTTAATTATGCTGAGTTATCTGATAAAGAAGCAGCAACTGCAAGAGATTTTCTAATAAATACAAAAGGTTTCTTTATTAAGCCTAGCGAATTATTCTGCAATATATTAAAAACAGCCGATACAGATGACAACTTAAATGTTACGTTGGATACTATTTTTAAGAATATTGAAAATTCTGCTATAGGTACAGCAAGTGAAGCTGATTTTAAAGGCTTATTTGATGATTTAGATGTTAATAGTAATAAACTCGGCGGTACAGTTGCAGAACGCAATAAAAGGCTTGTTAAATTACTCAACGGTATTGCTGAAATGAAGTTGAGTTATAAAGATAATACTATTGATGCATTTGGAGATGCCTATGAGTTTTTAATGGGAATGTATGCAAGCGGGGCTGGAAAATCAGGGGGAGAATTCTTCACGCCTCAAGAAGTTTCAGAACTGCTTACTAAAATAACGCTTGTTGGTAAAACCTCTGTAAATAAGGTTTATGACCCTGCATGTGGTTCGGGTTCATTGCTTTTAAAATTTGCTAAAATTTTAGGCAAGGAAAATGTCAGAAACGGTTTCTTTGGGCAGGAGATAAATATTTCAACTTATAACCTGTGCAGAATTAATATGTT
>CALVAA010000025.1 GCA_944325315.1 Candidatus Gastranaerophilales bacterium
TGGAGCGGAAGACGAGGCTCGAACTCGCAACATCCTGCTTGGAAGGCAGGTACTCTACCAATTGAGTTACTTCCGCATGTATTTATAAATAACTCAATTTATAATTTAAAACAAATATAAAATATTTGCAAGTCTGATTTTAATTCAATTCAACGGTTAATGTAATATCCACCGGACGGGCTATGATGCCGTGACTTGGAGGTTTCATATACGTCAAAGTTTCGTTTACAATCTTTTTAATTGATTCATCAATGGCACTTGAGCCTGATGATGAAGTCAGTTTAATTGAATTGACATCACCGTTTGCAGCTATTGAAATATCTGCTTTAACAATTTTATTTACCGGGATATCATTTACTAAAAGAAGGTCATTTTGAAGATTTAACTTAACATTTTTTCCTATAAGCTGCAAAAATTTAGTATAACTTCCTTTTTTAACAAGACTTTCCGGGGCTTCCCAGGAAATTTTTGTAATTGTAGGGCTGTATGTAGGTTTTGTTGATATCGGTTGTTTTATTATAAAATCGTCAATATTTTTTTCTTTAGGGATGAGCTTTGCTTGCCCTGTAGGATAATTATAATCTTCGGAATATGAAATATCTTCATCAAATGCTTCAAGATTTGCCATTTCATTATTTTCTTCAATTATATCGCCCGTTCCTTTTACCGATATTAGGGTAAAGCTTCCCAAAACAAAAATTAAACCTATTAAAACCAAAACCATGTGTCTGTTTTTGGCATTAATTACCGTTTTAATAGGCGGGAGTTCTATTTTTGGAATTTCGTTAAATATTGCATCAATAACTTTGGTACTGTTTTGTTTGATATTGTCTTTATCAATAATATCAAACATCTGTACTGTTTTTTGACCTTCGGTATTTTTGGGCTTATCATCGACATCTAAAAGACCTTCGTCTTTTTCCGTGTTTTGCTTTGGTTCTTTGATTTCAATATTATTCAAACTTTGTTCAAAATTTACAAATTTACTTTTTTGACTCAAATCAATTGATACATTCTCTACTGTTGTTTTTGCTTCATTTTTTCTTATTAAATCCGGATAATGACGAATATTATTTGCCAGTTTTTCAAATTCAATAACGTCTATAAACCTTGCTCTGCAAGAATCGCAATTCATAAGATGCTGAATCAACTGCCGTTTGTATACGGAAGAAAGATCATTATCAATAAATTTCAAAAACAACCCCATGCAATCAATATGTTTTCCCAGAAGAGTTTTTGAAGGGATTGAATTTTTGGTAAGCGAAATAAACCTGTTTATATCAAAAATCATATCCAGGGTAGGATAGTAAAATTTTGAATCATGTGAACATGCAAGAATATTTTTGGCATCAATAAAGCCAATCATCTTTGCTTCTTTTATTTTTGAACCTATTTGAACAACAAAATAAAAGTTTGGCAAAATATCCATATCCACATGGATTTTTGGAATTTTAATTGTTTTTTCCCTAAAAAGAGTAATAACATCTATCCTGTAATTGCCATAGTAAATATCTGTGATTTTGAATTCTTCAAACAAAAAAGGAATCTTATAAACACTTCTTTTTGTATCTATTCTAAATCTTTTTGCATATAAATAATTAACCGCACATGATATTCCCAGCATATCTATCATGCCTCTTTTTCTTATTTGAGGTTCGCTTAATGCACTGGCAGATAGCTTGGCATTGTATGCTTGTTCGTCATTTATATTAATAATATCTAAGTCTTGCATTGCTTAATTCAACCAACAATCCCTTTATTACTAATTTGACACATACAAGAATAATTTTCAAAAAAATAAGACATAATTTTAACTTTTTGTTGCATTTTCTTAATATAAAAAAATCTTTACTGTATTGTTTTGCTTTTTTTATAATATAATTCAATATTATGAAGAAAGATTTTTTATTGGAAGTATTAACCCAGGAGCTTCCCTATAAGTTTATACCAAGTGCTATAGCACAGCTTGAAAGCTCTTTTGAAAAGTTTTTAAAAGAAAATGCACTTGATTATTCCGAAATTAAAGTTTATGCAACCCCAAGACGCCTTGCGGTAATTATTAATGACTTGTCATTATGTCAAGAAACACTTGTAAAGGATATTAAAGGACCGGCAATAAGCGTAGCAAAAAATTCTGATGGTTCATATGCTCCCGCTGCAATCGGTTTTGCAAAGAAAAACGGGGCCCAGCTTTCAGATTTATACGAAAAAGATAACTATATTCATATAAAAACAGAGATTAAAGGGAAAAAAACATCTGAAATCCTGAAAGAAAATATTGAAACTCTTATACTAAAACTCCAAGGCGCTCATTTTATGCGATGGGGTTATAACAGTGAAAAATTTTCACGCCCGATTGAAGGTGTTGTTGCGCTTTTGGGAGATGAAATCGTTGATTTAAAAATTCTGGATAAAAAATCTTCAAACAAAACAAGAGGCCACAGATACTCAAAAAATCAATACGTAATAATAGATGAACCTAAAAACTATATCGAAATTTTAAAAAGCGCAAATGTTATTGTTGACCAAAAAGAGCGAAAAGAATTAATTGTTAAGGAAGCAAAAAAATGCGCAGATGAAAATAATCTTGAAATTAAATTTGATGAAATGGAAGATTTGTTGGAAGAAGTAACTTTTATTACGGAGTTTCCAAGAGCGGTTTTATGCGAATTCGATAAAAAATATCTTCAAATTCCGGCTATAGTAACAACAACCGTGATGACAGCTCATCAAAGATATTTTCCTCTTTGGGAAAAATCCGGAAAATTGTCTAATTGCTTTATTACAATGGCGAATTTTGTCGGAGATGATTTTTCAAATATTAAAGCAGGCAATCAAAGAGTAATAGCTGCAAGATTGGAAGACGGCGTATTTTTCTACCAAGAAGACACTAAAACAAAATTGTCAGATAAAATAGATAATTTGAAAGGTATGACTTTCCAAAAAGATTTGGGTACTCTTTTTGATAAAACTCAAAGAATAATTAAACTTTCAAATAAAATATGTGACAAATTGAACGTAACTGAAAAAGATGATATTTTAAGATGTGCCCAATTGTCAAAATGCGACCTTTCTACAAAGCTTGTGTTTGAATTTACGGAACTTCAAGGCTTTATCGGAGAAAGCTATGCTGAATTTGATAATGAAAAAACAAATATTGCAAAGGGAATTTGCGAACATTACTTCCCTTTAAGTGCAAACACTATGCTTCCAAGTGGAATTGAAGGAATAGTTGTGTCTTTGGCAGATAAGATTGACACTATTTGCGCTCTTTTTATATCAAGCCAATACGATCAAAAGAAAAAACGCCCCACAGGCTCAAATGATCCGTTGGGAGCAAGGCGTGCTGCTATTGGTATTTTAAGAATAATAATAGAAAATAATTTAAATTTAAATTTAAAAGAATTGTTCGAATATTCTCTTGATTTATTATCCAAAGAATTCAATATTGTTCTTGAAGAGACAACCTTGGATGATTTAAAAGAATTTTTCAATCAAAGACTCTTTTCTATGTATGAAAAAGAGTTTTCATCAAACACCATAAACTCTATTTGTTCTTTTAACCCTCTTGAAAATCTTTCGGATTTTATTTCAAGAGCAAAGATTATAACAAAATTTGAAAATAATAAAGACTTTATAGAAATAAAAGAAAATGCTACAAGGGTTTCCAGAATTTTAAAAAACAATTCTTTAAATAACCCAAATGAAACTTTGTTTGTTTTGGACGAAGAAAAAGCACTTTTTAAGGCGATAAAAGAGCATAATTGCCCAAAAGATAATTTAGAAGAATATATTTTGTCTTTAAAAAGTTTAACTTTGCCAAGCTCAAACTTTTTTGACAAGGTTCTTGTGATGGACAAAGATGAAAAAATTAAAAATAACAGAATCGCTCTTTTGAGTCTGTTAAAAGAAAAATTCGACATTGTTTGCGATTTTGAAAAACTTTAAAAATTAATCTTTTGATTTAGTTTTTTTATCAAATTCGACCTTTTGATTGATGAGTTTTATCATTAATTTGGACTAATATTGTATTGTAAAACTAGACAATGGTAAGAGGTAGAATTAGATAGGATGACTCAAGGCATTTCAACAAGCCTTAATTTGACGCTTGCGCGCTTAAGCTCTATTGAGAATAATTTTTATGCGCTGCAAAATATTGCTTCAAGTCAAACAGATCAGACAATAAACAGCGACTTTAAAAAAATTTTAGATGCCAAAACAAACGATAAAGTGCCTAAAGACAACAATGAAAAGAAAATAGAAGACATTTTGGAAGACACAATTGAAAATATTAAACCTGAAAAAAAAGAAGCGGTTAATTTAAAATCTAAAATTGATCTTAAAGCACAAAGTACAAATGTTGATGAAATTATTGAAGTATTTAGCGAAAAATATGGTGTAGATGAAGATTTTATAAAAGCAATTATAAAACAAGAGTCGGGTTTTAATCCTAAAGCAACAAGTAAAAAAGGCGCTATGGGTTTAATGCAATTAATGCCAAAAACAGCTAAAGCATTGGGTGTTGTTGATGCTTATAACCCGAGTCAAAACATTGAAGGCGGAGTCAAACACTTAAAAGGTCTTTTAGATAGTTATAATGGTGATAAAGAGCTTGCCCTTGCAGCGTATAACGCAGGAAGCGGGGCTGTAAGAAAATATGGCGGCATTCCTCCGTATAAAGAAACTCAAAACTATGTAAAATCAATTATGAGCTCGTACAACAAGATTAAAGAGGCAAACTTATGATAACAAGAGGAATTGGAACAGTTGCGCAAGGCATGCAAGCTTTAATTGATTATGAAGATGTAACGGCACACAATCTTGCAAACGTTACAACTACAGGTTTTAAAAGAACAAATATCACCTTTCAGGATATAATGCAATCTAAAGTTCAAGCGCAAAATGCCCAAGGACATTATAAAGAAGTAGGCTCTCTAAGTAACGGTGCAAGGGCTTATAGAACATATATTGATTTTTCTCAAGGGGGATTATCCGAATCCGGAAATAAATTAGATGTTGCAATACAGGGAAGCGGTTTTTATAAAGTAAGATTTCAGGATGTTCCCGATAACGCTCCATACAATGAAGGTGATTATTATTACCAAAGGACAGGCAGTTTTGCACTTGATGATAACAATTACCTTGTAAACCATGACGGCGACTATATTATGGATGTCCAAAACAGAAGAATCAGAATCGCAAGAGACCCTGATGACGAAAATCTTGATGATATGAACAGACTTGACATAAACAAAGATTTAATAATTGGCGAAAGCGGACAGATTGAAATCAATAATCCGATGTATAGAGCGCTTTTGCAAAAAATCCAAGTTTGTGATTTTGAAGACAAGACAAAAATATCCGGAATTGGTGAAGGAAAGTATCTTCCAATATACGGATTAGACCCCGGAGTTTATACTAAAGCGGACGGAACTTTTTCTCTGCAACAAGGCATGATAGAAATGTCAAATGCCAACACAATCGTTGAAATGCTAAATTCAATAAATGTTTCGAGAGGATATGAATCAATGAGTACAATATTAAGGACTGAAAGCGATACAGTGTCGCAAGCTATCAATCTGGGGAATATTTCAAGATAAGGAGTAAATAATGCTTAGAGCACTTACAACTGCAGCAACGGGAATGATTGCACAGCAAAATAACTTAGATGTAATTTCAAACAATATTGCGAACCTATCAACATTTGGATATAAAAAAGTAAGAGCTGAATTTAAAGATTTATTGAGCCAAGTACACAGAACTCCCGGTGCTCAAATGGGTCAAGGTACTTATCAGCCTGTTGGTTTAGAGGTTGGTCTTGGGGTTAAAACTGCTGCTACAACAAGAATTTTTACAACAGGTACACTCCAATCTACAGATAGACAATTAGATATGGCAATAGCCGGAGACGGTTTTTTCCAAATTACAATGGATGACGGTTCAATAGCTTACACCAGAGACGGTGCCTGGCAAATGGATGCAAACGGCTCTTTGGTTACATCCGACGGCTATCAATTACAGCCTCCTATCACAATACCAATTAACGCAAAAGATATTACAGTGTCTCAGGCAGGTATTGTTTCTTGTACAACCGGAACAAATTCAGAACAAACTCAATTAGGACAAATCCAGCTTGTAAAATTCCAAAATCCTTCAGGTCTTCTTGCAATAGGGCATAACTTATATAGAGAAACCCAAGCTTCGGGAACTCCCTTGCAAGGAACGGCCGGAGAAGAAGGGTACGGTACAATTGAACAGTGTTTTATTGAAGGTTCAAACGTTCAAACGGTTGAAGAGCTTATCGGGTTAATTAAAACGGAACGTGCCTACGAATCAAATTCAAAAGTAATCACGGCAGGTTCTGATATTTTACAACAGACCAATCAAATAGTATAAGAGGATAGATGAAAAAAATAATTAAAAATTTAATATTCTCTTCTGTGCTTTTGATGCTTCAAAGCAGTGTCTTAGGCTACAATTTGAATACAAATGAAGTTAAAGAGGTTATTATTTCAAATGTCCAAAATGAAACAAAAACCCAATTAAAACAATTTGCCGATGACATTGAAATAAGCGTTTGGGGAATTCCTCAAATAAACATCGTAACCAACGAGAATAAAAGGCCAAAGATTGAAATATTGTCTCAAAATTCTAATTTTCAACCTAATTCATATAAAAGAATTTTAATTAAAGATTCAAAAAATACTTTATTGAAATCTTTTGGAATAAATGTTCAAACTAAAATTTACAAACCAACTTTAGTTTCAAGCAAAATAATTCCTTATAATGCGGAGATTAATTCAACTAATACAAAAATTGAAAGAAGAGAAATTTCAAAATTTCTTTTTAGAACTTTTGATAATCTTCCTTCTAATTTAACCGCATCAAAAAACTATCAACCGGGCAGTATAATTCTTTCTGATTGTACAAAGAAAAAGGCATTGGTTGCTAAAGATTCTATTGTGGATATAGTTTTTTTATCTAAAAAAGGTTTGAAAATCAGACTTCAAGGAAGAGCGTTAAAAGAAGGCTCTTTGGGAGACACAATTGTTGTAAGATCTGACAAATATAACAAAATATATAATGCCAGGGTAAATTCATCAAACGAAGTTATAGTAAGGATATAGAAAAATGAAAAGAATATTAGCTTTATCAATAATTTTAACATCTTTTATGTCAATACAGGCAGAAAGTCTTTTTTCTCTAAACGCTTCCCAAAATGCAACAATCGAGCCTAAGGCTTTGTATTCTTCGGTTAGAGCACGTGGTGTCGGGGATTTGGTTTCAATAGTAATAGATGAAGCTCCTACAATGGCAGACAGCGGTACTTATTCCACCTCAAAATCCAGCTCTTTGGCGGAAAATTTGACAACTGCCTTAAATACAATATTTAAAACAAAATTAAAAGGAGCACTGGACGGCACAAACGGACAACTGGATGTTTCAGGCGGAACTCAATTAACAAGAAGCCTTTCTCTTTCCGATATTGTTGTAGCACAGGTCGTACAGGTTTTGCCAAACGGCAATCTCCTTGTACAAGGAAAAAAGAGTCTTGTTAACCAAAACGAGAGACTTGATTTAATAATTTCGGGTATAGTTGATCCAAAATGGATTAATCAAGCAGGTGAAATAAGTTCCAGTCAAGTTGCCAATTTACAATTTGCAATGAATGGCGCAGGCACGGTTTCACGTGGTCAAAACGAAGGTATTTTGGATAGAACAATCAGGACAATATTCTAACAATAGGATGAAAAGAATGAAAAAAGTTATAGCTGGTGCAATTTTAATACTAATAACTCTTATAGTTCCAACATTAGAGGTAATGGCAATATCGGAACAAACACTAAGAATTAAAGACATTACCCATGTTAAAGGCATAAGAGAAAACCAAGTAGTAGGATACGGTCTTGTTGTGGGCTTGCAAAATACGGGTGATAATTCACGACACACTCAAATGACAAGTCAACAAATGTTGTTATCCTTGGGTACTGTTATTGATCAATCGAACTATATTCAAAAAGGAACAAGCGCTGCTGTTATTGTAACGGCTACTATTCCTCCATTTGCAAAAGAAGGCGATAAAATCGATGTCACGGTATCTGCGATGGCTGATGCTAAAAGTTTAGCCGGTGGTGTTCTTGTTCAAACGCAATTGAGAGCGCCAAACGGAGAAATAGTAGCCGTAGCTCAAGGGCCTGTAACGGTTGGCGGGATTAAAGCCTCCCGAGGAGGTTCAAGTGCTTCAAAAGGGATTACAACAACAGGCAGAGTTCCTAATGGTGCTATTGTTGAAAGAGATATTCTATCTACCATAGGTGATGAAACAAGCCTTACTTTGCTTTTAGATAAGGCAGACTATACTATGGCAAGCAGAATATCAAAAACAATTTCAACAAGAATAGCTCCCGCTAAAGCACTTGATGGCGGCGCTGTTGAAGTTTCTATTCCTCAAAGATACAGAAATGACAGAGTCACCTTTCTTTCCTTAATTGAAAATCAAATAGTTGGAGCAGTTTCAGAAAAAGCAAAAGTTGTTGTAAATGAAAGAACAGGAACTATAGTAATAGGCGGCAACACAAAACTAATGCCTGCTGCTGTTGCCCATGGCGGGATAACCGTTACAATTCAGGCAGAAAATGAAATAGTTCAGCCGAACGCATTTGCGCAAGGTCAAACAGGAATACAGCAAAATGCAGCTATTCAAATAACCGAAAAACAAGGTTCTTTGATTCAGATGGACGCTAATTCCAGCTTGTCTGATTTGGTTAGTGCTTTAAATAATATCGGAGTAAGTCCTATTGATTTAATCGCAATTCTGCAAGCTCTATCAACCGCAGGCAGTTTACAAGCGGAACTTGAGGTGATATAAAATGGAAAATTATATTGGAAATATAGGTTCAAGTTATATGCAAAACAGCTCTGATTTAGCCGAAATCGAAAATATTAAAAGGGGTTCAAAAAGCCAAAAAGAACAATTAAAAAAGGTTTCACAAGAATTTGAATCAATTTTTGTTGCAAAAATGTTAAACGAATTAGATAAAACAGTAGATAAAGAAGGATCTTTGTTTCAGGAATCGAAATATTTGGATAATTTAAAATCTTTTATGTATAACGACATAGCAAGAACAATTTCACAAGATCCAAAAATGAGCATAGGAATTGCAAAACAAATGTATTCACAACTCGAAAAAACAGTTAAGGACTAAATAATGGATATCAATAACAGTACAACAAATATTATAAGTAAAGCATTAAATTCAGTATCTAATTTAAGCTTAAATAGTGCTAAACGTGCATTTGATACATCAAAGACAAACAATGAACAAATATCTTTTGATTTTAAAGATGAAGATATTAAGCTTATGGACGAAAAAAAATCGACAAAACATCGGGTTGATGTTGAAGAAATACAAAAATACGCAAATTATATGGGTGAAAATTTGTCAATTGATGATATAAATTATGGGTTGATGTATGGCAGAAGTGTAATTGCAGATTATTCGGTTTAGTTGGGGAAAAAATGGATTTTAATGAAGTTTTTAGTATATATGGTAAATTGAAAGAAGCACTTTTAGTTAAAAAAGAAGCACTTATTAAAAAAAATCTTGAAAATTTAAACAAAGCAGATGATGAAACGGTTGTTTTATGCGGAAAAATTGCAAAATTTGATATTGAAAAAATCAAAAACAATTTTACCGATGAGCAAAAACAAGAGCTGAAAAAACTTGCCTGCGAAATAAAAAAAATACAAGAAAATAACGAAATATTAATAAAACATTCACTAAGTGTTATAAATGATATTTTATCTGGCATATTAAATATAGCACAAAGTGAAAATAACTCATACGATTCACAAGGCAAAAGTCTTATAAACAAAGAAAGCTTGGATATTTCATCAATCACGGAAGAAGCATAATTAAAAGGATTTATTATTATGTCACTAAATCAAAGCATGAATATTTCGATTGGTTCTATGAAAAACTACCAGTATGCTCTTACTGTAGTTTCTCAGAATATCGCCAATCTTCACGTAGACGGCTATCATAGACAAAGAGTGGATTTTCAAACAAACCGCTACACAACCGATTGTGAAAATGTAATCTCAACCATTAAGGGCATGAATGGTGCTTCTATTGCATCTTTATCAGATTATATTGATAAAGGCATGTTTGATGATTTAATTAATAAAAATTCGGATGCTCAATACTATAACACCCTTGCTGATGCTCTGCAGGGTCTTGAGGATATATCGGATGATTTAGGCGATAACGGTTTAAATGCGCTTTTAAACGAGTTTTTTCAGGCAAGTGCAAATTTAGAGCAGTTTCCTTCTGATATGACCGTAAGACAACAGTATGTGCTTGCTGCTCAAAATGTTTGTGAAAAATTTAATGATATTGCAAAAAAATATGATTCACTTCAGGAAGACAAATTTCAGGAAGTCTCTAATGTAGCAGATACAATAAACGGACTTTTGTCAGACCTTGCAAGTGCAAATGTTGACCATGCAAAAAATAACCAAAGCAGCCAGACTCAAGTAAAAATTAATGAAATTTTAGAACAGCTATCTAACTATATGGATATTACAACCGATACAAATGCTAACGGTACAGTAAATATCTATCTTGGCGATATAGCGCTTGTCGAAGGTGGCGTTCAAAAATTTGACATTAAAGTAGATTTTGATGCCAATAACCCTGATGGGGCTGTACAATTTTCTTTGCAATCTTTGGAAAAAGAAGACTTTGTAATCACTGAAGGTGTAACAGAAAGCTTTAATTCGGGCTCAATGAAAGCTTATATTGATTTTTTAAACGGCTCGGGCGGTTCTTTTGCAAATATTAACGATATGAAAGAAGCTTTAAACAGTGCCGCAAATGCTTTTGCACTTGAGCTAAATAAAATTCAGACTTATGACGACGGAGATGTTTTTGCTGCTTCAATTACAACTGATGCCGAGGGAAACCTGATACTTGAAAAAGCAACTGAAGCGATGTTTACAACTTCTGACGGTTCTGCGGTATTTGATGCAGGAAATATAAGCGTTAATCCGGCAATATTGGAAAATCCTTTCCTTGTAAGTGCCGCAAGAATTGATTTGAACAACTTTAAAAATGAAGATGGCACTACAGATGCAAGCTGGATAAATGCAATTGGTAATTCCGATAATGCAACTGAAATTACCGACCTTCAAAATAAAAATATATGTTCATACGGCGGCGGTCAAAATAATTGCACATTGGGTGAATTTTTAACAAGCAATGCGGCAAAAAACGGGCAAGATGCAGCTTCAATTATAGATAAAGCCGACACTTATAATGACCTTGTCGATTCTGCCGCAACAAATTATGCAAATATAGTCGGGGTTAATCTGGATGAAGAATTGGCGGATATGATAAAATATCAACGTTCATATGAAGCTTCAGCCAAGCTTTTTTCAACTATAAATGACTTAATGGGTACTATTATTAACATGGTTTAAAAAAGGATTTTTTATGCGTATAGCTACTTCTACAATGACAAATATGGCAACAGGATCAATAAATAATGCTTACGAAAGCTATTTAAATATTTTAAATAAAATAGCTTCCAATAAAAATTTTACAAAAATGTCAGAAAATCCTGTTGATGGTTCAAAAATCTTAAAATTAAAAGAGCAGTTATCTAAACTTGAGTTATACCAAAGCAATATTACGGCTGCAACAAATGAAATGGATTTGGTTTATGATACTTTAGGAAGTGTAACCGATGAAATAAGCGCTATTAATTCTCTTATAGTGGAAGCTTCCAATGCCACAACTACGCCGGATTCAGCCAAAGCCATAGCAAACGAGATAAAACAAAGAGTGAATTCCATTCGTGATAAAATGAACACAAAATATATGGATAATTATGTTTTTTCCGGAACATATACGGAAACTCAGCCTTACACGGTAGATGATGACGGAAATACGACATACAATGGCAGTTCAAAAGAAGCCGGCAAAAGAAATCTTACAATAGCAGAAGGTGAAACATTTAGCTACAACTTCACGGGAGAAGAAATATTCGGCACACAAGACGGTGTTAATGACTTTTTTTCTCAAATGAAAGAATTGGATGAATTGTTAAACGCTGACACTCTTGATTATGATGCAATTAGAGACAAACTTAATATTTTAGATACAGCAACAAAAAATATAACCCAGATGCAAGGAACGGTTTCTGCTTATGTTTCAAAATTGGATTCCGCAAAAGATGCTAATACGGATACAATCACAAAACTAACAGAAGATAGAGTTGATCTTGAAGAAGTTGATATTATCAAAGCAGCCTCGGATCTTGCAAGTGCCCAAACTGCGCTTCAAGCAAGTTATCTTTTAGGAACAACGGTTCTTGGAAGCGTATCGTTATTGGATTATCTATAAATTCTAAAAAAAATTTAACTTACCATTGCCCTCTTAATTATAAGAGGCTTTTTTTATATTATAAACCTTAAGATTGATTTTTTCCATAAAATCATCCAAATGCATTAGATTTTTCTAAACTCGTCTATTGCATAAATAAAAGCTTCCATTAATTCAGGAGAATATTTTGAGTTTACTCCCGATTTAATTTCTTCAATTGCTTCTTCTATTGTGTATGCTTTTCTATAGGGTCTATAGGATATCATTGCAAAATAACTGTCTACGATTAATATAATTTGAGACGTTACCGGAATTTCTTCTCCTTTTTTATTGTTAGGATACCCGCTTCCATCCCAATTTTCGTGGTGATGTTCTATTATTGGGATAATATTTGAAACCGAAGAAATCGGTTTCAAAATTTCCTGAGCTCCTAAAATCGGGTGTTTTTTAATCTCATCTTTTTCGCCTTCATTTAGGGGTGCTGCTTTTTTCATTATTTCTTTAGGCATCAAAGTGTTTCCGATGTCGTATAAAAGCATTGCAATTTTTAATTTATCAACATCTGACTTTGACAGATTCATTCTTTTTGCAATCAGTGTTGCAAGTTGAACTTTGTTTTTGGTGCTTCCATCTGGATAGAGAGGAAAATAGGATTTGGAAATTGAATCAACTATGCTGAAAAGAGTTTCCTGGGTTGAAGTTCCTGAGGAATCTTGTTGTTTTATTTGCAGTTTTTCAATTAAATCTTTTGCAAGATTTCTGTTAAAAGGAATTCTGTGTCTTGTTAAAATATCTACGAAAGCATCAATTGCAATATCTTGCCAAGAAGTTTTCGAATCGGTATCTGCTAAAGTTACTTGGTTTCTTCCTTTTTGCTTAGATGAATACATTGCCTTGTCGCACATCTCGAAAAGTTCATCTATATTTGTCGTTTGTTCAATAAAAGCAGCAACTCCCAAAGAGGCCGTTATGCCTTCTTGTAAACCTTCAACTTTAGTTTGTTCTATTTGTACTCTTATACGCTCGGCTGCAATTAATCCGCCTTTGGCGTTAATTCCCGGAAGAATTATAAAAAATTCTTCTCCGCCGTATCTGGATGGCACATCAACACTTCTTGAAGTTTTTGTTATTACGTTGGCTATTGCCGCTATTGCTTTATCCCCCATGGAATGGCCGTATGTGTCATTAATTTTTTTTAAATGGTCTAAATCAAGTCCTATAAGACAAAAGGGTTGTTTTGTTCTAAGAGAGCGTGTAGCTTCTCTGTGGAGAGCATCTTCAAAAAATCTTCTGTTGAACAAATTGGTAAGATGGTCTGTTACCGCTTGTCTTTTAACCGTTTCAAAAAGATTTGCTATTGTAATAGCAAGTTCTATTTGTCTTGCAAACAAATTTAAAAAACTCAATTCGTCATCTTTTAGTTCTTTTCTTGGTGAAAAAACAGACAAAAAACCGCTAAATTGGTCTTGAACGGTTATGGGAAAAATTATAATTGTTTTAACATCCGTATTCTGACAAAATTCTTCCGTTTTTTCATTATCCGCATCTGATAAATTTTCTTCAATAAAGTCTTTTAAACTTACATAATAGCTTATATCTTTTTTTTCAACAGCGCTTTCTATTATACTGTTTTCTTTCGGGAAAAGTTTAAAATCAAATATTGAGCTTGAAGTTAAGCCTGAAAGTTTTTGCGAAAAATCATTTTCAAGATATGTTTTGAGTGCATAACAACTTTTTTGATTTTCATCATATTGTTTTTGTGCAATAAAACTGTAGATATAGCCAAATTCTCCGTACAAACTTGAAACAATTGTTTCAAGTACGCTCGATAGGGGGCGGGATGAATTCATCATGTCCCAAACTTGTTCAAGTGTGAGCAGGGTTTGATTGGCTAATCGAAGTTCTTCCGTTCTCTGGGCGATTTCTCGCTCCAGCATAACATTTCTTTGATAAACTTCATAGACATCTTTTGTCTCATCACTGATTTGGCTTTCAACATCTTTTAATTTTTTGGCGGATTGCGATATCCAATCTAAAATTCCCATATTTTGATTATAACCTAATTTTATTTATATGTATATACAAATTTTGGATAAAATAGTTTAAATTGTTGATTAACAAAGGAATGCTATGTTGTATATTTAATGTAAAACAAATATATTTCTAATGGAGTAATATAATGATAATTGAAGAAATACTGGAATTGGCAGTATCAAAAAAAGCAAGTGATATTCATATTTCAGCTAATTTGCCTCCGGTACTTAGAATTGACGGTAAACTTTTTAGGACTAATTTGCCTGTTTTATCGCCGGACGACGTTGAAACAATAATTTTTCCGATTTTGTCTAATGAGCAAAGAAGGGAATTGGAGCAAAACTGGGAATTAGACTTTGGCTATGGTCTCCATGGTATAGGAAGATTCCGTGTGAATGTGTATAGAGACAAAGGCTCTTATGCGGCAGCTTTTCGTACAATTAATTCGACTCCTCCCAATTTTGACGATTTAGGTCTTCCTGAGGTTATAAAAACAATTGCAGACAGACCCCGTGGTTTAATCCTTGTAACAGGTCCTACCGGTTCAGGTAAATCAACAACATTAGCAGCGATTATTGACTACATAAATTCTACAAGAGTGGATCATATTTTAACTATTGAAGACCCTATAGAATTTATTCATCAAAATAAAAAGTGTGTTATTCATCAACGTGAATTAGGACAAGACACAAAATCGGTTGCAAATGCTCTGAGATCTGCTCTTCGTGAAGACCCGGATGTTATTCTGGTTGGTGAAATGAGAGACTTGGAAACCACACGCTTAGCGCTAACCGCCGCTGAAACAGGCCACCTTGTTTTAGGAACACTCCATACTTCAAGTGCCTCTCAAACAATAGACAGAATTGTGGATATATTCCCGGAAGCTCAACAACAACAAATTCGTTTGCAACTTTCAATAAGTTTGGTTGCGGTATTTACCCAGTGTCTGCTTCCGAAACTTCAGCCAAACGGCACTAAAAAGGGACGTATAATGGCACAGGAAATTATGATTGTGAACGGTGCAATTGCAAACTTGATTCGTGAGCAAAAAACCGCCCAAATATACTCAGCTATCCAAACAGGCGTAGGTATGGGAATGCAGACTCTTGATATGTGTTTAAAGAATCTGGTGCAAAAGAAATTGGTAGATCCTTTGGATGCTATTGCTAAGTCTCAAAGACCGGAAGAATTTAAACGTTCAATAGGCATGATAAATACAGGTTCTTCATTTGAATAAAAAACGGATATTAATCCGTTTTTTATTTTTAATTGATTATACATTGAACTTTGTGTAAAATTATAACGTTATGGAGAACAAAAAAATTAAAATTTCACTTGTATTCGGAACAAGACCTGAAGCTATAAAAATGTGCCCTTTGGCTAAAAGACTTCAAGGTAATCCTTGTTTTGAAGTTATCAACATAGTAACTGCGCAACACAGGCAAATGCTTGACAGTGTGTTGGATTTGTTTGAAATAAAACCTGATTATGACTTGAATTTGATGAAACCAAATCAGGACTTATGGAATTTATCGAGCGATATTCTTTTGGAGACAAAAAAAGTTTTTGACGCCGTTAAACCGGATTTAGTTTTAGTTCACGGTGACACAACAACTGCTTCAATGAGTGCTTTAAGTGCTTTTTATTCCGGAATAAAAATAGGGCATGTTGAAGCCGGACTTAGAACTTTTGACAAAAACTATCCTTTTCCCGAAGAAATAAATCGAGTAATTGTTGATTCCATAAGTGATTTAATGTTTTGCCCTACAGATAAAGCAGTTGATAATATTAAAAAATCCGGCATATACAATGGCATATATAAAACCGGAAATACAGTAATAGATGCTTTGTTGCATGTTGTTGAAAACAAAAAAACAAATCTTGATTTTATTGATTTAAATCCAAATTTAAAAACAATCCTTTTGACTTCTCACAGAAGGGAAAATTTTGGTGAGCCCTTGAAAAATATTTGTTATGGTATAAAAGAACTTGTTGAAAAAAATAAAGATATTCAAGTTGTTTATCCTCTGCATTTAAACCCAAATGTCAGAAATACGGTAAAGCCTATTTTGGAAGGAGTAGAAAGAGTCAAGTTAATCGAGCCTTTAGATTATAGCCCCTTTTGTGCTTTAATGAAAAAATCCTATATAATCCTTACAGACTCAGGCGGCATACAGGAAGAAGCACCATCTTTAGCCATTCCGGTGCTTGTTTTGAGAGACGAAACAGAACGCCCGGAAGCCGTAGAGTATGGCGGAGTAAAACTTGTGGGCACGGATAAATCAAGAATAGTTAAAACCGTTCAAGAACTTTTGGACAATAAAGATAAATATAATAAAATGTCAAAAGCAATAAATCCTTATGGAGATGGAAAAGCTTGCGAAAAAATCGAAAAAGCCATAATTCAATATTTTAGTTGTCAAAAATAAATTCATTATTTGAACAAGTCTCGCATGCCATATTTTTTGAAAAACCGAGTGTTTTAAATTGGCTTGTAAAACCGTCAAAAACTAAAAGTTTATTTAACAAAGGCTCGCCAATGCCGGCTAAAACCTTGAAAACTTCCTGTGCTTGTATACTTGCAATAGTGCTGACTATCGGAGAAAGTTGAGCGAAAATCTGATTTTTAAAAAGTTTTGGCTTTGGTATAACACAAGAAAGGCATCCGGTTTTGTCGGGAACTATTGTTGTAACTTGCCCACTAAAACCTTTAGTTGCGCCATGGATTAGAATTTTTTTATGTCTGACTGCTATTTCATTTAGCATATACTTTGATTCATAGGAATCAAAACAGTCTACAATAACATCATAGCCTTGAATTATGTTAAAATAGTTTAATTCGTTTATTTTGATTTTATCTAATTCGACCTTAATATCGGGATTGAAGTCTTGTATCCAATCTTTAGCTGAAATTACTTTTGCTCTTGATATATTTTTTATTTTATGAATTAGTTGTCTGTTAAAGTTTTCAGGCTCTATAATTCCGTCATCAATAATTTTAATTTGCCCAACTCCAAGAGCCGCAAGATTCATAATAACACCAGAGCCTAATCCTCCAGCCCCCATTACAAGAACTTTTGAATTGAGTAATTTTTTTTGTGTTTCTTCGCTAATACCTTCTTGTATTAAATTTTTCCGGTATCTTTCTAAGGTCGATGTCATAGTTTACTTGTTTTCCGTTTTTTTATTCTCAACAATTTCAACAATTTTAATCCCGTACGTATCTTCGATTGCAACAATTTTCCCTCTGGCAATTAAGATATCATTAACATAAACATCAACAGGATCTTCAATTGTTTTATCAAGGGTAATAATTGAACCGGCATCATATTCAATAGCATCTTTGAGGGAAAGTTTTGTCCTTCCTAATTCTGCATACAATTTAACTTCAACATTCCCGACTTTTGCTATATTTCTAATGTCAATAGGATTGTTTTGAGCCATTAGTCCCCCTGTATAGTATATTTATAACACATAAATAATACTTAACCTAATTATTACATTTTTTAACATTAATTATTTTATTGTTTGATATACTATATCTTCAATTTCTTTTATTTCGCAATTTAGAAGATTTTTTTTGAAATTTAATATTTTCAAAAATTCATCTTCTAATATTTCATAAAGGCTGTCTTGTTTAAATGATTCAAAATTAAAAGGCTTTAGATATATTATTTTGTCAACATCTTCAATTTTTATTGATTCAATATTTTCCATAATTTCAAGAGCTGTCCTGATAAAGTCCTCACTCACCCCGGTTGCTTGAGAAAGCTTTGTTATATCTATGCTTCCGCTTAGTTTATTTGAACAGTACTTGACCATGCCGTTTATTTGTTTTACATAGTTTTCAATATTTTCATCTATAACAAAATTCATAAGATGTATTTTTGAAGGTTTGATTGATGATAATATGGACGCAAATTCTTCATAATTGGAAGGGTAGTCAAAAAACATTAAACCTCTGTGCGGGCTTTTTTCCACTACAAAATTTTCTTTAATTTTTTGATACTTGGACAATTTTTCTTTTGTACTCGGATTTTTCGCCCAAATTCCGATATCCAACCCTTCTTTTTCGAGATAGGTTTGAATTTGCCCTAAGATTCCGGTTTTTTTTCTATGGTCGAAAATTTTAAATTTATTTTTTTCTTGTTTTAAAACAGATTCAGAAAATATATCAACTATTTCAAGCTGAATGCTTTTAATATCATTAAAAACATTAAGTCTTGGATAGAAAGCAATGTCGCATTTAGAATATAAAGGTATTAAAAGGGAATCTTCAGACCACTTTACACACTGAAATTTTTTATCATTAAGCGAAAATGTCATCTTTAGATGATTCTGTTCTTTTCCGATTAATTTAAACTCATCCAATTTGACACCAAACATTGCAAACAAAGGCGGTTCATTATTTTGTCCGAATGGTTCAAGTTTGTTTATAGTTTCAAGAATATTTAATTCAATATCTTCACTTTTAAGTTCCATATCAGCATACAGAATATTTTCCTGTTTAATATCATCAATGGAATTTGAAATTGTGCCCAAAAGACTTTCTTTAACTTTTTCAAAAGGAATCTTTTCTAAATCAAACGAACATCCCCCTGCAAGCTTATGCCCGCCAAAACCCAAAAACAATTCTTCGTTTTCTTTTAAGACATTATAAACATTAATGATGTCATTACTTCTTATGGAACATCTTGCGTTATTGTTCTCGTCTACAGTCATTAAAAAACAGGGCTTATTATACTCTTCGACTATTTTTGAAGCTACTATTCCTATTATTCCTATATGCCAGTCTTTATTTAAAAGAATTATTGCGGGATTTTCTTTTTCTTTTGGATTTTCTTTCAAATATTCAATAATTTCATTGTATGTATCAGCGCATTTAGATTGTCTGATTTTATTGTAGTTATCTAACTTTTCAATTATAATATCCAGTTTATTTTCATCGTCCGTTGTTAAAAATTCAAAAGATAATGCTGCATTAGCCAGTCTTCCGACCGCATTAATTCTTGGGGCAAGTATGAAAGCAACATCCGTGCTTGTTATTTCTTTGCCATTTAAATTTTTATCAAGAAGTTTATATATGCCTTTGTGCGCCAATTCTTTTTTTGTATTTATTATCTCTAAAGCTACGCTTACCATTGAGCGGTTTTCACCTAAAAGCGGAACAACATCCGCTATTGCTCCAAAACTTGCCATAATTAAAAGCTCATCTTTTAATATAAAATCATCAACATCTTCCAATAATGCCATAGCGAGTTTATAAGATATAATTGAACCCGAATTATAGGTAAGTGATGTTATATCTTCTATAGCTAAATTTTCATCAATACTGTCTTTTACTTGAGGGTTTATTATGCAGTATGCTTTAGGTAATTCGGTATCGGTAGAATGATGATCCGTAATTATTGTATCGACTCCAAAGCTTTTTAATAAATTAACCTCGCTAACATTAGAAGTGGCGCAATCAAGGGTTATTACCAACTTTACTCTTTGTTTTGCAATAAACCTTAAAAGTTCTTTAGAATTTAGACCATGCCCGTGAAGCAGCCTGTCCGGTATAAAAGTAATAACATTTGCTTTGAGTTTTTTTAATGCTTTATACAAAACAGAAGCCGAGCTTACTCCGTCACAGTCAAAATCTCCCCATATAAGGATAGTCTCGTTTTTTTCTATTGCGCTTAAAATTCTCTCCTTTGCTTTTTGCATGTCTTTAAATGCATAGGGGGTAATAAAATCTTTTTTTGACGGATTTAAAAATTTATCGATTTCGTTTTTATTAACTAAATTTTTTAAAGCCAAAAGCTCATCTAAAAGAGAGTCTTTAGTTGAGCTTTTGGCTTTTTGTTTTTTTTCTTTTAATGCTATTTTTCTATACTGCATTTTAGTCTCTTGAATTCAACTGAGCTAAAAGTCTAAGAATTTCGAAATACAGCCAAATTACTGTAACAAGAAGCGAGAAACCGCCGTACCATTCAAAAAAGTCAGGCAAATTTCTGTTTGCACCTTGTTCTATAAAATCAAAATCAAGAACAAAATTTAGTGCCGCAATAACACATATTACAACGCTTACAACAATTCCTACCATGCCTCCGTTGAATATCGTCATAGGATGACCTAAAAGAGCACCTATAAACCCTGCTAAGTAGAATATGGCAATTGCAATTGTTGCAATAAAGACAACTTGTCTAAATACGGGCGTTGCTCTTAAGGTGCCGGTTTTATATAAAAACAGCATTGTTAACAGTGCAAGTAAAGTTAAACCGATTGCATTTATCACAATTCCGTTAAACAGACTGTTGTATGCATAACTTACTGCGCCAACAACCAGCCCTTCGCAAATTGCATAAACAGGCGCAGTAATTTTTGAAACATTTGGTCTAATTGCTGTAACAATTGCTAAAATAAGTCCTGCAACTGTTCCTGTTATAACTAAAAGATTTGCCTTGTCAACAAAACCTTTGGCGCAAAAATCCCAGGTGAAGTATGCGCAAATTACGACTATTGAAAGCAGTATCAGAGTTTTATTTATTGCCCCTTGAATTGTCATTGGTTTTGAATCCAAAATAACGTTTTCGCAAACTTTAGGATTCAGCATTGGATTTGATGTCATTTTATTTTCCTTATATAAACTTGTAAACTAAAATTATTACTTGAATTATACTACATATTAAAGTTAAAATAAAGCCATGCTAAAAGTAGGAATAACAGGTAAAATTGCGGCAGGAAAATCAAGTGTTGAAAATATTCTTCGAAAAAAAGGATTTTTAACCGTTGATTTGGATGAAGTCTCTCATAATTTATTTGAAGACAATAAAGACACTAAAGAAAAAATTTTAAAAGAATTTCATACGCTTTCAAGAAAAAAAATCGGAGATATTGTTTTTTCCGATAAAGCTAAAAGGAAAAAACTTGAAAGTATTATATACCCGAAACTTCAAAACTATATTCTAAACTTATTTAAAAAAGATTATCCCGTGGTTTTTATATCGGGTGCGCTATTGTACGAAGCTGGTTTTGATAAGTTTTTTGATAAAATAGTATATATTGATACAAACGAAAACACAAGACTAAAAAGACTCATAAAAAGAAATAATTATACGGAAACGGAAGCAAAAAAAAGAATACTTGCCCAAAAGGATGATTATAAATACAAAGCGGATTTTGTTATAGAGAACAATTCAAAAGAAACCATACTTAAAGACAAGGTAGATGAAATGCTGTGTTTTTTGAAACTTTAGGCTATTAAAAAATGTCTTATTGTCAATTCTCTTTTGTTGTTTAAAAAATCAAAACAATTTACATAAGTTTTTAAAGAGCCTTTTAAAACAATGGAAAGGTATGCCATAAGCTCGCTGTTAAGGTTAAACAGACTAAATTGATTACCAATAAGATAATTAATAAGCTCTTTGCTTTTTATTACTTCAACTTTTTTCATATCAATTCCGACTCTTTTTTTGGAGTCTGTTAAATCCAGTATGTTTTTTAAAACATTGTCATCAAAAACTTTGTTTTCTATACAAAAAACAAGTTCTTTTTTTGTTTTTTTAATATACATTTATATCATCCTAAACTTATTACAATATTAAAAGTTTTTAAATGAAATGTTAATTATTACAAAGAATAATGTATATTAAACTTTTGTTTAATTAAATTCCATGGTAGTATAGCATATAAGAATAAGGCAGTGATTAATGAGAATACTAGACTACTTTAAAGGCCAAAAAGAAGACAACAATTTTAATCTTCTACCAGACGGAATATTTATACTTGAACAAGACGGAAAAGTCATAGATGTCAATGACAAAATTCCCCAGATGTACAATACAACAAGGTTTAATATTTTAGGAAGATATTTTTCCGATTTTATAGAAGAAGGAACTAACGTATTAAATAAAATTATTCAAAGTAATACTTCAATGTGCGTTAGAGCAATAGTAAAAAATGAGGAAACAAGAAATGTTTTTTTTGAAATCAGCGCCTCAAGAAATACGGAATCCGGAAAAGTATATGTTTGTGTAAGAAATGTTACGGGAAAAAGCATAGAACATAAAACAATCAGCGAAAAATACAGTGCCGCCCAAAAAATAATTGAAGGCAAAAACGCTTTTTTGCTTGAATCCTCCGGGTCAATTTTATCAAACATTGTTTCAATAAGCGGTTTTTCAAGAGCGCTTCTGGATGGAATCGGAGGAGCTTTGTCTGAAAAGCAGGAAAAATATTTAAATATTATAAATACAAATTCTAAGGATTTGTCCTATGATTTGGAAAAGCTTTTTGCGCTTTTTAAACTTGAATCAAATAAAGTTGAATATAATAATAAAGCTTTTGATTTAATCAGTCTTATAAAGTCTATTGAGAGGGTTTATCAAAAAGACTTTCAAGACAGAAAAATAATATTTAATCTTGATTATTCAACATTAGCTCAAAGAGATT
The DNA here is from genome assembly GCA_944325315.1 of Candidatus Gastranaerophilales bacterium. Classification (GTDB taxonomy): domain Bacteria; phylum Cyanobacteriota; class Vampirovibrionia; order Gastranaerophilales; family Gastranaerophilaceae; genus RUG14156. Next base: position 22,857 of record CALVAA010000025.1, read on the forward strand.
GTTTTTTGGACGGTGAAATAATTGAATATATTTTAAGATGCATAATGGATATATTTTTAAGATTTTCAAACTTGGGCAGATGTTCTTTAAATATCGGGCATCCTCCTTTAGAGTTTTTAAAAACAAGGGATTTTCTTGCAAATGATTCTCTGGATGTTCAAAAATATGTTCTTTTCGAGGCTAAAATTACTGATTTAGTTTTTGAAAAGGATGAGCTGGACAATATTTTTAACATATATTATAAATCGCAAATCAAACGCCCTATTGGTTTGAGGGCAACTTTGAATATTCTAAAAACATATATTAATGAATTTAAGGGAGAAATTTGGGTATATTCAAAACAAAACTTTGGCACAATGTTTACCTTTGTGTTACCTTTAAGATAGATAGAGTTAAGGAAAATGAAAGTTTAAAATGGCAAAAGTAGATTTAATTGACATTTCTAAATCTTTCGGAAATAAAGATATTTTAAAAGATATTAATCTTCAAATAAATGACGGAGAATTTATTGTTTTAGTGGGCGCATCCGGTTGTGGCAAGTCTACTTTGCTCAGAATGATAGCAGGTTTAGAAAAGCAAACTAAAGGAGACATCCTTATAGATGAAAAAAATGTTAATGATACTGCACCAAAAGACAGAGATATTGCAATGGTGTTTCAAAATTATGCGCTTTACCCGCATTTAAACGTTAAAGATAATATTTCTCTCAGTTTGAAAGTGAAAAATGTTGCAAAATGTGAAATAGAAAGAAGAATTTCAAGAGCTGCAGAAATTTTGAAACTCGAAGAATATCTTAAATCAAAACCAAAAGAATTATCGGGTGGTCAAAGACAAAGGGTTGCTCTAGCCAGAGCTATTGTCAGAGAGCCTAAAGTTTTTTTAATGGATGAGCCGTTATCTAATCTTGATGCGAAATTAAGAAGTGAAATGCGTGCAGAAATTAAAAAATTGCACCAGAAGTTAAAAACCACTTTTATATATGTAACCCATGACCAAACAGAAGCACTTACAATGGGAGATAGAATAGTAGTTTTGAACAATTCCGGAATTGAACAGGTTGACACGCCTTATAATATATATAATCATCCGGAAAGTATATTTACCGCAACTTTTATGGGTACTAATCCCATGAATATAATTGAAGCAGAGGTAAAAGGCGGATTTTTGGTATTTGGAAATATTACAATCAGTCTTGATTCTGTGCCGCTTGAAATAACACAGGAAAAAAGGCTTTACGTTGGCATTCGCCCTGAAGATATTGCATGTTCGCTTAATCCTTCTTACCATTTTAATCTTATTAAATTTAGTGCAAATATCACATTTGAAGAAAATTTGGGTTCTTATAAAAATGTATATTTTAAATTCGGCAATAAGGAATTTTGTTCAAATGTAAGCTCTCAAGTTCCAAAAAGCGGCAATCTGGATTTTTCAATAAATCCGAGAGATTTGCATTTTTTTGATTGGGAAAGCAAAAAACCTTTGGTTAAAAATTTGGATTTTAATCTATAGTTTACTTGTTTTTCAACTGTCAGATTGGATTTGAAACATTATTAAAAATTGTGCTTTTTATTTTTTATAAAACTTTACATTTTATTTTTGTGTTATAATTTTATAAAATGAAAAGTTAAAAAAAGGAGAATTAATAATGACTTTTAAACCAGGCAAATGGCAAAGCGAAATTAATGTTCGTGATTTTATTCAAAAAAATTATACGCCATATGAAGGTGATTCCAGCTTTTTAGCAGGACCGACAGAAGCAACAACAAAACTATGGGATAGATGCTGCGAATTATTCAAAGAAGAAAGAGATAAAGGCGGTGTTTTGGATATGGATACAAAAGTGGTGTCCACAATAACATCCCATGGGGCAGGATATATTATTAAAGATTTAGAACAAATTGTGGGTCTTCAAACCGATGCACCTCTAAAACGTTCAATGCAACCTTTTGGCGGTATCAGAATGGCTGAAACTTCATGCAAATCTTATGGTTACGAAGTTGACCCTGAAATATCCGAAATATTTACAAAATACAGAAAAACTCACAACCAAGGGGTATTTGATGCTTATACTCCCGAAATGAGAAAAGCCCGTCATGCTGCAATTTTAACGGGTCTTCCGGATGCATACGGTCGTGGCCGTATAATAGGTGACTATAGAAGAGTTGCACTTTACGGTATCGACAGATTAATTGAAGATAAAAAAGAACAACATGCTTCAATTGACGGAGAAATGACACCTGAAAAAATTCAGCTCAAAGAAGAGTTAATGGAACAAATCAGAGCTTTGCAGGAAATGAAAGAATTGGGTGCAATTTACGGGTTTGATATTTCAAAACCTGCTCAAAATGCTAAAGAAGCTATCCAATGGTTATATTTTGGATATTTATCGGCAGTCAAAGAACAAAATGGCGCTGCAATGAGCATTGGCAGAACTTCAACTTTCCTTGATATATATATTGAAAGAGACCTGAAAAATGGTGTAATTACAGAAGAGCAAGCTCAGGAAATGATTGACCATTTTATTATGAAGTTGAGACTTGTTAAATTTGCAAGAACTCCTGAGTATAATTCATTATTCTCCGGAGATCCTACTTGGGTAACTGAATCAATCGGCGGTGTCGGCGTTGACGGTCGTCCTTTGGTTACAAAGAATTCATTTAGATATTTGCACACTCTTGAAAATCTGGGAACTGCTCCTGAGCCAAACATGACGGTTCTTTGGTCTACAAGACTGCCACATAATTTTAAAGAGTATTGTGCGCATATTTCAATCAAAACATCATCTATTCAATATGAAAACGATGATATGATGAGAGTAACTCACGGCGATGATTATGCTATTGCATGTTGTGTTTCATCTATGGTTGTAGGTAAAGAAATGCAGTTCTTCGGAGCTCGTGCAAATCTTGCAAAATGCTTATTATATGCAATCAACGGCGGCATAGATGAAAGATTAAAGGAACAAGTAGGGCCTAAATACAGACCGATTACATCAGAATATCTTGATTTTGACGAAGTAATGGACAGATATGAAGATATGATGGAATGGCTTGCAGGTTTATATGTGAACACATTAAACGTAATTCATTATATGCATGATAAATATTGCTATGAACGCTCGCAAATGGCGCTCCATGACAGAGACGTAAAACGTTATTTTGCAACAGGCATAGCAGGTCTTTCAGTAGTTGCGGATTCACTTTCTGCAATTAAATATGCAAAAGTTAAAACAATAAGAGATGAACAAGGAATCGTTGTAGACTATGAAGTTGAAGGCGACTATCCAAAATACGGAAACAATGATGATAGGGTAGACGAATTTGCCGTAAATATTGTTAAAAAATTCATGAATATGATAAGAAAACACTATACATACAGGAATTCTGTTCCTACAATGTCAATTCTTACAATTACATCTAATGTTGTTTACGGAAAGAAAACAGGAAACACTCCTGACGGAAGAAAAGCAGGAGTACCTTTAGCACCCGGAGCAAACCCAATGCACGGACGTGACACAAATGGTGCTGTTGCATCGTTGGCTTCTGTTGCAAAGCTTCCGTTTAATGATGCTCAAGACGGTATTTCAAATACATTCTCAATCATTCCTAATGCTTTAGGAAAAGATGAAGTATTTATGGGTGATTTAGATATAAAACTCGATTGCGGATGCTGCGAAGGCGTTTGCAGATAAATTTAAACATTAAATCTGATAAAGCCTAATTATGTAGGCTTTATCAGATAAGTTTATAAGATAAATAATAATAAAGGATAAAAATATGGCTACACAGCAAGAAGAAAATTTGATTGGTTTGTTGGATGGTTACGTCGAAAAGGGCGG
>CALVAA010000026.1 GCA_944325315.1 Candidatus Gastranaerophilales bacterium
AGAAATTTTGGAAGACGCCAAAAATGAAATATTATTTCAAATGGAAAATAATGGTATGGGTTATGAATAGTTAAAAAATCATAATTTTATAAAAAAATACCAAAATCGACTCTAAAAGGGTCGATTTTTTAATGTTTCCATTTACAAAACTTAATGTAAAAAATATATAAAATACATCTTTTATAGACTTAAAATAAATAAAATCTATATATCTTTATTAAGTTATGTAACGATTTTCAAAAAAACGTACTTTTGTGTCTCCTTAAAAGAACATTTCCTGAAAATCGGGATAATAATATACAGCTTTTTTATAAAGCTGTCATAAGAGAAAAAGAAAACAAGAACAAAATTATGACAACAATTGAAGAACTTGAAGGATATGCAATAGTCAAAGGCATATTGAGAAGATTAGAAGGTTTTGACACTTCAAGAGTGACATATAAAGATGGTATAAACCATTTCAGTATCTTGCTTGACGGTAATTTCCTAAAAGTTATATGTAAGCTGTATTTCAACCGTTCACAAAAATATATTGGATTTTATAAGAATAAAAAAGAAGAAAAATTCCCTATAGATTCAATTGATGACCTGTTTAACTTCTCTGAACAACTAAAAGAAAAAATCAATGAACTGTTAGCATTGCAAGTTAAATAAGAACCGGCAATTATATCGTTTTATTACAAATGGAATTATCCGTTATAATTCTGTCTATAATCATCTGAATTTCTTTTTAACCATTATAGGTGGGGAAAAATTTAATTTTATTTTTTAAATACATAACTTAAGTGGCAATTATAAATCAATATCAACAGAAAAGTTTTCCATTCCAAGTTCTGTTAATAAAGCAATATATGCATTATAATAAATGCCTATTGCTTCAAGGTATTCATTTAACAATTCCTGATGAGAATGTTCGACTATGATTAAATCCGCCAAAGCGCTATCTTTCTTTTTGTATTTTTGTTTTGATAAGCTTAAAAGTCTTTTTGATTTATCAATCATATTTTTGTAATGATTAACATTTTCTTGCGCCATAACAAACTTATCATAATTGGTTAAAATTATATTCTTTGTAATATTCATTATAGAATTATACTCTAGTTGAGCTTTTTCATATTCCAATTTTGCGGATCTAATTTCAGGAGCATAAGTATTTAATATCGGCATATCTACACCTACACCAACAAATGCGCCTCCGGTGCCGTCATGGGCAAAGGCATAACCGCCTGCTACTTGTAAATCCGGAATTCTTTTATGGTATGCCGCTTCAATTTCTTTTTTTGCTTTTTGTTCCTTTGCCTGCGCCATTTTTATATCATAGCGATGTGAATAAGCATAAGAAACCAATTCTTCCTGAGCCGGCAATTCAAGGTTTGTGAAAAATTCTTTGCTAAATACGGATTCTTCTTTTGTGTCATAAAGATTCATGTTGTTTTGTAGATTAAGTACTTTGTTAAAAGCGTATTGTGCTGTTTTGACATCTGCCATTGATTTATTAATTCCTATAAGCTGTTTGCTTAATTTCATATCTGCATGCAAAAATTCAACTTCGCAATCAGGGGAATTTTTAAAATGTTCTTTTGAAATAGCCAACAATTCTTCTAAAAGCTCTTTTCTATCTTGCATAACTTTAAGATGAGACTTAGCTAAAATTAAATTAAAATATGCACTTCTGACTTCTTGTTTTAATTTGAATTCCGAATCTTTAATCTTATTTTCAGTGTATAACAGTGCGTATTTTGCAGAGTCTTTTCTGTCTTTTCTTTTCGCCACTTCAATTGGCAGCATAACCCCGAGTTGGCTGGAATTGCCTTTTGCAATCGGCCCGAGTAAAAAATTAGATTGAATTTGAGGATTTTTTAAAGCATTTGCTACACTAATATCATTTTTAGAAATTCCCAAATTTTTTCTTTGTTTTTGCAGTTCGATATTACCCTCCAAAGCAAGATTCATTGCTTCTTCAAGAGATATTTGAATTTTTTTGTTTTCATCAACTATAGCAAAAGTTGGTGAAGCAAGTACAAAAAATGTTGTTAATACTGTTAAAATCCTTTTCATACCAATACAATTTAACACAAAAGGAGATTATATGGAAACCGTTTTGTTTTAACGGCCACATTGGCTTTTAATGTTTATATTTGTTTATTGTTGATATTGGAGTCGAGAAAGGGATTGAAAATGAATGCGGTATAAAAATGTATTACTAACATTATACAAAAGAACCATAATGCAATCATCCGGTGCATTTGTATAATTTTGATGAATGACAAAACGATAAATGCGTTATAAGAAACCGTTGTAGTTGGGTTTTGGATACGATTAATTAATCATTTGCAACAGGAGCGGAAATCATGTCCTTTGCGCTTATTATTGCATTTTTATTAAAGCTTATATGAAAATAGTTTGGTTTCTATCAGGCCCAACGCTTACAATTGTAATTTTTATTCCCAATAATTCTTCTAATCTTTTTAAATATTTTTTAGCATTCTCCGGAAGCTCACTATAATTTTTGCATTTTGAAATATCTGTTTTCCAGCCTTTATGGGTTTCATAAACTGCTTCTAAATTATTGTGAACAAAAACATCCGTTGGATAATTTGTCATTATCTCGCCTGTGGATTTATTTTTATAAGCAACTGCAATTTTAATTTCATCAAATGAATCAAGTACATCAAGCTTAGTTAAGGCAACTTCACTTAAACCGCCAACTAAAACAGCGTATTTAGCACTTATTGCGTCAAACCAGCCGCAACGGCGGGCTCTTCCTGTTGTAACGCCATATTCTCCGCCTATTTGTCTTAGTTTTTCTCCGGTTTCATCAGTTAATTCTGTTATAAAAGCACCTTCCCCCACCCTTGTCATATATGCTTTAAAAACGCCAATGGCTCTTTCAATTACCATAGGGCCCATTGATGCTCCAAAGGCTGCTCCGCCTGCTGTAGGACTTGAGCTTGTAACGTAAGGATATGTTCCATAATTAACATCAAGCATTACACCCTGTGCGCCTTCAAAAAGAATAGATTTATTGTTTTTAATATTTAAAAGGTTTTCCTGCCAATTAAAATCGACATAAGGGGCAAGAATTTTTCTATAACATTCGCATTCTTCCATTATTTCTTCTTTTGTATACGGTTTTAAATCATATATAAATTCAAGTTCTTTATTTTTTTTAGGAAGAATTATATCGAGTTTTTTTGATAGAGTTTCTTTGTTAAATAAATCTTCGACCCTGATTCCGCATCTTGCATATTTATCGGTATAAGTCGGACCTATACCTTTTTTTGTAGTTCCTATTTTGTTTTTGCCTAATGTGTTTTCATTCAATCCATCTATATCTGTATGATACTTCATTGTAATATGCGCAAGAGGAGATATTTTAAGACATTTTTCAAATTGTTCTTTTTTAACTCCTTGATTAATAATATCTTCTATTTCTTTTTTAAGGTCATCCGGCTTTATAACACAGTTTGCTCCTATCATACAAATTTTATTTTCGTATAAAATTCCGGAAGGTATTAAATGAAAAGCAAATTTTTTCCCCTCAACAACAACAGTATGTCCTGCGTTTGACCCGCCTTGGAATCTTGTTATAAAATCGGCTTCTTGGGCTAATAAATCTGTAATTTTGGCTTTTCCTTCATCTCCAAATTGAGCGCCTACAACAACGGTATTTTTCATTAACTTATCCTTTTAGATATTATTCAACCAATTTATTTTACTATAAAAGTTTTTATAGTAAAATTTATTTATGCTTAAAATATATAATACTTTATCAAATAAAATTGAAGAATTTAAACCAATTGAAAACAACAAAGTTAAAATGTATGTGTGTGGTCCAACTGTATATGATAATGCGCACTTAGGCCATGCAAGATGCTACATTACCTGGGATGTTTTATATCGTTATTTAAAATTTAAGGGGTATGATGTTACATACTGCAGAAATGTAACGGATGTTGATGATAAAATTTTAAAAAAAGCGGATGAGCAAGGCGTAGATTCTTCTGTTATTACGGATAAATATTATAAATCGTTCATAAATTCTATGAATAATTTAAATGTTTTAAAACCGGATATTGAACCCCGTGCAACAAAAACAATCGGTGAAATGATTGCAATGGTTAAAAAACTAGAAGCTGATGGTTTTGCTTATCAAAAAGACGGGGATGTGTATTTTAGAGTTGAAAAATATAAAAAATACGGTGAATTGTCGTCTCAACCAATAAAAGACTTATTGAACGGCGCAAGGGTTGATACAAACGATAAAAAAGAAAACCCTTTGGATTTTGCGCTTTGGAAAAAAGACGAGCTCCACGGATATAATTCCCCTTGGTCAAAAGGCAGACCCGGCTGGCACATTGAATGCTCTGCTATGAGCAAAAAATATTTAGGAGAAACAATAGATATCCATGCAGGCGGAGCTGATCTTGCTTTTCCGCACCATGAAAACGAAAGAGCACAATCTGAGTGCGCTAATAACTGTGTTTTTTCAAAATACTGGATGCACAACGGGTTTGTTACTATAAATAAAGAAAAGATGTCTAAATCGTTGAATAACTTTTTAACAATAGACGATGTTTTAAAAAACTATGATACAAATGCAATAAGGCTATTTATTTTAACTAACCATTACAGAATGCCTGTTGAATTTAATGATGTTTCTTTAACTTCAGCTAAAAACGGTGCAAAAAGATTAATTAATTCTATTTGCGGTATTGAATTAACTGATTCTTATGATAATGAAACTATAAAAGAATTTGAAAGTGCTATGGATGATGACCTTAATACATCAAAAGCGCTTGCAATTTTGTTTAATCTTGTTGATAAAATTAAAAAAAGCGAAAACAAACAAGTTTTTGCAAACACTCTTTATTACCTGGGTTCAATTTTAGGGTTTGATTTTTCTTTAGCCAAAAAAGAAATTTCAAAAGAAGAGTTAGTGAAAATCGTAAAACCTTTGTATAGTGAATTTAATTTGGATTCTAAAATTGAAGCTGATAACGTAATAGATGAAATTATAAAAATCAGAAAACAAGCCCGTGATAATAAAGATTGGGCAAAATCTGACGAAATTAGAGATAAGCTCTTGACTTATAAAATTCAGCTTAAAGATTCAAAAGAAGGTACAACTTGGCAAATTCTATAGAAACAGCGCTCTATGTTGTTGCAAGCCCTATTGGAAACCTTGATGATATTACATTTAGGGCGGTTGATGTTTTAAAAAAAGTTGACGTTATAGCCTCGGAAGACACAAGAAACACGAGTGTTTTATTGGATAAATATTCTATTAAAACAAAACTTGTAAGTTATCATAAATTCAATGAAGTATCAAAAATAGAGTTTTTTTTGGATTATTTAAAAAATAATAAACCGGTTGCACTTGTAAGCGATGCCGGAACTCCTTTAATATCTGACCCGGGAAATATTTTAGTTGAAGCTATATTAAAAGAAGGGTTTAGGGTTATTCCCATACCCGGGGCTTGCGCTGTAACTACGCTTTTAAGTGCAGTAGACAGAAAAGATGAAGATTTTAAATTCATCGGGTTTTTGCCTAAAAGCAGCAATCAAATACAAGAAATTATTCAAAAAAACAATTTTGAAAACTTGGTTTTTTATGAAAGTCCTAATCGCCTTTTAAAGACACTTGAAATAATAAAAGAAATTTCCCCTGATAAAAAAATAAGTGTAGCAAGAGAACTTACAAAAAAATTTGAAGAAATTAAAACCTTAAAAGCAGAAGAAATTATAGAGTATTATAAAAAAAATACTCTAAAAGGTGAAATTGCTGTTTTATTGCACAAAAATGAGCAAAAAAATGAGATTGATATTGATGAAAAAATTAAAAAATTAAAAGCATTGAATTTAAAAGATAAGGAAATCGCTTCAATAGTGAGTGTTCTTTATGACGTTAATAAAAATATTGTCTATAAAAAATGTCTTCAAAATTAAGTTGTTTTTAATCTTTTTCTTAAAATTCTATAATCGGGGCAATATTTTTCAACTTCCAGCCAAAAGTTTTTTGAATGGTTTTTTATTTTTGTATGACAAAGCTCATGGATTAAAACGTAGTCTATAATATCAAAGTCATAGTTTAAAAGATTTATATTTAAGCTTATATTGTTAGAAAAAGAGCAGCTTCCGAATCTTGTTTTTTGATTCCTCAAAGAAACTTTGTTGTATTTAAAGCCAAATTTTTGAGCAAGAAAAAAAAGTCTTGGAATAAGATAATTTTTCGCTTCGATTTTTAGTGCTATAGCGTGAGCTTTTTGTAATTCGTTTTGAATTTTTGAATTGAAAAAATCATAGTCTTTTGGGTAGTAAAAATTTACAACTTTATTTTTAACCTGTGTTTTAATTTCGTTTGATTCAATGATTTTTAATGTATCAAATTTTGTTTTAAAATCAGGTGTATATTTTTTTGTGTTGAATTTAAACGATTTTATTTTTTCAATATTTTTAATTAAAAACTCTCTTGCTGTTTTGTATGGACACAGATAAGGCATTGTAACAAGAATTGAGTCTTCGGATTTCAAAGTTACTTTAATTGATTTTGAAAAAGGGTGTTTTTTATAGTTTATTTTAAAATTTTCAAAAGTTTCTGTTTTATTCATCTTTAAATATTTTTAAATGACGCTCTTTTCCTTCTCCAACACTTATAGATTTATAGCCGTGTGCTTCAACCAGTTCGTGTTGAAGTTTTCTTATTTGTTGTTCTTGTGCTTCAAGCTCAATTACTTCAGCCCCTTCGGATAATTTTGCAATGGCGGCATTGGCTTCATCCAGCGCCAGTTCTGCTGTATCTTTATAATTTGTATAAGACTTTGTTTCTTGATTTTCCTGGGTTAAATTGAGTGCTTCTTTTAAAACTCTTTGAATTTGACTCATTGAATTTGTTCTTACAAAAAACACAGGCAAATGATACTCGTTTGCTGTTGATAATATTTTTGTGCCGCCTTTTGCAAAGTTTTTGTGAGCAATGACAAAATCCGCTTCTTCAATGTTTCTTACAATGGCAGCATCAATGTCTAATCTTTCTATAATTTTATCTACAATTGACCTTGAAACAGCATAGATATATATTTTTTTGTGTTTTTTGGTTTCTTTAATATATTTTTGTCTGTTAAAACTAAAACTTAAAGGAGAATTTTGTGCTTGTTGAACTTTTGAATCAAGTTTTTCAACTTCTTTTAAAATATTTGTTTGGTTGATTTTTTCTTTATAGTTTCCATCTACCTTTCTAATTTCAGGTGTAATTGGCCATCCTCTTAAGATGTAGTCAACAGCCATAGCTGTATCTTTATATATTGCAAGGGTGTTTCTATCTATAATTTCAATTACAATGTCAAAAGTCGGTTGTTTTTGGCGCTCAAGAACGGTTTTTTGACAGCCTCTGTGTTTTGCTTCGTCGTCCCCAAGGGTAACTGTATCAATTCCGCCTATTAAATCAGATAGAGTAGGGTTTTTTATTAAATTATCAAGAGTATTACCGTGAGCTGTTGCAATAAGCATAACACCACGTTCCGCTATTGTTCTTGCGGCTTGCGCTTCAAGTTCTGTTCCGATTTCATCTACAACAATAACCTCCGGTGTATGGTTTTCAACCGCTTCAATCATAATATCTTTTTGATATTCGGGCTGAGAAACCTGCATTCTTCTTGCTTTTCCTATTGCAGGGTGAGCAACATCTCCATCGCCTGCAATTTCATTTGATGTATCTACCACAACAACACGCTTGGCAAGTTCATCTGCCATTAAACGGGTGATTTCTCTTAATTTTGTAGTTTTTCCAACACCCGGTCTTCCTAAAAAAAGAATAGATTTGTTTTGTATTACAAAATCTTTGATGCATTCGATTGTTCCTGTTACAACCCTTCCTATACGACAGGTTAAGCCGACAATTTTTCCCTGCCTGTTTCTTATAGCACTAATTCTATGCAAAGTTCCGGCTATTCCTGAACGGTTATCGGAAGTGAATTCCGGTAATTGTTTTGTTATATAATCAAGGTCTTCTCTTGTAATGTTATCATTTCCTATGGATAAAATTTTACCATTTCCAAGCCTGATTTCAGGAATTCTTCCGATATCAAGAACAATTTCTATAGCATCATCCAATAATCCTTCCTGGATATTTCTTTTAATCCTTATAGGCAATATTTCAATTAGTTTTCCAATATCTGTTTGAAATTGTACTTCGCTCATTTTTCTTTGTACCTTTTGACCTTATCTAATATTATAATGCCCAATTAATTTTTTCAATCAACATTTTAAAAGAAATATTTATAGCTATTTTTATTTAAAGTCAAACAATTCCTTAACTTCTACATTGAGTGCATTTGCAATTTTAAAAATTGTAATTAATCCCGGATGATTTATACAAACTTCAATTTTTCCAAGATAATCAAGACTAATGCCGGCAGCTTCTGCAAGTTTTTCTTGGGTTAAGTGCTTTTGCTCTCTGAGGATTTTAATTCTTTTGCCAATTTTTATATAAAACTCTTCCAAATTCATTTGTATATTTTACCGGATATGTTAACATAATTTTACCGGAAAATATCCATACAAAATTAGCAGGATAAAATTAGAAACCATGATTGTGCGTAATATGAAAAATAATGACAAAATTAAGCAAAATATCTTAATTGATTTAGATGGTGTTTTGTGCTCTTGTGAGGGCGGATATGATGAGAATTGTATTCCAAAAATTAAAGCCGGTGCAAAAGAATTTTTAAAAAAACTTTATTATCTAAGACGCTTTAATCTCATACTTTTTACTTCAAGAAATCTTCTCAAGCCATCAAAATGGCTTATTGATAATGACCTATATAAATATTTTCAAGATATAACAAACATTAAAATTCCTGTTTCTATATATTGATGATAGAGCCTTAGTTTTTAAGAGAAATTTTAATGAAACTTTTAATGAAATTATTAGTTTTAAGGTTTATTGGGGTAAATTTTAGTTGTTGAATCTAAAGAGCATTATATCACCGTCTTCTACAACATAGTCTTTACCTTCAAGGCGTGCAAGTCCTTTTTCTCTTGCTGTCGCCCAAGAACCCGAAGCTATAAAATCATCATAAGATACAACCTCTGCTTTAATAAATCCTTTTTCAAAGTCGCTGTGTATAACGCCTGCTGCGGCTGGCGCTTTTGTTCCTTTTGCAATTGTCCAGGCTCGAACTTCCTTTTCGCCCGCTGTAATATAAGTCCTTAAATTTAAAATTTCATAAGCGGATTTGATCATTCTTTCTATTCCTGAGTTTTCAATTCCCAATTCTTTTAAGTAGTTTTTAGCTTCATCTTGACCTAAATCAACAAGTTCTTCTTCCAAATTAGCGCATATTAAAACCACCTGGGAATTACCTTTTGCAAATTCTTGAACTTTTTTTGTATAGTTATTTCCGTTTTTTAAATCCACCTCAGAAACATTTGCGCAGTATATTACAGGTTTTGCCATCAAAAGATGGAAAAAGTGAAGTGCTTTTTTCTCATCTTCGCTAAAAGAATCCGTATTAATAAACTGTCCTTTTTCAAGATATGTCATACATTTTTCAATAACATTGTTTTGAATTAATGCTTCTTTATCTTTTGCTTTTACTTGTTTTGAAATCCGTTTTGAAATATTTTCAAGAGTTGAAATATCAGCTAACGCCAGTTCTGTGTTTATTGTTTCAATATCTCTTATGGGGTCAACTTTTCCTTCAACATGAATTGTATTAACATCATCAAAACATCTTACAACCTGCACAATAGCATCTGTTTCTCTGATATTGTGCAGAAATTGGTTTCCTAAGCCTTCACCTTTGCTTGCTCCTTTAACAAGTCCTGCAATATCTACAAATTCAATGGCAGTAGGAATTACGGTATCTGTGTGAACAAGTTCTTTTAATTTGTAGAGTCTTTCATCCGGAACATTTACAACGCCAACATTCGGTTCTATTGTACAAAAGGGGTAATTTGCGCTCTGAGCGTTCTTTGCGTTTGTCAGTGCATTAAAAAGAGTTGATTTTCCAACATTTGGCAGTCCGACTATTCCTACTTTTAACATTTTGTTTCCTTTTAAAATTGCTTCTTTTTAATTTTATCATAAAATAAACCCTCCTGAATTAAAAGCTTAAATTGAAAGGGGTGTTAAAATTTTGCTATTTTTAATTAATATGTTATTATTATTTTATATTTATTCCCGAATCGTCTAGCGGCAGGACAGAAGATTCTGGCTCTTCTAACGGTGGTTCGAATCCATCTTCGGGAGTTTTTAGGTTTTGATGAATAAAACAGATAAAATAAATAAGAATACAAAGAGAAAAAGTTATTCAAAAGCACTTAAAAGAAAAATTTTGCTTGATATAATAAACGGCAAAAAACCGCAGGATGCTTTTTTGGAATACGCCACAGAGCCTATAGAACAAATAAGTTCAGATAAAAAGTATGTTTTGAAATTAATTCATAAGTGGAAAAAAGAAGTTTACGAAAATAAGGAGCTAATGTATCTGGTAAATCAAAATATCACATCAGAACTTTTGGAAGATGAAATTGAGATAATGGATGAAATAAAAAACGAAGAGAATGATTTTTTTAAGCAAGATTACTGCAAAAACCAAAACGATGAATTGATAAATGAAACTGAGTATGTGATAGAATAACAGTATATTTTACACTTAATATTAATTTTTTTTAAGGTGAATAGAAAAAGGGGTTTGACAAACAAATATTTTTTTGGTTTTATATTATTACAAAGTCAATCTCACGAAAATGTAGAAGGAGTTGCTAAATGCAAGATAAAGAATTACCAAAAAATATGGGTAAAAAAATAGTTGATGCACTGAAGCAACAAGACTTTGAAGATGCAACAGAATTGGACAATGAAAATTCAATAGAAAATTTTTCCGAAAATGACGATATTTCATTGGATGAGTTGAGCTCAAGCGCAAATGATGATGCCTTTGATTTTGGCGCAAGCGCAAAAGACTACCAACCTGTTTTTTCTGTAAACGAAGAAGAAGTTGCAACAAATCCTGACTTGAAACTGTCAATTGAAAATGAAGAAGATGTTGAAGAATTTGAAATGCCAAACAACATCAACGTTTTAAAAAGGCTAATTTCACAACTGCCCACGGGTGTTCCAAGACAAACAGGCGCTCAGATAATCAGACAAACAATTGAAGCGCTGGGTATTCCAATGAAGACTGTTCTTCAGGACGCTCAAAGAGTTAGGGATTGCCTGAACAGTTCAATAAAAGACTGTAACTACACAATCCAAGAGTATAAAAGTAATATTAGAACTCTTGAAAAGCAGGCAGCAAGCTATCAAAAACAATTAAACAAACTAAATGACATTATCAGCCTGTTTGTTTATTCAGATAAAAGATAATTTCTGCCCCCATCGTCTAGAGGCCTAGGACAACACCCTTTCACGGTGTAGACAGCGATTCGAATTCGCTTGGGGGTAATTTATTAAATGAAGGTACAACTGAGTTTGGCTCAGTTTTTTTATTTTTTAATTATCAGATACGCTAAAAGTATTAAAATTGCACTATAATCAATAAAACGGTTGATAAAGCAATAAAATAAGCAGTTTTAAAAAATTCCCGAAAAGCAAGATTTATTTTTGTTTTGTTTTATAAAACTATGAATATTACAATAAGGCCTTATATAAATTTTAAAGCAGTCGATATAAATGGTGTTAATTTGCCAACAAAACCGGTTGCAATGCTTGAAGGGGATTGCTTTTCATATTCGTGCGAAAAACAAAAATTAAAACCAAAATTATTCTATATAAGAATGTTTGACTACCCAAAAAATAAAGATTGGGCACAAAAGATGGTGGTTTTGACTGCAAATACATCAAGATTAATTGAAAAAAAGATTGATTTTAATAATCTGCTTGAATATATTGAAAAAAATATTTCTATAATTAACGGAGAAGATTTTGCCTGTTTAAAAACAAAAAGACAAAACGGTTTTCAAATAGGAAAGAAAAAACGAGGCGCTGAGTACTATAAAAAATATTATAAAAAGATTAATTTAAGTGGTCAGAACTTTTTTATTCCAAAAACAAATTCTAAATATAAAAATGCAAATACCTGTATGATTAAAAAAGACGATAGTAAAAATACAATCAAAATTTTGTACGGATATTGTCCAAATAATAATTTTTCTAATTTAGATATAATAAAAAATGTGTATAATGACCTTTTGGATATTGAAAATCCTGCTTTAGGGCAAATATATGAAGCGTCTGCCACGATAAATTGGCTTCTGGCACAAGAAAGTCCTTACAAAAGGGGAAATGATTCAATTGCAAGTGTTTTAACTAAATCAATATTAAGGGCATATGATGTAGAAATATTTCCTGTAAAAAAAGGAAAAAGTCTTGATTTTGAAGCTTTTTACCGAGATTTAGATGAATATATCGAAAAATACCCGGGGTTTTTTGAAAAAGAATAAAAAAATAAGCGGATATGAATATATCCGCATTGACCTAAAATTATCTAACCATTTCCACTACTTCTTTTGCTGTTTTTACTATTTCTTTATAATCATTTTTGCCGTACAATGCTCTGCCTATCCCGACTGCTATAGCGCCTGATTCAAGATAGCCTTTTATTTCTTCAAGCTTAACAAAGCCGCAAGGAAGCAAATTTAAAAACGGCATTGGTTTAACAAGATCCTGCATATATTGAATGCCTCCCATTTCAGCAACAGGATATATTTTAATTAAAGACATTCTTGCTCTCCAAGCTGCATAAGCTTCATTCGGAGTTGTGACGGAAGGTATCAAAAACGCTTTGTACCCGGAAGCAAAACGTACAAGACTATTTTGAAAAATCGGACTTGCAATAATGCTTGCGCCGGCTTCAAGGGCATTGTGTGCTTGAGTTGTTGTTATAATACCGCCTTGTGCAATTACAACATTTTTATCCTTTAATTTTTTAGTTACTTCAAGAGGGGAATTAAGCTCTATAAACTTTATTCCGCCTTCAATGTACGCTCGAGCTATTTCATACGAATATTCGGGGTTGTCTTCCCTTATAATACCGTATATTTTTTCTTTTTTAATGTATTCCAAAAGTTTCATGAAATTAGCGCTTCTTTTTCTTCTATTGAATTTAAAACTTTTTGTTCTATGTTTTTCAAACGCAAAATTGATATTGCTCTTTTTGTTTCCTCGTCTTTTACAAGCCAGCAAAGTCTTTTTTTGAAGCCGTTAATAAAGCAGTATGTAGAACATAAAATTGCAATTTTTACTGCGTTTATTAAGTTTAAGCTGCTTATATCGATAATATATTTTTCGGTTTCGCTTTTATATCTGAATTTTAATGAGGAACTATCATATTCAACTATAAAGTCTTCTTTTGATAGCTTAATTTGTTTTATGCTGTTCATATTTATTCTTTTTAAACTACATTTTAAATATCGGAAATAAATTTTGTTTTTTAATACAAAATTTAAAAAACTAATCCTTTTGATGTATAATTTTTTAATGAAAAAGGAGAAACTAATGGATAAAAATAATATTGAGCTAAAGTCAATAGCTTCCAAAATAAAACTTGTAGCTTTTGATGTAGATGGCGTTATGACTGACGGGTCTTTGACTTTTTTGGAAGACGGCAGGGAAATTAAGACATATAGCGCAAAAGATGGATTAGGTGTTGTAATGTTATCGAAAGCAGGGGTTATAACCTCAATTATTACCGCAAGAGAAAGCAATGCTGTAAAATTAAGGGCTGAGATGATAGATATTAAAGAGTTATATATGAATCAGAAGGATAAAACAAAAGCATTAAACGAGCTTTTAAAAAAGTATAATTTAGAAAAAGCTGAAATTGCATATATGGGTGATGATTTGCCGGATTTGTGCGTATTAAAAGAGGTCGGACTAAAATGCTGCCCAAAAGATGCTGTTGGGGAAGTTAAAAGTGTTTGTAATTTTATCTCTGAATATAATGGTGGAAAAGGCGCTGTTAGAGAGCTTTGTGACTTTATTTTAAGTGCAAAAGGAATAGATTTTGAATCTTTAAAAGGATATAAACAGTAAAAATACATTTTAAAATAAAAAAGCCTTTGAAAATCAAAGGCTTTTTTAAAGTATTTATAACAAACTATTTAATATTTGAATATGTCCAGGCATCTTGGTTTGGAGTTTCAAATGTCTTTGATTCTTTTTGTTCCTCTTGGCCTGCCTGAGCTCCGCCATGAGCAATTGGTTTATAGATTCTGTTGAAGTATTCAATAACCATTCTATCTGAATTAAAATATCCTTCAGCAGTTCTCATAGCCTGGCGCATTAAACGTGCCCATTCTTGTTTATTTTCATAGTATGTAGGAATGATTTCGTTTTCAAGAGTATTCATAATGAATCTGTGATCTTTCCAGTGTCTTTCCTGCCATGGAATATCGTCATCCAGACCGGGATATTCTACTGTATAACCGTTGATTCCGGGGAAAGTACCTTCAACTGTCCAGCCATCAAAAATTGAGAAGTGAACAGCGCCGTTCATATTAGCCGACATTCCTGAAGTACCTGAAGCTTCAAGTGGTCTGGTCGGTGTGTTTAGCCAGATATCTGAACCTTTTTTAAGTTTAGCGGATAATGCCAGTTCATAACCGGGCAATACTACAACATTTTTCATGTAGCGCGATTTTTTAAGAATGTTGTTAAATGTTTCTTTGCCCATAGCATCATCCGGATGGAATTTACCGGCAAAAATCAATTGAACTTTATTTTCGTTTAATAGTTTTTCGATTCTTGCTTCATCCATTAAAATCAGCCAAGCACGTTTATAGTCTGCAAATCTTCTTGCCCAGGTAATTGTTAAAACATTAGGATCAAAGCGTTTTCCTTGTGTATCTGAAATGTATTGGAATAAATCTTTTTTCATTTCATATTTTGCATCTAGCAATTCTTGAGGAGTTTTTGCTTTTGCAATTCTTTCATCTTGCCAATAATGTAAGTTAACGGCATTTGTAATTGCTTTAATCGGGCATCTGTCTTTAACCCAATCCCACATTTTATTTGCAACAAGACCGTGGAGTTGCGATACGGCGTTTGCAATTCTCGACATTCTAAGGGCTGCAACAGTTAAAGAGAAGTTTTCGCCGCCCAATTCAACAGCTGTTTCTCTGGAGCAGCCGCTAAAGAAGCCCGCTTCAACAAGTGTGTCAACCCAGTGTACTTCGTTTCCGGCAGGAACCGGAGTATGAGTTGTAAATACGGTCTTTTGTCTAACAGCCTTAAGATCGCCATTGTATTGTCTTAACAGTTCAAAAGCGGCAGGAAGTGCATGTCCTTCGTTTAAGTGAATTACATCAAAATTGTATCCTACAGCCTGCAATATTCTAATACCGCCGATACCTAAAACGGTTTCTTGAGCAACGCGAATTTTTTCATCTCCGTCATATAACTTATGGGATATTTTTCTTGCCCATTCGGAGTTGCCTTCAATATCTGTTGTTAATAAATAGATTGGACAAGTTCCAAATAAATCACCATCAACTTTGTATGCTTTAACAACAACATCTTCGCCAAATACTTTTACTGTTGTTGAAATGTTTAAATCAGTTAAAAAGTCATAATGTTTTCTGATGTATGCCACTTCAACATTTCCGTTTTCATCGATTCTTTGATCGTAATAGCCAAATGACCACAACATAGTAACACCAACCATAGGCATTTGTAAGTATCCTGCTGATTGCATATGAGAACCTGCAAGGAAACCAAGACCGCCTGAATATGTTGCTAAGGATTGGTCAATTGCAATTTCCATTGAAAAATAAGCTACATTTGGTAAAGCCATAATTAATAATCCTTTTAATACTAACTACTTTTTTGTTTAATATAATACTAACACAAATATAATTATTACCAAGAAATAATTCTAAAGTGTTAATTAAATCGCCATTTTATTATATTTAAAAAATATGAATTTTTTATTTAATTTTTTCGAGATGATACAAATCTTAATATTTATCATAAAAATCATCACATGAAACAATTTCTTCCGCCCATTTGTGACAGGATTGAGGGTCGGTTGTAGCGATTTTTCCTCCTCCTCTGTCTTGATGGCCTCCGGAGTTTTCGCTAAAGCCTTTCATTTTTGTTTCATCAATATATTTAAAAAAGTCAAGCAGATTTTTATCTCTTGAATGTGCGCTCAGTCTATAGTTACTTCCTGCTTGATAAAAACAGATTGCAACTTTTGCTTCCGGATAATCTTCAAGCATTTTTTGCCTGTAAACATTTAAAATTCTGCTTGTTCTTGTGTTGTCTCCTCCGAGTTTTTCCCAAGTGGGATTGTTTGCTTCTATTTCAACATATGCAATTTTTTTATTTTTACTTTGCTTTGTATTTTGTTTTAATTTTTCATAGAAAGCTTTTTCTTGTTTGGTCATTGAAGACAATATATCTGTGTTTTTAGCGATTCTTTTGATTTCCCTTTCGCTTAATTGTCCTTTTAGTTTTGTGTATACTTCAAAAGCATTTTTATCTTCTGTTAGTTCTTTGCTCGGTGTTATTGTGCCTGAAACTCCATCGCATTTAACCAGCCTTTTTTTGCTGCAATCGTCAACAAGCCCATAGAATAAATCATAAGCTGTGTTTTTGTTTATATTATAATTTAGTGCTTCTAAAAAACGATATACAACGCTTGTTGCTGATTTTGCCGATGAATCTATGTAATAGTTTGTTTTTGACTGAATAATTTTGTCGGCATCTTCTATAGGCTTGGTAATATTAATAAAATTGTCTGTAATATCAGGGTCTTTATGATGATCTAAACCTATCAGTTTTTTTGAGTTTTTTATTCTTCTTAATATATAAGGGTTAATTCTGTCTTTAGCGCTAAAATCTACACAAAGAATACAATCAGCCTTATCTTGGCCTATTTTTTCACTGTCATCTGATTGGACAAATTCACAGTTTGTTTTTCTTAATTTTAATAAGTTTAAATTTTGATCCATTATAACCCTTGCGCTGACTCCTTGGTTGTTTAAATATTCCCACATAGCTAACGCACTGTTTAAGGTGTCTCTGTCTGATGATTCGTGACATATTATATCTACTTTTTTTGAATTTTTAAGCTTGGAATCAATTGTACGAGCTTGTATTTCAGACATTTTATTTGCTCTGAAATTTTGCATATTGTTGTTAATCTTCATTATTTTTTGCCCTTTTATTTTATTAGTTCTTTTATTGTTTTTAAGTCTTGTTTAAATAAAAATCTTGGTTGTCCCGCTTCTGTTGAGTGGTATCTTAATAAATATGACGGATGAAAAATAGGGATGAATTTTCTTCCTTTAATATCAAAAATCCTGCCTCTTGCTTTGGTAATAGTCAGTTTTTTATCATCGATAAAACTTTCAAGAGCAGTTGCACCCACAAGCACAATAATTTTCGGGTTAATAAGTTCAATTTGTTTTTCTAAAAATTCCCTGCAAGACGCTTTTTCCTCTCTTTGGGGTTTTCTGTTTTTTGGAGGTCTGCATTTTATCGTATTTGCTATATAAAAATCTTCCTGTTTAAAGCCGAGTTCAAACATAAATTTTCTTAACAACTGCCCTGCTCGTCCTATAAAAGGAATACCTGTTTCGTCTTCGTTTTTGCCCGGAGCTTCTCCTATAAACATAATGGGTGCATATAAACACCCATCGTAAAAAACCAATTTATCTCTATTTTTATGCAGTGCACATTTAGTGCACTTATTTGCCTGATTTTTGAGTTTATCGTGTTTGGCTTCAATAGAGTTCATTTTAATCCTTTTTGTATTCTATTTCAAAACCAAACAATGAAGAAACGGATTTATCATCATGGATTCTGGATATCGCCTCACCTAAAAGCGGAGCAACACTTACTTGTTTGATTTTTTCCGGAATAACCGCATCTTTTAAAGGAATTGTATTTGTAACAACAACTTCTTTTATCGGCGATGCTTCCAATCTTTCAAGGGCCGGACCTGAAAAAACAGGATGAACCGCACATACATAAACATCTTTTGCGCCTTGGTCTTTTAATAGTCTTGCAGCTTCGCAAATAGTGCCTGCTGTGTCAATTATATCATCAAACATTACGCAAACTTTGTCTTTGACATCTCCTATAATATTGCAAGCTACTGCACTGTTGTGTTTATCACGTCTTTTATCTATTATGGCTATCGGAGCGCCGACTTGTTTAGCTAAAGCTCTTGTTCTTTTAACTCCGCCCATATCAGGAGACACACAAACAAGCTCAGAGCCTTGAGTGTCAATATTTTTAACATAATTAATTATCACGGGAGTTGCATATATGTGGTCTACTAAAATATTAAAAAAGCCTTGTATTTGACCTGTATGTAAATCCATTGCCAAGACTCTTGTTGCTCCTGCTTGGGTCAAAAGATCGGCAACAAGTTTGGCAGTGATTGCTTCTCTGCCGGAGGCTTTTCTATCCTGACGAGCATATCCGTAATAGGGAATAACGGCTGTTATTGACTTTGCGCTTGCACGTTTAAAAGCATCAAGTAAAATTAAAAGTTCAACCAAATTTTCATTAACGGGATTGCAAATCGGTTGAACTATAAAAACATCGTCGCCTCTTACGGAATCTTGAATTTGAACGTAGATTTCACCGTCTGAAAAGTTTTTGATTGTAATAGGCTCTAGGCTTGTTCCTAAATATTGGGCAATTTCTGAAGCCAGCGCATTATTTGAGCGTCCAGAAAAGAGTTTTATATCGTGAGTTGGAAGGATTTTTTGGACTTCTTTTAATTCGCTTTCAAGTTCAAGGCTCATTTATTTTCTCCTTTTTTATTTATAACCCAATTTTTAACTTCTTTTTGGGGACTGCGATTCATAGCCAGTGAATTTGCTTCTATGTCTTTTGTGATACAACTTTGTGCTGCCACAAATGCGTTTTGTTTGATTTCAACCGGTGCAACAATAACTGAATTTGAACCTATTGAAACGTTGTCTAGTAGTTTTGATTGCTTTTTTTCTTTTGTTATTGAGTTGTAGTTTGCAAAGATTGTTCCGGCACCTATATTTACATTAGAACCGATGATTGCGTCCCCTACATAACTTAAATGACAAACATTAGAATTTTTTGCTATTTTTGCATTTTTTAACTCTACAAAATTACCGATTTTTACCCCTTCCGCAATGTCGCAATTGCCTCTGAGTCTTGCCATAGGACCAATTTTACAAAACTTAGCAATTTTGTTTTTGCCTTCAATGTATGTATTGGGATAAACTATTGTGTCTGCTTCTATTGTAGTTTCGGGAGAAATATATGTTGTTGTTGGATCAACTATTGTAACACCTTTTTCCATCAAGGCTTTTAGATGCCGATTTTTCATTATGCTTGTTGCTTTTGCCAAATCCATTCTGGAATTTATTCCGAATGTTTCGCTGTTATCTTTTACGCTGCATCCTAAAACTGTATAGGAGTTATCTCTTGCCCATTTAATAATGTCTGTCAAATAATATTCGCCTTGAGAATTGTTGTTTTTAAGCTCACTGAATGCCTTTCTGATTTTTGACCAGTTAAGGCAATAAACTCCCGTATTTACTTCTTTTATTTCCTTTTGGCTTTCGGTTGCATCTTTTTCTTCCACAATTCTCATAACTTCACCTTTGGTGCTTCTTATTATTCTTCCGTAGCCAAAAGGATTTTCAAACATTGTTGTAAGAACGGTAAGGTCTGAATTATTATTTTGGTGATATTTGATTAATCTGTTTAAGGTTTCCGTTGTAATTAAAGGGGTATCTCCGCATGTGATAATAACTTCGCCTCGAAAGTCATGTAAAATCGGCAATGCTTGACTAACGGCATGGCCTGTTCCCAGTTGTTCTTTTTGCAAGGTGGTTTTAACGTATTTATAATTTGTGTTTAAGTATTCTTCAACATCATGTGCTCCGTGGCCTATAACAACAATACTTTCGCTTTCATAGGGCAGGCGGTTTATTGCATCAAGTACCCAGGAGATTAGCGGTTTGGAAAAAATTTCGTGTAAAACTTTTGGAACTGAAGACTTCATTCTTGTGCCTTTGCCTGCACCCAGAATTATTGCTCTAATTTCTTTTTCCATTTTTCCACCTTTTAAATTGAAATAAATTTTTGTAATATTTTCCCACAAAAACCGTATTCAGGGAATAAAATTTTGCTTTAATGACACAAATTTTAACAATGTAATTTTTTAAAAAAATTACTCCCCGTCAAATACTTTGTTAATATCTTCTTGATCTTGGGCACGTCTTGAATTTATTGTATTAATTGTTTTTTCTTTTTTTAATGCTTCAATCGCATTTTCTTTTATCTTATCAACGCTCATATCGGAATAAACAAACCACCCGATAATTGCAATTATTATAATAGCGATTAACTTTCCCATTAGTCATGCTCCTTTTAGTTGATGATACAATATTTTTTCAAAAAAAGAAATACAAAAAATAAGGTATTTAACTTTGCCTTATTCTTTTGGATATTGTTTATTTTTCAACCCCTAAAAGTCTTAACATTTTGTATGAAATGTTAAATGACAAATTTGTTAGCTATTGTTATTAATCTTATAGTACCACATTATAATTTCAATTTAAATATTTATCATTCAAAAACAGGAGAAAAAAGCCCCAAAAAGCAATTATATCTTCATTTTTAATTGACTTAACATTTCATACAAAATGTTAAGTCAAAACACAAAAAGGATATATTTTATGAAAAAAGAAAACAAATGGGCGTTTTCGCTTGTTGAGATGATGGTTGCTCTTATTGCAATAGCATGCATAGCAGCATCCGTTACTCCTATTGTCACAAAAAAAATAACAGGAAGAAAACTAAACCTTTCAACAAATCTGGTCAACCTAACCATAGACTGTGAAGAAAAATTCGGTCCTGAATGCAAACTCTGTGAAAAAACAAAAAGGTGTCTTGTATGCAACAAATTATGTTCAGCAGGAACATACACAGAAACAGAAACCTGCAACTGCATTGCCTGCACAACAATTGACATCAACTGCAAACTATGTCAAAAAGGAGCACAATGCACACAATGCAAACCGGGATACTATCTTGAAAACAACACTTGCAAAATATGCCCTAAAGGACACAAGTGTTCAAGCGGAGTTACAAAAGATATATGTAACGTAGGCGAATATCAGGATAAAGAGGGTCAGACTTCTTGTTTGAAGTGTGCAGCAGGTACTTATAACCCTAATAAGGGGCTTACTACCGTGTGTCCAGCATGTCCTGCCGGAAAGTATAATTTGACTCAGGGAAATTCTTCTTGTTTGACTTGCGAAGCCGGATATTATTGCCCGGGTGGAAGCGGTCATGGTGATTGTTGGACAAAAAATGCTCATTATTCTCATGCGGGTGCTTCTTCTTGTTCAGCTTGTTGGGCAGGTACTTATGCAACGGATGCAAGTGGAAATTGGAGCGGTAATTATAGGGGAACTACTTGTATTACTTGTCCTGTGGGTTGGAAGTGTAACGGAACACCTGTTGCATGTGGCGCAGGAACTTGTCAGAATCTACCCGGTAAGAGTAGTTGTAAAAATTGTTCTTCGGTTGTTTCATTTTGTTCTAATTGTTCTACAACCACTTGCGGATGTAGCAGTTGTAATTCAGGGTATACTCTTGTTAGCGGTAGATGTTGTCCAAACAGAGCCGCTTGTATAAGCTATAACAGTAATTGTGCTTGTGTAAAGTGCAGCCCCGGGTATTATGTATCAAACGGAAGCTGTGTTATATGTCCTGTAGGATATAAATGTGACGGTGTAAGTGCAGCAAGATGCCCCAATGGATCATATAATTCTACACAGGGAAATACGGGATGCGCTTCTTGTCCTGCAGGCTACTATTGTGTAAACGGAGGTGCGTATCAGTGTCCCGCCGGACAGTATCAGCCTTATGGCGGTCAAAGCAGCTGTTATGTCTGCGGTGCCGGTTACTATCAACCTTATGCGGGGGCAACCGCATGTTACAGTTGCGGGGTTACCGGATGTGCAAGCTATTCATCAGGATGCACATGCTCAAGCTGCAGCAGCGGATATTTTTTAAGAGACGGCGTTTGTGTATACTGTGTTTCACCAAACTGGAAGTGTGGAAATAAATGTTGTTCATGTCCTGCTGGCACATTTGGTGTTCCTTCCTTAGACAGATGTTTTACAGCAGGGGATGCAACTGCCGGAAGTTGTACCGCAATTGTTGGTGCAAAGAAAACATGTGTAGCAGGCAATTCTGATACTTCAGGTTGCTGTTATAGTAATGATGCCGGATATTTTGGCGATTTTGGTGCAGCTAGAGGAGGCTGTATTAATGCCGGCGGCAGATTACCAACCAAATCTGAACTTAAGACTATAATGGCAAGCTATAGAGCACAACTAGGTATTTCCGATAATGGAGATGCTGTTGGCGGAAACAAATGTAAGTCTAACCATGATGGAAATCAATGCTGGAAAGGACGTCTATTTGTAGATGACAATGACGGCTCACCCGATTATTGTAAATGGAACGGAACAGAAGTATGGTGCACGGGAAGCTATAAAAATTATGCAAGACCCATTCGATGCTCGTTTGCGCCATCAAAAAGTTAAATGTCAATCCAATTTTATTTGTGTTTTATTGTTTAGAGGGCTTATAAGCCCTCTTTTTTTTGTTGGTTTATAAAAAAATTAACATTTTGCATAAAATGTTAAACAGAATTTGAATTATTTGTGCTTATATTACTTATTGTTATAGTACCACAAAT
>CALVAA010000027.1 GCA_944325315.1 Candidatus Gastranaerophilales bacterium
GTTGTTTCAGCTAATCTTGTAGAATAACCCATTTCGTTATCATACCAAGAAACAACTTTAACCATATTGTCGCCCATTGTCATTGTTAGAGCAGCATCAACTGTAGATGATTGAGAAGTACCGATAAAGTCAGAAGATACAAGTGGTTCTTCGCTATAGCATAATACGTGTCCGTCTGCTGCTTCTTTTAATGCTGCATTAACAGCTTCAACTGTAACAGGTTTTTCTGTTTCAACTACAACATCAACAACAGAAACATCCGGAGTAGGAACTCTCATAGCAAAGCCGTTTAATTTACCTTTCAATTGAGGAAGTACTAATGCAACAGCTTTAGCAGCACCTGTTGTTGTAGGAACGATATTTAGCGCACCGGCTCTTGCACGACGTGGGTCTTTGTGTCCGGCATCAAGTATTCTTTGGTCACCTGTATAAGAGTGAACTGTTGTCATTAAACCTTTAACAATACCGAATTTTTCATCTAAAACTTTTGCAACAGGAGCAAGACAGTTTGTTGTGCATGAAGCCATTGAAATTATATTGTGTTTTGCAGGATCATATTCGTTGTCATTAACACCTAAAACAATAGTTTTATCTTCGTTTTTAGCAGGAGCTGAGATAATAACTTTTTTAGCACCAGCTGTTATATGAGCAGCAGCTTTAGTTGCGTCTGTATAAAAACCAGTTGATTCAACTACAACTTCAACGCCCAATTTAGCCCAAGGAAGATTGGCAGGGTCTTTTTCAGCAAAGAATAATATTTTTTTGCCGTTGATAACAAGACCGTCTTCAGCTACTTCAACTGTTCCGTTGAATTTTCCCATAACCGAATCATGCTTAAATACATGAGCAGCATTTGCGGGAGTTAAACCCAGGTCATTAATTGCAACATAGTCGATTTTGTCAAAAATACCTTCTCTAATTGCAGCACGTAAAGTGTTTCTGCCGATTCTTCCGAAACCGTTAATTGCGACTTTTGTCATATAGTTTCTCCTTATAAAATGTAATTAATACTACACACTAGTTATACTACAAAAAAAATGACTTGCAAGAAAAAGGGTTATTTTTATTAGTTAATCTTTTTTGTTTACACTTTGACAAAAGTTTAGTTTTAAATAAAAGCACATTTACTATGGTTATAGACAAAGCTCGTAAGATAAGCCTTTTGAGGCTCTTAATTAAATGGTGGAGCGTAGGGGATTCGAACCCCTGACCCCAACGCTGCCAGCGTTGTGCGCTACCAACTGCGCTAACGCCCCAAAACGATATTATTTTACTACAAAACCTTAAAATAAAAAATATTTTGTTATTAAAACAAAAAATATATTAACAAATATTAACCAAAATAGAATAATAAGGCAATAATTATTTATCATTATATTTATACAAATTGTAAAAGAGGTTTTTTATGAATATAAATTCTGCAAACACAAATAATAAAAGTCAACAATCGAAAAACAGTCTGCTATCAAGCACAAAAGCAGCTTTACTGGCTAAAGCAACAGCAGGAGCAATTCAATTATCCGGATCTGTCGTTGCCGCAAATGCCGCCAAAAAAGAAAATTCCGGTTTGACGGGAGTTCAAAAAGGCTTAATTGAATCCGCCTCAAAAAAAATTCTAAATAACACCGGTCTGGATAAAAAAGGTGTATCAATTTTAGACCCTGAAGGCCTAATAACACCATTAGATATGATAGAAGATAATATAGAAGAAGGAAAAATAAAAAATATAATCAAAAAGTTTGTTTCTTATTTTGAGCCTATTTCTTCTGCCCAGGCGGGAAATAATTGTTTTTACTGCAGGCAAGACTTTAGAAACAATGAAATACTACACAATAAAATTCTTATTAATATGGATAAAATGCCTTATTTGCTGTTCCATGAGATAGGCCATGCTCACAATGACCATTTTTCAAAGATTTTAAAAAGCATACAAAAAAACAGAGGCCAAATCCAAGCTCTTGCAACCACCATCACATTATTTAGTGCTTTTACAAAAAAGGCGCAACCGAAAGAGGAAAATAATAACGAACTTACAAAAGGACAAAAGGCTAAAAACTTTATCAGAAACAACTCCGGAAAACTTGCTTTTATTGCAATGCTTCCAATTTTACTGGAAGAAGGTATTGCAACTTTAAAAGGAAACAAATTTGCAAAAGAATTTTTAAGTTCGGATATGGCAAAAAAAGTAAGAAAAGCGAATGCAAAAGGCTTTGTTTCGTATCTGGCATTTGCTTTTGCTAATGGATTTGGTGCTTATATTGCAAAAAAAGTAAAAGACGATTCAACCGAAAAAAAGCAGATAAAATTATATAGCCATCAAGGTTAGAAATTATATTATATTACAAACTAAGCTTTTATTGACTTTAAAAATTCGAGCTTAATACACAATTTTTCATACTGTGTTTTATATTTGTTTTTTTCTTTTTTTAAAAACCGTCTATCAAGTTCTTCAATTAGAATTTCTCTTAAAATATAATTTTTATATTTTTTATTTTTCAATAAAAAAATTAATATTCCCAAAAGCAGCGGACGGTTTTCAAATTGCATATTCCTTGCTTCAATATGGGGAGAAATTAAAATATCTCCCGGCATCTCCATAAAGTTTTTATACTGCCTTTGCGCAAATTCAAACGCATTATTTTGAATGGTTATCTCGCTATCTTCAAACCTAATTTTCTTTAAAGGAAAAATCATATCTTTATTAAAAAAACCTTTAAACTTTAAAATATAATTATCAATATTATCTAACCCGTAATAAATTTTTTCACCGTTTAAATCAAAATAAGGATTTGTTTTTCTCTCATTATCAAAAAATTCAAGCACTTTTTCCCAATTATCAATTTCGTGTTTTTTTTGTTTTATATAACTGATATATTTTTCATAATCTTCTTTTGAATAACTTTCAATATAAGTGTCATGCGGAAAAATATCAATATTTACACAGTTATTTATATCAACCCCATAGATAAGCTGGGTGTGATGAGGTGTTTTTGAAAAAATAATCCGGTTTGGGTATTTTTTCAAAAACTCCATCCAAACATAAGTTCTGTTTTTTTTTGAAAAAGAAATCTTAAAAGAAGGAATTTCAACATAGTTCTTTCTTAAAAACTCTAACAATTTATCATAGTCACATCTCATCATTCCTATATCAAAATCGTCATCCCAAGGAACAAAACCATTATGGCGAATAGCACCTATTAAAGTTCCGCCGATTGGAAAATAAGAAAGATTTAAATCGTTTATCAATTTTAAAATTGTTTTTGCAAACTCGAACGTTTTTAGTTGATAATCCCTTAACATTCCGCTTGCGGGTTTTAAGTTTTTGGCATCCAGAGTTTTATAGAATTCAATGTATTGGGTTAATTTTTTTTTATATAATTTTTTATAATCTTTTTTCATAAACTTTCTTCTTTTAAAATAATATTTTTCTTATCAAAAACCCAAAAGGAACTTTTAAAAGCGGTAGAACCAATTTATCTTCATTAGCGGAATTTATTAAAATTTTATATTTAATGTTTTCTATAATTTCATTATTTTTTCTTAAATTTACAAAAATTATATCAAAATCTGACTCTTTTAACTCATTTGGGCTTAGTGTCGAGTATGAGAAAAATTTTTCGTCCGATTTTTTATTGTATTTATTATCGCAAATAGCGATAATATTTAACTTTGATAAATCAAAATTTTTAAATAAAATTTGACTCATTAAACCCGCACCATAAATTACAATTTTTTTGTCTTTAAATTTTTCTTTAATATTGTCGAGCTGCTTTTGAGCATTTATTTGCCTGTAAAAATCCAAATATAAATCTTCCATTTTTCCTTACTTTTCAAAAAGAGCTTCCAATTCTTTTTTATCCAGTTTTACGGGATTATTTTTCATTCTCTCGATATTCACATTATCGACTATTGTTTTTATGCTATCAATGTTTAATTTTTTTAAACTCGTCTCTATTCCGATTTGTCTAAACAAATTATCAAAGTATTCATCAATATCTTTTATGTTTAATATTTGTTTAATTTCATCCATTGTATTTTTTAAATAATCATATCCTCTTTTATCCGTTATATTTTTTAAAGATGCATTTTTTTTCATTAATCCCTTTATAGATAAAGCAACTGCATGTCCGTGATTTATATTATATTTTGCAGTAATTGTATAAGAAAGCGCATGGGATATTGTTGTTTTTGATATATTTATTGCTTTTCCCGAATACATTGCAGCCTCAGCCATATTTTGCGCATATCTTTCGCTATTTGATTTTACATAAAGACACAGATTATCTTGCAATAACTCCATTGCGCATTTTGCATAGTATTTGCTTAAATTTGTAGAATTTACGGACCAATAAGATTCAATTGCCTGGCATAAAGCATCAAGCGCACAGCATGCTTTTAAATATTTTGGATTGTTTTTAGAAAAATATCCGTCTATTATGGCATAATTTGGAACTATGGCAGTACTTTCAACAGAATACTTTATATTATCAATATAAACAACCGCAAATTTTGTTACTTCAGCTCCCGTGCCTGCCGTTGTAGGGATAGCTAAAAGAGGCGTGTAAACCTGCCTATTATTCAACTCTATAGCTTGTTTGGGAGTTATATTGTTATCATAACAATATCTGAATATTTTTGCAAAATCAATTGTGCTTCCTCCTCCGAACGCAATTATAAAATCAAAGTTCTTCAATTTTTTAAGCGCAATAGCGACTTCTTTTTCTTTGCAATTTTGTGTTATATTGTTATAGAGGGTATATGGAACATCTAAAAGTTCTTTTTGTAATATTTTTTTATGTCTTTCAAAAGAAGTTTTGGTTGAAAATATAAGGATATTTTTAAAATTATTTTCTCTTATTATTTTTGAAAGATTCTTAATTGCGCCTTTTTTACTATAAACAACGCCGCTATTTAAATACGACATAAAATCTTTTTTTATTTCAACAGGTTTTTTATCAGGCCTTATCAAATCTTTTTTTGCGCCGCATCTAACCTTGATTTCTAAAAATACCGGACCTTTTTGATTTTTAAAAACTTTCAGCGTTTTTATAAGTTCTCCTTTTGTTTCAACAGAATAAGTCTTTTTATAACCACAAGACTTTAAAAGTTTTGAAAAATCGACAACATCGGCACAAGTTTTCTGAGCGCCGGTTGAATCATGGGCTTCATTATTAAACAAAATATGTTTAAAATTAGACAAATTAGCTTTTGACACAGTGCAAACCGAACCCAAATGCATTATTAACGAACCGTCACCTTCAAGACAATATACATTTCTGTTTTCATTTAAAGCAACTCCTAGTGCAATCGAACTTGTATGCCCCATTGAACCTACCGTTAAAAAATCTATATTTGGCCGGTTATTTTTTTTTCTTAATTCGTATAATTCTCTTGAAATAAAACCCGTAGAAGAAACAACTATATCATTATTGTCAATTATTCCAAGAACAGTTTCAAGAGCATCAAGTCTTGTCATTTTATAATTATTATTTAAAATATTCTTTGTTTTATAACTTTCAAAACTTCCTTTTTTTACAATAAACGCAAAAGGTTTGTTATATTTTTTAATATATTCACAGGCGTCAATTAAAGCTTTTTTCAATGCAACAGAGTCTTTAGGCAAAAAAGAATATTTTATATCGCATGCTTCTAAAATTTTATCCGTTACTTTCCCCTGTTTAACATGCTGCGGTTCATCGTTGGTATTTATCTCGCCTCTTAAACCTATTAACATTAAAAGAGGGATGGAATAAACTTCGCTATCCGCTAAAGACAACAAAGGATTTATAGAATTACCCAAGCCGGAATTTTGCATATAAACAAGTCCCGGATTTGAGGTTTTAAGATAATGACCTGCACAAAGTGCTATCGCATTGCCTTCATTAGCGCATATTATATGATTTTTATCAGGACAATTATCAGTCAGGTAAGCACAGAAATCTTTCAAGAGACTATCGGGAACACCTGAAAAAAAATCAATATTTTGGCTTTTTAAAATATTATAAAAATCACCGGGACTAATCATTTTGCCCCCGGAATCAAATTTATAATATCTTTTATTTTCATACAATATTTATCAGATGCTTCTTTTGCTCTTTTGTTTTTTAAAATAGATTCGGCTGTTTTAACCATAGCAGGATAGGAAGACCTTAAAAGATGGTTAGCATATATTACCATATTAACACCGTTTTCTATAAGCTCTTCTTCTCTAATATCAGGATAAGAAGAAGGTACAACTACAAGCGGCTTTCTGTTTTTAAATTTGTTATATTCTTTTAAAAATTCTTTAATCTCGTCAAAAGTATCTGAGCAAGAATGAATCATAATAGCATCAGCACCTGCTTTAATGTATGTTTTTGCACGAATAATAGCATCGTTTATTCCTTTTTTTAAAATAAGACTTTCTATTCTTGCAATAATCATAAAATTTTGCCCGACTCGGGCTTGTTTTCCGGCCTGAATTTTTTTAGCAAAAACGTCTTTATTTTCCTGTGTTTGCGAAACTTCAACTCCAAACAAAGAATTCTTTTTAAGCCCCTTTTTATCTTCAATAATAACAGCAGACACGCCAAGTCTTTCCAATGACTTAACCGTAAAAACAAAATGTTCTGTCGGACCGCCGTTATCGCCATCATAAATTATGGGTTTTGTTGTAACATCTAAAATATCATTAATAACTTCAAGCCTTGAGCTTGTGTCCAAATAACCGATATCCGGCTTTGCTTTTGCGGCAGATTGGGTTAAAGACGATATCCAAATTCCGTCGAATTCTATTTTTTTATTATTTTTTACAACACACACATTCTCAACAATCAAACCGCTCAGTCCGCTGTGAGCCTCTAAAATTCTTACCAGATCTTTGCTTTCAAGCAGTCTTTTTAGTCTTTGGCATCTAATTTCAGGAGTTGTTCCTATTTCTTTTAAAACATTATTTAATTGGGTGGAAGAAATTCCTTTTGTATAGGGGATATCTATAACTTCTCCGCCCCATTTTTTCATTTCCTCAATAACTCTTTGTCTTGTTTTTGCCTGAACACCTTTTTTCCAATCATCTCCGTGTAAGACATAATCAGGTTTTATTTTTCTTAGATTCGGAACATAATCAAGAGTTTCCTGTGCAACTACTTTATCAACTCCTTTGACATTTTCAACGATAATTTTTCTTTGCTCAAAAGACATATAAGGAAGCCTTTTATAGCTTGCTATTGCTTTATCCGTTAAAAGACCCACTATTATTTCGCCTTTTAATTTTCTTGCCTCATTGATTATATTTAAATGTCCCGGGTGCAATAAATCCGCACTCATTCCAATATATATCTTTTTCATATTTATTCCGTAATATCATATTCTAATCAATACTATCATAAATTATTAAATTAAGTTTTTGCTTTAACATTTTTTAACGGTCTCAATTAAAACAATTTAAACTAAAAGTTCTTCTAATTTTTGTAATATTTATTCAAATTTGAATATAGATTATAATTATTCATGCTAATATTTAGCGAACTTTTTTTTAAAAAAAATTGATATTTTCAATATATTTTATTTTTTTTCTATTTTATATTAAACCTGTATTGTAAAATATATGCATCATAAATGTGTTATAGTTTAATTTATCGAAAGGAGAATAAAACAATGGAAGATGATAAATATATAACAATTGATTATCAGGATAAAAGTTATCAAATTGAAAAAGAAAAATTAATGTATGTTATACAAACCTTAGACAGCAAAAATAAAATAAGTCTTGACGAAACATCAATTAAAAAATTTATTAGACATCATAAATTACTTGACGAACATTTTCTTGGAAAAATTAATAAACTTTGGTAAAAATCGGGATGACAGGATTTGAACCTGCGACCCCCACGTCCCGAACGTGGTGCGCTACCAAGCTGCGCTACATCCCGATTTATTTATACTTGTATTATATAACAAATATTTTTTTTGCTATAATAAAATTTATTAAATTTATTAAAAGCAGGGTAAAAATGTTATTAAATGATTTATTAATTTCAGCCGGCAAATTTTGCAAAAAAAATATAGCAATGCAGTATATTCCATACCTTTTTGTAGTCCTGGTTGAGCTTGAAGACTTAAAAAGCGCAATAGAGAGCATTCCTTTTGAAGTATTTTGCCTTTTGACTGCAATATTTGGAATTTTTGTCAGAATTTTTGCACAAATTTCGAAAGAAAAAAACTCATTTTCAAATAAAGGTGCATATTCAATTATCAGAAATCCGCTTTTTTTTGGTAATTTCTTTATATTATTTGCAATCACATTAATGACTCAAAGCTGGGAAATTATTCTCACAAACTCAATGATTACAATTTGTTTTTACTCTTTGATTGCACTTTATGAAGAAGATATTTTTAAAGAAGAATATAAACAACAATACATAAATTATGCAAACAAAACAAATTGTTTTATCCCTTCGCTAAAAAATTATATAAATCCTGATAAAAACTTCAATATAAAACAAATAATAAAGCACGAATCCTCAACTTGGCTTTTGTGTGCTGTTTCTTTTGTTACCATTGAGATTATCAGGGGGTATTTTGAATTTAATAAATTTTTCCTCAGTAAATTTTGGTTCTATGTATTAATTTTTGCATTTATTATTTGGCTGTATTCATTAGTATTTATATCGTATAAAAGGGATAAAAATGAAAATTTATAATAATATATTAGATTTAATAGGTTCAACTCCTCTGGTAAGAATAAATTCCATAAATAATGGCTTTGCAAATATTTATGCAAAAACAGAATTTTTTAACCCCGCAGGTTCAATAAAAGACAGAGTTGCCCTCAAAATGATTTTAGAAGCCGAAAAACAGGGTTTAATAAAGCCAAATAAAAGCAAAATCATAGAACCAACAAGCGGCAATACAGGCATTGGACTTGCTTTGGTATGTGCGGTTTTAGGTTATGAATTGATTCTTACAATGCCCGATACAATGAGCAGAGAAAGATGTGCAATTTTAAAAGCTTACGGCGCAAAACTCATTTTAACGCCGGGAGAAAAAGGAATGCAAGGAGCAATTGATGAAGCTGAAAAAATAAAAAAAGAAAATCCTTTTTCGTTTATCCCGCAGCAATTTGATAACCCCTCAAATCCAAAAGCTCACTATGAAACTACAGCAAAAGAAATATGGGAAGACACGGAAGGAAAAGTTGATATTGTTATAGCAGGTGTAGGAACCGGGGGTACAATCAGCGGAATAGGCAAATTTTTAAAAGAAAAAAATAAAGATATTGAAATAATAGCAGTCGAACCATACTCATCACCCATGATTACAAAGGGGGTTTTTGGTCCACACAAAATTCAGGGAATAGGAGCTAATTTTATTCCTAAAAATTACAATCCGAAATACATTGATAAAGTTATAACAGTCAAAGATGAAGATGCAATAAATTTAACAAAAAAACTTGCAAAAAAAGAAGGTATTTTAGCGGGAATATCTTCGGGCGCATCTATGTTTTGCGCAATTGAGCTTTCAAAAAATATTAAAAATAAGGATAAAAATATAGTTGCAATTCTGGCTGATACCGGTTCTAGATATTTAAGCGAGAATATATTTTAATTCGCCCTAAAAAAACGACAATTAGTCCCTTCTTTTCCGACACGAATTTTTACTTCTCTTAAACATCTGGGGCATCTTCCTTGATAGTATGTGCCTTCTTTGTTTTTATAAATTCTCCCATATACATTACAGCATTCAAACATAATGCCTAAAAAATTTAATTTTTTATTTTTATCATCCATAATTTAATCTTATCTTCAAAAGCAAGGGATTAAATCCGTTTTATGTTTGAATTTTTTTGCAAAAAAAATCAAACCGTTGTAAAATAAACTAAAATAGTATTATGAGGAAATTTGCCCATGGGTTTACATATGCAGGTAATTATTGCACTGCTTCTTGGTATAAAAAGAAACGGACATATTTTTATAGGTCTTATACTTGGCATTCTGACAGGTGTCTTTTTCCCGCATAGTTCATATCCGCAAGTATATAATATTTTGAATTTTGTAGGCGAAGCATTTATAAACATTATTCAAATGGTGGTTTTGCCTTTAGTAATAAGCGCAATTATAATAGGGATATCTAATATCGGGGATTCCAAACAGCTTACAAAGTTTGGAAGTAAAATGTTGTTATATTACGCAATAATTACCGTTGCGGCTGTTTCTATTGCAGCCGGAATTGCAATAATTTTAAAGCCGGGTATAAGCGCAATTAACCTTGTTAATCCGGATGTTGCCCAAAATGTTCAGGGGTATGTGGCTGATGCCATACAGTATCAAAAAGAAAATTTAGTTCAGATATTTCTTGATTTAATTCCAAAAAACCCGTTTTCAGCTCTGGCTGAAGGTAAGATGATACCTATAATAATTTTTGTTTCAATTTTCGCAATCGCCCTTACCAAGGCAGGAGAAATTTCAAGATCTTTAATTGCATTTTTTGAAAGCGTTTTTGCCGCAACAATGAAAGTTACCGATTGGATTATGTATCTTGCGGCCCCGGGTATATTTGCACTAACCGCAACTTCCGTGGCAAGTTTTGGCGTTGGAGTATTTAACAATATATCAAAATATGCTCTTGCGATTTGTCTTGCTCTTGCAATTCAATTTTTTATAGTGTATCCCCTTATGTTAAAATTGTTTTCAAAAGTTCCCGTAGGAAAACTTTTTTCGGCAATTTCCGAAGCCATAATGGTTGCATTCGGAACTGCAAGCTCATCTGCTACTTTGCCTTTAACTATTACGTGCTGCGAAAAAAGAGGAATTTCCAACAAAGTTTGTTCTTTTGTTTTACCGTTGGGCGCAACATTGAATATGGACGGAACTGCAATAATTCAAACAATAGCAGTTATTTTCCTTACTCAAATGTATGGAATTGAGCTCACCCCTTTATTGATTATTGAAATTGCCCTTCTTGCAATAGTTGCTTCTTCAACATCTGCAGGAATTCCGGGAGCCGGAATGATAACGATAGCTTTAATACTAAACGGCATAGGGCTTACTCCGCAGCAGCTTGTTATCGGCTTTTCACTAATATTTACAATCGAACGTTTCTTTGATATGTTAAGAACAATATGTAATGTAACATCTGACGCTGTTGTAGCAGCAATTATAGCTGATAATGAAAATGAGTTAAATTATGAGCTGTTATGCGGACAAAACGCAGAACAAAAGGCATAAAGTGAATATAAAAGTAATTCTTGAAGCAAAATTAAGAGAAAGTTTTTACCGTGAAGGCGCTTTTGAATATCAAAAGCGCCTTTTGGGCAAAGTAAAAATAATTGAAGTAAATAATATTCTTGAATATATAAAAAATAAGACTAACTCATACATAATCACATTAGAAATTAAAGGGAATGAGCTCACAAGTGAAGAATTCAGTAAAAAAATTAAAGAAATAGAAAATGACGGTCACTATAACGAAATACTTTTTTTAGTAGGAAACGCAGAAGGGTTGGATAGAGAAGTGTGCAAAAAAGCGAATTTTAAATTTTCATTATCCAAGCTTACTTTTCTCCATCAGGAAGCCGTATTGATTTTAATTGAGCAAATATATCGTGCATTTAAGATTTTAAATAATGAACCGTATCACAAATAGAAGGAAAAACCATGAGAGTTGTTGATTTAATACAAAAGAAAAAAGAAGGAAAAGAGCACACCAAAGAAGAAATAGATTTTTTAGTTCAAAACTATACAAAAGGGGAAATCGAAGATTATCAAATGTCTGCTTGGCTTATGGCAGTATGTTTTCAAGGATTAAGCAACAGAGAAACAGCATATTTGACCCAAAGCTTTGTTGACTCCGGTGATATTTTGGACTTTTCGTCAATTTCAAAATACATTGCAGACAAACACTCCACAGGGGGCGTTGGAGACAAAGTTACGCTTGTTTTAATACCAATTTTAGCTGCATTAGATATATACAGCGCAAAGTTATCCGGCAGAGGTTTGGGTTTTACGGGAGGAACTATAGACAAACTTGAATCAATCCCAGGATTTAGAGTTGAACTTAAAAATGATGAATTTTTAAATCAAATCAGAAGCATTAAAGCCGCAATATCTTCGCAAAGCCCAAATCTAACTCCGGCAGACGGGAAAATATATGCTCTCAGGGATGTAAGTGCAACAGTCGACAATAAATCTTTGATTTGCGCTTCCGTTGTATCTAAAAAAATTGCTTCGGGCGCTACTTCTATTGTACTTGATGTAAAGGTAGGGTCGGGTGCTTTCATAAAAACACCAAAAGAAGCTTTTGAATTGGGCGATTTAATGATAGAAACAGGGAAATTGCTAAATAAAAAAATAGATGTTGTGGTAAGTTCAATGGAACAACCTTTAGGATACAGTGTCGGGAATTCTTTTGAAGTAATTGAATCTATAGAATTCTTAAAAGGAAACTATTCAAAAGACTTATACGATATTACTCTCGAACTCGCTATTAAAACAATCATGAACTGCAGAAAAGCAAAAAACGTTATTGAAGCAAAACAAATGGTTGATGAGGTAATCGAAAATAAAAGTGCACTTAATAAATTAAAACAAATCATACAAGCTCAAAGCGGAAATATTAATGTTATAGATGATTATTCCTTGTTTAGTGTCGGCAAAAACAAAATTAAAATTAAAGCAGACAAAGAAGGTTATATTTCAAAACTAACTGCATTAGATATTGCAAATGCCGCAAAACTTTTAGGGGCAGGCCGGGATAAAAAAGGAGACAGTATTGATTTTGGAGCCGGTGTTATTATAAAGAAAAAAATATCCGACAAAGTTTTAAAAGACGAAACTATTTTAGAACTGTACCATAACGATATCAAAAAAGAAAAGCTTGAAGATGCTATTAAAACAGCAAAAGGCTCATTTGAAATATTTGATTCAAAAGTCGAGCCTCCTGTTTTAATATACAAATAAAATTTATTTTTTATTGTTTAAATTTATAAAAGGAATACTGTTTCCAAGCATATACTCAGGTAATTTTCCATCCCACTTTTTAACTGCTTCATATTCAACAAGAGCCTTATTTTGGCTTAGCGCAGTTGCTCTGATTTTCATTGACTGCGCTTCTGCTTGTGCCGAGATTAGTTTTTGTTTTGCTTCTTCCTGTACCTGCAAAGTTTTGTTTTTAGCTTTAAGTGCATCTTGCTCTGCAGTAACTTTTGATTCAATTGCACGTTCAAAAACATCAGAATAATCTATATCAATAATTTGGAATGAAGTAACATTAACATATCTAACTTTCATTTGTGTTTGAATTTTGTTTAAAATTTCTTTTGTAGCGCTTGCTCTGTTAGCAACCAAATCCTGTGCATTCCATTTACCGACAACATCTTTTATTATCCCTTCAACCGCAGGCATTAAAATCGTATCAACATAGTTCATTCCAACCTGACGATACATTTTGTATGCATTTTCCGGCTGAAGATTGAAATTTACAACATAGCTTATTTTTGCCTGTTGAATATCTTTTGTATAAACCTCAGTTGAAATGTTTACTTTTTGAGTTTTAACATTCATTACTTTAATTTTTGAAATAAAAGGCGTCACAAAATGAACCCCTTCCGAAAAACTTTGAGGAGAAACTCGTCCAAGTGTTACTTTAACTCCTCTCTCGCCGACACCGACTATTGCAAGCGGATTTGCAAACATTATAAATATTATTGTTAAAATAAGAACCGCTAAAGCTAAACTCATTTTGTCTTTGTTCATTTTAATTCTCCAAATTAATCAATCAAACCTAAAAATGCCAATATTACATATAACAAAATAATCAAAAGCGCAAAAGCTATAAAAAAATTTAAAATTTGTTTTGAATATTTCCTGTACAAATTAACATTAAAAATCAAACCTACTCCAATCAAAATAATGTTTACAACAAGTATAAAACCAATTAAAATAAACAGTACTCTTAAAGCCATATTTCCTCTTTTTTTTATACAATAACAAAATTAAACGTAACTTCAATCATTTAATTACGGTATATTAAAAAATTTTAAAATTTATATTTTCAATAGTATAATAATAAAAAAGTTACAACAAAAAGGGAAATAAATGGATTTTTTAAGCATTGAAAAAGTTAAAGAAGCAAAACAAATTTTATCAAAAATCGCAAGGGATACAGCTTTAATTCACAGTAGTTTTTTATCAAAAAACAACAATATTTTCCTTAAATCCGAAAATTTACAATTAACCGGTTCTTTTAAACTACGTGGGGCTTATTATAAAATATCCAAATTAACACAAGAACAAAAAGTAAAAGGGGTAATAGCTTGTTCAGCAGGAAACCACGCACAGGGCGTTGCTCTTGCAAGCAAAGAAAACAATATTAAATCAACAATTTTTATCCCATCAACCGCCCCTATTTCTAAGGTTGAAGCAACAAGAGCTTACGGTGCAGATATAAGATTAATTGATGGTGTATATGACGATGCTTACATTGAAGCTGTCAAATTCCAAAAAGAAACAGGGGGGATTTTCATACATCCTTTTGATGACATTGATGTTATTACAGGACAAGGAACAATCGCTCTTGAGATAATTGAACAAATAGATAAAATCGACGCAATTATTGTACCAATCGGCGGAGGCGGCTTAATTTCAGGAATTGCAGCAACTGTTAAGCAACTAAAACCTGATTGCAAAATTTATGGTGTACAAGCTCAAAAAGCCGACTCGATGTATGAATCAATAAAGAATCATCAAAGAAAAGAATTAAAACATGTAAATACATTTGCAGACGGCACTGCAGTAAAACTTCCGGGAGAGTTGACATTTAGCTTTTGTGAAAAATATGTGGATGATATTGTAACCGTATCTGAAGATGAAATTGCAAGTGCCATTTTAGCTTTAATGGAAAAAGAAAAAATGGTAGCAGAAGGGTCAGGAGCTTTAAGCATTGCGGCTGTTATGTTTGATAAAATCAATCTGAAAAACAAAAACATAGTCTGTATTGTATCCGGCGGAAATATAGATGTTAATATTTTATCCAGAGTCATAAACAGAGCTCTTTTAAAAACAGGAAGAATTTCAAATCTTACAGTTGAACTTTTAGATAAACCGGGACAGTTAAGAGATGTAAGCTCAATTATAGCCCGCTATGGCGCAAACGTTATAAGAGTACGACACAACCAGGGAGGAGAAGGAACAGATATAAACGACTGCTATTTGAAGATTTCTCTGGAAACAAGAGACTTTAATCATTTCAGCCAAATTCAAAATGCCCTCGTTGAAAAAGGCTACAATATTTTATCTACAGTTCAATAAAGGAGTTAATATTATGAAAAAAATATATACACCAAACGCACCCGAGCCGGTTGGGCCTTATTCGCAGGCAATTTTAACAGAAGGTTTTTTGTTTTGTTCAGGACAAATTGCAATCAATCCTAAAGACAATACCTTTGAAAATGAAGATATAGAAAAACAGTCATTAAGAGTAATGAAAAATATCGAAAATCTTTTAAAAGAAGCCGGTTACAGCTTTAATGACGTTGTAAAAACAACTTGTTTTTTAGATGATATGAGCAATTTTTCAACTTTCAATGAAATATATTCAAAATATTTTACTTCAAAACCGGCTCGTTCTTGCGTTGAAGCAAAACTTCCAAAGGGCGCAAAAGTTGAAGTTGAAATTATCGCCTATAAAAAAGCGCTATAGTTTTCTTGCTTAAAATAGGAATTACTTGCGGTTTTATAATAGAATTGGTTTTCTTTTGTATAATTATTATTAAAAGAAAACATTTCACGCATGGTAAAATCTTTGTTTTGAAAAGTTTTTTGCACTTCATCATTTGAAACAATTTCACTCAAAACATCTTCAAATGTGTTTTCATAAGCTTCTTGAGCATTAAAAACACCGTCATTAATTTGAATTCCGTCTTGTATTGAAAGTATATCCGATAAATTTATGCTTCCTATTTCCATAAATAACCTTTTATTTAATCAATGCCTGAATTTCCTTGAAGTGTTGATGTTTTGAGCTTTGCAAAAAATTAAAAAGAGCAATCTCAAGTGTAATTATTTTCGCTCCGTAACTCTGTGCCAAGGCAAGCGCAGCCTTATAATCGGATTTCTTTCTTGAGGCACAGCAGTCTTTAACAATAAATACATTGTATCCTTCTTTTATTAAATCAACAACACTCTGAAGAACGCAAATATGTGCTTCAATGCCAAAAATTAAAATATTTTTTTTATTAAATTTATCAAATTCCGCTTTAAATTCAGGGGTTTTTAAAGCTGAAAATGTAGTTTTTTCAATTGTTGGAAAATTTTTTATTGCTTTTATAGATTCAATAGTATCTCCAAGCCCTTTTGGATACTGTTGCACCGTAATGACATCAATATTCAAAATAGAAGCAGCTTCCATAAGTTTCTTACAATTGTGTTTAACATCATCACACTTCTTATTCAGCATATTAACCAATTTTTCTTGAACATCAATGCATATTATCAATGAATCGTTTATATTAAACATAACCCCCCCTATCAAAATGTATTATCTGTTTATGGAAAAAAAATTAAATCAGATATAAAGATGATTTTTTAGCATAAGACCGTATAAATTTGGCTTAAAAATGCTTTAGCGCCCTGATTCTTTGGGTACTAAAGCACAAATTCAATAAAGATATATAATAAAACTTCTTCCTGTTACTTTGTATACTCTTCATTGCTTACAGGCTCAAGCCAAGTTGTTATATTATTCGGGATATTTGTTTCAATTGATATATGAGCGAACTCGGAATCAGGCGCTGCACCGTGCCAGTGTTTAACATTCAA
Source organism: Candidatus Gastranaerophilales bacterium (assembly GCA_944325315.1). GTDB lineage: Bacteria > Cyanobacteriota > Vampirovibrionia > Gastranaerophilales > Gastranaerophilaceae > RUG14156. The sequence continues at coordinate 16,794 of CALVAA010000027.1, forward strand.
AGGTATTCTTACAACATCTCCCGGTTTTAGAATTCTTATTTCTTTACCTTCTTCCTGATATCTGCCCTCGCCTGCGGTTACAAGGAGGATTTGCCCGCCTGAGTGTTTATGCCAGTTGGTTCTTGCACCTTTTTCAAAAGTTACATTAGCAATTGACGAATTCCATATATCATCCTTTTGGCTAAGCCTTGTAAGATATGTTGTACCTGTAAAAAATTCATTATAGGGATTAATCTCACCCTTTTTAAAAGGTTGTTTCAATTCTTTTGCCATACTGATACCAAACCCTTCCGTTAAGATAAATAGCGCTAAAATAAAAAATATTCTTTTCAAAACAGCCTCCTTAAACTTCTTTTAATATTCTAAGTGCATTTAAAGCATTTGGAAAACCAACATAAGGAAGGCATTGCACTATTGCAGATGCGATTTCCTCTTTCGAATTTCCGGCCTTTATTGCGCCTTTGATGTGACTTTTCAACTGTTGAGTATTGTTATTTGTAACAAGAATACCTATTGCAATAAGTTCTCTTGTTTTAATGTCAAGACCTTTTCTTGTATATATATCTCCGAAGCAAAATTCTGTTAAAAATCTGCTGACATCATCTCCTATATTTTTTTCAATGCCTTTCATATCTTCTCTTATTTCACTGCCATACAATTTTTGCTGAATTTCATTACCCTTTTCAAACCTTGTATCTTCGCTTACCGTTGCGGTTTTTTCCAAAGGAACATCGATATTTCTTTCTTTAAGCACTTCACTTAACACGCTAATTGCATTTAAAGTTTTAGGAAAACCTATAAACGGAGCGCATTGATAAATTGCTTCTCTTAATTCAACAGGTTTAACGCCGATATTTAAAGCTGCATTTATATGCGATTTCAACTGCGGAAGTGTTTGTTGGCAACTGAGCGACACCACTGTAAGCATTTCTCTTGTTTTAATATCAATTTTTCCCACAGTAAACACTTCCCCGAAAATATATTTTTGCAAAATATCCATAAATTCGGAATTCAAGCCTTCATTTGGCTTCCATTCACTATTAAACAGTACTTCATAATTTTTCTTACAAACATCTTCCCGCGTCATCTTTCTGTCTCCTTTATTAAAAGCTAAGGCAAAATTTGCCTGAAACATTAAAACCGATAAAACAACTGCACATATTTTTTTCATATTTTCCTTTAAGAATAAAACTGATACCATAATATCTTATAGTCTGGAGTATACTTCATGTCAATAATTTTTTATTTTGGTTTATAATATTTTAAATAAATCAAACGATTGTTTTATAATTATATTATTATACTGACTATAGTGAAAATTTATGAAAAAGATTGAAGATTCAAAACAAAAACTTCTGGATGTCGCAACAAAACTATTTGCACACAAAAGTTTTGCAGAAGTAAGCACAAGAGAAATATGCAAAGAAGCAAATGTTAATCTATGTATGATTTCATATTACTTTGGAGGAAAACAAGAGCTATACAATCACAATACAAAACAGGCAACTAAAAGAGTCGAACAATACAGACAACAGGTAAAGTATTCTTTTGGAAAAGAATTGCCGTCAATTGGACTCAGCGCAAACTACCCGGGAATAAAAGTTCCGAAACTTGATAATTTTGAGCTGAAAAAAGCGCTTTTATTCTTCCGTTTTTCGTTAATTATGAAGCGGATTTATTGTTAAAAAACCGTGACAAAACAAAAAGTACAAAAAAAGCATACAAAGTAAGCCTATATGAAAAAAAGGGTGTGTATATATCGCACTGTTGGCAGACGTCGCAAGCGTGTATACAAATATTTTGCAATACGACGAGCTTTTGAAATTACAAAAAGAAAAAATTGACATTCAAACAAAGCTCTGTGATACATACACAAAAAAATATAAAAGAGGAATTATAGATTCAAACCAATACAATAATTCCCAAAAAAAACCTTGAAACAGTAAAAAACCAATACGAAAGCATTAAAAAACAACAAAAATTGTTATTAATGCAGCTTGCTGTATTAACAGGCATTTCACCAAGCGAAATTGACAAACTAAAAAGAGGAAGTATACAAACAATTGAATACTCTAAACCCATACCGGAATACATTGAATCAGATGTAATTTTTTCAAGACCCGATGTAATGGCAGTCGAAAAACAACTTGAAAAAGCAAAAATACAACCGTGTGATTATACCTCACCCGGAACTTTTAAATTCATATATTATATATAACAACATTCAAAACGAATCAGTTAACACAAAAACACAAAGAATAGTAAACTATTTTACCCTGTATAAAGCTGTTGGAGGAAAATTATAATGAAAAAACCAATTATAATAGTATTGTTGCTTTTAGTTTGCGGATTCGGAATATTTTTCTCGATAAAAAAGAGGCTAAACCCTAATGAAATTACACTATACGGCAACATAGAAATTCGCCAGGTAGATTTAAGCTTTCAAGTATCAGGGAAAATTATAAAAATGTTAAAAGAAGAAGGTGACCACGTAAAAAAAGGTGAATTGCTTGCAGTTTTAGATGATAAAGATTACAACTTGTCTATGTATATTGCTTTTAAAGTACCCAGATAACAAGATGGAAAATAAGGAGTATAAGAAGTACATATTATATCTGTATATTCTTTTTTATTTTCCGTTGAATTCTTTTTGTTGTAAGCCTTTTGGCTGTATGGGATAATCCCTAAACTCTCTATCATTTTTGCTTCCTTTGACTCTCTTAAGACTCTTTTTTCCTTATAAAAGGAAGCGGAGTGGGTGAGAGTCTTTAACCACTCCAAGCTAAAATGTAATAATATATAACCTCATTGATATGTCTTAAATCGGTGCAGAACTTATTGTAAAAGAACACATGGTTTGATTATATTTTACAGATAGTTTGATTATTTCGGGCAAAATAAATTTAAAATGTTA
>CALVAA010000028.1 GCA_944325315.1 Candidatus Gastranaerophilales bacterium
CTGCTTAATCGCTAAGGCTCAACGCCTTATCGATTATCGCACCGGCTTCGCATTCAGCTGAGCTACCAGGGCATATTATTTAGTTTTCAACCCCTTTAGCTCCTGAGGAAATCATAGATTTCCACGTCGCCTATCGACTGCTTAATCGCTAAGGCTCAACGCCTTATCGATTATCGCACCGGCTTCGCATTCAGCTGAGCTACCAGGGCATATTTGTATAATATCAAATAAACCGTAAAGCGCAAGCATTTTTTATTTTTTAAAAAAGCGGAATATCTATTATAAAATTAGTTTTAAAATCACCTTCCGGCATAGAATCCCCGCTTTCAAAATCAATTTCGCCCTTATGTTTTTCAATAATTTTTTTACATATTGCAAGACCCAGACCTGTTCCTTGCCCCTTTTTTTTGGTTGTAAAACCTGCTTGAAAAATCTTGTCTTTATTTGTTTCTTCAATGCCGCTGCCGTTATCCAGAATACTTACTCTTAGAAAATCTCCTAAAATTATTGTTTTAATTTTGATTTTTCCGATATAATCCGTGTTTTTTACTTTAATTTCTTCAATTGAGTGAATCGCATTCATTAGAATATTTAAAAACACTTGATTTAGCATATTCGGATAACAGCTAATCAGAGGCAAATTACCGTATTCTTTTTCAACAACAAACCCCCGTTTAATCTTATGGTGGATTAAATCCAGTGTCAAATCAAGTTCTTGATTAATATTTGCTTCCTGCTGGACGGTTTCATCCAGCCTTACGAACCGTTTTAGAGATTGAACAATATTTGTTATTCTTTTGATTGCTTCTTTATCAACGCCATTCATTTCTTTTAGAATATTTATATTATCACTTTTTAAATTTTCAAATATTTTTTCCATCATCTCGTTATTGGCATTTATCGCACCTAAAGGTGTATTAATTTCATGTGCAACGGATGCAACCAATTGTCCCAATGAAGCCATTTTTTCCGAATTTATCAACTGGAGCTGGGTTTCTTTCAGCTCTTTTATTGCTGATTCCAACTCGGTTTTCTTTTGAGATATTTGATGAAAAAGACTTGCCTGTATTAAAGACGAAGAAACAACCATTGAAATACCTGTCAGCAGTTCTTTTTCAAGAGCACTGATTTCTTTTTTCGGAGTAAAAATAACTATAAGTCCGTATAATTGTGAATCTTTTAAAATTGGCATTATTATTCTTGTTGTAGAATTTAAAAGTGGAATGGAGGCCCCTTCGTGTTCTTTTATACAAGCCTGGATTGAATTTTTTCCGTTAAAAAGCTCATCTGTTAATGCTTTAGAATACGTTACAACTTCTCCTATCTGCGGAGCATAAACTTCGGGGTATGTGTATTGAATTGTAAATTTATCTTTTTTAAAGTCAACAAAGTAACTTTTGCTTGCTCCAAAAACAATGCTTAATTCTTTTAAAGATTTTTCAATAAGTGTTTTGATATTAAGTTCATTTTTTAAGCTTATTGAAATGCGATTTAAAAGAGCCATTTTAACGGCCTGGTTCTGGGCTTTTGAGTTGGTCGTTGCAAATTCAATATTTTGTATTCTTAATCTTTCGTTTTCTTCTTTTAATTTTTCGCCCTGAAGTTCGTTTGTGATGTCATAAAAATATACAATTCTGTAGCGTCTTTTAACGCTAAAAGCTTTAATCATATAATGATAAAATTTGTCTTCTTCTTTTTGATATGTTGCAAAAGTTGTAAAATTATATTCCTTATCAATTGCGCTAATTATTGGATTGTATGTTTTTAAATCTTCTGATTTCAAAAAGCACATTTGATAGGAAAATTTATAGCTTAATTTTGAAAGACAATCAAAACCGGGCGAATTATTGTATTCACCGAAAATTTTTTTAAACGATAAATTATGATACAAAATATTTAATTTTTTATCATAAATAATAATCGGTTCTTCAAGATTATGATAAAAATTAATTAATGCGTTGCTCATTTTTGTTTTTTAAAGTTCTTTAGAATTTTTTTTGGCATACAAACCAAAAGGCATTGGCACAAAACAAGCAAGTTCTCCTTTTAAGATAAAAACTTGTTTGTTTAAAGAGTTGACTTGGCTTCTTAGATTTTCATTTTCTGTTTTGGCGCGAATAAGCTCTACTATAATCTCATCAAAGCCATCCATTTTTTCACTTAAAAGCTCACTCATTTTATTAATAAGATTTTTTTCAAGATTTTCAAGTCTGCTGTTTAACGCAATACTGGGATGCATTGAAGCATTTAGTGCAAGAGATGCTTCGCTTTTTACTCTGTTTTTTGCTTTTGTCAAAAAATTTATTTTTTTATTCGGATTGTCTAAATCTTTATCTTCCTGAAAAGCAGGCTCGATTGTTGAATTTTGCACTAAAGCCTCTTCTTTTTGAATATTCTGGGCATGGCTGTATAATTCTTTCATTTTTTTTAAAATATCAACATCACCTTTTGTAAAATAAGCGTTACCCATAGAATCTGTTTTAGGTTTTAGGCAAGCTTTTTTACAGAGGGTGACAACTTCTTCAATATCGCTATTTAATATAACCTCTAATTCTTCAACATTGATTTTTTGTTCAGTTTGTAATTTTTGTACTGTATTAAATAACGATTCCTGCACGAATCTCTCCCCTTATTCTAAAATTCAACCATATAAATTTACAAGTACTATTATAAAATATAATTTTAAAAAGGTAAAATATGTTTCAAAAATTTTATAAAATGTAATATAATTTTTTATAAAGGAGCTAAATTAAGGATGGAAAATAATAAAAAAGGTTTATTTATAACATTTGAAGGCATTGATGGCTGCGGGAAGACAACCCAAATTGAGCTTTTGGAAAAATATTTAAATTCAAAAAACTATAAAACAATTGTAACTCTTGAGCCCGGCTCAACCCAAATCGGGAAAAAATTGAGACAAATTTTATTACACCATGAAGGTTTTGTTTCAGACAGAGCAGAGCTTTTTATGTATTTAGCAGATAGAGCACAGCATATAGAAGAAATTGTAATGCCTAATATAAACAACGGCAAGATAGTACTCTGCGACAGGCATACAGATTCCACCCTTGCCTACCAGGGTTATGCAAGAGGGGGAAATATAGAGCAATTGCAGATTTTAAATTCAATTGCGACATCTGATTTAAAGCCGGACATTACTTTTTTGTTTGATATAGATATTCAAACCGCACAAAAACGCCTCGGGGCAATTAAAGATCGTCTTGAAGCTTCGGGGTATGATTTTTATCAAAAAGTTCGAAACGGGTACTTATCTTTAAGCAAAAAATTCCCTGAAAGGATAAAAGTAATTGATGCAAGTCTTACTCCGGAAGATGTTTCCGAACAGGTAAAAACAATTATTGACACTGTTTTATGAAAAAAAATAAAATAAAAATAGTATTATTTTTCTTATTATTTCTTTTTTTATCTTCAGCAAAAGCAAGTTTGCTGTGGGACTATAATACTGCTTTGGATGCATACAAAAAAAACAATTATTCTTTTTGTATACGATATTTGCCTTTGTATATTCAAAATAATCCTAATGACGAAAACGGCTATTATTTGCTCGGACAAGTTTATCTGAAATTAAAAAACACAGAGAAAGCAAAAGAAAACTTTAAAAAAGCATATAATTTAATTTCTGCGGAAAAAAATATAGAAAAGATAGATTTTAGTGAAAAAAAAGGAAATATTGAAGACTATTTTGATATGGCAACAATGTTTTTTGAAAACGGAAATATACACGAGTCCGATTTTTATGCCGACATGATGCTTGAAATTAATCCGAAATCTTCGAGTGCTTATTTTATAAAGGCAAAGATTGCAAAAATTAAAGGCGATGAAAAAACTGCTACGGATTATATGAATAAAGCAATAATGTATAATAATAAACTTTTAAATACAAATCTTGCAAAATCTTTAAATATTTTCAAAGAACCGGATAAAACAAAAGAAATATACAGTGTTTTTGCTTTTGAATCATATTTTTCCGGAGATATTTTATCTGCTATAGAAAATGCAAAAAAATATTTGGAATTAGACAAGACAAATGAAGATATGATGAATTTTTTAGCCGAGCTTTATATTAAAATTGCAGATATAGAAAGTGCTGAAAAAATTGTCGGAGAAATTTTTCTTATAAATGAATCAAACATCCAAGCTCTTTTAAACAAAGCAACAATATTTCGCATTAAAGATGATGATAAAAATGAGCTTTTAACTTTGAAAAAAATTGAAAAAATTAATCCCAATAACCAAAATGTTCTTTTGCGTCTCGGAAATTATTATTTAAAAAAAGAAGACTATAAAAATTCGAAAAAATATTTTGAAATTTTAACAAATGTTAATGATAAAAGCTATGAAGCATACTTTGGTCTTGCATATTCTTTAATCGAACTTAACAAAACAACCGAAGCCATGCCTGTATTGAGAAAAGCAGCTTTAATTAATCCAAAAACAAGTGAAGTGCCTTTTTTGCTTTCAAAAATATGCGAAAAAAATGCACGGTATAGCGAAGCTTCGGATTATATTACACAAGCCTTAAAGATAAATAAAAATCCTGCCTACTACTTTTTAAAAGTAGAAATAGAATACATGTTAGGAAAGTATAAAGATTCTAACTTAACGCTTGACGAATTGGGAAAAATGCAGAATTTTCCTTATGATATGCAATTATTATACAATTACAGAATAAAAAATTATATTGGATTAAAAGACGATATAAATGCACAAAAATATCTTGATAAAGTGCTTGACAAAAATTCAATAATATATAAATATAATTTATATATTATCTATAAATTAAAAGGTAATGAAAAAGAAGCATCATCGCTTTATTCTCAATTGAAAAAAACTAAACCGAAAACGATTTTGGAATATGCAGACTTGGCAAGGGTGTTTTATAAACAGGGCGAGTTTAAAGAGGCTGAAAAAATATTAAACAGCGGAATAAAAAAGTTTCCTAAAGAACCAAAACTATACTATCAAATGGTAAAATTATACTTTTTGTCAGGCGAAGATGAAAAATTAAAAAAAACAATTGAATTTATGCAAAAAGACTAAAATTTGTCCAATCGGGTAATATACAAAGCTAATGATGTTTAATATCATAACCTTGAGAATAAGTGGGAATAAGCTGTTATGAATCCTATTACTTTGTATGTTGTTGACGATTATTTGTTGACAAGAATTTCACACCGAAGATATTTTGCTCAAGATGAGTCAATAAAACTCATCGGCGACTTTTCATGCGCAAGAGATTGTTTTGAGCAAATGGAAAAAATGCCTGCCGATGTTATATTGATGGAAATTGATTTGCCAAAAATGAACGGAATTGAAGCAACAAGATACTTGAAAGAAATGTATCCAAAGGCAAAAGTTATAATTTATACTTCGCAAAAAAACGAACAGAGAGTTTTGGCATCTTTAGCTTGTGGTGCTTGCGGATATGTTTTAAAGAATAACTCGGACATTGATTTAAAAAAGATTATAAAAATGGTTGCCCATGGAGAATTTTGTATGGATTTAGAAGTGGCAAAATCGGCTTTTTCTTCTATTCCAATACCTGATACTAAAGATTTGGAAAATCTTTATGAAAACAGAAAACTTAAAAATTCTCTTACGGCAAGAGAATTACAGGTATTGAAGCTTTTAATAGACGGAAAAACGAATTCTCAAATTGCACGGGAGATAATTGTTTCAACAAATACTGCAAAAGCACACGTCGGGAGTATTCTAACCAAGCTGTCGGTAACCGATAGGGTTCAAGCGGCAGTCAAAGCTGTTAGAGCAAATTTATTTTAGGTAGAGTAAATGTTTTTCAAAAGATTAATAATCAAAAAATATCGCAAAAAATTGCGAAAAATTAAAGACCGATTTAACACTAAATTAAGAGATGAAATAAACAATTTTATCTCTATTTTAAACCATGATATAAAAACTCCTATTATTGCTCAAAATCAAAGTTTGGAGTATGTTTTAAAAAATCTTCCAGATAATTTTCCTGAAAATCAAAAAGAGATATTAAATGAAATTTTAAATTCAAATGCTTTTTTGTTGGATATCGTTTCAAATACAATATTTCTTGCTGAATATGAAAACGAAAAACCAAAATTAAAATTAGAAAATGTTGATATTATAGAGCAAATTCAAGACTGTACATCTTTAATCAAAAACCACATAAAAGACAAACAACAAAATATCATTATAAAATCTAATAAAAATAAAAATATAAGCCTTAGTGCAGATAGAATTCTGATTCAAAAAATAATATTTAATCTTCTTGTAAGCTCTGTTAACTTTGGGTTTGAAAAATCTGATATTGAAATTTTGGTCAAGGAAAATAAAAAACAAATTTCTTTTTGTGCGAAAAATAAGTCCATATATATGACAAAAGAAAAAATAAAGAGCCTTTTTGAATCTAAAAAAAATATGCGTGACTTTAACCAATTAGGCATGAGTTTGAACTTAAATATTGCAAAAAAATTAATTTCAGCACACAAATGGGATATTATTGCAAAATCCGATAAAAATAATTCCGGGGTTTTCGGTTTCGTTGTAAAAAAATAGCAGACTTGTATGATTTTGCACTTTTAAATAGTGTTTAATTTCATTCTTGTAATTACCATGGTTAAGATGCTGAAAAAAAGTTCAGCATTATAAGATGTAGTCTCTTTTTAAATTGAGCTTACAAAGATTCAAAAACCCGCTTTTGTAAAAGAAATTTAGCTCGACTCCAAAAAAATTCTAAAAAATTTCACAATGAGAGTATTATGGTATCCAATGCAAAGTTATATACAAATTTAATTAATAGTTTAAAGTTTTTTCAATATAGGAAAGTAATTCTTCTTGTTTAAACAGATTTTTTTCAATATAGGTTATAATTTTTGTCTGCTCAATTTCTTTTAAATGGTTTTCTTTAGGTTCTGAACTTACTACAATAACAGGAATATTTTCGTAATTTTTTATTTTTCTTAATTCCAGAATGAATTCAAATCCGTTCATAACAGGCATTTGTATGTCTGATATAATAAGGTCGTATTTTGTTTGTTTAACTTTTTCGAGCGCATTTTTTGGATTTGTGCTTGTGGAAACATTGTATCCGTAATTTGTGAGGATATTTTTTTGCAGAATTCTTGTTGTATGAGAATCGTCCACAATTAAAATTTTGTATTTAAAGTTGTCCCTTGCTTTTATTGAAGCTGTTTTATACATTATTTTTGAGCGAAGCTTTTTAGAGGTTATTGTTGAAATAATGTCTGACACGTTTAAAATCAGACAAGCTTCGCCGTTTGCAAGGGTTGTTATTCCTGAAATATGCTTAACCTTATAAAGAGGAGGAGCAAGCTTTTTGTGAACGATTTCCTGATCGGAAATTAATTTTTCTATAATTATTCCAAAGATTATACTTTCGGTTTCTATGATTAAAAGAGTGTATTTGTCTGTTTGTCTTGGATTGTTGTCAAAGTTTAAAATTTGGCAAAGGGTATATATTGCAATTGCATTACCGGAGTATATATAGTAGCTTTTGTTATCTTTTTCAAAAATTTCATCAGAATTAACTCTGACAATTGTTTTTATAACAGAGGTTTCAATAGCAAAAAGTTCTTTATTTTCTTCGATTATAAACACCTTTTTGGTTGCAACGGTTGCAGGAAGGATAATTCTTACAACAGTACCTTTATTCAATTGAGAAAAAATATCAATTCTTCCTTGCATTTGACTTATTTTATTATTTACAATATCAAGCCCCAAGCCCCTTCCTGAAAGCTCGGTTACAAAATCTTCCGTTGAGAAGCCGGGATAAAATATAAGGTTTGTTAATTCATCATCGCTTATTGCATTTAATTCTTCTTTTGTCAGAAGATTCTTTTCAAGAGCTTTTGCCTTTATTTTTTCAATATCAAGTCCTTTGCCGTCATCTTTAACGTCTATTATAATTTTGCTTTCTTTATAGCTTGCATTTATTTCAATTTTGCCTATCGGGTTTTTGTTTAATTTTTTTCTTGTTTCGACATCTTCAATTCCATGGTCTATTGAATTTCTTATAATGTGCATTAAAGGAATTTTAATTTCTTCTATGATGGTTTTATCGGCAGTAATGTCCGAGCCTTCTATGATTAAATCAATTTTTTTATTTTTATCTCTTGCAATATTATGCACCATTCTCGGAAAAAGGGTAAAAATTGTAGACAACGGCAAAACTCTCATATTTTTAACCATTGATTCTATTTCAACCGTTGTTGTATTAAGCTTGGTTTCGCTTTCTTGAAGTTGTTTAAAAAGGTTAGACATTTCTCTGATAATGGAGCTTATTTGTTCGTTGTGCTGTTGGGATAGCATGCAGAGCTGTTTATTATATGCAACAATTTTTCTGTAGTCTCGTTCTTCTTTTTCCATGGGGTTTGAAAGATATTTTTTATCAAAATATTTTATATAATAGTCCATTTTGCTAAAGTTTTTTTGCCATTCCAAAAGATCATTATTTATTTTTTTAGCCAAAGACAATTGTTCATTGGTTTTGATTTTTGAAACAATAAGCTCTCCGATTTGGCCAACCAAATTGTCAAGTTTGACCGAATCTACCCTTAAGGTTTTAATTTCAGTGTTTGTTATTGAATTTAAAATATCTTTTTGACTTAATTCGCCTTTTTGAGAATGCTTATTTTTATTGAATGTTTTTCGATTTTGAAATTCGGCAAGTGTTTTTAAGATGTTTAGTTTTGTTTTTGCTTCTTTGATGTCATTTTTTTTTGCGCTTTTGATTACATTTAAAACCTCTTTAATGCCGAGGGATATGTCTTGGGGCAGAGTTAAGTTTTTGTTTTTATATATATTTATTATCTCTTTTATACTTGTATAAATTTCTTTGTTTGTTTCTGATATTTCTTTTTGAATTGTCGTGTTTACAATATCTGTTATATCGTTATAAAAGCCGGTGTTTAATTCTAAAAGAGGTAGCCTTTCTATTATTTCATCAATTTTATCAAATTTTATGACATCGATTTTATTGTTGTCTGAATCAATCGTTCCGGTGTTTAGTTTTTTGTCTATAATTTCATAGTAATCTTTTCTTTTTATGTTTTCACTATCTGTAAAATCACAAAAAACTTCGATAAAAGAAATCACGCAATTATTGACATCAAGAAAAGAAAAGGCTTGGTTGTCGGATACTCTAAATTTATCAAGAGAAGTTAAAATGTTTTGTGCGGCATTTTTTATTGAGTTAATTTTTTCATTGTCTATTGGACCTAAAAGAGAGCTAAAGTCGCTTATTTTGCTTTCCAGTTCAAAAATTTTTGAAAAGTCGTTGTCTTTTCTTGCTTTTGATACTATATAAAGAATATCCTGGATGGTTTGTTCTATTTGTTCAAATTTTGATAAAAACTCTTTTTTGTATGGTTCAATATTGCCTGTTTCAATATCTATATAGTCTTTTTCATAGCTTTGAGAAGCTATATTTTCTAACTTTTCAATATAGTAAGCTGTTTTTGGACTTTTAAATTCTTCTTTTTGGGATACTGTTTTGTTTATCAACATTGAAATAAATTCAAGACACTCTGATATTGTATCCGTTATGTTTGCTGTTATTGTAAGTTTGTTTTCTTTTATCAGGCTTATTATGTCTTCGATTTTATGTGCAACATTTTGAATATCTTCAAACCCGAGCATTCTTGCCGAGCCTTTAAGGGAATGTGCATCTCTGAATAATTGCATTGCAATATCGGGGTTTTTTTCTTTTTCTAGCATTAAAAGCTTACCATCCATTGAAGATATTATTTCGGTGCTTTCTTGCTGAAAAATGTTTAATATTTCGTTTAATTCTTCTTTTTGAAATTCCATTTTAAACTGCTCCAAAAGAAGCTATATTATTGAATCTTTAAGATTGTTTGAAGTGGTTTCAATTTTTTCCAAAATTGTTTTATTTTCATTATTTATTTTGTCATTATCTTCTATAATTTGGAAAATTTCTTTAATATAACTGTCTGTTGCCTTTGAATCCGTATCAATTTGTTTTGTTGAAGTAACTATTTTTTGCATGTTGGTTGAAATTTCATTCATAACATTTATCAAATGTTCAATATTTTCACTTATCACATGGGCTAATTCAAGCCCCGATTCAATTTCTTTTGTGCCTTCTTCGGTTGCAAGTACTGTTGAATTTGCTGTTTGTTGGATATCATTTATTAGAGAAATTATTTTAGTGGTTGCTTGTTTGGATTCATCTGCCAGTTTTCTGATTTCAGAAGCTACAACCGCAAAGCCTTTACCGTGTTCTCCTGCTCTTGCAGCTTCAACTGCCGCATTTAATGCAAGCAGATTTGTTTGTTCCGCAATATCTTCTACAAGTCCTACGGTTGATGATATTGATTGCACAAAGTCTGATAATTCAAGAATTAATTCTGCTATTGTTTGAATTTTGTGTCTTATGGAAAACATTTTTTCAATATTTCCCTTAACCGAAGTGTATTCATTGTTTGTAAAACTTAGGGAATTGTCTGTTTTTTCTTTTGTTTGGTTTGTTACTTCTTTCATTGAAACAGAGTTTTTTTGTAAATTTTCAATTAACTGTTGAATATCTTTTATTTTGTTTATCGAAAGTGCATTTTTTTCTTTTTGGGCGGTGTTAGATGATTGAGCGGAGTTAATTTGACCTATGGTATTTTCAATACTGTTTACGATAATTTTGTTCAAAGGTTGTTTTACTGCGTTTTTACTGTATTCCAAAAGAAAAACAATAACCAAAAAGGCAACCAAAAGCACTATAAAAAGATCATAGTTTTCATACCCCTTAACTCTTACAAAATAGAAAATTACGCCAAGGGCAATGAAAATTATTGAGCAGTCAAAAATTTGTTTTTTCAGAAGCTCTTTTCCTATGTTGATTTTGTTATTATTTACTTCTTTTGACATATTCCACCTTTAGATAAAAAAATGTATAATTTTATTATAATTAATTATAGTAAATAAGTTAAGTTATGACAAAAAAAGTAATCATAATAGACGATAGTATTACCCAATTGAATATTTTAAAGTCTCTTTTTGAAAAAGCTCAATGGGAAGCTTATTGCGTAAGAAGTGCAAATGCTGCTTTTTCAAAGATATTCGAAATTGCTCCGGATTTGATAATTACAGATGCTATAATGCCTGTGTATGGCGGTTTTCGTTTGATTAAAACAATAAGGGAAAATCCTTATATTTCATTGATTCCTATTATTGTTTACAGTGTCTTGAATGAATCAAATGCAAAATTTTATGTAAAAGAGGAGCTTAGCGAATACTTTTTAAGAAAAGATGATAATGCTTATGAACTTATAGATCTGGCAGAAGAAATTGTAAAAAAGCATCCTTTAAGCGAAGAATACAAAAATGCCGTTTTAGCAAAAAACGAAATTTTAAAAGATGAAACAGAAGAAAACCCTGAACCTGATGAAATAATAAAGCAGGATGAAGAAAGTGTTGAGGCTGTTTGGGAAACAGTTGCGGATATTAGCGAACTTGGAAGTAAACTGAGCTTAAAGAGTGATTTTTCTTTTGATGATGAAAAATTGATATCCGATTTTTTTACCGTTGTATACCCTTTTTTAAACTATGATCTCGGTGTTGTTTGTCTGGAATCTTTTGAAAAAAAGATAAAAATAGCATATTTTGATATAAGGGATATTATTCTAAGTCCGATATTGCAAAATAAAATATTGTCCAATACAAATTCAGCTGAGGCAATATTGTATAAAAAATATGCTCCTAATTTGAAAATAACAACAAATTTGGAAGAATTTCATTCTTGTTTGGAGTTTGATTTTGAATATATAGAAAAGCAGACTGCAAAGGTAATATTTTATTCAAAAAAAGATGATTTTTGGCCGGATGAAGAAAAAAAAGAAATAATCAAAGCGGTATTGGATGAGTTTTTTAAATTAAGATACATAAATAAAAATCAGCAAATCAATAAAAAAGAATCCAATAGATACTTGTCGGGCAGATTATTCGGCAATTTGTTTTCAAATGCGGAAAACAAAAAAAACCAAAACGATACATATTTTGCCTGTATTCAAATATCTAATTTTTCAGACTTGAAGAACAATTTAACCTATGAAGAGTTAGATATTATCAATTCAAAAATTTCAGAAAAAATAATGAACTGTCTTGATAAAAATGAACAAATTTATAAAAGTGATGAAGATGAATACAGTATTGCAATTTTTGCAAAAGATTCAAAGCAAGCCTACAACAAACTTAGTTTTATTTTAAATTCAATTAACGGAATTACATATAATACATATAAAACAGAAGTCTTGGCCGGTGCTTCAAGTTGCAGATTCGAAGAAACCTTTAATATTGCAGAAGCGCAAAAAAATGCCCATAATGCTTTGGAACAAGCAAATGAGAGCCAAAGGGTGGTGATAAAATGATTGAAAAATCTCTTACTCTGAATGATTTAAATTTGCCTTCTCAAGAAAAAAATTATGATGATGAAAATTACACAATAATCGAAGTGGACTCAAAAACATACGGGATAAAGACAAAAAGTGTTTTAGAAATTGTTAAAATAATGGAATTAGATTACCCAAACAGGATGCCAAGCTGCATATTGGGAATGTTGAAGTATGAGCAGAATCCTGTTGGCGTTATTGATTTAAGGGGTGTGTTTTCGTCAGAGAGAATAGTGTATGAACTGGGTGCTAAAATTATTATTATAAAAATAAAAGACTCTCTTTCGGCTGTTGTTTGTGACAGGGTTTTAGATATTAAAAAACTGCCTTTAAAAAATATTCATTCGCTTCCATACCACAGAGAAAAAGACTTTTTTGACGGTGTTTATACTTTTGATGATGAAAGCGTTTACCTTTTAAATGTAGAAAATATTGTAGATTATATTGAAGAAAATCTTGAAAAATTTGAGGACGCCAAAAAAAAGTATATTGTAAATGATGAAGCTTCAAAAAAGGTACTTGCGGAGCGAAAGAATTTCCTTGTTAATATAACGCCTGATCTTCAAACTACTGCTGCATTGTACGACAGGGGCGTATCATTTTTAATAAATGATGTTAAGTATTATATAAATATGGCAAGCGTGAAGGAGTTTTACAAGGTAAATAATGCAAAATTTATTAAAGTTCCAAACACAAAAGATTTTATATTTGGTTTGATTAATATAAAAGGTGATTATATAACGGTTTTAGACATTAGAAGATTTTACAATAATTCAAAAACAAAAATAAAGGAAAAATCTACAATAATAATACTTAATTCTGACGAATATAAGCTTGGAATTTTGGCAGATGAAATTTGCGAAAGCATGAATGTAGATTTTGATGAAATTTTGCAAAATCGCCTAAATACGCTTGAAGAAGATAAAATGATGGAATTTGTTAAAGACAGTGATATCTATAGGGTTTTGGATGTTGAAAAGTTATTTAAAGATGACAGATTGAATGTCATTTAACTTTTTTATATATTTTTCAATAAACGGAAGAATTTTTTCACAGTTGTTTTTAAACTTTAATATGGTTTTTTTGGTTGCTTCAATATCTCTAAAAGCATTATTATCCAGTGGTTTTAAAAGAAGTTTTGTATAGATTGATAAGGTAAAATCAGCTTTTTTATCCGAACTTATTGAAACAATTGTATGAATTAATTCTTGAATTTTAACCAAAAGAACTTTAATATTTTCACTATAAGTATGATTGATTTCAAGCCCGGATAGAACTTCCTGACAAAGACAGGCAAGTTTTTCAATCTTGGAAGCATAGTCAGCCAAATATGGTAATAGTGTATTTATATAATGCATGATTCTTTGCTTGTCGTAATTTGCATTGATATTTGTTAAATCAATTCTGTCTATACTTTCAAGCTCATTTACAACTTCTTTTAGCTCTATGTTTTCAAAACCTTTAATTAAAGCTCCGTTGCTTGATGAATTGATTAATTTTAGCGAAGGGTTTTGTTTTTTGAATTCTATTGCACAGTTTTCAAATATTTTAATAAAAATTGCATAATCGTTTTTGCTTGGAAGCATAGTTCCGTCTTGTCCTAAGATGCTTGTAAGATTTTTGTTTATCTGCTCAATGCTTTTTTTTGCAACTTTTAGCGCTTCTTGTTCTGTTAAATATTTTGTCTCGAAGGATTTTGCGTATTCTTTTAAGTTATGCGTTCTTACCATAAATTTATTTTGTTCTTTTAAAAATATGTATTCCAATGATTCATATTGGCTTCCTTTTGCATAACAAGCACCTTTTTTATATGCAAGGTCTTGTCCTATTATAATAATTTTATTGAATCCCATCAAAAAAGCGCTCGATAAAGCACTATATGATACTGTGCCGTATGATTTAACCTCATTTTTTATATTTAACATATCTCTTAACCAGTCATTAATAAAATTTCCTTTAGAAATATAGTTAAAGGTTTTTTTGCTCTCCAAAACCATAACATGAGGGGTTGAGTATGCTTCCAGAATCATATAGCAGTTTTTTGTATCTGTGTTTTGGAATTGTGCAAGCGTGCTAAAAGTTTCAATGTTGACAACAAAATCGGGTTTTATATTATTGCTTGCCAAAAGTTTTAAAGCTGCACCTACTGCAAATATTATAAATTTAT
The DNA here is from genome assembly GCA_944325315.1 of Candidatus Gastranaerophilales bacterium. Lineage (GTDB taxonomy): Bacteria > Cyanobacteriota > Vampirovibrionia > Gastranaerophilales > Gastranaerophilaceae > RUG14156. The sequence goes on from CALVAA010000028.1 coordinate 14,599, forward strand.
CCTGATTATTTTTAATTATTTCAATATTTTCTGCTAAAGATGGCCCTGCTGATATTACAAGAGCCGTTTTTCCTTTGTATATATTCTTCAATTCCGAAATATCAGGATTGGATATAATTTTTTTAAGGTTTGAAAACGTTGAATTTATTGCGCTTGGGGCTTTTTTGTAATATGTGTTTAAATTTCCTTTGTATTCTCCTTGAATTTTTTGGGCAGTTTCAAGAAGATTTTTAATATCGTCAAAATATAAATTTTTATATGAGTTTAAAAAGGTAACGGATATGTCTGATTTTTCGTTAACATAGTTTTTTATATTTTTTGAAAAAGTTTCGATATCCTGGCACAATATTACATTTTCCATAAATAAAGCATCAATTGAGGCTATTGATAAAACAACTTTTAAAATATCCAGGTTAGGTTCATAAATTATGATTTTCCCTATCTTAACCTTATTTGCAATTTCGTCTGCCAGATACCCTAATCCCAGTCCGTATATTATTCTTATTGAGTCTTTTTTATCTTGTATTGAAGAAGCAATCTTTTTTGCTTCTTCAATAGCGCCGGAATTTGAGTGGATTTCCGTATTGTCTAAAATAAGATTGTATTCTTCTTTTAAGGTTTTATTGATTTTAATGTTTGCTTTTTTTGAATTGTACATTAAAAGTTTGTTGTACAGATTATTGTCGTATTTTTTTATACAAGCAAGATTTTCTTCAAATACTTTATTTTCCATGGTCAATATGGTAGCATTATATTAGTTAATATGGCAAATTATAAATATAAAATCTTAATATCATTTTTTGTTTTTATTTTGTTTTGGACTTTTCATCCTTCATTTGCAAATGAAAATATTCCGAAAAGCGATATTAAAAATTATGATGAAATTTACACAGAACTTCAAGAGGCGGATTTTGAATATATTTTTGGAATAGACCCCAATCAAGCGGATGAATATACAAAATATATGCGCTCCCCTTATCCTTTGTTTAGAAGCGGTGTTAATCTTATATTTAAATCAAAAATCATTCCTCCCGGGTACTATCTTTTGACGCCAAGGGAAAAAAACGGGAAAACTTATGTTCTTTTTAAGGAAAACGGAAAAGTTAGCTATACAATTCCCGTGTATAAGGAAGATATTGTTCTTGAAGATTTTTATGAGGACAAAATTCCAAAGCCAAAATTGACTAAAGCACAGGAAATTAGAAAAAAAACCGTCGATTTTATAGGAAAAAAATTTGGAAAAAGCACACAAAGAACCCCTCTGCCAAATGCATATATCGAGTTTAATGATGCGGGAATCTATTGGGATATGGTATTATATTATGGAAACAAGAAATATTATCTTTTGTTTAAAAAAGATTAAATGAGGATGAATTGATGAGAAAAATAGCATTGGCGTTAATTATAATGTGTTTTGGCTTTAAAATTCCGGCTTATTGCTTTGATTTTAATATAAAAAGAAGCGCAAATAGTGAAATCCGCTCTGTTGTAAACGAACACAACAAAGCAATGGCGGAGCATGATATTGAAAAAGTTAAAACATTTTACGATAAAGATTATAAAAGTTCAGACGGGTTTGATTTGGATGATTTAATTTCAATGCTTGAAAAAACCCATGAAACCTATAAAAATATTAAATACAAGACAAAAATAAATAATATTACGGCATATAATAACTGGGCCTTGGTTCAAATGTCCGATAAAACAAGTGCAAAAATTTATCCTGTAAAAGATAAAGACATTAAAAAAGAAAAGATGGGAAAGCTTGAAGGAAGAAGCGTATATATTGTTTATTTAAAAAAAGAAAATGACAACTGGAAAATAGTTGCGGACGATATTCTAATGGAGGAAACTTCATTAAAATATGGTGTTGCAAATGATATAAACATGGATTTAATTACTCCCGTTTCGGTTCAGAATGGCAAAGAATATGATTTATCCTTAAAAGTGGATAAACCTGAAGATATGGTTGCACTTGCTTCAATTTCGAGAGAAGAAATAGCTTATCCTCCGGTCGACTATCAGGAAAAATTCAGAAAAGTGCCTGAAACAGGGGGGCTTGTAAGGCTTGTAAAGGCAAATAATAAGAATCTTGATGAATATGCAGTAGCTTCTATTGGTTTTAGCAAAATTTCTTTGAATGAGGAGATGAACAAAGCGAGAATCGAAGTTTTGGGGCTTGCTTATATTATGAAAAGAATAAATGTTGAGAAAAATCCTTTGAACTCTTCTAAATTAGTGGAGAGTAATTGATGAAGGATAAAAGAGCTTTTATTTTTTATTTTTTGATGACATTAATTTTTTTGGATTTTGCAAACCAAATAAAAGTTTTAAGCTATAAAACTTATGCTTTCAGGATTGATAATCCGGTTTTTTCCATAGTTCATCTGAATAATACCGGAAGCGCTTTCAGTCTTTTTGAAGATAAAACCAGGTTTTTAATAATTTTTGGATTGTTGGCGGTTTTGTATATAGCTTTTTATGTTTATAGAAATATTTGTTTTGAGGATAAATTTCAGCTTTTGTCTTTGACATTATTTAGCGCAGGAACATTGGGCAATTTGCTAGAGCGGATAAGACAAGGGTATGTTGTTGATTATATCAAACTTAATTTTATTAATTTTCCGGTTTTTAATACTTTTGATATAATGATTTGTATTGGGATTTTTCTTTATCTGTTTTTTGTTTTATTTGATTTTAATTTTTTAAAATTTAAGAAAGAAAAAAATGGTTCAAATTGAAATTGAAAAAGAAGACTTTAACAAAAGACTGGATATTTTTTTGACAGAATATTTTAAAGGCAAATACAACAGAAAAAAAATATCAGATGCAATTAGTGCTAACTTATTTTTGATAAATAACAAATCACAAAAATCATCATACAAGCTAAAAGTCGGAGATTGCATTAAATTTGAAAAGGAAGATATTTTATCTTTTTTTAATCCTTCCCCGGAGCTTACCCCCTGGGATTTCAGGCTTGATATAAAATATGAAGACGATGACTTGATTGTTTTGAATAAGCCCAAAGATTTGCTTTGCCATCCAACAAAACATGATAATCAACATACGCTCGTGAATGCCCTTTTGAGCCACTGTTCAAATTTGTCGGATATTTCGGGAGAATTCAGAAAAGGTATAGTACACAGATTGGATAAAAATACGGCAGGCCTTATGCTTGTTAGTAAAACAAATTTTGCCCATCAGGATTTATCAGTACAAATAAGGGAAAAAATTGCAATAAGAAAATATTTAGCGCTTGCACTCGGAGAATTTAGCCAAAAAGAAGGAAAAATAAATAAGCCTCTTGTGCACTACATTAAAGATGATGTAAAAATGACAATAGCCGAAGACGGTAAAGGCCTTGAAGCTTGTACAATATACAAAGTAATCGAAAGCTTTAGGGGAGCAAGTTTAGTTGAGCTTGAATTAAAAACCGGAAGAACACACCAGATAAGAGCTCATTTGGCCTCAATTAACCATCCTGTTTTTGGGGATAGCCTCTATGGTGCAGGCGGATTTATGAGAAAGGAGTTTAATAACCTTAAAACCCAACATCAGCTTTTACAATCATACTATCTTTCTTTTTTTCACCCGAGAACAAAAGAAAAAATGACATTTGTGTTGCCTGAAGAAGAATTCAGCAAAGATTTTATAAAAGTTTTAAATTTTTTAAGGAGTAAAAATAATGAATATTAATCTTGAGTTGTTTGACATTTATTATATTTTATCAGGTTTTGTTTTTGCAAGTGTAATTTTTTTATTATACACTGCAAGGCTAAAAAAAGACATTAGGGTCTTAAAAAGACAGTATGAAAAAAAATCAATCGGAGCAGATGATTCATCATTAAAAGTAAGAACTTTGGAAAACAAGATTGCAACCCTTGAAGCTGCTTTAAAAAAGCAGATGGAAAAATAGTTTTATTTAAAAGAAGTTGTATCGGATAATTCATTGTATATTTTAAAGACTCTAAGTATATGTTTGTAAAATTCCGGGAATTTTAAATTGACAACAATATTAAGTGTCATCCCGAACTTGTTTCGGGATCTTAGCAAGTGTAGTTGGATAAAAACAATTAAATACTATTAAAAGTATAAAA
>CALVAA010000029.1 GCA_944325315.1 Candidatus Gastranaerophilales bacterium
TCTTAGCGGCAGCTTTTCTTGTTGGGTCTGATATATCTAATTTTCTTAATTTTTCATTGAATTCCTTGCGCAATCTTGTATATTCTTCGAGAGTAGGAGAAGGCGATTGAGTTTTTTGAATATTTGGTATTACGGCTGATGGAACAAAAGTCGTAGTTTGTTCAAATTCACCATTAGGCTTTTTTTCATATAACTCATAAATTCCGCCTGTGGGTATTTCGCAAAACTCACTATCGCTTGCGCTGTCGTTCGTTTGCTCAATTATCCTACGGCGGCTATCAACAGTTACGACCAAAACTCGTCGTTTTGGTCTTCACTCTGGCTTACGCTTTCTTAATTCCTTGCACAACTGGACTATACCAAAATAATCAAACTATCGCTACACCTTAAAAACGGTCTAAACGCTAGCTTTTTAAGAAAAAATCAAACTACCCGTACAGACCGAAAAAAGTCCAATTTGGTTGTTTGATTTTTTTGGAAAACATAATTTTCCGACCTGAAAACGCCCTCGCAGAGCGACCTAAGCCAAAATAATCAAAGTATCCGTACAAATAAAACCGGTCGTTAAATTACAACAACAAATCAAACCGGTCGTTAAATTAAAATATATTTTATCAATCAGCAATAAACAACATATAGCATTAACAACCAAAAAACGGAGATAATGTCCGTAAAATCGAACTATGCTCCTGTGAAATCAAAGATTTCTACGTCGCCATCGTCCAGTTTCGTCCTGTCCGCCGAAACTCAACGTTTCGCCGTCACGGACTCACATCCGTATGCTTTTTCGTTTTCGCCTACTCCGTCGGAGTACGGCTCAAACTTCAAAAGTACGGAGAGGGTGGGATTCGAACCCACGGAGGAAACCCTCACAGACTTTCGAGATCCGCACCTTAAACCACTCGGACACCTCTCCATAAAAAAATATTATCATAAAAAAAATTCACTTCAACGACTCAACTTTTACCCATTCTGAAAGTTCTTTTTTTGAATGAGAGTATTCGCCCCATTCAAGAGGCTTATCGGAACAATATTTACAAAAATCAATAGGTTTTGAAAAAATTCTATTTATTTTTGTTGCACTTTTTACTTTATCCAGGTCAATATAGTCTCTTTTAGTTAGTTTGAAGTCAAGATTAAAATGTTTGTTTAAAAAACCGATATTAGGTGCGGGTGTACACAAATAAAGTTTTGAATCCCTGAGAAAATGACAGTTTTTATGCCAGCATAACTTGTATGCCGCATATTTATCATTTTTTGCTTTATAATCAAGATTCATTTTATACATTTTTAATTTATTCTCATTAAAAAAATATGATTTAATACCCATATTCAAGCATTTATTCAAAAACTTGCCGTAATCAACTTTTATAGGATACTTTGTCATGCTCAATGTGACATTGTATTTCTTAAGGGCTAGCCAAAAGTCTTCATTCATGCTATCAAGCAAAATACCGTTTGTAATAATTACAAGCTCGCTTTTTGGATAAATTTCTTTTAAAGGTTCAAATATCTCTAAAAGATTTGGGTGTAAAAGGGGTTCGCCTCCTAATATTAAAATTTTACCCACATTATCAAATATTTTTTTTAATTTCTTAAAATCAGAAATAACATCACAAACAGGAACAATTTTTTTTGGTGCTAACGGAGAAAAATGGTCGCAACATGCGCAATTTAAATTGCAATAATCTACAAGATGAAATTCAACTTGAGATAAAAAAGTGCCCTTAAAATACTTTCTGAGCAAAAAATCCTCAACTTGACAAGGAAGCAATATGTCTTTTATCTTTTTTATTTTTTTAATAATTTTATACAGCAAAGATAGTTTCATAAAAAAATTATACCATTTCAACGGTTTTTTTAATATCATCCAGCACACATTTAGCTGCAAAGTTATTATCTAAATTCGATTTTTTAATAAGTTCCAGTCTTTTTTCTTTAAAATAGTCATCATTATTTACTATAACCCTATTTAAAGTATCAATTAGTTCGTGTTTATCAGACACATTATAATAACATTTAACAATTTCATCCACAAAAGGATTCAATTCATAAGGATTTTTTGATTTGAGCCGGATAAAAGGTTTTTTTGAAAATAAATACTCAGTCAAAAAAGAGCCGCAATCACTTATAATTGCTCTGGATGACATAAACAAATTAATATAATCTCCTCCATTTTCAATACGCCCTATCCTCCCCCACTCTGACCAGTAGTTATCAATATCGGCTTTAGATAATATTTTTTGATTTAAAAGATAATTGTATAAACAAGGGTGCGGCTTAAAGACCCAATTAAATTCGGGGTGATTTTTTGCAAAATCCAATACAACATCCCGACTCCACAAAAAAGTCCCCCAAGCAAGATTTTTATTGTCTACCGTCCAATGCGGAGCATATATTACGGTATTATCATTTTTATAAGTTTGATTTTTATTAAGATAATAAAAATCAAGCATAGTATGACCTACAACTTTTATATTTTCACCTTTATTTGACATTTTAAGCGAATAATATTTTTTTGTTTTTTCATCCAACACGCAAAAATTTTCAACATAACTATGGAATCGAAGATGGTACTCGACAGGAGAAACTGAAGTCGGGATAAAATAAGGCATATAATACGTTAAAGCAAATTTAGAACATACGACAGGGCCTTGGCATCTATCTACATACCATGGATGTTGATAGATAATAATATCCGGTTTAGGGTTCATCTTTTCAAATGGAATGTTTTTTTTCTTTTTAAAGTCGTAGGCATAAAAAACATTCATATTTTTTTTCTTGAAAAATTTATAAACTTTTCTTATATCATCTTCACTTTGAAAATTAAAGTTATCTTTTTTTGCGCAATTTTTTACAACAAACACCATAGGCAAAAAATTTTCATCACAAGTTAATATATCAAACAAGCTCTGACATTTCCATTTTGCATCATCATAAACATAAAAAACAACGTTCAATTTTCTATTTTTTGAATCATTTTTTAAATTTTCGATAACTTTTAGTTTATTTTTCTTTATGTATCGCATATTTGCCTGAATTTTTTTCTCATGGAAAAAATCTAAAAGCGGCTTTTTAACTTTTTCAGGCAAATCTTTTAATAAAAGGCAAAATATGTCGTAACAATGAATATACATTTATCTGGTCCAGAGTTTTTTTACAAGTTCCCGAAAAGGTATTTTAGCAACAGGATAAATCTTTGTTTTGGAATTTTTATATAATCCGAATTCAAGATTCAATACAACGCCAATATACTCTTTAACACACACCAAAACTGCATCAATATTATAATTTTCAAGCTTTGTTTTTGGGATAATTTTATGTCCCAAAAAAAGCTTGTTGTAATCATTGTCATCATACTTTGAATCACACACACCGATAATATTAAGGGAACAAATATCATAATATGAGTGAATATATTGAAATAACTCACCTGTGCCGTATATTAAAACACTTTTGTTTTTTAGTTTTCTTTTAATTTTTTCGAAATTTTTGTCAAAATTGATTTTTTTTAAATAACTCTCTACATTACCCATACGCTGTGCCAAAAGCAAACTAACCCCAAAATTCTAGCAAAAAAAGCGCTATATGTCAAAAAAAGAAAATTTTAGGAGTAAAGTTATGTTAAAAAAAGACAAATAAATCTGCTTAGATTATAATTAACTTATTATAGGGAGTAATTAAAATGCTTAGTGAATATTTTGTTTTTAAAACAAAAACAGATGATTTTAACCAACGCTTAGATAAGATTCTAAAAGAGCTAAAAAATAATAACAATAAAGTGATAATCTATGGCTTTGGGGCAGGGTTTAGAGAATTATATTCTAAATTTGGTTTATCACAACTTAATATTTGTGCAATTGCAGATATAAATAATATCAAAAGAGGAACTTTTGAAAATATTCCGACAATTCATCCTGAGGAAATAAAGCAGTTTGATTTTGATTCCATCCTTATAACAAATGAGTCTTATGAGACAATTTTACACTACTTGAGGAACGATTTAGCCATTGAAGATAAAAAAATTGTCACCGTTTTTAAAGAAAATGTTACAGACGAAAACAAAAATTACAAATACCTTGTAAAGTATAATTTTGAAAAAAATCTTACAAAGTTAAAAAACAAATTAAAATCTAAAAAAATTGTAGTATACGGTGCCGGAGCACTTTTCGAGCTTATGTATAAATATTTTAATCTTCAAGAGCTCAATATAATTGCTGTTGCGGATATTAAATATGACTTACATGATGAAAATGAAAAATTTCTTAATATTAAAGCAATTTCGCCCCTTGAAATAGCAGACTTAAAGCCGGAGTATGTACTTGTTGCAACAAAAAATTATATAAATATTGTAAACGATTTGTGTTATTATCTTTTAAAAAACACCGGGATTAAAGTGGGTCTTTTTATAAAAAAACCCTTTATTGACACTCTTAAAGATATTTGGAAAAGTTAAAAAATGGCAAGCGATAAGCTTATTTCTATAATAGTTCCTGTTTATAATTGTGAAAAATATATAAAAAGAGCAATACTGTCTTTAGTCAATCAAACATACAAAAATCTGCAAATGGTAATAATTGATGACGGGTCAGTTGATAATACAAATCAAATTTTAGAAGAATATTCAAAAACAGATAGCAGAATCTTATTGCTGAAACAAAATCATAAAGGGCAAGCTGCAGCGAGAAACCTTGGGCTTTTATACGCCAAAGGTGACTATATTATGTTTTTGGATTCTGATGATTGGTACAAAAGCACAATGTGCGAAAAAATGGTTAATACAATTGATAAAAACGGTGTTGATCTTGCTATATGCAATACAAGTCTTGAATATGAAAATAATTGTTTTCGCCTATACAGAACTATGAAATCCGGATTTTCATCGCCTGTTGGAAAGTTTGAAATCAAAAACCAAAATTTTTTAAATACAAAATTTGTACTTTGGAACAAAATTTTCAAAAAATCTTTAATTGACAAATACAATATTGTCTTCAAAGACCTTACTGTAGGAGAAGATGCACTTTTTTGTTTTGAATACTTCTGTATATGTAATTTTGCATTCGGAATAATAGACAGACTTTATAATTACAATATAAGAAAAAATTCGATTATGGATTATTTTTACAAAAAAAAATATCCTAAAAAAAATATTGAAGTACTTAGAATATTTGAATACCTTTACAATTTCTTAAAGGAAAATAATATTGAAAAAAAATTCGAAAGTGAATTTATTGCAATTTTTTCCAAACGAATAATTTTTTGTCTGAAAAACGCAAATCAAAATGATAAATATGAGATTATAAAACTGGCAAATGATATAATTAAAGCAACAAACTTAAAATATCCAAAAGGAACACTTTTAAATTTCATTCAAAATAATAAAATTACACAAGCAGAACAGTACATTAAAAAAACTTCAGACCAAAAACTGCTCTGGGGGAAAAGACCTCTGACAAAAAAAATAATTAAAATAATTCATTTTATCAAAAAAGCATATTTATATTTTAGGATAAAGAAATGAAAAATAATATTAAAAAAGTCATAATCACCGGACAAATGTTAAAAGGCGGCGTGTTTTCATCAAGATGGATTCATTCTCTTTTTTCATACTACATTAAACGCACAACCGGACTGGATGTGTTTGTTACTACTATTCCAACAGATAAAAATATTGATAAAAACATCGATATTGTGTTTAATATTGAAAAAATCTATGATGCATTCGGAATTGATTTTAACTTCGGAAGTCAATACAACAAGCATTGGCTCGATTGCTGGGCAAAAATATACTACAATAAAAGCTACAACAAAAAAGCATACGACTACATATATTCAATCTTTAAAGATTCGCTTGTTATAAGCTATGAACTTGAAGAAACAATCCAAAATGCGCTTGAATATCTTGAAATTCCGTTTATTGAAATTAATCTTGACCCTATAAGGTTTTTAGACGATATTATGTTGTGTTTTAAAAGTTCAAACGAAAAAGTTTATCAAAGGTTGCTTGACTTTCGGGTTGATGAAGAATATATAAAACTGAGCGCAAACTATATAAAAACTTTCTATAAGGGTTATAGGACAAATTCCAATGAATGCAATGCTCTTTTTTTAGGGCAAACGGTATCTGATAAAACATTGATAGATGAAAAAACTTTTGAAATATATTCAATTTTGAACCATAAACAAGAATTCCTTGAAGCTATAAAAGGTTTTAACAGAATTTTTTACAAAAGACATCCTTTGGTAAAAAACGATGAAGAAATTATGAGTTATATAAAATCCCTAAAAAATATAGAAATAATAGATGATAATTTCTATAGACTTCTATCAAGAAAAGATATTAAAAAAGTAATATCTATTTCATCGGGAACTACGGTTGAAGCGAAATATTTCGGAAAAACAGTACAGAATCTTTTAAAAGAAGGTGTCCCAAGACAAACGGAAAACAAAGTAGATACAAAAAAATATGTTTCTGTTTTTCAAAGCTTCTTTTCCCTGAATTTCTGGTCAGATATTTTAGAACCATATACTAAAGTCGAAAAATTTGACAGAATAATATCAATTGCAAATACACCAAATAAGCTTAGAAATTCCAGAATAGATACACCTGTATACTATGCTTATCAAGACCCAAATCAAACAAATGTTTATATGGATGTATTAAAAGATGTGACAAATATGATGCCTAAAGCATTTAGTGCATTTGAAATAGAAAAAGATGATGAAATAATATGTTGAAATTAGAATTACTTTTAAATAAATTTAGAAAAAAAACTTTACCCTTCAATCCTTCAATGCTTGTAATTGACACAAATTGCCTTTGCAATAATTCATGCTATTTCTGCTGGAGAACAAATAAAATCGAAGCATTAAAAGAACTCAACAAAAACCATGGCAAAAATCCATATATATCAATGGAGATTTATAAAAAAATTATTGATGACGCTATCCAATATCCTTCAATAACCTGGCTTTCTCTATGCGGGCCAATGGGAGAGCCTATGATGCATAATAAACTTGATGATATGCTTGAATATGCATATAAAAAAAATCATTTTGAAAAAATCTCAATTAACACAAACGGTCTTGCCATAGACAGGCATGATATAAAAAAACTGTTAAGTTCAACTCATGATTTCAGCATTTCTGTTGATAGCATAGACCCTGAAACCTATGAAAAAATTCACGGGAAAAATAGCAATTTAAATAAAGTTATTGAAAACATTAAAAGATGTGTTGAATATAAAAAATACAAAGGTGCAATTTCAACAATCACGGTAAGGTTTACCGAAAATGAACTTAATATGGGCCAATATCCTGAATTTAAAAAATTCTTTTTAAATCTTGGAGTGGATGAAATTAACTATACAAAAGTGCATTCTTTTATAGGCGTAATGGAAAAATCCGTCAACATAAAAACCGCAAAAAAATGTTGTCAGCCTTTTAGGGCGATTAATTTTACATTCAAAGGCGATATGACCACTTGCTGTATTAATTGGCAAATGTCACCTATATTTGGGAATATCAAAAATTCATCCATAAAAGAACTTTGGATGAACAGAAAAATGACCGACTGGCTAAAAACAAGACTAAATACAAACCCCTGCAACAACTGCGGAGGTTTAGGCAGCAAAATATCTAAAAGAGGTTTAATGTACAGTGAAAATAAATTGTCCTTTTTGTAAACAAGAAACAGAATATGTATACAATATTGATAAATACAGAATTGTAAGATGTAAAAATTGTGCTACTTTATTTTGTGAAAATATGCCTTCAACTGAAGAAATTAAAGCATATTATGACGGCTTTAAGCACGGCGGAATTAATCTTTCAAATAAATACAAAATTATATCAAATGCATATAAAGATTGGTTCAAGTCTTTTAATTTGCCAAAAGATGCAAAAATGCTGGATATTGGCGGCGGCGGCGGGTTTTTTAGCTGCTGTTTTGAAAAGTTTGCATTCGGAAAAGCAACATATATTGATATCGATCCGGTTTCGTGTAAATTTGCCCAATCTTTAAATATATCCGAAGTTATTTTAGGAGATGTCAACGATATCAAAGAAAAATCAGACAAAAAATATGATTTTATATACTCAAGACATGTTATTGAGCATTTGGTCAACCCGACTAAAATTATTGATAGTGCAATCGACTTACTGAACCCTAAAGGAATATTTATACTTCAGTTTCCAAACGGACAAAGTTTTGAACTTTTAGCATCAAAAAAATTTTTAAATAATCGTATTGAAGTGCTTAAAAAATCAAACAAAAATTTCTCACTTAAAGATATATGCGGCTTTATTTTTTCAAAAAATACAGGAAATGACTTGTATCCCCCAAGGCATTTGTGGGCAATTAGCAAAAAAGGAATAAAAACGTATCTGGCAAATAAAAATGATATCGAATTTACTATTGAAACCAAATCCATAAGGGATAAAATTTACTCGCCTTATTACAAAAACACCCATGATTACTCAAGAATTGTAATGTTCTTATTGGAAAAAATACACGGCGGAAACCATTTAATATGTAAAATAATAAAAAAATAAATGTTGCATTCTAAAGTGCAATCAATTTTTGGTTTCTTTTGGGGAATTCCAAAGATTTGTTTTCTGAGGATACTTCTTTTTAGCTTATTGTAGAAGAAAAATAAAAATGATAAAATTAGATAAGAAAAAGAGAGAATAAGGTCTTAATAAAATAAAAAAATTGTTAATAATAATGTATAAGACACAATAATATAGAGGTTTAAATGAAAGTATTATTATTTAACGGCTCGCCGCACAAAGAAGGATGCACATTTTGTGCATTGGATGAAATCAGAAAAACTTTATTAGAAGAAAATATAGAATCAGAAATTTATCACATAGGAAATAAATCCATAAGCGGCTGTAGAGCATGCAGAGCATGTGCCAAAATCGGAAAATGCATAATCGAAGATGGAGTCAATGAATTTTTGGAATACGCAAAAGATTTTGACGGATTTATTTTTGGCTCGCCTGTTTATTATGCTGCTGCGGCCGGCGGTGCTGTATCATTTTTAAACAGAGCATTTTTCACTGCTTTTATGTCCCAAAGAGGCGATATATTTTTACATAAACCGGCTGCTGCTGTTGTCAGTGCAAGAAGAGCAGGAACAACTGCAACATTAGACCAATTGAATAAATATTTTGCAATTACTCAAATGCCGATAATTTCAGGCAGATATTGGAACATGGTCCATGGACACACACAGGAAGATGTTAAAAAAGACTTGGAAGGAATGCAAAATATGCGCATTCTTGCCCGCAATATGGCGTATTATCTAAAATGTATAGAAGCAGGCAAAAAAGCAGGTATTGAACTTCCAAGACAAGAAGAAACTATATTTACGGATTTTATAAGATAGTTTTTTATAAATTAACTTTAGAAAATATGAGGTATTTATGAAAAAAATTCTATCCGTTATTTTATTATTAACTGTTATATGCTTTGGCAGCATGTATGTGCTTGCACAAAACAAAGAAAAAGAGGTTAAAAATATGAGTTTAGAAAACAAAAAAATACTAATAGCTTATTTTTCCTGGGGAGGTAATACAAAATTTATTGCAGAAAAAATTCACTCCAAAGTTAATGCAGATATGTTTCGAATTGAACCTGTAGTACCGTATCCCACTGATTACAATGAAACTGCTTACGGTATTGCAAAAACACAAAAAGAAAAAGGGACACACCCCCCAATAAAAAACACTGATATTAAGCCTTATGATGTTATTTTTGTCGGAACTCCGGCTTGGTGGTATACAATGGCACCGCCTGTTATGACTTTTTTGGCTGAAAATAATTTTGAAGGCAAAACAATTATTCCGTTTATCACCCATGGCGGTGGCGGAGGCTACACAATTAATAAAGATATGGCTGAACTGGCAAAAGGCTCCAGAGTGCTTTCTCCACTGGTGGTTTATGAAAGAGGAACATCAGAAACAGAAAAAGAAATTGTTGATTGGATAAATAAACTTAATAAGGAATTCAAATAACTTTATTTAGAATCAATTGGAACTTCCAAAGACTTTCTAAAGCTGCCGTGTATTAAAGCAGCTTTTTTATAAGGAAAAATATGTTAGATAATTATATTGTATATTTAAACTTTATAACAGAAAAACTAAACAAATTTTTTGAAAGGCAAAAACCATTTATATTTTGTAAAAAAGGTTGTGCTATGTGTTGCAAAAATGCGCAATTTCCATATTCTAAACTTGAAGTTGACTATCTGCTTTTCGGCTATGAAAAACTTGATATAAAAATCAAAGAGCAGATAATGAAAAATATAGAAAATATCAAAAAAGAAAAATCAAAATTCAAAGGAAACGATATATTTAAATACGACTGCCCCTTTTTAATTAATAATGAATGCATAATCTACGAATACAGGGGAATTGTCTGCCGTACATTCGGATTAATAAGTAAAGGCGAAAACGGTAAAATAAAAATCCCTTTTTGTGCTTTTCAAGGTTATAACTATGCAAATGTATTAGACAAAAATGAAAATAAAATATCCGCTAAAAAGCTTGAAGAATTAAAAATAAAAGAAGAACCCGTTGCGTTTAATATCAATTACAAATTTTTAACAAACCCTGATTTTGAGCGTGGTTTTAACATTTCATTCAAAGAAAAAAAGGCTTTAATTGAATGGTTTATATAAGATATCTAAAATAAAAGACATTTGCCAAACAAAATAATTTATGGGTTTTTTATAATCATTCAAACAATAAAGGAGACCGTTGCAATGTATCGAACTCATGTAAAGCCCGTTGGGGTTGTGGACACTAAGGGCAATTATACTATCATAAACCAAGACAGTCTAAGACAGCAAAGAGAAAACATCGTTAACAAAAAAGCCCGCATTTGGCAGGAATTGTACGGAAATGATAAATCTGACCGTTTTGTTAAAACATCAGACTTTAAAAAAGTTCTTTGCGCAAATGAAATTATTATTCAAGAACAGGAAAATAAAATCAACTCCCTGGAAAAAAGAATTGCGGTGTTGTCAAGCAATATAAAAAACAAAACCGGGAAACAAATAAAAGATTTAATGAGCTTATTAATGCATTAACAAAAACTTTTGCAGAAGTTGGCACAAGTAGGAACGTTAACGTGTTTGTCGCACAAAAGAAAAAATAATTTTTCATAACTGACAAAAATTTTTAAAGGGGGATTTATTTATCTGCCAATCCCCCTAAAACTAAATTAGGTATTATAAATTTTATATTTAATTATCAACAGATTGCTATATAAATTAGCAAAGTTCGGCATCTGCAAGACCAAATTGCTCTAAACTTCCTAATTTAGCTTGAACACATATATACACTAAATCTGTTTTTGCTTCCATAGTTCTTGCTGCTTCGGGTAAAACCTTAACACAAGAACCTTCGCTAACCTCAATTACTTCATTGTCAAGTGTCATTGTGCCGTTACCTTTTAGAAAAATATAAATTTCCTCATTTTGTTTGTGTTTATGGCTAAAAGGAAGTTTTGCTCCCATAGGCATTGCATTTAAGGAAATTTCGCATGAGCTCAATTCTAACAAATTGTGCAAAAAAGCTTTTTCGTTTTCATATTTTGTACCTATTTCGTTTAATTTTCCAATTTCAACATTTTTAAAATTTTTCATACTCTACTCCTTTACATTTTTTAATATCAGCATTAGTAAATCCTCTAATTTGCAATAAACATCATCGGTAATATCTTTATATAATTTTTTATTTAAATTATTTGAAATTTTGGCAAAAACAGGCCTGAATTCATTCCCCTTTTTAGTTAGCGAAATATATGTATAACGCTTATCAGAATTAGAGATAACTTTTTTTACAAATCCCAATTTTTCAAGTTTATCAACAAGAACTGTAACGGTGGGTCTTGTTCTGTGGATTTTATCCGCTATATCTTTCATAGTTAAATTATCTTCACTGTATAATGCAGCAAGAATGTCGCCGTGACTCGGGGCAAGTTCTTTTATACCGTATTTATTGAGTTCGTTTACTATGAAACGGTTTGCAATTTCATTAATTTTAGCAATTATGGATAAAGCTTTTTTCATAATTTAAATTACTCTTTCAATACTTAAAGATTTTATTAAATTATAGTTAGATATCTAACTATTATCAAGAATTTTTTATAACAGAATTTTGTGATAGGTTATTAAACACATGGTTTGATTATTGTGTACGGTTAGTTTGATTATTTTAGTAAAAAATATAAAAATCTTATTTATTTTTTTTTCATTTTACAAATTTTTTATTATACCACTGCCATAGGTTTTATTCCATAAAATCCGCCTAAATTTGGAAGGTCTTACAAATTATGAGCGTTTTTCTTTACAAATCACAACTCTATACAATAGAATACAGGAGTGTTAATTAAATGAAAGGATAGAATATTTGCGCAAAAGTATTTATTTAGGAATGAAATTAGAGGAAAATAAAAAGCCTCTAACTCGTGAAAAAATTCTTTCTTTAATAAAAGGAGAATTATCGAGTGCAAAAATTTTATATGCAACAAAAGAGGAACTGTTAGACATCCTTGTAAATGAACAAAAAGAAAAAATTTCTAATGAATTTATTAGACTAAACAATCAAACAGTTAATGAAAAAATAAGTGAAATTTTTGATTTTATTGAAGTAATTACAAATATCTTAGATAAAAAACAGGCCACAATTGCACTTCAAACAGGCTTAGGATTATTAAATAAAAATAGAAAAAATTCAATAATAGAAGCAAAAAATATACTAAAAGAAGATGGAATTTATGGTGAAAAAACTAAAGCATCTTTATATAATGCTTGTAAAAACTATAATTCAAGAATAATTAAAAAATATATTTTAAAAGCAGTTTTGAATAATATTATTTTTAACACAAAAAATGAAGATAAAATTGATACTAAAAAGTTATTAAATAGTGCAAAAATAGCACTGGAAGGAAAAATATAAATGAGTGAAACAATCTTAAAGGGTAAGATTAATTATTATACATATATTTGGCACACCGAAAAAGGAGCATGTGAAAAATGCCAAGCTCTAGATGGATTAAGTTTTAAAAACCCTGATGAAATCCCAGACAAGCCACACCCAAATTGTAGATGCTGGATTGAAGTGAGCGAAGAAAATGATAATAAAGATGATCTTTGCGACTGTTGGAAATTTTATGATGAAATTGAAGAAATGATTGGGGATTTACAGAGTTTAGAAGAAGAAATGGAGTCAGAACAAAATGACATTATTATTTTTCTTGACAGTTTAAACAAAAATATAAAAGAATATATTCAAAACGAGATAAATAATCTTATTGATTGTTTTAATAAAATTGCTACATTTATTGAAGCTATTAAGATATTTAAATCAAATTTTGAACAATTGTTAAATACACAAAATGGAGCATACGACAAATATTATCACGCAAAAGCAAATTGCGAAGCGACACAATTAGGACATAATGGTGAAAAAGCAGCTGAATTTTTAAGCAACTCAAAGGAACAATTTGACATATACGTTAAAAGTTTTTTGCAAGCCATAAAAACAAAACAAAGTTATAAAGATGAAATATTAAAAAAAGTAATCGATGGCGAAGATGATCAAAAAGCAAATTATGAAGGTCGACAAATGGGTAAAAAATTTCCTAATGGAATTTGTGGAGATATGCTAGAATATAAAAAACCAAAACAAAATATAAAGGTCAGTAAATGAATATTATAAAATTTTTTCTTAAATTTTTTCAAATTATTTTCAATTTATTAATTTCATCTATTATAATTTTATGGCTTACATATCTCGGAAGTTATATATCAAATTTTAAAATAATTGATTTTCAAATAGTTGTTCATTATATTTTAGCTATTATTTTAGTAGTTTCTTTATGGTGGAATTTGTTTAAAAAGATTAAATTGTATAAATTAATCATAGTAATTATTTTATTCTTGTCTTCAGTTTTTTTACCAAGGATTACTGATTTATTAGATTTTTCAAATAGCTATGAAGATAAAAATCTTAATTTAATTGAAATAAAAAAATTTATTAATACCGACGTTTGTCTAGATAGCGGATTATGCGCTGAAAATTTAGAAATTAATACAGAGTATGGTTTAATTAAAATTAATAAAAAAAATTGCCTGAAATACAATTGGAAATGGAATGAAAAAAAGAAATATTGTAATATAAACGAAAGTAAAACAACCTTATAAAGAAACACATGATTACAATTTCAAGTAAAAAACACATTAATAAAACCCATACATAAATAAATACTACAATTATGTTCAAAATACATACGCAATAAGAATAATGAGTACAGATATTTCTATAGTAATGATAAAAATTTCAATAAATCATCTCGTTATTTATTCGACTATGTGTTTCAAAACTGCATTTACTCGACAATCATTTGATACTATGAAGACATCTTTAAATTTTACAAAAAGGAATAACTTATTGTTTAACCGAAACAAGAAAATCCTGCATGCTAAAGGGGTTAATTGGTGCAGTATTTGCAGAATTTATTGGTTTAGCAGAAGTCTGAATAAGTTGCGTATTTTGATCTGTCTTATTTGCTTGTAATTGCTGCATATTTCTTAATGCATTATTATTTTCCATATTTTGATTTTGTTTATTTTTTCTGTATTTAAAATAGGCAAATACAGAACCAATAACAGCACCAATACCAATAATTGCGGCTGCAATTTTTCCACCGTTTTTGGAGCCTTGTTTTACTACGGCAGCAGGTTCTGTTTTTACTGTATCTTTTGCTGTTTCTAAAGTATCTTTAGCTGTTTGTACTGTTTTAACAAATAATTTTTCTACAAGATTGAATTCAGGCTCAAGCTGGGCTCTTTTTGCACCTTCAGGTATTCTATAAATACCGGCTTTTAATTTTTCAAAAAATGACAGCGAATTATCATAATATTGCTTTAAAGCACCTGTATCATTATCTTTGAATCCTTGTATCATAGAAACTAGAGTTTCAAATTGAGTCTGAACTGCACTTTTTTGCTCCTCTGCGACCCATCTTATTTGTATTTTAGCTAATTCTGTTTTCAATACATTTTCTTCAAGTGTTTCTTGTGATAATAAATTAGCCAGCATTTTTTCATAGCTTGTTGCATTTTTAATTCTTTGAGCAATTGCTTCTTTGTCTATTTGACAAGCATTTGATACTTCATCAATATTTAATTCTTGAAAGAAACATGCCATAGGCTTATGATGTTCAGACCCCTTTGCTTTGAGATAATTTATTAACACTTGGTTTGCAGTATCCGCACCTTTGGCTTTTGTAGTATCAAATAAATGATAAAAAAGGCTTCTGTATTCAAAATTAGAAATATTAGAAAAAGCACTAAAATATGGATTAGAGTTTCTTGAAATATAAGTTGTATCAATATCAGAAAAACCCAAGTACGGTTTTGTTTTTTTAAGCGACTCTTCAAGATTTAATCTTTTGATATCACCCTCTTTTAATCTTCCAAAGTCAGGATAAAACGAATCATAGTCTATTGAAACGCCTAATGATTTCAACATTTCAAGAGTTGTTTTATCCTGTACGGATATACTAAATCCACCAAAATCAATTAATTCAGCTTTATCTCCACTAAAAAATATATTTTCAAGCTGAGCATCATATTGCATAAAACCGCTTTTATCAAGTCGGGTTAATTTTTTTACTACATCTTGTGCTTGATTAGAATTTAAAATTCTTCCCTCCTGCGCATTTAGGGGTTTGCCTTTAGCTAAATTAGTTATTATATAATGTTTTCCATCTTTTTCAATAACATCAATTAATTCTTGCGCATCTTCAATATTTGCTTCTTTTACTTTTTTTAGTGCAAAGACTTCCTTTTCGTACGCAGAATCATTGCCGTAGTTCATAGCATCGGGCCTAAAAAACCTTACCCCATAGGTTTCGCCATCAGATGAAGGAATTTTATAGCAAATTGAGTTCGTTCCAACCCCCATTATTTTAAAGTCTGATAAATCTGTTTTTTTTAAAAAGTTCTTCATCTCATCTTTGCCCATTTGTTGATTGGTTGCTTGCAGATGTTTATCTGTTGTTTGTTTTAAATCCTTATAAACTGGTGCTAAAAAAGTAGTAAATCTTTCAAAATCAGGTACAGCAACTTTATTTCCTTTAAAACTTACTGTATCAACATTATCTTGAAAGATAGGTTTTGTTAAACCAAAACTTTGGCTATTCTTTGAAATATTATATGAACCACCTATGTTAAGTTTTATAGCATTAATTCTCACTTATTATTTTTTCCTCTTGCATATCAACACTATATCTGCACACATATATAAAACTACAAAAAAATATTTTTGATAGAAGAATGTAAATAATTATTAATTTAACATATAAATACTATTTAAAGATAACTTTTAGGAGGGTTTAATGGAGTAATACTAAAAAATTAGTTTAATAAATTAAATAAAGAAATAGTTGGTGAAACTTGCGTATTGCTAATATTGGAGAATCCTATAGACAAATTAATATTGGCACAGGCAACTTTTCTATTCATGATATAGTATTAACAAAAGATGAGCTTGATAAAATATGGAACAAAAAATAGATAACAAGCATATTATGAAGTATATTTTAAAGGCAATATTATATATTGCCTTTGTTTACTATATTTACATGTATCTTATAGGTTTTTTTACAATTATATCTGTAACTATTTTTGTTATTTTAAATTCTATTTTTGAAATGTTATTTTCGAATTATTCCGAGTATCAATTTATTGATTTA
>CALVAA010000030.1 GCA_944325315.1 Candidatus Gastranaerophilales bacterium
AAAAAAGTATGTGATAAGAATGCCTGCAAATATTACAGATATGATACTGCATGAGAGTAATGTTATTTTTAACAGAGGGTCATTTGTTGCTTTTCCTAACAGGTCTATTTGTTCTATTCTGAATATGTATATAAAAAGTGTTGATAATATATTGTGTAGAAAAAATGTAAGTAGTATAAAAACCAGAATGTTTTTGAGTGTTGAAGATAGTTGTAGAACAAAAGTTTTAATAGAATTTATGCATTCCAGAATAAAGTTTATTAATACTTTAAACGCATTCCGTTTTTCTTTTTTATAGAATTCAACAGAACAGTAGTATCCGATTCTTCCAAATGTATGAGGGTGTTTTTTTCCAAGACGGTTTAAAAACAGATAGAATAGATAAGCAGGTATTAGGGAGATGCCCGTAAGTAAGATATTAGAGTAAATATCAATATTTACAATTTTATATTTATCAGCAATATGTGCAAATATAACAGAAATTGTGCTTATTAAAACAATAATTAAAAAGCTTTGCCATTTTTTTAGACTATCCAGTTTTTTAAACAGCCCGCATATTTTTGCAAAAAGGTATGTGATAAGAATGCCTGCAAATATTACAGATATGATACTGCATGAGAGTAATGTTATTTTTAACAGAGTGTCATTTGTTGCTTTTCCTAACAGGTCTATTTGTTCTATTCTGAATATGTATATAAAAAGTGTTGATAGTATGTTGTATAGGAAAAATGTAAGCAGCATAAAAAACAGAATGTTTTTGAGTATTGAAGATAGTTGTAGAACAAAAGTTTTAATTGAATTTAAACATTCCAGAATAAAGTTTGTTAGTATTTTAAATGCATTCCGTTTTTCTTTTTTATAAAATTCAACAGAACAGTAGTATCCGATTTTCCCGTAAAAATTAGGATGTTTTTTCCCCAGACGGTTTAAAAACAGATAGAATAGATAAGCAGGTGTTAGGGAGATGCCCGTAAGCAAGATATTAGAGTAAATATCAATATTTACAATTTTATATTTGTCAGCAATGTTTATAGATATAATAAAAATCGTACTTATTAAAACAATAATTAAAAAGCTTTGCCATTTTTTTAGACTATCCAGTTTTTTAAACAGCCCGCATATTTTTGCAAAAAGGTGCGTAATTATAATGGTGGATACAAAAAAGCAAAATATTGTAATTATGATTGAATAGATTATTTGTGCATTTTCGCTGTATTCTAAAAAAGGATATTTTTCATATAGAAAAATAAAGATTTGCTCTGTGCCTATTAAAATTGACATGCTTGCATGATCATACAGAAGAGCAGATAAAATAGTAAAACAAAGTACTCTTAGAATGTATTTAATTGCTTCTTTCATTTGTTTCCTTGTTTGAAAATCTTTTTTTGATTATATCATTCTTTGTTTAGATTTGATAGTAAGTTATAATTTATTGTATCAATTTGTTATTTATATAATAAATTAGTATTAATGTAAATATAATTTGCATGAAATATTAAAATTAGTTTCACTTATTCGCATTTACTCCATACTGTCACCCTGAACTCCCTTCAGGGTCTTAGCAAGTATAGAATTTAATTATTCTAGTCTACACTTTTAAATAATGTTTGGCTTATTTATTTTAATTAAGCAAAATATAGTATATAGCGCAGGTTATATGCAAATCGTGCTAATCCCGTCTTGAAATTTAATCCAAAATAGTATATAATTAATTTATATATTATATATAAATTAATATATCAGAAAATAGAGAGTCAAAAACCAAAAAATTTTTAGACTCTCTATTTTTTTATTTAGTTTTAAGACCAATAAAAAGGAGGAAAAATGATTTGGAACAGCGAGGATCATCCAAGAGATGAAGAAGGAAAATTCACTTTTAAAGAAGGGGGGAGTAAAAGCGAAGAAGGAAATATTGAAAAAATAAACCAAAAAGATGACACTTACCAGAACCAAAAACCATTTAAACTGGGTGCAAAAATAGATGTATATAAAAACGAAGTTTTAAAAGAGTCAGCCGAAGAAAAAATAAAAAATCCAATCGAAAAAGCAGCCGAAATTCTCTACAAAAACACAAAAAAACAAGAAACAGAAAAAGAAAAAAACCGGAAGTTAAAAAAAGTTTTACTCGATAAACTTGGTGAATCCGCAACACCAGCTATGATACTTTATTACAAACCAAAAGACCTTGAAAGAGTGATAAAAGAAAAAGGACTAAAGATAAAAGATAAAATAATAACAGACGAACTTAGAGAGAAAATAAAAAAAGAGGGGACAGGAAAGGTAATAGAAGACGGTTTAAAAAGAGCAATAAACAAACTTGAAGAAAAAGTAAAAGAAAAGGGAGCACAGGTAAAAGACAAGATAATTACAAGTGAGGCTCTTCAAAAAATTACAGAAGAAATGATTGGAGAAGATTACAATTGGGCTAAATATATTGCCTCAGGATTCAGTGGTTCTGATGTTCAAGGAATGCTTGATATAGCCCATGGTGAAGACAAAATGCACAACCCAAATTATCTTAAAGATGCTATCAAACTAGAAAATTATAATGACAGCAGAATTAAAGAATACCAGGATACTATAAGGAAAAAAGTATTAGAACAATTTAAAGACTATGGATATAATGAAAATTCAGCCCAAAACATTAAAGGTTACTATTTTAAAAGTGACTCTGAACCTTGTAAAAGAATGGCAAAAGACAAAGACTTTAAAAATATAATTTTAAAGAACAAAGAAAACATTTTATCCAACAAAAAGTTTAGTATAAGCTTTCCAAGTCATGATCCTTTATGCATCTTCCCAAATAATAACTTTAAAAACTCCATTGGAAAAGCAGACATACTAGACTGCTACATTGATAAAGAAGGAAATCTGCATATAAAAGTATTAGACACATATGACTTTAATAAAAATGCAAGAGACTTTTTAAACAAAGCAGGAAGAAGTCAAATGGACAAAGGAAACTTAAAACCATTTTTTACTATCCACGATGTACTAATACCAAAAGAAGAACTAGATAAAATTTGGTATGGGGAAAGTTAAAATGTATTAGGGGGCTTATTTAGCCCCCAATTTTTTAATTTTAAAATTTAATTAGGTAATATCTAATTTATTAAATAAATATAAAATTAATTAATAGTGTTTACAGACAATAAATTATAACTTATTATATAAATTATAATTATAATAAATATTAAAAAGATAATTAATTAATTAAAGATATAATTTATTTTATAAATAATATATTGATATCAAATTAAAACAAAGAATGATATAATCAAAAAAGATTATAAAATGGGGAACAAACAAATGAAAGAAACAAACAAATACCTTTTAATAGTAGGAATATTTCTGCTTTTAACAACGTTTTTACATGACAAATTATCTATTCCTCTTATGTATGGAATAGAAAATATAACTGCCTTTATCTATGGACTAAACCCCATATTTAAATCCAACATAAACCTAGAACTATTTATTGGAATAATAGCTGGATTATCCAGTTTTTTTATGTCTGCCATAGGAACAACATATCTTTTTGCTAAAATCTCTGGGTTATTTAAAGGATTAAATGGTCTAAAAAAATGGCAAAGGTTTTTAATTATAATTTTAATAAGCACAACTTTTATTACTTTTGCAAATATTACAGACAAATATAGACTTGTAAATATCAAAATTCTTTCTAACATTGGATTATCTGGTATTTCCCTAATACCCTCATATCTATTATATCTATTTTTCAACCATCTTGGAACAAAGTATCCCAATTCTTTTGGAAAAATTGGATACTTTTGTTCAATTGAATTCTATAGAAAACTAACTAAAAAAGCTACAAAAGAATGGGAAAGTGCTAAAAGTTAACCCTTTTTAAAATATAGTTTAATAAACAAAAAATTTTAAATTTATCAAAAGTTAAAAGAAAATTATTAAAAAACAAAAACTAATTATTAAGAAATTGTTTATTTTTTTAATTATACAAAAAAACAGTGTTATCTTAATGCTATAAGAAAAAATATAACCAAAAGGAGATAAAAAATGGCTAAAACAATTGGTATTGACTTAGGTACAACCAATTCAGTAGTTGCAGTTATGGAAGGTGGTAAACCTACTGTTATTGCTAATGCTGAAGGTTCTCGCACAACTCCTTCAATCGTTGGTTTTGCAAAAAACGGCGAAAGACTGGTTGGGCAATTAGCTAAACGTCAGGCAATTTTAAACCCGGACAACACAATCATTTCAATCAAACGCCACATGGGAGAAGATTATAAAAAGAATATTGACGGTAAAGACTACACTCCCCAAGAAATTTCTGCGATGATTTTAAGAAAATTAGCAGACGATGCAAGTGCTTATTTGGGAGAAAAAGTTACAAGTGCCGTTATTACAGTTCCTGCATACTTTAATGATGCTCAAAGACAAGCAACAAAGGATGCAGGTAAAATTGCAGGGCTTGATGTTCTTCGTATAGTAAACGAACCAACAGCGGCAGCTTTAGCTTACGGTCTAGAAAAACAAAACTCTGAAAAAGTTCTTGTATTTGACCTTGGTGGTGGTACATTTGATGTTTCGGTTCTTGAAATCGGAGACGGAGTACACGAAGTTTTATCAACATCCGGTGATACACACCTTGGCGGTGATGACTTTGACCAAAAAATCATTGACTGGTTATGCGATGAGTTCAAAAAACAAGAAGGTATTGATCTTAGAAACGATAAGCAAGCAATGCAAAGATTAAAAGAAGCCAGTGAAAAAGCAAAATGTGAACTGTCCAGCGTCGTTGAAACAAATATCAACCTTCCTTTTATTACAGCTGATGCCAACGGTCCTAAACACTTAGACTTCAATTTAAGCCGTGCAAAATTTGAAGAACTTTCACATGACCTACTGGAAAGATGTAAAACTCCGGTTGAACGTGCAATAAAAGATGCCGGCATTTCAAAATCCGACCTGAATGAAGTTGTTTTAGTCGGCGGTTCGACAAGAATTCCTGCTGTTCAACAACTGGTAAAAGAATATACGGGAAAAGACCCCAACCAATCAGTTAACCCTGATGAAGTCGTTGCTGTTGGTGCTGCAATTCAAGCAGGAGTTTTAGCAGGTGAAGTTAAAGATATCGTACTTCTTGATGTTACTCCTTTAACATTGGGTATTGAAACGCTTGGAGGAGTTATGACTCCTTTAGTTCCAAGAAACACTACAATTCCTGTTTCAAAATCCCAAACATTCTCAACGGCAGATGACAACCAAACAGCTGTTGATATTCATGTGCTTCAAGGTGAAAGACCAATGGCAAGCGATAACAAATCTCTTGGTATGTTCAGACTGGACGGCATTCCGCCTGCAATGAAAGGTATGCCTCAAATTGAAGTAACATTTGATATTGATGCTAATGGTATTGTAAATGTTACAGCAAAAGATAAAGCAACAAATAAAGAACAAAAAATCACAATTACAAATTCATCTAACCTTTCTGAATCCGATATCGACAGAATGGTTAAAGAAGCCGAAATGAATGCTGATGCTGATAAGAAAAAGAAAGAAGAAGCAGAAGTTAAAAACAATGCCCAATCTTTAATCGGCGCAGCAGACAGAATAGTTAAAGACTTTGAAGGCAAAATCGATGAAGCCGATAAAACAAAACTTGAAGAACAAAAGAAAGCCCTAAAAGAAGCACTGGACAATAACAAATCCAATGATGAATTGAAAAAATTATCAGAAGAATTACAACAAACAATGTATGCAATTTCCCAAAAGGCCTATCAACAAGTTCAACAAGAAACACAACAAGGTCAAGCCTCAGGGGAAGCTCAACAGCAAGATAATGCAGGGCAAGACAAAAAAGATGATGATGTAATTGATGCAGAATATACAAAAGAATAAACAATAACTAACTGATTAAAAAAGCCTTATTATTTAATAAGGCTTTTTTATATCTTAATTCTTGAATAATACCAAAATGTATTAATCGAATAAACAAAAAGATTTAACGGGAACACAATAAAAATATAAATTAATATATAATTTCCCAAAATTACACCCAAAACGGTAAATAAAAGCGCAATTAAAATTCCTTTCGAATCCAATTTTCGATAACAATTTAAAAACAAACTAAAAAAGCTCTCTTCTTCTTTCCTAAAGAAAAATGCTTGAGTAAGGTAATTTGCAAAAGGAAAAACTATAATTTGATTTAAAAGAAAAACTTTCATTGAGTTTGAAATCAATTCCAAAAGTGAAAACGGGTTTGAAAGAAGTGATATATTAAAATTTTTTATCAAAAAATAAATAAAAGGAATGTGTAATATAATAAGCGCAAGTGCGCTAAAAGCAAGATATGATATAAGACTTTTTTCATCCTTCTTAACAAAAGCAATACATTCATCGAGAGAAGAAATTATGTCTTTTTTGTCATTTTTTATAAAGTTATATGCAAGGTAATTAAGCGCATATGTGATTAAATAACCCTTCCAAAAGCAATAACAAAAAACAGGAAGCATAATCAAAGCACAAATTATTGACAAATAAGGGTTAAATAAAGAAACAGCCAATACAAAAAGAGATAAAAAACCTATAAACACAGGTTTTAATATCACCAAAATATAATCTTTAAAATACTTCTGTGTAAATTTAAGACCTAATTTAAAAATAATTTCCATTAGCTGTTATTTCCATATTTATCAATAATTGCAGCCTGAGCGCCTATATAAAAAGGAGCTATAAAATAAAGAGGATAAATAATCAAAATGTTATATAATATTTCTCCTAAAAAGTTTGTAAAATAGCCCGAAAGTAATAAAGCGGTGTTCAAAATTACAAACAGTACAAATGTAATTAAATAACCTGTAATATAAAACAATAAAAACACGGGGAATGCAATTAAAAACTTTTTAAAAAACAACTTCAAAGAATTTAAAACTGCAAAGGTTGAATTTTTTTCCTGCCAGAAAACAATCCCTGCGAGTGAAAGACTCATTGAAATGTAGAATATGACTGTCAATATAAATAAAACTAAGTTTAAAGCGGGATTATAGGGTATGTTTTTTGCTATAATCGAAAAAAGCAAAAAGGGTGTAATATTAAAAACTCCTAAAGTTAAAATGCTTTTTATTATTTTAAAATTACTTAAATTGTCTTTTTTCAAAAAATAAGAGGCGCAATTATATATTTTTTTAAACATAAAAAAGAATGATGTTAAAAATACTGAAACCACCAGAATAAATGCAATAAATAAATACCAAGGTGCAGTCTGGATATTATACATATTGAAAAGTATAATTGCAGGAATTATGGTTACAATCTGTAAAATAATCAAAATCCACAAATAAAGCAGATTTTTTACAAAATCTTGTTTAATATATCCTAAAACATTAGAAAAATAATTTTTAATCATATTTAATTCTCCCGTTCTTGGATTATACTATTATTGTATCAAAATTGGCAATACAGTTATGAATATAAAAGAATTATTTTCAAATTTTAAAAAAGAAGATTTTTTTTCAAAAATAAATCTTCACATCCACTCTAATTACTCAGACGGCAGTGAAGATTTTGACAGTTTAATTGAAGATGCAATTAAACTTCAGATGAAATACATCTCAATTACAGACCACAACACAATAAAGGGATACCAAAATTCAAAATATAAAAATCATCCGATTCTAATTAAAGGAGTAGAATTTGATTGTTTTTATAAAATGTCACCATTACATATTCTGGGTTATGGAATTGATATTGAAAATGAAAATTTAAAAAAGCTGTGTGCTAAAGATGAAAAAGAAACAAAAAACGATATATTAAGACTTTTTAAATCAAGACACCCAAAAAAAGTAATCGATGCAATACATTCGGCCGGAGGAATAGCAATATTAGCGCATCCTTGTTGTTGCAATGTTTTAAGTCTCGATAATTTTATAAAAAACCTTAAAAATCTTGGTCTGGATGGAATTGAAACACATTACCCTTATGACAGATTCAGAGGAATATTAAAATTCAGCTCAAAAAAACTGCCTTTCATGCTTGCAAAGAAATACAATCTTATTGAAACAGGCGGATCTGACGAACACAAAAACTTATACAACCACCTATAATTTAGTTTTTTCTGCCAATTTAAAATAATCTATCATTTCGTAAATCGACATAATTTCTTTAAACAATCTTGAAAACTCGGTATAATCCGTCAATGACTTATTAAGTTTAGCAAATTTAAAAGTATCTTTTTTGGTATACAGGCCTATTAAAAGATATTTTTCAAAAAAAGCACAAGATATTTTATCAACACTAAATGACATTTGAATATTGTTTAATCTTTCCATAAAAGCAGTTGTAATTACATACCTTGCTTCAACTTCATCATCTGTATAAACATCATATTTTTTCTCAAATTCAACATCTTCTAAAACAGTATGTTTAAGATTACAATTCAAACCGAGATGCAAAAAACTGTCCGGCCTGATTACGGTATTCCCTTTTATAGTTTTATTTGTTTCAATAATTACAACAACACCCGAAAAAGCAACCCTTCTGTTTTTGCCTGCACCAATAGTTGATGAAAGTTCTATTATTTTAAAATTTAAATCTCTGAATTCTCCGACAAAAATATCATCATATCTAAACTTTGAACTTGCATTTGTGTCAAACAGGCAGGAGTTTTTAAGAAGTTTTTCTCCCTCTATACCATCAGAAGTCATGCTATAATAAACACCTTGAGACCATTTTAAATTGCCAAAGCATTGGCATAAATACGGCATTATCTTTTCTTTAACTTTAAGTTCAAATTTTTTGCACACAGCATATTTTATTGACAACCCGATTAATAATGCAAAAACGGACAGATGAACATTAATGACTATAAAGACGAGCGTTATAAGTATAGTTAATATTGTTATTGTATTTGCTGTTTTCCGGCTTGTGATTCTTTCTGCTTCAAGTTTTTGTATTCTTGGCAGGATGTTTTCCCTGTATCTTTTTACAACCTCTTCAGCAATTTTATTGTATTCTTTTTTATCCATTTTAACCTAAATATTTACCTGCTTTAACAGGCTGTCTTTCAAATTCTTGAGATTCAAAGTATTCTTGTTTTTTAATCTTAAGCAATTTTGCAAGTATTAAAGAAGGGAAAATTTCTACAAGATTATTCAAATGGTTAACGGCAGAATTGTAAAATCTTCTGCTTGCGCAGATGTGTTCTTCAACTTCATTATATGTTTGCATCAAAACAATCATTGTATTATCTGATTTTAATTGAGGATAATTTTCAACAGCCACCATAAGTTGAGACATTTTTTGCTGTATTGATTTTTCCAGCTCCATTTTTTTTCCTAAGGGCAATTTCTGTATTTCAGTCCTTAATTTGGTGATTTCTTCTATTAAACTTTTTTCATGTTCCATAAATTTATTGGCAGTTTTAAGAATATTTGGTATTAAATCGTATCTTTTTTTTAATTGAACATCTATTGAAGAAAAAGCTTCCGATACTTTGTTTTTGGCATTTATCAAATTAATATAACATAAATAAATTGCCGCTAAAACAAAAACAACACCACAAACTGCAACATTATACGTTGTATTAAATACCGTACTAAAAAAAACAAATGTAAACCCGATTGCCAATAATAAAAAACTCAAATTTTTACCTTTAATTAATCTCTTTATACAACGTTGAATACTTCATATAGTATTCTTCAGGATTATCTTTAGCTGCTTTAATTATTCCTTCTATTTCAACAAATTTTTTTGCTAAATTAGGATCAAATTGAGCACCGGCGCACCTTGCAATTTCAGCTATGGCAACATCATGGTCTAAAGCTTTTCTATATGAGCGGGTAGATGTCATAGCATCGTAAGTGTCGGCTATCGCTATTACCCTTGCCGCAAAAGGAATGTCTTCACCGGCTAAATTATCAGGATAGCCTTTTCCGTCCCATCTTTCATGGTGATGTTTTACGCCGGGAGAAACTTCATGGAGTTTTTTAATGCTTGCTATGAGCTTTTCCGAATTTATAGGATGCGATTTCATTACCATAAATTCATCATCCGTTAATTTACCGGGTTTACATAAAATAGACTCCGGTATTGCAATTTTTCCAATATCGTGCAAAAGTCCGGCTGTTTCAATAAATTCTAATTGGTCTTCAGGAACATTTAACTCTTTAGCTAAAATAATTGAATACAAAGTCACCCTCATTGAATGACCATGGGTATATGGGTCTTTAGCATCAAGAGCCGAAGCTATTGATTTAATAGTTTTGTAAAACAGCTCTTTTAAATCTTTTAAAATTAAAGACTTAGAGCTTGCAAGGTCAAATTTATCTATACCGTTTCTTACGGCTTCTTGCAGTTCCTCAGGATTAAAAGGTTTTAAGACATATTGAAACAAGTTACATTTATTTACGGCATCAGTTATAATTTCAATATCCGAATATCCGGTTAAAAGTATCTTTATAACATCCGGAGCAATTATATTCGCTTCTTCAAGAAATTTTGTGCCTTCCATAATCGGCATTTTATGATCTGAAACAATAAGGGAAATTTCATTAATATGTTCTTTTAAAATTTCAAGTGCTTCAAGTCCGTTTGAAGCTGTGAGAATATGATATTTTCCCCTGAATGTTCTTTTTAAAAGCTGCAAATTATTGATTTCATCATCAACAATTAAAATTGTATGCTCATTATGCATGCTTGTTGCACTGATTAAATCTCCTACACTATTTAAAAAGAAATCATTTTTTACATTTAACAACGTACTAATCCTCTTGTTCCTAATTATCTATCGGCATAAAATTTTAAAACTTTAATTTAATTTAATATTAACAATTGTAAAAAAAATTAAAAAACTCTAAATAACTGATTAATTTTGCCGATAAATATAAATATCAGAAAGGTTTAAGAAAAAATGAAAGACAATAAACTTACACAGGAAGAAATGCAACTTGCCAATATCTTAAGGAATGAAATTCTAAAAGATTCAATTAATGTTGTAAAAGTAAGTCCAAAATCTGATTTTTCAAAAATTGAATACATTTCAACAAACAAACAACCTTATATTTCACCGATTATGACAATGGATGAGGATGAAATTTTAAATTTTGTTGAAAATTCCGAAGTTGAACAACTTATGATGCTGCAAGATATTGAATTGGAAAGAATCAGCGAAGTCTTGGGAATTGATGCTAAAACTCTTATGGAAGGGAAAAACTAATTGATTCTTTCAATTAATTCAACAGCATTGTTATCAGGGTCAAGTACAAAAGCAATTTTAGTCTTGACCTCTTTTAAATACATAGGTTCAGTCTCCCAATCATAGCCCATTTCTTTCATTTTTTTATCGAATTGGTCTAAATCATCACACAAAAATGCGAAGTGGCCAAAAGCACTGCCCGTTTTATACCCTTCCTTTGGAATTGAATCATTAATTGTAAGCTCAATTTCAACTCCCGTTTTTTCATCGGTCAAATATTGAAGATAACAATCTTCAAGGCGAATTCTTTTTCCTTTTTTTAAGCCAATTAAATCACAGTAAAATCTTAAAGATTCATCTTCGTTTTTTACTCTTATCATTGAATGTAAAAATTGCATTTATTCCCTCCTTAAAAAGTTATGTCTTGAATAGCCTGCTCTATATTATCGGCTTTATAGATATAGTTTCCGGCAACAAAACAATTGCAGCCAAGGTCTTTACAAATTTTTGCCGTCAAATTGTTTATTCCGCCGTCAACTTGAATAATTAAATTTTCGTTTTTAGAATATTTTTTAACCTCTTGAATTTTATCCGCACACTCTTCAATAAACTTCTGTCCGCCAAAACCCGGCTCAACCGTCATTATAAGAACTAAATCGACTAAATTTATATACTCTTTAATTTCATCAACTTTTGTTTTTGGTTTAATTGAAAGACCGGCTTTAACTTTTTTTTGTTTAATTTTTTCGATTGTTTCGATGGTTTTTTTTCTTGCTGCTTCGTAGTGGAAAGTTATTAAATCAGAACCTGCGTCTATAAACACATCAATATAATCTGTCGGGTTTTCTATCATTAAATGAGTGTCCAAAAAAAGATTTGTTATTTTTCTTATTGATTTAACAACGCAAGGTCCTATTGTGATATTTGGAACAAAATGACCGTCCATAACATCTATGTGAAGCCAGGGAACAAAATTTTCAACTTTTTTTATGTCACGCTCTAAATTAGCAAAATCAGCAGATAAAATTGAAGGAGATATTATTGTGTTCATTTTTCTTCCTTTACTATATTGAGTTTATATAAAGCATCCATTGCGGCGTTTTGCTGTGCTTGTTTTATACTTTTGGCACTTCCCTTTCCTATAATTTTATTTTCAAAACTCACTTCCACAAAAAAAGTTTTATCATGCTCCAAACCAACTTCCTTCACTGTTTTATACAAAGGAAGTTTACGGTTAATTGCCTGGGTATATTCCTGTAATTGGGCTTTAGGGTTTAATTTTGAAGTATTGTTATAGACATCTAAAATTTCATTTAAAAAATTTGAATATAAAAAATCGTATGCTTTTTTATAACCTTTGTTTTTATACTCCAAATACACCGCTCCCAAAAAAGCTTCAAAAGCACAAGCCAGGATTGATTCTTTTTTATTTCCGCCGTGCTTTTTTTCATTTTTCCCTAAAAGCACTAAATCTTCAAAACCGAGTTTTTTTGCAAATTCAAAAATATACTTATCAGAAACCGCTTCACCCCTTATTTTTGTCAATTCCCCTTCATTTATATCCGGGAAATTATTGTAAAATATTGAACTTACGGTAAGCTTTAAAACAGCGTCTCCTAAAAATTCAAGTCTCTCATAGGAGTTTGAAACATCCAAATTATTTTCATAAGTATAAGATGTATGAACAAATGCCTGATTTAAAAGTTTAATATCTTTAAAATTTAAATCATGCTTTTGCTGAAACTCGATTAGCTGTTTTTTTCTGTCATCAGAAATATGCATGGATTCCGCCGTTTATGTATTCAAAAAATTCAATAATAACATTGTTGCCTACGCAAAAATGTTTGAAAAAATAATATGCCACGGGAATAGCAAAAATATACCCATCAAATCTGTCCAGCATTCCGCCATGACCCGGTAAAATATCGCTTGAATCTTTAACTCCGGCGTCTCTTTTAATCAAAGATTCGGATAAATCTCCCAATTGAGCTGAAAGCGTAATTATTAAACCGCCGATTATCGCCTGGCAGAGGCTTAAATCCGTATAATATATTCCGACACATGAAGCTATAATTGCGCACATCCCCCCGCCTATTGCGCCTTCGATTGTTTTTTTGGGGCTAATAACTTCCGCAAGCTTATGCTTTCCAAAACGGACTCCAAAGTAATATGCGCCTATATCCGTAAGGGCTACAGCTACAAAAACAAACATTAAAAGATAAAGCCCGTCTGTTGAAAAAAATTCAAACAAGCCGACTCTTTCTGCCCCTATCTGCCTGATTAAAAGTATATGACAAGGAAGCCAGCCGCAATACAGAGCTCCTAAAATAGTTGTTGCAACATTCACAATGTAAGGCTGTCTTCCTCTGAACAAAACAATCAAAAAAGACGCCATAATCGTCAAAGTAAGCATTGAAGGAACAAGGTCAAACCTGTGAAAAAGTGTAAGGGTCGCAAAAACAACAGCCGAAAAAAGAATAATTGTTAAACTGGGATGAAAACCTTTATATCTTAATATTTTTACAAATTCTCTTGAGCAGAGAGTTATTATTATTAAAAGCAAAATAAAAAGAGGGATAGACCCTAAAACAATTGCTGCTATTGAAATTAACGAGATAATTGTTCCGGTTATCACCCTTGTTATTTTATTCTTTTTTGCGGCTTCGTTGCTCAAATTTATATCTCCATTACTTCCTTTTCTTTGTTTGTAACTGTTTCATCAACAATTTTAACAAATTTATCCGTAATTTTTTGTACTTCGTTTAAAGCATCTTTAATAGCATCTTCAGGAAGGTTTTCTGCCTTTTCCAATTTTTTAACAGCTTCAGTTGAATCACGACGAATGTTTCTTATTGCCACTTTAGTATCTTCGCCGATTGCCTTAACTTCTTTGGCCAATTCTTTTCTTCTGTCTTGAG
This sequence comes from Candidatus Gastranaerophilales bacterium, assembly GCA_944325315.1. GTDB lineage: Bacteria > Cyanobacteriota > Vampirovibrionia > Gastranaerophilales > Gastranaerophilaceae > RUG14156. The sequence continues at coordinate 14,092 of CALVAA010000030.1, forward strand.
TCAAAGGCGGGAAAGCAAGGCGAACAACAACACCATCCGAGTTTGGAGTAATACCGATTTCCGCTTTGACTATTGCTTTTTCAATTTCTTTAATAATTGTTTTATCAAAAGGCGTAATAACCAAAGTTGTGCCTTCTGAAACCGAAACTTGCGCCAACTGTCTTAAACCGGTAGGAGCACCGTAATAATCCACCAAAACTTTATCCAAAATCAAAGGGTTTGCTCTTCCCGTTCTGACTGTTGCGAGCTCTTTATACAATTGGTTAATACATTTGTCCATTTTTTCATTTGTTTGTTTTTTAATTTCTTCAACCGACATTTGTTTATCTCCTAAAAATTATCCTTCTACCATTGTTCCGATATTTTCATTGTTTAAAATTTTAATTATTGAATCCTCTAAGTTAAAATCAAAAACACATATCGGTATATTGTTTTGCTTGCACAAAGCACAGGATGTTAAATCCATGACTTTTAAGCCGTTAATTATAATATCATCATAACTTATTTTATCATATTTTACAGCATTCTTATTGACCTTTGGATCATCCGAATAGATACCGTCTACACCGTTTTTAGCCATAAGCATAACATCAGCCCCAATTTCAGCGGCCCTTAGGGCTGCTGCAGTATCTGTTGTAAAGAAAGGGTTTCCTGTGCCTGCAGCAAAAATTACAACCCTATTTTTCTCTAAATGCCTTATAGCTTTAAATCTGATATATGGTTCTGCTATTTTTTCCATATTTATCGCAGACTGAACTCTGCAATCCACGCCTACTTTCCTCAGTTGCGATTGTAATGCTATAGCATTCATCACGGTCGCAAGCATGCCCATATAATCACCTGAAGCTTGATCCAAACCTAATTTTGCAGAATTTTGCATTCCCCGAAAAATGTTCCCGCCACCTACAACAACAGCTATTTGAACGCCTTTATCATAGGCTTTTTTGATTTCATTTACAATATTACAAACCGGTTTAGCATCAATTCCGAATTGCTGTGAGCCTAAAAGTGCTTCTCCGGATATTTTAAGAAGAACTTTTTTGTACTTTAAATTTGACATTTAACACCTTTTTCAAAATAAAAAATAATATAAATCAATTATACACAAGAATTATTGAATATGTAATAATTTAATTATGCCATTTATAAAAAATATTACATCGAAAAACAATGAAGTTTTTAATAATTCGATATTAGAGCTTGTAAAGTCCAAAAACAGTACACTTTTCATAAAATTATGCGAAAATGCGGATTTTATTTTCCCTTTTTTAAAAGAAAAAATTATTAAAAATTTTGTTAAGTTAATTAACAAAGAAAAACTGGATAATACTTTTGAATTTTCAAAGACATACTGCGCTGATTTTGAAGATTTAATCGTAAATTCCTGGCTTAAATTTGCAGATGAAGATTTAACGGATTGCATTCTTGAAATATTTGACAAAGGAACAGATGAACAAAAAACCTATGCTGCAAAATATTTTTACTACATAAAAGACCCTCTTGCGCTTGATTATCTAAAAAAAGAAGCGTTTAGCAATAATGAGGCACTTAGAAATAATTGCGCAAAAACACTAAAATCCTTCGGAGATTTAGAATGCATAGAGAAAATGAAAAAAATCGCATCCGATAAAACGAAAGACGATTTTGAAAAATTTACCGCATTCAGCTTTATAAGTGCATACAAAGACGATGATTCAATAAATTTTATACTAAAAGAAGGAAAAAACAGCGCCTTAAAAAGCGCAATTTATTCAAACCTTTTGGATAACAACAGCTTTGATGAAATTCAAAAAAAAGCAAGCGATGACGAGATAATTCTTCTTTTTTCAACAATTATTGAAGGATATCCCGAAATTATAGATTTAAACACCATTGAATACTATGAAATTCAAAAATTTATAGACCATATAATTAAAATTCAAAGCCAATATGCAAAAAATTCTCTTATTATTGCAAAAAACAAATTCAAAGAATTTATAAATAATGATATATATTTATATGATTTGGATAAAAATTTAAAATCCTTATTAAAAGATATTTTTTTATATTTAGATTCGCTCAATCTAAATGTTGAAGAACAAAGCGAAGAAATTAACTGTTATAATATACCCGAAAGGTATTCTCTTGCGCTTGATGTTATAAAAGAAGCAAAGTTAAAACGCTGTTCTGAGACTCTGGCTAGTTTAATTAACGGGCAGAAGCTCTCACTTGAACAATGTGCAAAAACAGCGCAAGTGCTAAAAGAACTGGATTGTATTAATTTAGTTGATTTAACGACTATAGAAAAAATTGAAAATGAAAATATAAAAGCCCTTATAAAAAGCTTGGTACAATGCTAAAGTTCTTTTTATAAAGGCGAGTTTCGGAATCTTAAACTTTAGTTGGAAGAATACAATCAAACGCTGTCATGCTGAAGTTGTTTTAGCATCTTGGCGGGTTTAATTAAAAGAAAAAAACCAAACACTATTTAAAAGATGCGAAGCAGAATTATTTAATTCTAAAATTGCTAAGACCCTGAAACGCACGCTTGTGTCCAGAATTTTAGCTCGGCTCAGCTTCGCAAAATTCTAGGAACTTCAGGGTGACAGT
>CALVAA010000031.1 GCA_944325315.1 Candidatus Gastranaerophilales bacterium
ATTCGCGCCCTGAAGGACTCGAACCCTCGACATCCGGTTTTGGAGACCGACGTTCTACCAACTGAACTAAGGACGCTAATTTAGCCAATTTAGTTCAAAACTACTTTGTCTCTTTGTGAACAGTATGTTTTTTGCAGGTAGGACAATATTTTTTCAGTTCCATTCTTTCTTTATTTGTTTTTTTATTTTTAGTCGTTGTGTAGTTTCTTTCTTTGCAGTCTTCACAAGCAAGAACTACCATTTTGTCATTTTTACCTTTGATTCCCATTTTACTACCTTTCTTGGGCCTAAACATTAGTAACAGCTTCTTATTAATAGAATGTCCGCAACAGGGACATTCTAATTAATTATATTTATGTAAATATTGTAACAAGAACATTTTTTTTTACAAATATTTAATTTTATAACTTTTACACTTTTGTTACATTTTTTCAAATTTTTAAAATATTCCCCCAAAAGCAAAAGCAGAATTGATTTTTTTTGTAAATTTTTGTAAAATATATTAAAGTATTTTTTTCTGATAGGCAATTTTTTATATTTAGGTGTTTAATAAAATATAAAAAGGCGGTGAAACAATGATTAAACCAATTAAATTTCCTTTTGAACCTGCGTTTAGGGCGAATTTAGGTGAACAACAAAAAACTATAAACAATAATCAGCAACAAACTCAAACTGAAAGTCAAAACACAATAAATACCCAAAATTCAGCTCCTGAGTGTGCCACCAAGCCCCTAACAAAATTCGAATTATTAAAGCATAAGACACTGGATTTTTTGAAAGGTTTTAATAATGTTACAAACACAACGCAAGGTGCTGTAAAAGGTGTGGTTGAAGGCGCTGTGGCAACTACTGTTGTCGGAGTTATCGGAAAGAATATAAAAGAATCCAAAGGGCAAATCGGCGGAACTCTTTTAGGGATAGGAAAAGATGTAACCAAAGGGCTAAAACACGCTGTTGGCTTTATTCCTTCGCTTCTTACAAAATCGCCTGTTGAAAATCTTAAAAATGTAGTTACATTACCTAAAAAGTTTTATGGCAAAGAATATCTGAACGTTTTAAATAAAGCCGGCAAAGGTGTAACATCTCACAAAGGCACGGCCGCAATTGCAACCCTTGTTGGTGTCGGGGTCTTAGCTTTAAGAACAATTCAGGGAAAAATCAGCGCAAACGAAAAAAATGCGGATTTAGACCATAAAACAAACCATGGACATGTAAAATAAGTTCAAATTTTATTAATTTTCATATATTTCTTTCTATGCCTGCATTTGCAGGCCTTTTTATATTAAAAATCAAAAAGCTTATTTTGAACTGGCTCAGCCTCGAGCAAGTCTTCAATTTTACAGTCCAGAACATCGCAAATTCTGTCTAAATTTAAATATGAAGGTTGGGTTCTGCCCTTAGCCCAGGAATATACCGTTTGCTGAGGTACATTTAAAACCGAAGCAAGTTTGTATAGACTATAATTTTTTTTCTTTTTTGCGGTTTCCCGTATTTTGATTTTCATAATAAATAAATTATAACTTAATTTGTTTTCAGATTCTATATAAAACAAATTTTTTTTCCACTGTTTAGAGGAAAAAAGTCTTTTTCACTTAAGTATATTGTATTTATTACGATATAATAATCTATATTGTAATTTGTATAAAAATCATTAAATGTTATAAAAAGGATTATGACCATGAAAAAAATGTTTTCAATAATTTTTTCATTAGCAATATTTGGAATTTGCAACTGTTATATGGCAAATGCGGCATCAACATACAATATTACTCCAAAACCGCCCAAAATTACGCCTTCGCTAAAGCCAATTATAACAAAATACAGGCAAGCAAACTATATAGGTGCAATGCAAGACTTAGAAGAACTTGTTAAAACAGAAAAAGATAATATTTATGCAAAATATTATCTTGCTTTATGCTACACAAGACTAGGATACAAGGAAGAAGCGCAGATTTTGTATAAAGAAATTGTAAAAAAAGATCAAAATCTTGCCTTAACATATTATTCGCAAAGAGCACTGGATTGTCTGGATGATCCAAACAATACAAAGTGCCAGCCGCCAAAAAAAGAGCAAACTGCTTCAAAAACAGCCGAATTAGATGATATGGATTTATTTATCCAATCCGGGAAAATGATTCACCCTGCAGCTATGGATAGAATTACAAGAGAGAGGATGGAACGTAAACTACAACAGAGTGAATACCAAAGAAAAATGCAGGAAGAGCAAGAACAAAATACTCAACTTCAATCCCAAATGCCGACAAATGAAGAAATAGCTTCTGCTTTAAATACACTTTCGAAAATTGGAATCAATCCTTTTGAAAGACCAAATATAGCGCAACTGATGCAATATGGTCAAATGCAACAATACAGTCCATACAATCTTTTAGGGAATAATTTGAATCCCGGGCTATACAATGCTCAATTAAGCAATAATATTAATCCTGAAATTGCAAAAATGTTTTTATATAACAATTTGACTCAAAATAGTGGTTTAGCGGGTTATGGAATCTAAAATGACTCAAGATGACGGTAAAATAAAAATTAATACAGAAAAATTTGGAGAATTGGAAATTGAAAAAGCTTCAATTTTCGATTTTGTTCAACCAATAATAGGGTTTAATAAACTAACAAAATATACCCTTATAGACTATAAGCCGGATTCGCCTTTTAAATGGCTTCAATCGGTAGAAGATATGAGCCTTGCTTTTCCGGTTACACTATGCAGCTTTTTTGGTATAGATTATCAGTTTGATATACCCGATGAAGAAGAAAAATTGCTTGAAATTGAAGATGCTGATGATATTTTTGTCTTCAATATTACAAATATACCGCAAAGCAACCCGCAAGGAGCTACGATTAATTTACTTGCGCCGATTGTTGTTAACCTAAAAAATAAAAAAGCTATGCAAATAGTTTTGAAAAATACAAATTACAAGGTTAGACACAAATTATTTGAACAAGAAAAAACGGAAGAATAAATTATGCTGATTTTAACAAGGAAAGTTAATCAAAAATTGATAATTAATGATAACATTGAAGTTATCATACTTGAAAGCTATAAAAATACTGTTAAAATCGGGGTAAACGCTCCAAATAATGTTCAAATATACAGAGAAGAAATTTATAATGAAATTAAAAAAGCAAACAAGCAAGCTCAAAGCATAGATATTGAAGCAATAAGCAATTTTAAACCAACGCAAATAAGCACAAAAGGCTTTGATGCAATAAAGAAAATTCAAAAAAATGAGCGGGTTGATTGATTTAGCAAAAGAACATTTCTATAAAAAAAACTATAAAGAAGCGCTCAATATTTTTTTAAAAGAAAAAAGTTATTATGAAGCGGGGCTTTGCTCCTTGCTTTTAAAGGATGAAAAAAGCGCTGAAAAATATTGGAAAATGAATTCTAAAAATTCAAGAGCAAGCGCTTGGGGTCTTTGTATTTTAGAATATATAAAGCTAAAAGAGCCTAAAAACAAGCCTTGTTTTTTCCAAACAAGAGCTTTTTTGGAAGTTTATATAAATCTTTTTTTAGAAAACGATTTAATTGAGTGGGCGCAAAATCTTATCAGTGCTTGTGACATACTATATAGAGCTAATCCCGAAAGTTATAAATTCATTGCAAGAGCCTTATATGCCAACGGATATTTTGATGTTGCAATAATATTTTGTAAAAAAAGTTTGAGACTTTTTTATGCCGACCCTGAGGCCTTTTTAATATTGTCACAATGTCATTATTTAATGAATAATCTGCCTGAAGCGCTTGATTGCGTAAACAGGGTAGTTGATATGGTGGATGATTATTATCCTGCAATAGTGTTTAGAAAAATACTGAAAGACGAAATTCAAAAAAGAAAAAGCCAAGGATAAACCTTGGCTTAATCGCTTTTTTCATTTTTAAACTTTTGCTGTTAATTTTTCAACGCATTCAATTAATGTATTTGCAACTTCTTCTTGTTCTTCTCTTGTAATTTCTGCAAACATAGGGAGGGAAAGAACAAGTTTGGTATTTTTTTCGGTATTCGGAAGCATTCCTTCTTTAAAGTTATATTTTTCGTGTACTTTTTGCAAATGCAAAGGAATAGGGTAATATATCATAGCTCCGATTCCTTTTTCTAAAAGCATTTTATGCACCTCATCTCTATTTGGAACTTTAACTGTGTATTGATGGTATACGCAGTATGTACTATCCAATTCTTTCGGAGTTTCAATTAAACTGCACTTTGAAAACAGTTCGTTATAATAAGCGGCATGTTCTCTTCTTAATTTGTTCCATTTATCTACATAAGGCAGTTTTACTCTTAAAATTGCAGCTTGAATTTCATCCAGCCTTGAATTTACTCCGATTTCATCATGGTGATAGCGAACTTTTCCGCCATGGTTTCTAAGAGCTAAAACTCTTTCTTTAATATATTGTGAATTAGTTGTCAGCATGCCGCCATCGCCCATTGTACCAAGGTTTTTAGTAGGATAAAAACTAAAACATCCAACATCTCCTATGGTTCCTACTTTTTTACCTTTATACTCGGCACCAATTGCTTGGCAGGCATCTTCAATAACAAAAAGATTGTGACGTTTTGCTATATCAATAATCACATCCATATCGCAGGGCTGTCCGTATAAATGCACGGGAATAATTGCTTTTGTTCTTGGTGTAATTGCTGCTTCAATTTTTTCAGCGTCGATGTTAAAAGTATCCGGATTAATATCAACAAAAACAGGTTTAGCACCGACAATTCCTATTGATTCCGATGTTGCAACAAAAGTAAAAGCTGTAGATATAACCTCATCTCCTTCTTTTATATCTAAAGCTCTTAAAGCTAAATGCAGAGCATCTGTTCCGGAGTTTAGCGCAACAGCATGTTTGACATTTAAATATTCGCACATTTCCTGCTCAAATTCTTTATTGTTAGCGCCTAGTATGTATGAACCGCTTCTCATAACTTCTAAAACAGCGTTTTCTGCTTTTGCGGCAATTGTTTCATATTGTCTTTTTGAATTGATAATAGGAATTTTCATTTTATTCTCCTCAACTATTTCCTTTTATTTAACTATATTATCACACCGGGATATGTTTTTTTATAAAGATTTAATAAAGATTTTTTTCCGGTTTAAAAATGCTTATATTATAATAAATTTATGAATAAAATTTTAAATTTTTCCGTTGGAGCATTGACAATTTTTTTGGTAGGATATATATCCGACAAATTTTTACTATTTTTTAAAATCCCTATCCCGTCTCCAATATTGGGGATAATTATATTTTTTATACTATTGAAATCAAATATAATAAAAGAGAAATACATTAGGGACTTTTGTGAATTTATATTAAAGTATATGATTCTGTTTTTTATTCCTGCATTTGTAGGAATAATAGAATATTCTGATATTGTTATAAAAAACTTTGCTGTTATAATTGCAACAATTTTTATAACAACAACATTGGTATTAGTTATAACGGGATTATTTGTTGAAAATATTATAAAGTATAAAAAGCTTTACTCCATAAAAAAGGGAGGAAAGTAAATGTATTTTTTTGGTTTTTTTTCAACTTTAATCCTGTTTATTATTTTTAACTCTTTAAAAAATAGAATATTTTTTAAAAAAATTCCGATAATTTTATCTGTCGGAGTTTCTATTATTGTTCTTTTAAAGGTTTTTCATATTGACTATCAAACATACTACAAAAGTGCAAATGTGTTTTCTTTTATGATAGCCCCTTCCACGATTGCACTCGGCTATCTTTTATATAAAAATTCAAATATTCTTTTAAAGAACAAACGTGCGCTATATCCGGCCTTTTTTCTTGCTCTTTTTGTGGCTGTTGTTTCGACATATTTTTGTGCAAAAATTTTAAATGCTAAGCATGAAATTATAATGAGTCTTATTCCAAAGTCTACAACAATGCCAATTGCGCTTGAAATTTCAAAAAGCATCGGAGGCTATTGTGAACTTACCGCATGTGTTGTTGTAATTACGGGTGTTTTTGGCGGATTATTCGGGCATTTTATTTTAAAAAAATTAAATATAAAAAGCAATATAGCAATAGGACTTGCCATAGGGAGTGCATCACATGTTATAGGAACTGCTGCATGTGTTGAAAAACATAAAGAAAAACAGGCATGCGCAAGCGCTATAGCTCTTGTTGCGGTCGGCATTTTGAGTGCTGTTTTGATTCCGGTTTTTAAAAGCAGGTTTTAAATTTGTTCTTCAAAATGGTTTAAAATTGACTCAATATAAATTTTGTTTTTGGATGAAAAAGCAAAAGCCCTGTTTTCAAAAGTCTTTTCAATAACAGAAAGCTTTTTATTGATTTCATTTTTTGAAATATAATCACACTTTGTTAAAATATTAAAGCAGGGAATACTGTTAAATTTTAGCCATTCCTGCATTAAAATGTCATTTTTTTGAATATCGTGTCTGGCATCAATGAATTGGATTGTTGAAGTTAATTTTCTTTTTTTTAAATATTCTTCAAGATTTTTTTGCCATTCGGCTTGCTCTTTTTTTGAAACTTTTGCATAGCCATAGCCCGGTAAGTCTGCCAGAATGAAAGTTTTTTTATCGCTTGTAATTTCAAAAAGATTTATAAGACGGGTTTTGCCAGGTGTATTTGAAGTTTTAGCAAGCTTTGAATTGTTTACTATGGTGTTAATGAAAGTGGACTTTCCGACATTAGACCTTCCTAAAAGAGCGTATTCCGGCAAATTTAATTCAGGACAAAGTTTAATATTCGGAGCACTTATTAAAAATTTTGCATTTTTTATTTTCATTTAATTATCTTATCATTAAATATTTATTTTTAATAGATAATAATAAATATGGAGAAGCGATATTATCCTTATAGCAAATATCTTTTTGAAACTTTTCAAAAAAAAGTTTATAAAATTACCCTCAATGGCGGTTTTTACTGTCCTAATCGTGACGGGACAATATCTCTGGGCGGATGCGTATTTTGTGATGAAAAAGGAAGCTACTCAAGATGTAATGAGGAAAGTCTTCCGATTGAACGGCAAATAAAAATAAGCATGGAGAAGTTGACGAAACAATTTAAAGCACAAGCTTTTATTGCATATTTTCAGTCCTATTCAAACACTTATGCCGATGTTGAAAAACTTAAAGAAGTTTATGACAGCGTTTTTATAGATGAAAAAATAGTAGGTATTACAATAGGTACAAGGCCGGATTGCGTTAATAATGAAAAGCTTGATTTAATTTCCAATTATAAAAATCCATGGATAGAATACGGAATTCAAAGTGCAAACAATGAAACTTTAAGACTCATAAATAGAGGCCACGATTTTGAAAGTGCCTCAAAGGCTATAAAAGAGACAAAAAAAAGAGGAATTAAAGTTTGTGTTCATATAATTTTGGGCTTTCCGAATGAAAACAGAAAAATGATGCTTGAGTCTGCAAAAAAAATTGCACTGTTAGATCCCGACGGGATAAAAATCCATATGCTTACAGTATTAAAAGATGCGCCTTTGTATAGAATGTATCAAAAAGAACCGTTTTATTTGATGAATATGGAGCAATATTGTGATATTGTTTGTGATATATTGGAGATTCTGCCTAAAACTACTGTAATTGAAAGAATAGCAGGAACAGGATACTCTGAAACCACGGTTGAGCCCAAGTGGGTAAACAGACGTTTTGAAATATTAAATATGATTGATAAAATGATGCTTCAAAGAAACGCATATCAGGGTGATAAATATTAAAAAATCCGACAGTATTGTCGGATTTTAGGATAAATATATTATAATGTCATTACTTTATGAGCTGAAAGACATTAAAGCTTTGACTGAACGAGCCGTATCTTGCACTTCTTTTTCAGAGTGCATATTTATTGTATCATCTAAGATTTTGATTGCTTCTTGTTTGTCTTTTAGTGCAAGCAATTCGTTTATAGCACACATTGCAACACGAGCTGAAAGGTCATTTATTCCTTTTCCTTTATTTACAATCATTAGCTCGAGTGCATTATGGGTGTTTTTTCTGATTAATGCTTTGCTTGTCAATTCTCTAATTTCATCTATGGGACAATTTGTACCAAGTTCGTTTAATACTTGAATAGACTCATCGTCTTTGTGCTTTCCCAGAGCTTCAATAATATTTTTTATTCTTCTGTTATTCATTAGACACTCCTTGCAATTCGTTGGATAACATTGTTCTTAATTCGCTAACGGGTTGATTTTGTAACCTTGAAACATTATATTTGAAAACATCAAATTCCACTTTTGTGTTTCCGATATCTCTGATTTTTTTAGCTGCCGCAATCGTGTTGTCTTTTATTTTGTTGCCAAATGCAATTGCATTTGTTTTTAATGATGAAAATTTGTTAATTGTACCTACCCACGCACTTGCAAGTAGTTTGCCCGTGTTTTGGATTCTTTCTTTTAAAGATGGAGATGTAGCTTTTTCTGCCTTGTCTGTTTTTTCGAAAACATCCATCTGAATAACAGTACCTTTGAAAGTGATTCCAAAAGGATTTGTTTGGTTTTCTTGTGTTTTTTCCGTTTTGTTTGCTTTGTTTGCTCTTAGCGCTTTAAATTTGTTAAACGCTTCAATACTTGACCTAAGGGGGGAAATCTTTTGCATTTTTTCTGCCTTTCTTAGCTAATTCCTTTATAATACGTTTATCCTCATAAAAAAGGTATCATACTTGTAAGATTAAAAAATCAATCTTTTGATTGAAAAATTAAAACTTAATTACACCAACAAGGCTATAATTGTTTGAGTTGTAAAATATTATATATGCGTCTTTTTCCCTGTCATATTCAATATTTGCTTCCTTAAAGTCAAATTCTTCGGGGTTGATTCCTTTTAAATATTTGCGATATTGTTTTTCTTGTTGTTTTAAGTAACGCCTGTAGCTCATTTTTTCTGTTTTTGGCGTTTTAGCATTAACACTTTCATACACTTCAAACGCAACAACAGGTACTTTTGCTTTCAAGTCAGCCCCTTGATATAAAAGCAGAAAATCAAGATATCTATCGGGAACTACGCTGTAAAAACCGTTTTTAAGACCATAACCTTCATGATTTATAATATCGTCTTTAAGGGCAATAACAGGCGCATTTTTTTTGTCAACAGAATATTTGTCAATTAATTTCGTCTCGTCTTTTTCGCCGCTGGTGTAGACTTCTTTTGGTACATATTGATTTTTATAATATTCATAAGCCAGTAAGTTGTTATCAAAATTCATAATGATATTATACGATTAAATTTATATTCTTGATATTTATTTTTGAGCATTGTAAAATTTAATACAATTTAATATTTGCGCTTGTAGCTCAGTTGGATAGAGTGTTTGGCTACGAACCAAAAGGTCGGGGGTTCGAATCCCTCCAAGCGCGAATATTATAAATAAAGGGTTTCAGAGATTTAATGAAACCCTTTTTTAATAGAAAAAATAGCAAATAATTCAACTATAATTCAACAAGGAAAGAAAAATACAATATACTGAACAACAAATTCGGGATATGACAAACGAATTTATACACATTAATGATGATTTTAATATTAAATTCATTAAATTATCTTCAATAAAATATACAAATGATAGGGCGAATGAATTTCTTAAACATGGATTTTCAAGAAGATTGTTCATGCTGCTCCATTGCATAACAAGAATATTTCAAATATATCCACCCGAAAGAACAAAAATTTTAAGTCGCCACGAACTACTAGATATAGATGCGTTTATACAAACATTTGTAATAAATTTATATGGCGCAATAGATAATTTAGCTTGGATTGTAAATGCCGAAAAGCAGTTAAACTTATCTAAAAATAAAATCAGTTTATATAATAGGCAAATACAACAATATTTTACGCAAGAATTCAAAACTTATCTAAATGACATACAAAATGGTTATTTCAAAAAATGGTATGAAGAATATTTTAAAAATTTTAGACACTCTTTAGGACATAGAATACCTTTATATGTTCTACCCTTTGGAGTTGAAGAAGTTGAAAAATACAATGAAATAAATATTGAAAAATCAAAAGCACTTTCAACATTTAACTTAAATAAATATAATAAATTAGAAGAAATGGAGGAAGAATTAAAGCATATTTTACCATTCTATATGCATTCTTTTGAGGAACAATCAAAAACAATAATTCTTCATCCGCAATTAATTGTCGATTTCAAAACATTAATGGAATTAACGGATAATTTTTTCAAAGGTTTTATAAATTAATCTATTGATTTGATATATTCGTGGCTACTATATTTTGCTTATAAAACATATTAGCTAAAGTATCAGAAGCACTTTCATCTGCTTTTTGCATAATATGGCTATAAATATCTGTTGTGGTGCTTACTTTTGCGTGTCCTAATCTTTTACTTATAGTTATAGGGTCGCTGCCATTAAAGAACAACAAACTAGCTTGTGTATGCCTGAAAGCATGAGGGTTAATGTGTGGTAATAGTTTTAATTTATCGTTTTTGCCTCTGCTTTTATTTTCTTCTTTAATGATTTTGTTGTACCGTTTTTCAAATTTAGTACAGTAATCAGTTAAGCTGTCAGGGTGCATAGCTTTTCCGTTTTCCTGTGTAAAAATAAAGTTTGTGTCAGTCCAAAACTGCCCAGCATTAAACGTTTTTTATTGTACTCTTTTTTATAAACTTTAAGTAGGTCGCAAAGCTCTTTTGGAATTACTATGGTTCTTTTTGACTGCTCTGTTTTAGGTGTATCTTCATAAATTCCAAGCTCTTTAGAATATAATAAATTTGTATCTATTATTATGCGATTATTTTTAAAGTCGATTTTATTCCACTTTAAGCTCATAATTTCACCACGTCTGCAGCCTGTGAAAATTAGCAAGTTCATTGCAACTTGCCATTTTAAAGGCTCTTTTTGCAAGTAAAATAAAATATTATCTATATCTTCTTTTTCAAAATAATTTGCCTCTTTATTTTCAACTTTTGGCGGTGTTGCTTTAGCTGCCGCATTATATGTTACCAGCATTTCTTTATCTGCCTGTGCTAATATGGTTCTAATTAGCCTATGGTGTTCTAAAATTGTTTTGTTGCTTAATTTGCCACCGGTTGTTTTGTTCATACCGTCCTTAGACAATTGCTCATAAAAAGCATTTAAGTGTTGGGTTTTAATTCTGATAACTTAAAGTGTCCGATTGCCGGGGTTATTCTTTCCAATAAACCCTTATAAAAAGCGATTGTTTTGTGTTTTGCGCCTGTACGTTCTTTAAGATTGAGAACATAGCTTGCATATTTTTCAAAAGTTTGTTTGTTGTTGGCAATAATACCCTCTTTGCATTGTTTTTCAAATAAAACAGCAACTTTATTGAGTTCACTTTGAATTTTCTTTTCACTCATACCCTGTGGTACAACCCACGTCATAGCATAGGGCTTTAATTGTTTGCCGTTAATATCTCTGCCATTGTGAACCCTGATAGAATATGAGATTATTTCGCCTTGTTTATTTTTTTCTTGGTTGAATGTTTGCCATTGTTCACCTCATTATTTTTATATACATATTTCATCTATAATTTTTGCAAAATAATTTTGAATCTTATATTGAGAAAACATTTTTTTATCTTTTTCTTCCTGCGTTAAGCGTAGATAACAAGCCACAAATAGTTGCATATTTTTATTATTAATTTCCATTTTTTCAGAAGTTTTAATTGTTTTCTTTGCTTCTAATTCACTTGATGTCTTTGTAATTTTTTGGTCAATGTCTGCATCATTAAAACCGGTTTTGGCATTTCTGTAATTCTTCAACGCTTCATCATAATTTTTACTTTTGTAAAATTTATCACCAACCTCTTTATAATAGTTATAATCAATCTCTTTTAATAATTCTTTTGAATTTTTATAATCTTTAATAGTAATAAGTGTTTCATGAGCTTGTTTCCATTCCTTATTTTGTATATAAGTTTGAGCAGATTTATAACTTGATGAATTTCCGCTAACAAAACCACAAATAAATAGAAGAATTATACAAGTTATAACCTTTACTGTTCCAAAGTTTTTAACTTGTATTTTAGTATTGATTTTATTTTCTATATATTTACCAATAGGGGGAATTAGGATTAAACCTGCAATTATCATTAATAAAGTATCAGGTAAAGAGCCTCTAAGCCAGCTAAAGTAAAAATTACTCCGAAAAACCAACCTAAAGCACTCAAACACCCCTGCATGAATGCGGTTTTAGTTGTTAATTTATCTTCATCAATAGTTTTTTGAGAGAGTTCAACTATTTTTCCATAAGTTTTTTTATCGGATATTGCAACAAAATACTTACCATTATTATATTTGTAATACTACGAGGATAATTTTAAAACCGACATCTAATTTAATTTAAAAAAAATAAACCTATATTTTAAATATAGTAATCCTTCTTTAAAAAATCTATATAAATTAAGCCACTTTTAAGCTGTATCCAAGTGTTTTTAGTATTTTCGCTAAAGTATCAACTTTAGGCACTCTTTCACCCTTAAAAACGCTGTATAACATTGCTCTATCAATTCCTGCTTTTTCACAAAATCCTGAAATTGTATCTCTTGATTTAATCACTGCTTCAAGAGAGCGGAAGAATGCCGTAAAATTACCGTCCTCAATGTATTGAGCCAAGGATTGGTTCATATATTCTTTTTGAAATTCTGTGTCTTTTAATTGTTCAAGTAAAAAATCGTTTAAATTAGACATTTTTATCTCCTAAAATTTTCAAATAGATTTTTGCGATTTCTATATCTTTGCTTTGTCTTTGTTTGTCGCCTGCTTTTAGTAACAAGACAACTATATTATTTTTATTGTATAGTAAATCCGATAGCCCTTGCCGAAAGTAAATCGAAGTTCGTATAAATTAGGGGCAATTTGCTTATAATCACCAAAGTTATCTTCATAAATGCGTTCTAATCTTTTGATTATTCTAACCATTGTTACATTATCCAAGGATAAAAGCCATTCTTTAACTGGTTCTTTGCCGTTTTCTAATTTATAAAATTCAACTTCTTTTATATTTATATTGTAGCGTTTTCACTACAAAATTTCAAGAGGTGAATTTAAAAAGATAAAATCAGTGTGGCACTTGAAGAATATTAAAATTAATGTTACTATTATAAATATTATTTTTATTTATTTTATATTTTTTATTTAACTTTATTTTATTATTTTTTACTAACATTATTTTACCCATTTTGTATTGTACTAGATTTTAAGAGGAATTATTTATGGAAAAAGAAAAACAATCACCAGTAGAAATTTTGTATGCTAATTCGATTAAACAAAGAGAGAAAGAAAAAAGAGAACAAGAAGAAAAGAACAAATTACTTGGATTGCTAGGTGATAGGTTAACACCTGCACAGAAACTTTATTCTACAGTAGATGAACTAAGGCAAAAACTTGGCGCCATTGGTGATTTTAAAAGAAATTATCATGATATTAAAGAAGCAAATACAAAACTTTCTGACAAGTATTTTCATGCAAAAGCAAATTGTCAAGCAGCACAAAGAGGACAAGCTGGTGCAGATATAGCAAGAGGTTTGAGTGATTTAAGAGAGAATACGGATTTGATAAAGAATCAATATAAAAAGAAAAAAGATGGAACTAAAATGAAACCTTCTGAAATTATAGAAGATTATAGGGATGACCATTATGCAAATTTGTATGGGCGATTGCAAGGCTTGCAAAATCCAAATACTGATTGTAGAATTTTAGTTGATAAGTATAGACCTAAAGGATTGAATAAAAAATACTAAAACTATGAAAAAAATAATTATTACAATTTGTATTATGTTGCTTATTCTAATTATATCTTTTCTTTGTTATTTGTTTGATGATAAAGATTTTTGTTTAGATACTTCAATATGTAAAGAAGGTTTAGAAATAAATACAGAATATGGATTAATTAAAATTAATAAAGAAAATTGTTTAAAATATAATTGGAAATGGGATGATAAAAACAAATATTGTAATATGAGATAATTAAATTATAAAAGCCTCTAGCTAGAGGCTTTTATTTTCAAAAATAATTCAACAATAATTCAACTTTTTTATAAAAATTCAACAAAATTCAACTCAAAATACAAGAAATTACAAAAAATAAAATCGTCAAAATATGTACTACACAAAAGATTAAAAGAAAATATTAAAAATCACAAAAAGCATATTTTATAACTACGAACCAAAAGGTCGGGGGTTCGAATCCCTCCAAGCGCGTTTTAGCCCTGTGTGGGGCTAGTTTTATATATGAGATTATCACCTTAAAGGGTTGTAAAAGAACACATGGTTTGATTTCTTGTTACAGATGGTTTGATTATTTTGGGCAACATAAATTTAAAATATTAA
>CALVAA010000032.1 GCA_944325315.1 Candidatus Gastranaerophilales bacterium
ATTTTTTTATATCAAAATTTGAGTCAATTTCGGGTGTTGAATGTGAAGGAAATGCGATTGTACCTTTTGCATCTTTGCTTATTGTTATATTGTGTTGTCTTCTGTATAAAATCATCGGCGGGGTTGTTATATAACAAGGCTTTTTGGAAATTTTTCTGTATTCTTTGCATTTTTCTTCACAAAACACAAGGAATGCTTCTGCATTATTTTCAAGCTCATGAGGGTATATTTTCGGATTGCCAATTCCATGGTCGGAGTAAACATGCAGGGGTAAAAATGACGGATAGAAACCGTATTTTCTATAGTGTTTACCAAAAGAATATACTTCACTTGGCCAATAGAGCCAGTCAGCTTTGCCCTTGTTTGCTTTTGTGTCATCACAAAGTTCCAGAAGTTCTTTTTCGCTGTATCCTTTGTAGTCAAACATTTCTACTCCAACCCCCCATTTAATTCGTTTTTTATCATTAATTCTATTATGTCATTAAAATTTAGCGAATGTTTAAAACCTAATTTTTCTTTTGCATAGTTATAATCACCTATGAGTGTTTTATTTATTTTTCTTCCTATTATGCTGTTATCAATATTAATGCAAGAATATACATTATCAATCTTTAAAAAGTTTGCACATATATTTATTATATCTTTTATTGAGTGTAGTTGACCTGTTGACAGTACATAATTGTCGCTTGTATTTTGTTGTGTCATAAGGTACATTGCATATGCATAATCTTTTGCATAGCCCCAGTCTTTTTTTACATCTGTGTTACCAAGAGTAAAATTGTTTATTTCGCCTTTTTTTATTTTTACAAGATTTTTAACTATTTTCTTTGTAACAAAATCATCAGCCCTTCTTGAGCTTTCGTGGTTGTATAAAATAGCGCAGGAAACATGTGCTCCCTTTTTCCTATAGTATTGAGCAAGCTCATATTCACTAATTTTTGCAAGACCGTACAAACTTTTTGAGCAAAATGGCGTGTTTTCGTTTTGAATATTTGTGGATGAATCATCAAACATTAGACAAGAGCCTGCTATAACAACTTTTGATTTTAAAAATTCTGTAGCAATATATAAAATATTTGATGTTGATTTTGTGTTGTAGTCATATAAAAGTTTTTCGTTTAATATTGCGCTTTTATTTTCATCTTTTGTATTTTCAGAGCTATTATGAAATGCTGCAAGATGGTATATTTCATCAGGGTTAATTTCAATTAAAAGTTTTTGCAATTCTTCAAGATTGTTTAAATCCGTATTATAAACAATAGGGCAAATATTTTTGTTTTCGAGATATTTTTTAATTTTTTGCGAGTTCTTACTCAGATTTTCTTTTGTAATACCATAAACCAAATATCCGAGTTTTGACAAAATTTCGCACAGATAGCTCCCATCCTGTCCGTATATTCCTGTTATAACTGCTTTTTTTGTTTGTTTTTCCATATAATATCAGCTGAATTTTGGGAAATAGTTCAGTTTGTATTTTAGGGCTTTTGAATCCCTTTTTGAAATAATTTTTGCCGGTGAACCCGCCCAAATCTCGAGCTCCGGTATACTTTTAGTTATAGTAGAGTTTGCACCTGTGATACAACCTTTGTTTAGGGTTACTCCAGGTAAAATAACCGTTCTTGCTCCAATCCAACAGTAGTCGCAGATTTTTACTTTGGAGTGTGTACATTCAAAAATTGGACTGTTTTTAGAATGTGTAGCCCCAAAAACGTATGTTTGAGCCGTCATTGAAACATTGTCACCTATCTCCAGCGGTTCTCCAAGGTAACAATTTCTGCCAATTACTGTGTGGTCACCCATTTTTATGTCCTTTCCGCAGAAAAAACAACCCATGTGGATAAAAGTGTTTTTACCTATTTCATATTTTAAAATTTTTCTTAGGTAAAAAACCCTTATTTTAAAAGAAGGTATGTATGTAATTATGTAATTGTATAAATAATACTTAAATGCTTCCATAACTTAAATTAACCCTATTCCAGTACAGTGTGAATTAATGCTATTATATCAGATTTTTCTATATATTCTTTTTTGTTATTTTCTATTAGGGAGTTCGGGTTTTTGTATATATTTGCCCATTCTCTAAAAAATTTAAAAATATCACTTGTGCTTAACTCAAGGTGCTTGTTAAATTTCATTTTCCTGTCTTTAAAAAAGTTTTTCAAGTATTTTGTGGGTGATATTAAAAACGGCCCTTGACAATAACTTACAGGAAGTAAATTTTGATGACACTGTATATGTACAGAGTGAAAATCAAAGAGTTTTTCAATCATTGTTTGAATGTAGTGAATATGGTTTGACCTGTTTAAGACTATTATTTCCGAATTATTTGGTAAGAATATACAGTTATGTGCATTTGTGGCAGAAGTGCAAACAAGGCTTTTGCATTGTGAAAGCAGTAATATGTATTCGTAAATACCAAGTTTTTCCGGATGAACAATTTTGTACCCGTTTCTTTTAAATTCTAAGGCAATTTTTTCTTCCCCAATTGCCCTGCTGTTGCCAATAAACTCTTTGGAGAAAAATATTTTTTTGTCTACCTTTATTTTCTTTTGTTTTTTTATGACATTTTCTTTAATTTTTTCTATTGTTTCTCTGTATTTTTTGTGGCATTTGTCATTTAAAGAGTATGAAACCTCTGGCACTATTACATTTTTAAATCTTACCGGTTTGTTTACCTGTATTAGGTTTTCTTCTTTTAGTCCGAAAATTTTCAGCATATCAAGCTGTTTTTTATTTGGAAATGTGTTGCTGATAATGTACGCCGCTTTATATTTTTTGTTTTCATTATTCAGAAAAAACCACAGCCTGTTTAAACTTTCAAATAAAAAATGCCCAAAGTGCCCATGCATGGCACCGATAAATACGACATCTTCATCAATATATTCTATTTTTTCCAATTCAACATTTGGATTTGCACCGACATACCATTGCGGGTATGGTAAGTGAAAATCCCTGTTTATCCTTGTATTTTTTGAAAGTTCGACAAAATTGTTGTTTTCGTCGCAGACACCGCCATATTGATTATTTTCTTCTATGCCTGTTTCAGATATCTCTAATGGGTATATTATGCCATTTTTAACAATTTCTACCTTTAGTTCATCTTTGTTTGTATAGCTGTATTCGTTATCTTTTTTGTGGAGAGAAAGCAGTTCTTCTCCACAGTAATATTCAACTGTTCCCATTTGATACCTCTTGTTGTTTATATTATTTCAATTTCAGGTAGAGGGAAAATAAATTTTCCGCCATTTTCCAGATAATCTTTTTCTCGCTCAAGTATATTGTTTTTAAAGTGCCAAGGCAATACCAGAAAATAATCAGGTTTCATCTCTTTTGCCTCTGCCTCTGAAATTATCGGTATATGAGTACCCGGGGTGTATGAACCAAACTTATCAGGGTTAACCTCGGCAATATATGATATATGTTTTTGTGTTAAGCCGCAAAATTGTAGCAAAACATTGCCTTTTGTAGAGGCCCCGTAGCCTATTATCTTTTTCCCGTCATTTACAAGGTTTTCAATCAGACTTCTTAAATTTTCTTTATGTTTAAATGTTTTATTTTTAAATTCAATATAAGGTTTCAGGGTTTTTAATTCCATGTCTTGTTCTTGCTTTAGCATCCAATTTATTACAGGGGCGTTTTCTTTATAGTGTGCATCTTTTTTGCATGCACTTATAGCAAAGCTGCCCCCATTGATTGAATTTGTGACTACATCGATAATTTTTAGTCCGCATTTTTCCAGCATTGATTTTACAACGCCAAAAGAATAAAATTCAAGATGTTCATGACATATAGTGTCGTATGAGGTTGTTCTTAGCATAGAGGGCATGTAACTTTGTTCAAAATGCCATATTCCATTATCATCCAGACATTCTTTGATGTCTTCTATGAATTTTGCAGGGTTTTCAAGGTCGTAAAACATTGCAATAGATGTAATGATTTTCGCCTTTTTGTTATTAAATATTTCTCTGAATTTTTCTGCGCTAAAAAAGTCTGCGATAAGTGTAATGTCATTTGTATAATATTGTTTAAATTTTTCTCCTGTCGGGTCTATGCCAACTTTTTTACATTTTGTTTTGTACGCTTTTAGTGATGTTGCGTCATTGCTGCCTATATCTATTACCAAGTCGTTTTCGTTGAGTTTTACAAGTTTTTCCAGTGAATTTATTTTTCTTGTAAGGTGGTTGACCATTGAAATATTAAGACCTGAGCGATATCCGTAATTGTCTCCGTACATTTCATCCAGACTGTATGATTGTTTCATTTGTAACAACCCGCAATCACTGCAAAAAACCAAATCCAGAGGTCCTTTTGTTAAATTGTCTGCGCTTTCTTTATCTTTAGGGAATACACCTGTTAAATACTGTTCGCCCAGTGACAAAACATTGTACAGATTTTCACTTTCACAAAATCTGCATTTTTTTATTTCAGTATATTTCATAGTACCTCATTAAACCTCTAATACTCTGAACTTATAAATTATTTTATTATAAACAAAATGATTGTAAAATTTTTAACCTTCGTTATTGTTGTTAAGAAAAGTAAAGTTTAGAGGTGTTCCGAAACTTATATCGCATTTTGCAACTTTACCTATAACTTTTTCATAATATCTTGGGTGTAAGCCGTAATTTGGTCTAATAGAGCGAACATTTTCAGGTGTAAATTTTTCACCTTTTTTTATGTCTTTTACTGCAAAAAGGGAACGGGCAAAGAGTCTGTTTTTTTGATTTACATTATATGATATTTTGCCCAAAGATTGTTCTGTTAATCGTATTGAATTTACAAGACTTTTAAATTCGTCAGGATTAAGTGAAAAATCTGCATCAACTCCTCCCAAAGCTCTATCAAGAGTGAAATGTTTCTCTATAACTGTTGCTCCCATGGTGACAGCCATAATTGATGGTATATTGCTCATAGAATGATCGCTTAAGCCAATTTTTACGCCTTGTGGGGTAAAACGCTCAATCATATCTTTAATGGTGATTACATTCATATCTTCAAGTTGAGCCGGATAAGCAGATGTGCACTTTAGTATGGTTATATCGTTATTTCCTACAGACTTACAAGTATTAATGGCTTCTTGTATTTCTTTAAGGGTTGAAATACCAACAGAAATAATCATTGGCTTCATCTTTGAAGCCGTATATTTAATTAAGGGAAAATCTATTGCTTCAAAGGAAGCTATTTTGTAGCAAGGGACATTTATGTTTTCCAGAAAATCAACTGCAGTAAAGTCAAAAGGTGTTGAAAAAAAATCAATTCCAATGTTATCGGCATACTCTTTCAATTCACCTTGCCATTCCCAAGGGGTGTATGCCTCTTTATAAAGAGTGTATAAATTATAACCGTTCCAAAGACTTTTTTCGTCTTTGATTTGAAAAATATCATTATTGCAATTAATTGTTAGAGTATCAGCTGTGTAAGTTTGTATTTTGACAGCATCAGCTCCAATTTCTTTTGCGGTTTTTATAATCTTTTTTGCAAGTTCTTTGTCTCCGCAATGATTTGCCGACATTTCTGCTATGATATATGTGTGTGTCATATATAATCCTTAATATTCCGTGAATTGTGTTTTATCCTTGCATTTTTTGATAAATAATTTATATGTGCTATTGTTTAACTTAAAATATGCTGGGTATTTTTTATTGTCAACAATTCTAAGTAGATTAAATTGCTCTTTTATTGTTTTATTTATATCAAGCTCACTGTCTTTGGGTGTGCGTTTTTTGTAAAATGTTTCTTCTCCTTGCTGAGGGATGCCTTTTATTGTATCTCTTTTTAAAACGTATTCAAGACACATTTGAACAATTTTTTTTCCCAGTTTTTTTTGCCATTCATCCAATAATTCAG
>CALVAA010000033.1 GCA_944325315.1 Candidatus Gastranaerophilales bacterium
GGGAAGATAAGCAGTGAAACAGTAAGATTGCCAATTTCTATAATATCTGCAATCGGAATAATTTTTCTTTATATAAGCATAAAGAAGATTCTAAGAAAAACTTATTCTTTTATAATTTCATTGATAATGGCAACATGCTTAGGCACAGTCGTTTTTTCACGACTTGCAACAAATGATTTTATATTTGTTATCACAACAATGGCGGCTATTCTATTTTCTTACTTGGCAATATTCACAAATGAAGATAAAAGTAAAACAAAATATTGGATAGGAACATATATTTTCTGTGCATTATCAATATTATGCTCAGGTCTATTCGGTTTCTTTATAGTATTTTTCTCTGTTCTTGCAATGCATATTTTTGCAGGAAAACTAAAAGAAATATTTATTCCCAAGAACTTAATAATAGGATTATTAATCTTTGCAATATTATTACTTCCGTGGCATTTAATTATGATATATAAATATGGAATACCCTTTGTAAAAGAATATCTCTTTATATACAATTTAATTAATTATATAAGTATTAAAAATATTTTAATTGTAATTGGTTTCTTTATATTAGGATTTTCCCCATGGTCTTTTTCATTTTTGTGGATATTAGGAAGTAAAGCAAAGGACATATTAACATCAATTTTTTCATACTTTAAAGATAACTCAGAAGAAAAACTAAAAGAAAAATGGAATAATCTTAGCAAAATAGATAAATTTCTTTCACTAAATACAATAGTATTCTTTACATCATTAATATTCGCATTATTGTATGGTTCTAAATATACATTTTTAATATTATTCTTAATGTTCCCTGCATCATGTATTTCAGGTCATTATTGGTATGAATACATGATAAGGAAAGAACATGATAAAAGCATATTTTTTGCAACAATGATTCCTAATCTAATTTTAATAATATGTTCATTATTAGGTTTATTTGGACATAACATAATTAATAAATGGTTATTCCAAGGATTAAGTCATTTAATATTGCCCTTAGTAATTATATTTTTTATTATTCCTGTAATAAGTATATTTGCAGTAATTTTAAAAAGTCGAATAGTACCATATGCATCTAACATAATATTAATGCTTAGTTTATCATTTGTAATTACTCCAACCATATTTAATTTTATGATTTTAAATGGTGGTGAGAATGATTTAATAAGTTTTGCACAAATAGCAAATAAAGATAATGCGCCATTAACAGCATTCATTCCAGCAAAAAAATATAGTTTAATATATTATTATGATAAACCAATAATTTTTCATAATAATAAAGATTTTAAATGGTTAGAATCATATTTAAAAGAAAATCCATATACATATGTTGTAGTTGAAATAAAAGATATGTGGGAAATCGAAGAAAGAAAAATAAAATATATGTTGCTGGATTCAGGAAAAAGATATTGTTTAATTCAACATATGGCAATTTCACTACAAGAACAAGTGCAAGAACAAGAAGAAGATATAGAACCGGAAGTAATAGTATATTAAAATGATAAAAAAAATAGTTTTGAAATTAATAAATATATATCAATTTTTTTCAAGAATGAAACCGCCTGTATGCAGATTCTATCCAACTTGTTCAGAATATACAAAGCAAGCAATCATGAAATATGGACTAATCAAAGGCATTTATTTAGGTATAAAAAGAATATTAAAATGCCATCCTTTACATCCTGGCGGTTATGATCCTGTACCATAGTTTCATTACCAAAGATTACAAACAAATTCCTTTTTAGTCAATTTCCATCTATTTTATACGTTTAAATACGTATAGTAAGGTGAATTAATGCTTAGTATAAAAATATATGGAAAAATAAAGGCGAACAAAGAAATTGTTGACCTTATGAATATGATATGGGGGCTTTGATTTATTATGTCTATGAATATAGGATCAAAACTCGTATCAAAATTAGGTTCTCCAAATTCCAGAATACCATTAGCAGCAAAAGATATATTTAATTCTACAGGTTACACATATTTTTCCTATGATGCAGGCGGTAAGATTGAAGGCAAAGACAGACTTGTAGATGAAGTAGGAACCGGCGCCTTATGGCTATTCGGTATACCAGCCTATAAAAAATTAATTGATAAGACTATATTTAAAAAAGCAGGCATTTCTCCTGAAGTAGACGTAAGAATCTTAAAAGATAATGATTATTTAAAAAAAGCAATAGAAAATGCTCCAACCAAAACAATAATGGAGGATTTAAAAAAAGCCGGAGCTAATATTCCAAAAACAAAAGCCCTTACCATACTCAAATTTGGTATGTCACTTGGCTTAACTATGCTTTCATATTTTGCATTAACTAAATTCAAGCAAAATATGACAAAAAAGAACATTGAAAAAGAATTTCTAGCTAAACAAATTGAAAATCAACCAGAAACATTGTCACCTTACAATAATGAAAACCCGATTTTTTCTGATTTTAATCAGGGAAAGAAAAAAAATAACACACCATCATTTGGGTCATCTTCACTATCAAAAGTAGCTGAATCAATTGTACTAAACCCAATAAATAATATGTTCGTACTTGATACTTGTATATCAGGAGAGAGACTTTCCAGTGCAAGAACAAAAGGTGAATTTGCAGAATACGGAATAAAAGAAGGTTCTTTTTTATTTTTTGTATATATAGCAGACAAATTAATAAAGAAAGGAATTGAAACCGCATCTGAAAAAATATTAAAAAGTCCAATAAAACTGGATGCAAAATTTTTATCCACAAACTTAGCAGAGAATATACTTAAGCAAAAATCACTTCAAGATGAAATAAAGGAATTTAGTAAAAAATTCGGTAAAAATTGTGATACGAATGCTTTATATGAATATATATTTAAAAATCAAAACAGCACAGTTGTAGAAGCAGCAAAAAGTTCAGGAATTATTTCTACAATAAAAACAGGGCAAATTGACACAAGAAAATATATCGACGTAAAGAAAATGCAAGAACTTGCAGAAAATCTGCAAAAATTCATATCATCTTCAACCAATTCAAATAATACAAAATCCTATCTAAACAAAATTAAAGCATTAAAAGTAGGTTCAACAATGCTTAACATAGGAGTATGTTGTTTATTCTTAGGTTATGTTGTTCCCAAAATGATGTATGACTACAGAAAAAAACATCAAAACGGAAAAAATGATTTCCACGTAAAAACAGAATATGAAAAAGAACTCGCAACAAAACATGCAAAATCACTTTAAATAAGAAAAATATATGCTATAATATTAGTAGTAAGGA
>CALVAA010000034.1 GCA_944325315.1 Candidatus Gastranaerophilales bacterium
CCCAACCCGCCAAAGCCGCTACTGCAAGACTTTTTAGCCCCCCCCCCCCGTGAAATCATTGTATTTACTGGGGTTTCGGGCATTTGGGCGGGAGTCTGCAATTTTTCATTTGTTTTTAACATTAATAATTCTCGTTTTTGCGACCTGCACACTTAATAAAATTCTACATTCCTTTGATTATACGTTCTTCAATCGTTTAGCCGATTTTTTGCACAAATAATCTTCCTCGGTTTTACCAGTTATTTTTATTATCGGCAATTTCTGGGAAAACTTTAATTATTTTACGAAATTGTTACAATTAGAAAAAATAATTTTTTAAATTAACTTTTTTTATCTAAAGTTTAATGATATGATAATAAAAAATTTCAATACAAAGGTCTTTTATGGACAAAAATGTTTTAAATTTATCAGCATTTGAAAAAGCATTAAAAAGTTTAGAAGAAATAATAATAAGATACCAAAAAGAAAAAGATGATACTGCCATACGTGATGCGCTGATTCAGCGTTTTGAATATACATATTCACTGGCAATAAAAATGATTAAAAGGTATTTAAAAATCTATTTAACTGAAAATGAAGAAGTTGATACGATGGATTTTAACAGAACCATACGAGAAGCGAGCCGCATTGGGATTCTTTTTAACAATCTGGAAATATGGACTGTTTACAGGCAAAAAAGGAACATAACTTCACATACTTATGACGAAAAAAAAGCTCTTGAAGTGGTTGAAATCGTAAATGACTTTTTTGAAGATGCAAAATACCTGCTTAACAAACTACAAGAAAGAATATGAAAAAAATAGACCTTGAGCAAAAATACTTAGACAAAATATCTCAAATACTAAGAATTTTTTTGCCTAACGAGCATGACTATTTTTATATTTTTGGGTCACGTGCCAAAGGACTTGCGAAAAAATACTCTGATATTGATATCGCAATCAATTCATCCGGTGAAAAACTTAATGATTTAATAAAAATCAAGATAAAAACAGCTTTTGAAGAGTCAACAATACCATATACAATTGATGTTATAGACTTAAATGATATATCTGAAGAATTTAAAAAATGTATTGAAAATGATTTAATAAAAATAGAATAAAAAAGATGGCTATCGCAACTTCTTTTTAAATAGCGGACTTTCGGGGAAGAAATTAATTGAACAACAAGAAAATTGGCTCAAAATTGGGTGAACGAAGCTTTTTAACAATTGTTGTCCCGTCTAAAAAAGCCAGATACTTTTTGAAAATAGCATTTATGCGGAGATTTTGCATTTTATCTACGCAAAATATGCGGAGATAATATTTGTAAATGCGGAGATTTTACCGTACAATATATGCAAAACTTGCGGAGATACCAATGAAAAAATACATCTGGCAAAACCCTAAATATCCTGATTTCAGCTATGACAGCAGTGTTATACTTCCATTATTATCAACTGTCAGGCTTAAACAGGGGTATTTGTTAGGTAAAATGGAAGGAATCGGATTTGAAAACCATCGGAAAACTTTGCTGAATGTATTAACTGAGGATGTAATTAAATCAAATGAGATTGAGGGTCTAAAGCTAAACCTTGAACAGGTGCGCTCATCTATTGCAAAAAAACTCGGTCTGGATTTCGACGAAAATGTTTATGTTGACAGGGATATCGACGGTTTTGTTGATATGATGTTCGACGCAACGCAGGAATACAATAAAAAACTGACGGAAGAACGGTTGTTTTCCTGGCAAGCTGCAATGTTTCCGACAGGCAGAAGCGGGCTGCATAAAATCAAAACCGGAGAATACAGGGACGACCGGCAAGGTCCAATGCAGGTTGTTTCCGGAGCAATAGGGCATGAAAAAGTTCATTATGAAGCTCCTCCGGCTAATCAGCTGGATTCTGAAATGAAAAATTTAATTGATTACATAAATAATGAATCAAAAACTGACCTTATTTTAAAAGCCGGCATTGTTCATTTGTGGTTTGTTATTATTCATCCGTTTGAAGATGGAAACGGCAGGATTGCAAGAGCTTTGGCAGACATGCTGCTGGCAAGAAGCGAAAACTCAAAAAACCGATTTTATTCAATGTCATCTCAAATAAACAAAGTCAGAAAATCCTATTATAAAGCCCTCGAACTCACTCAAAGCCAATCTTTGGACATTACAGACTGGTTAAAATGGTTTTTAGAAAATTTGCTTCTTGCAATTACTTCCTCAGAAACTCTTTTCAAAGATGTCATGCAAAAAGCGGAATTCTGGCAAAAACACCGCCATATTTCTATGAACGAACGTCAGGTCAAAATAATAAACAAGCTATTAGATTATTTTGAGGGCAAACTTACAACCACAAAATGGGCAAAAATTTGCAATTGCTCTCAAGATACCGCAACCAGAGATATTACAGATTTAATAAGCAAAGGAATTCTCCAAAAGCAAGGCGAAGCAAGAGCAACTCATTATATTATCAAAAATTAACCCCTAAAAACATCTACTCACTATAAAGCATTCTCAATGTCGCCTCCTGTGAAGTAGTTTTCGTCTTTGA